>NZ_JBWKIS010000008.1:0-378215 GCF_056432625.1 Streptomyces sp. NPDC045026
ACCAAGGGCTACAAGCAGGACGGCACGCTGGTCTGCGTGTTCCGCCGCAAGGTGATGGTCCCCACCGAGACGTACATCAAGGAGCGCGGCGGCGAGCAGCCCGGCCGCCCCCAGCTCAAGGAGCAGGAGAAGTAGCCATGGCGCGACTCGCCCAGACCGCCGGTCTCACCGACGTCCAGCAGGAGATCCTCTCCACCGTCCGCGACTTCGTGGACAAGGAGATCATCCCGGTCGCGACCGAGCTGGAGCACCGCGACGAGTACCCGCAGCAGATCGTCGACGGCCTCAAGGAGTTGGGCCTGTTCGGCCTGATGATCCCCGAGGAGTACGGGGGCCTGGGCGAGTCTCTTCTCACGTACGCCCTGTGCGTCGAGGAGATCGCCCGCGGCTGGATGTCGGTCTCCGGCATCATCAACACGCACTTCATCGTGGCGTACATGCTCAAGCAGCACGGCACGCAGGAACAGAAGGACCACTTCCTGCCGCGCATGGCGCTGGGCGAGACGCGGGGCGCGTTCTCGATGTCGGAGCCGGCGCTCGGCTCGGACGTGTCGGCGATCTCGTCGAAGGCGGTGAAGGACGGCGAGGAGTACGTCCTGAACGGCCAGAAGATGTGGCTGACGAACGGCGGCTCGTCGAATCTGGTGGCCGTTCTCGTCAAGAGTGACGAAGGACACCCCGAGGGCACGGCGCCCCACAAGTCGATGACGACCTTCCTCGTCGAGAAGGAGCCCGGCTTCGGAGAGGTCCGCCCCGGCCTCACCATTCCGGGGAAGATCGACAAGATGGGCTACAAGGGCGTCGACACGACCGAACTCATCATGGACGGACTGCGCATTCCGGCCAATCGGGTACTCGGCGGCGAGACCGGCCGAGGGTTTTACCAAATGATGGACGGAGTGGAAGTCGGCCGCGTGAACGTCGCGGCGCGTGGCTGCGGTGTCGCGCAGCGTGCGTTTGAACTGGGGGTTTCCTATGCCCAGCAACGCCACACGTTCGGCAAGCCGATCGCCCAGCACCAGGCCATCCAGTTCAAGCTCGCGGAGATGGCTACCAAGGTCGAGGCCGCCCATGCGATGATGGTCAATGCAGCACGCAAAAAGGACTCTGGGGAACGAAACGACCTGGAAGCGGGGATGGCGAAGTATCTCGCCTCCGAATACTGCAAGGAAGTGGTCGAGGACGCCTTCCGGATCCACGGCGGCTACGGCTTCTCCAAGGAGTACGAGATCGAGCGTCTCTACCGCGAGGCGCCGATGCTCCTGATCGGTGAAGGTACCGCCGAGATCCAGAAAATGATCATTGGCCGCCGCCTGCTCGAGGAGTATCGATTCCAGGGCTGAATGTCCGCTGCGGGGTGTTTTGTTCGAGAAGAAGATCACACCCTGTCAGCACTCTTCGGTCGCCGACTCAGCTTCCTGGCTTGCCCAGTTGTGGCCCGCAACCGATAGCATCCCGGAAAAGCCGCCGTCCCCCCCGTACAAAGCGCGGCATCATCCGCTACGAAGGTCATCCATGCCCCACAGCCAAACCTCTGCACCACGCGACGGCGTCCTCGGCGGACGCATTGCGCGCGGAGCATCGCCGTGGCTCCTGCCGACCGTCGCCACAGCCGCCCTGAGCCTGGCCCGTTCACGTCGCTCCAAGAAGGCCGCCGCAGTAGCCGTACCCGCCACCGCTCTGGCGGCCGGCATGCTGTGGTTCTTCCGCGACCCCGAGCGTGAGATCGCCTCCGGCCGGGTCATCTCCCCGGCCGACGGCGTGGTGCAGAGCATCATGCCGTGGAAGGACGGACGGACCCGGGTCGCGATCTTCATGAGCCCGCTGAACGTCCACGTCAACCGCGCGCCGCTGGCGGGCACGGTGACGTCCGTGGAGCACATCCCCGGCGGGTTCGTCCCGGCGTTCAACAAGGAGAGCGAGAACAACGAGCGCGTTGTCTGGCACTTCGACACCGAGCTCGGCGACATCGAGATGATCCAGATCGCCGGCGCCGTGGCCCGGCGCATCGTCCCCTACATCCCGCGGGGCACGAAGGTCGAGCAGGGCGAGCGCATCGGTCTGATCCGCTTCGGGTCGCGCGTCGACATCTACCTCCCCGAGGGTGTCGAGGTCGCGGTCGAGGTCGGTCAGAAGACCGTGGCTGGGGTGACTCGCATTGACCGTGACTGATCCAGAGACGCAGGCCGGGTGGGTGCCCGAGGCCGAGGAGGCGGACGAAGCGGAGGAAATGCCGCTTTCACTGCGCCTGTCGATAGCGGACACCCTCACGCTCGGTAACGCCACGTGCGGCTTCATGGCGGTGTACTTCACCACCACCGGCATCCTGATCCCGCACCTCCAGGGCAGCCAGGAGTCGGGCATGGCCCGGCACAGCGCGGCCACGGCCGTGATCCTGATGCTGGCCGCGGCGATCTTCGACCTGTTCGACGGTCTGGTGGCGCGCAAGCTCCGCTCGTCGCCGATGGGCGCCGAGCTGGACAACCTCTCGGACCTCATCAGCTTCGGCCTGGCACCCGCGTACTTCGTCCTCGTGTACGGCATGGTCGCGGACGACGCACATCAGCGGGTGGCGGCGGTGGGCGCCATCGTGGTGCTCCTGGCCGTCGTGCTCAGACTCGCGAGATTCTCGTGCGTGACGGTGAAGGACGGCACCTTCCAGGGCATGCCGAGCCCCTTCGGGGCGCTCACTGTCGTGTCGATCGTGCTCCTCGAGCTGCCGTTCGTGGCCACGGTCCTCGCGATCATCGGGACGGCCTGGCTGATGGTGAGCCGCGTCGAGTACCCGAAGCCGCGCGGTCCGCTCGCGGTCGCGATGCTGGGGTGGATCGTGGCGGCGATGGGGCTCCTGGCGGCCTGGGCGTTCGACGCCCCCGGCGGCCAGCTGCTGCTCCAGACCGGCTGCGCGCTCCAGCTGGTTCTCGGCGCCGTGATCCCGCTGTTCGCGACGGCCCGGAGGGTGAACAACTTCCGGGGCAACCGCCGCGAGGCACGCGCCGCTCAGCTGCCGTAACCCGTACCCGTACGTCCGAAGGGCCCCGAACCGCTTGGTTCGGGGCCCTTCGCTCTGTCTCAGGGCGCGGGGTGCAGGCCGGGGCCGGGCAGGCCGGGGCGCACCAGGACCTTCACGTGGTCGTCGGGCTGCCGCAGCGTGTCCAGGGCCGCGGACACCCCGCCGAGACCCACCTGGCCCGTCACGAGCGCGGCCGCGTCGATCGTGCCGTCCGCGATGCGCTCCAGGGTCCTGCCGAACTCCTCCGGCGGATACGCCATGCACATGGTCACGGTGATGTCCTTGTAGAGGCCGACGACGGGCATGAAGACGTCCTCCGTCATGCAGGCCCCGATCAGAAGCACTCGTGTCCTGCGCGGCGTCCTGTGCAGGATCTCGTTGAACATGCCGGCCCGGCCGGAGCACTCCAGGACCGTGAGCGGCGTGTCCGCGGGCGCGGCCGCCCGCCACGCGTCGAAGGGGTCCCGCGCCGCCGGGTCGACGCACACGTGCGCGCCGAAGCGCTCGGCGAGGGCACGCCGCCGCGGGGACGGCTCCGATACGACGACGGGCGCCACGCCCCGCTCCACGAGCGCGGCGACGGCGCCGAGGCCGATGGGCCCCGCCCCGATGACGACGGCCCCGGAGCCGAGCTCGGGCGCGGCCCGCGCGACGTTCCCGAAGCCGACGGCGAGGGGCTCGGTGAGCGCGGCGACGTGCGGCGCCACGTGGTCGGGCACGGGGATCAGCGCGGCCTCCTGGAGGACGACGCGCTCCCCGAAGCCGCCCGGGAAGGCGGTGGCGTATCCGACGGTGCGCAGGGTGCCGCCCGCGTCGAGCGCCCACGGCAGCCCGACGACGACGCGGCCCTGCCACTCACCCGGGCTCAGCACCCGCGCGCACAACTCGTGGCCCATGACCAGATCGGCATCCGGGTCGAACAGGAACGCCTCGGTACCGGAGTCGCGGGAGGCGCGCAGGAAGGCATCGGTGTGGCGCGCGGCGGACAGGTCGGAGCCGCAGATGCCCGTGGCGAGCGGCTCGGCAAGGACCTGCCCCGGGCCTGCCACGGGCTCGGGCACGTCGTCCTCGACGAACCGGCCCCGGCGCAGGACGGCGGCCCTCACCGGACCTCACCCCCGCCGCGCACCGCCGCCTCGACGGCGCTGCGCATCGCCCCGACGAACCGCTCGCTGTTCTCGTGGGCCCAGGCGGCCGACGCGGTCCGACGCCGGTTCGCGCCGGTGCAGTGCGGGACGACGTACTCGGCGAAGAGCTCGTAGCTGCGGCGCTTGGCGGCCGGTGTGCCGGTCGGCAGGTCGAGCAGGAGGAGCGTGCCGAAGCCGCCGCAGGCTTCGGTGAGCGCCTCGATACGGGCCAGGGCGTCGTCCGGAGTGCCGATGGTGGCGACCCCGAAGACCGGGAAGCCCTCGGACGTCCACCGGTCGAGCGCGTCCTGCGCGGTGCGGCCCCAGGGCAGCTGCGTGCCGGACAGGCCCTCGATGTAGCGCACCAGGTGCAGCACCCCGTACGCCGCCTGCTCGCGGGCCGCCTCGCGGGTCTCGGCGAGGTGCATCGGCACGACGAGGCGCCAGGCGGTGCGGTCGGCGGTGTGGCCGTGCCGGGCGCAGGACTTCTCGTACGCCGTCCAGTTCCCGTTCAGGGCGGCGAGCCCGGCCGGGTCGGCGGCGGCGAGGGACAGCAGGCCGATGCCGTGCCGGCCCGCCTGGACGGAGCCCGAGGGCGAGACGGTGGACGCGACGGCCATGTCGAGGCCCTCGGGCCGGTAGGGGCCGAGCTGGAGGCGCGCGTCGGCGAGCTCGTACCAGTCCGTCCGCTCGGTCACCGTCTCGCCGCGCACCAGACGGACGATCGCGTCGAGCGCCTCGGCCATCATGGCGCGCTGGCGCAGCGGGTCGATGCCCATCATGAACGCGTCGGAGGCCAGCTGGCCCGGACCCGCCCCGAACATCACGCGGCCCATCGTCTGGTGGTCGAGCTGGAGCAGCCGGTCGGCGAGGATCAGCGGGTGGTGGTACGGCAGGGAGTTCACGCCCGTGCCGAGCCTGATGCGGTGCGTGAGCTCGGCGGCCGCCGCGATGAACACCTCGGGCGACGCGACGGTCTCGTACCCGACGGAGTGGTGCTCCCCGATCCACGCCTCGTCGTAGCCGAGGGTGTCGAGATGGCGGACCAGGTCGAGGTCGCCGCGGATCTGGAGGGCGGGGCTGCCGTCGGTTCCGTGGTACGGGGCGATGAACGCGCCGAAGCGCGTGGGCGGTTGAGGCGCTGAAGGGTGCACGCGTACGCCTTTCGTCGGCCGGGACGTGAGACATAAGGTCGGGCATCGTGCCTCTTACGTCCTATAGTGGCGCGGCGTATAAATCAACAGAGGCACACGGCAACAGCGACTGAGGGAGCGGGAGTTGGAAGAGCCGAAGACCCGGCGGCGGGGCGACGGGTCGCCCAGTGCGCGCACGCTCGCGCTCACCGTCCTCGGCGAGTACGTCCGCTATCCCGGCGACGAGAAGGTGTGGTCGGGGGCCGTCGTGGGCGCGCTCGGCGCCTGCGGCATCGGCGAGGCGGCGACGCGGCGCGCCCTGACGCGGCTCGCACGCGAGGGCTGGTTGCGCACGGAGCCGGCCGGGCGCAGGACCCGCCTCGTCCTGGAGCCACGCCTGGTGACGCTGCTGACCGCGTGGACGCACCGACTGGAGCGCGCCGTCGAAGAGACGGCCTGGGGCGGCGAGTGGCAGCAGCTGCTGCTGCGCGTCCCGGCCGGAGAGTGGCGTGAACGGGCGCTGGTGGAACAGCAGTTGGCGTTCGAGGGGTTCGGACCGCTCGGGCAGGGCGTGTGGGTGGCCGCCGACGCCGGCGGGGTGCCGGTGCTGCGTGAGCTGCTGTCCGAGCAGGGCCTCGCCCCGTACGCGCTGTGGCTGACGTCGCGCACCCCCGACGACGCGCGGCTCATCGAGCGGGCCTGGGACCTGGCCGCGGTCCGGGAGGGCCACGAGCGGTTCGTGGCGCGCTTCGGTGACCTCCGCGCGGCGGGGAGCGCGGCCGGTGGCCGGGAGGGGGACGCGTCCGCTTTCGTGGCCAGGACCCGGCTGGTGCACGCCTGGCGCGGGACGTTCGAGCGGGATCCGCGGCTGCCCGGCGCGCTGCTGCCGGACGACTGGCCGGGCCGCGCCGCGACCCGGCTGTTCATCGACGCGTGGCGGGCGCTGCGGGACCCCGCCGACCGCTACTGGCGCGGCCTCACCGGGGTTCGGGCCACGGACGGCGGGTAGCCCTTGGCGACCTCCGGGGTGGGGGTCACCCCCTCCCCCGGCGCGCTCACCCGTCACATGTCACGTCACACCAGGAAATCCCGGGCGATCCGCTCAGCAACCGTCTCCAGGATCGGGCCCGCCTCGGCGATGCAGCGGGCCACGTCCGGCTCCACGTCCGTGAGGGCGTAGGCGCGGCGGATGCCCGCGCGGCCCAGCGCCTCCGGGTGAAGAGTGAGCCGGCCGCAGACCGCCACGACCTCGACGCCCGCCGCGCGGGCCGCCGCCGCGACGCCCGCCGGGGCCTTGCCGTGGAGCGTCTGCTCGTCGAGGGAACCCTCGCCCGTGATGACGAGGGTGGCGCGGGCGAGCGCGGGCGCGAAGCCGAGGACGTCGAGCATGACCTCGATCCCGGCCCGGAAGCCCGCTCCGAGGCCGACGAGGGCGCCGTAGCCAATGCCGCCGGCGGCTCCGGCGCCGGGCGAGTCGGCGTACTCGAGTGCCTTCGGGCCGATCGACTCGGCGAGGACCTGCGCGAAGTGGGCCAGCGCCGCGTCCAGGGCGGCGACATCGTCCGTCGTCGCGCCCTTCTGCGGGCCGTACACCGCGGGCGCGCCCTTCGGCCCGGTCAGCGGGTTGTCGACGTCGCTGGCGAGGACGATCTCCACGTCGGCCAGGCGCGGGTCGAGCCCCGAGAGGTCGGCCGTGGCCAGATCCGCGAGGGGCCCGCCGCCGGGGCCGACGGGCTTGCCGTCCGCGTCCAGGAAGCGCGCGCCGAGCGCGGCCAGCATCCCGGCGCCGCCGTCCGTCGTGGCGCTGCCGCCCACGCCGAACACGATGGAACGGGCGCCCGCGTCGAGCGCCGCGGCGAGCAGTTCGCCGGACCCGTACGTGGTCGAGGTCAGCGGCGCGAAGACGCCTTCGGGCAGCAGCTGGAGCCCGGACGCCTCGGCCATCTCGACGACGGCCGTGCCGTCCCGCAGGGCGTAGGTCGCCGTGACCTCGTCACCGAGCGGCCCTGTGACCCGTACCTCGCGGCGCTCGAAACCGGCCGCCACGGCCGCGGCCACCGTGCCGTCGCCGCCGTCCGCGACGGGCACGGACTCGACCGTCACCCCGGGCGCGATCCGCCGCAGACCGGCCGTGACCCGCTCCGCGACCTGCACGGCCGTGAGCGAGCCCTTGAACTTGTCCGCGGCGATGAGCACGTGCTCCGCCGTCACTCCAGCGTCCGCCACCTTGCATTCCCCTTGCTTTCGCGCCTTGCTCACACAAGGCAGTCGCGCCGCTGCGACCTTAACCGGAGGTGGGGGCCGCTGCCCATGGCCGTCCGGTCCGCGAAACGGCGTGCCGGGATGATAAGCCCCGATATACCCGCTCAAAGCGGGGCGTCATGAGCGCGGAAATGATCGATCAGCCGGGCGCGGTGCGGACGGTCGGGCGCGGTGCACCAGTGGGTACACCAAAGACATGACCCCAGTGGGCGGCGACCTCCAGGACCGCGTGCTCGGCGGCTGGCTCGGCCGGATCGCGGGCAACATGCTCGGCAAGCCGGTGGAAGCGGGCGAGCTCTGGACCCGGGCGCGCATCGACGGCTATCTGCGACGGGCCGCCGCCCTGCCGCTCACCGACTATCTTCCCGAGCCCGCCGACGAGTCCGACAGCCTCGCGCTGCGCCCCGAGTGGCGCCGGTGCGTGCGCGGGCGGATCCACGGCAGCTGCCGGGACGACGACGTGGACTACGCGATCCTCGGCCTGCACCTCCTGGAGACGCACGGCTTCGCCTTCTCCACGGAACAGGTGGGTGATCTGTGGCTGCTGAGGCTGCCGTATCTGCAGACGTTCACCGCTGAGCGTGCGGCGTACCGCAACCTCGCGAACGGGCTGAAGCCGCCGCTCACGGCGACCTACGACAACCCGTACCAGGAGTGGATCGGCGCGCTGATCCGTGCCGACGTCTTCGGGTGGACGTGTCCGGGCGACCCGCGCCGCGCCGCCTCCCTGGCGCGCCGCGACGCGGTCCTGTCCCATACGGGCAACGGCGTGTACGGGGCGATGTGGGCGGCGGCGCTCGTCGCGGCGGCCTTCACGGCGCCGGGCCCGCGCGCCGCGCTCGACTCGGCGCTCACCGTGATCCCGGCGAGCAGCCGCCTGGCCCGCACGGTGCGCCGCGCGGCGTCGCTCCACGAGTCGCGGCTGAGCTGGGAGGAGACGCTGGCCGCGCTGGAGGAGGAGACGGCCGGGCTCGGCTGGATCCACACGGTCCCGAACGCGGCCGTCATCACGGCCGGGCTCCTGTACGGCGACGGGGACTTCACCCGCACCCTCGCGCTCACGGTGCGCGGCGGCCTGGACACGGACTCGAACGGCGCGACGGCGGGGTCCGTGGCCGGTGTGCTGTGCGGGGCGGCGGCCGTCCCGGCACAGTGGAAGGAGCCGCTGGAGGACCGGGTGCGCAGCGCGGTGTTCGGGTTCGACGGCGCGCGGATCAGTGAACTCGCCGCACGTACGGCCGAGTTGGCCGGATGACAGTCCGGCGTACGCGGTCCCCGGCGCGCCCTCGTTACGCTTTCCCCCATGACCACCACTGCCGAGTTCGCCGCGTACATCGCGGGTCTCCCCCGTGTCCTGTGCGGCGCCGCCGCGCTCTTCCGCGACGTCGAGGGGCGTGTGCTGCTCGTCGAGCCGAACTACCGCGACGGGTGGGCGCTGCCCGGCGGCACCGTCGAGTCCGACACAGGTGAGACGCCGCGCCAGGGCGCCCGGCGCGAGACCCTGGAGGAGATCGGCCTCGACGTGGAACTCGGCCGGCTGCTCGCGGTCGACTGGGTGCCGGGCACGCCCGCACAGCCGCCGCTCGTGGCCTATCTGTACGACGGCGGGGTCCTGGACGAGGACCTCTTCAAGGAGATCAGGCTCCAGGAGGAGGAGCTGCTCTCCTGGCGCCTGGTGGAGCCGGCGGACCTGCCGGAACATCTGCCGGCCTCGCTCGGCCGTCGCGTCCAGGCGGCGCTCGATGTACTCACACGGGGCGAGGGAACGGCCGAGCTGGAGGACGGCAACCGCGTGAGCTGACCCGGCCCCGCGCGGCGGGCGCCCATACTGCCTCGCGGCCGCCCGGCCGGGCGCCTACCCTCGGCGGCATGAGCAGCCAGCCTCTCGTCGCGATTCTCAGTGGTGCAGGCATCTCCACGGACTCCGGGATCCCGGACTACCGCGGGCCCAACGGTCTGTGGCGGCGTGATCCGGAGCCGGAGAAGCTGGTCACGTACGAGCACTACATGGGCGATCCGGAGATCCGCCGCCGGTCGTGGCAGATGCGGCGGAAGAACCGGACCCTTGCCGCCGAGCCGAACGACGCGCACCGGGCCGTCGCCGATCTGGAGCAGGCCGGTGTTCCGGTGCGGGTGATCACGCAGAACGTGGACGGGCTGCACCAGCTCGCCGGGATGCCCGCCCGCAAGGTCCTCGAACTGCACGGATCCGCACGGAGCTTCGTGTGTACCGGCTGTCAGGCGCGTGGGCCCATGGAGGACGCCCTCGCCCGGGTCGAGGCCGGCGAAGACGATCCGCCGTGCCTGGAGTGCGGGGGGATCCTCAAGTCGGCGACCGTGATGTTCGGGGAACAGCTCGATCCGGTGGTCCTTGGCGAGGCCGTCGCGATCACCAAGGCGTGTCAGGTGTTCGTCGCCGTGGGGAGCAGTCTTCAGGTGCAGCCCGCCGCCGGGCTCACCGGTGTTGCCGCGGATCATGGGGCGCGGCTCGTCATCGTCAACGCCGAGGCGACGCCGTACGACGCATTGGCCGACGAACTCATCCGCGAACCCATCGGCACGGCGCTGCCGAAGCTGCTGCGCCAACTCGGCAGGGCGCACCCCTAGGGACAGCCCCAAGGCCAGGGCAAGGCCCTAAGGGCGGATCCCGTCGCAGGAGATGTGCAGATGCCGCGGCCCGCGCAGCACGGCGTTCTGCCGGTAGGGCGGCGGGTCCTCTAGGAGCCGTGGGTTTTCCAGCCTCCGGGCCAGTTCCGACAGGGCGAACTGGGCCTCCAGCCGGGCGAGAGGTGCGCCGAAACAGCTGTGGATGCCGCTGCCCAGGCCGAGATGCTGGATGTCCCCGCGGTCCGGGTCGAAGCGGTCGGGATTCTCGAAGCGCTGAGGGTCGCGGTTGCCGGACGCCAGGACCAGCCAGAGGGAGGCGCCCTTGGGGATGGTGACGCCCCGGACCTCGATGTCGGCGAGGGTGGTGCGCTGCGGCACCAGTTGTACGGGCGGCTCGAAGCGCAGCAGTTCCTCGACGATGGGTACGGCCAGCCGTGGATCCGCACGCAGCCGCTCAAGGACGTCGGGGTTGCGCAGCAGGGTCAGCATTCCGTTGGTGACCAGGTTGACGGTCGTCTCGTGGCCCGCGATCAGCAGCAGCGCCGCAGTGCTGAGGAGTTCCATCGTGGTCATCGAGCCGTCTTCGCCCTTGGCCGTCGCCAGCTCGGAGAGCAGGTCCTTCCCGGGCTTCTTGCGGCGCTCCTCGATCAGGCCGGCCAAGTACATGCCCAGTTGCATCCGGGCGTCGTTCGACTTCTTGCCCCGCTCGGCGGGATCCGCGTCCGGGTCGGGGTCCAGGCTCGCGGCGATCGTGTCCGCCCAGACGTGGAAGCGCGCCTCGTCCTCGCGCGGAATCCCGAGCAGCCGGCAGATCACCGTCACGGGGAAGGGGTAGGAGACCTGGTCCACCAGGTCGATCCGGCCCGGGTCGCCGATGCCGTCGATGAGGCCGGAGACGATGCCATGGAGTTCTCCGCGCATCCCGTCGATCAGGTGGGGGGAGTGCGGCGGGCCGAAGGGCCGGTTCGTCATGCGTCGCAGCCGGTCGTGTTCCGGAGGGTCGAGCCGCAGGAAGCTGGGCGGCAGGGCGCTCTCCTCCTCCTGGGCCGACGCGGCCAGCGGGTCGAGGGCGGTCGAGGCCAGATTGCGGGCGTCGGAACTGATCCGAGGATCGTGCAGGAGGCTGCGGATCTCGTAGTAGGTGCTGACGACGAACGGCCCGTCCTCTTCGTGGTGGACCGGCGTCTTCCGCAGCTCTTCGTAAATCGGGTACGGATTGGCGCGGTTGGCGTAGTCCAGGATCTGGTGCAGGAAGGATTGCGTCATGGCGAGTCCTCGTGGCCGTGCGGGTCAGTGCGCAGGGATGAACGTGATCCGGCGGTCGGCCGGGGAGTATCCGCTGAGGGTCACGGTGGGGCCGTGCGTGGGAACCGACGGGTCGGGGAAGTCCGCGTCCATCGGCTGCTGTCCATCCGAGCGCCGGTCGACCGTGGGGAACGGCGGCGGGAACGGCGCGGTGGTCTCGATCAACTCCTGGTAGAACGGCATCCACTTGGCCTGGTCGAAGCCGACCGCCCCGATGACGCGCCCCTGGTACCCGTAGACGCCGACGAACCGGTGCTCCTCGAGCGAACCCTGTGAGATGAGGATCTCCGTCCCCAGTGACGGCACCCCGACCGACTTGATGTTGACCCCGAACTGCGAGGACCAGAAGGCCGGCATCCACATGTGGGGGACGCGGTCGGTGCTTTCGCTCAGCATGTTGTGCGCCGCGATCTCTGCCTGGGCGACGGCATTGCCCCAGTGCTCCAGGGACAGGAACTGGTAGCCGAACAGGGCGTGCGGGGAGCGGGCGACGTCGCCCGCCACGTAGATGTCGTCGGTGACGATTCCCCGGATGTCGAACGCGCGGCAGCCGGCGTCGCACGCGATCCCGCGAGGGCCCGCCCCGAGTCCGGATCCGGCGAGCCAACCGGTGTTGCGGGTGGCGCCGAGCGAGACGACCACCACGTCGGTCTCCACGGTGGAGCCGTCGGACAGGTGCGCGGCGCGCACACGTCCCGTGGCGTCGCCCTCCAGAGCGGTCACCATGACTCCGCACCGCAGGTCCACACCGTGGCGGCGCTGGAGTTCGGCGGCGACCGCGCCGACCACCCCGCCGAGTGCGCCGACCAGGGGTGCCGCGGCGCGTTCGGCGACGGTGACCGGGAGGCCGCGTTCGCGGCAGGCGGAGGCGATCTCCGAGCCGGTGAACCCGGCGCCGATGACGAAGACCCGTTTGGGTCCCTCGTCGAGCCGCCGTGCGAGCCCGGCTGCGTCGTCGCGGGTCCGCAGTACGAAGACGCCGTCAAGTTCCGCCTCGGCCTCACGAGGCCACGGTCGCGCCCGCACCCCGGTGGCGATCAGCAGCCGGTCGTACGGCACTTCGTCGCCGTCGGCCAGCCGCACCCGCTTGGCGGCCATGTCCAGGCCGGTGGCCGGGACGCCCAGCCGCCAGGTCGCGTCGACGGACCGGCGCCTGGGCAGCGCGGTGCCGTCGGCGGTCGCCCTGCCCAGCAGCACCTGCTTGGACAGCGGGGGCCGGTCGTACGGGTCGTAGGGCTCGTCACCGATGATGGTCAGGGAGCCCGCGAAGCCCTCGTCACGCAGGGTTTCCGCAGCCCGCAGGCCCGCCAGCGAGGCACCGACGATGACGATGCGGCCTTCGCGCTTGAGCCGTTCCAGGCATCCCTCACTGCTCACGGGACGCCGCCTCGGCCGGGGCGTCCACCGCATCGACCAGGATGGCCTGAACGGGGCACGCCGCGGCGGCCTGAGCCAGCTTCTCGCGCTGTGCCTCGTCGGCCTCCGGGGTGTACAGCAGGGCCTCCTCGCCGTGCATGACGAAGATCTCGGGCGCGAGGAACGCGCACTGCGCGTACCCCTGACAGCGGTTCAGGTCGACGGCAACGCTCACCACGGGATCGGTCCTCTCCAACGGCCCGCTCAGCCCCCTGTGACCACCCTCGGTGTCCGGACGGGATGCGGCGATGGGAAGGCGGCCGTTGGAGTGAGCGGTGTGGTCGGCTCAGACCGGTGTGGCCGGCTGTGACCGGGCGGAACGCCGACCCCGCAGGATGTCCAGGCTGACGAGCAACGCCCAGACCGGGAAGATCAGTTCGGACCAGGGCACGTTCGCACCCACCACGAGCAGCGCAAGGCCGGCCAGGTAGCCGAGGACGATGAGCGGGCGCGGGAGGGCGCCTGTTCGGCGGCCGATGGTCGAGGTCGTGATGATGAACACGGCTGCCATCCGCATGGCGTACGTGGTCAGCAGGGCGTAGGCGAACTGCCGGCCGAAGGGAGGGTGCTGCTGACTCTCGCCGAGCACGGTTCCGGCTGCCGCGGCGGCGCCGAACAGGGTGGCGACGAAGATCAGGCCGCTGCCCAGGAACACGGTGGAGACGAACCGGTCCTCGCCCTCGCCGGCCTGCTCGCGCAGGGCGCCCATGAACCACAGGAAGGCGATCCCGGCGAACGGGACCAGCGCCAGTGCCGTCCGCACGGCGCCGCGCTGCGCCGCATCGGCGGTGACGTCCTCCCCGCCGGTGCCGCCGGGCAGAGCGATGCGCATCAGGACGATCGCCGCGGCCATCAGGATCGCGAACACCACCCCGGCCACTCCGGCGGCCCAGGGTGTCGCGAGGCGCTCGTGCTGTCGCTCCATGGTCTCCCGCTTTCTGCCTGGTCCTCCTTCGTACAGACACCAGCGATCCGGGGACTCGCGCCACCGGAGTCACTCGGGAGGAAGACCGCGGTGCGCCATACGGGCTATGGCCGCCGGTCGGATTCGGACCCGACCTGGAACAGCGCCGCGCCCTGCTCGAAGTCGAGGAGGCGCCGCTTGCGTTCCAGGCCGCCTCCGTAGCCGGTCAGGCCGCCGCTCGCGCCGATGACGCGGTGGCAGGGGACGATGACGCCGACGGGGTTCTTGCCGTTGGCGAGGCCCACGGCACGGGACGCGTTCGCGTTGCCGAGGGCCTCGGCGAGCTCCCCGTAGGTGCGGGTCTCCCCGTACGGGATGTGCTGGAGCTGCTCCCAGACGCTGCGCTGGAACGCGGTGCCTTCGAGGCGCAACGGCAGGTCGAACTCTTTCAACTCGCCCTGGAAATAGGCCTCCAGCTGGTCGATGACGGCCCCGAAGGGCCTGCCGTCGCGCTCCCCGAAGGTCTCTTGTGCGGGGCGGTGACGCTGGTCGGTCATGTAGAGGCCGCTGAGTGTGCCGTCGGTGGCGACGAGCGTGAGCGGCCCGTAGGGGCTGTCGATGACGTGGTGCTGCTTGCCGGTCATGGTGGTACGTCCCTTACGCGGGAAGGAAGTTGATCGGGTGGTCGTCGGTGGCCCACAGGTACTGGACGGCGTACGCGCGCCAGGGGCGCCAGGACGCGGCGCGCGCGGTGAGCGCGGCCGGGGTGTGGGGCAGCCCCAGCTCCTGTGCGGCGCGCCGCATTCCGAGGTCGGTGGGCAGGAAGGCGTCCGGGTCGCCGAGGGCGCGCATCGCGATGGCCTCGACCGTCCAGGGCCCGAACCCGGGCAGCGCCATGAGCTGGGCCCTGGCCTCGTCCCAGTCGCTCTCGGGGCCGAGGACGAGGGTGCCTTCGGCGAGCTCGCGCACCAGCGTGGTCAGGGTGGTGCGGCGGCTGCGCGGCAGCGCGAGCGCCTCGGGGTCGAGGGCCGCCAGGGACGCCGGTGCCGGGAAGAGGTGGGTGAGGCCGCCCTCAGGGTCGTCCACGGGCTCGCCGTGCGCGGTGACGAGGCGCGCCGCGTGGGTGCGGGCGGCGGCCGTGGACACCTGCTGGCCGAGTACGGCGCGTACCGCGAACTCGGGCTCGTCGACGGTGCGCGGCACCCGGCGGCCCGGGGCCTTGCCGACGAGCGGCGCGAGCAGCGGGTCCGCGCGCAGCTGCTCGTCGACGGCGACGGGGTCGGCGTCGAGGTCGAGCATGCGGCGGCAGCGGCTGATCGCGACGGTCAGATCGCGCTGGTCGGTGAGGAGGAGGCGGCAGCCGATGTGGTCGGGGGCGGGGGTGAGGGTGACGATGCCGTGCCCGTAGGGGAGGCGCAGCGTGCGCCGGTAGGCGCCGTCGCGCCACTCCTCGACGCCCGGTACGGCGGTCGCGGCGAGGTGACCGAAGAGGTTGTCGGGGTTGAGCGGGGCGCGGAACGGGAGGCGCAGCGTGATCGCGCCGGGCGCCGTCGCGCCGTTCCTGGGCGCGCGGGTGCGCAGCTCGCTCGGGGAGAGCGCGTAGACCTCGCGGACCGTGTCGTTGAAGGTGCGGATCGAGGAGAAGCCGGCGGCGAACGCGATGTCGGCCATCGGCAGCCCGGTCGTCTCGACGAGGATCCGTGCGGTCTGGGCGCGCTGGGCGCGGGCCAGGGCGAGGGGGCCCGCGCCCAGCTCGGCGAGGAGCTGACGCTCGACCTGGCGGGCGCTGTAGCCGAGGCGTCCGGCGAGGCCGGGGACGCCCTCGCGGTCGACGACGCCGTCGCCGATGAGGCGCATGGCGCGAGCGACCAGGTCGGTTCGCTGGTTCCATTGCGGGGAGCCGGGGCTCGTGTCGGGGCGGCAGCGCTTGCAGGCCCGGAATCCGGCCTGCTGGCAGGCGGCGGCGCTGGGCAGGAAGGTCATGTTCTCGGGCTTCGGAGGCACTACCGGGCAGCTGGGCCTGCAGTAGATCCGGGTCGTCAGGACGGCGGTGAAGAACCAGCCGTCGAAGCGGGCGTCCTTGGACTGGACGGCCCGGACGCATCGGTCGGTGTCGGTGTGCATGCAGCAAGCATGGCCGATGGCCGCCGCCCTCGGCTGGCGAGAATCCGACATCAACGTGCGGGCCGCGCGGCCCCTCGGCGGGGAGCGGTCAGTCGGCGAGGGCGTCCGCGAAGGCCGCGTACGCCCGGTCGTCGAAGAGGACGAACCGCACCTCTTCGACCGGCGGCCCGGCGACCTCCCGCACCGTGCGGACCGCGATGCGCGCCCCGTCGCCCAGCGGCCAGCCGTAGATCCCGGTCGAGATCGCGGGGAAGGCCACGGTCCGCGCACCGAGGCCGGCCGCCACGCGCAGCGACTCGCGGTAGCAGGAGGCGAGCAGCTCGGACCGGTCGAGGGACGCGGACCAGACGGGGCCGACGGTGTGGATCACATGGCCGGCGTCGAGGTTCCCGGCCGTCGTGGCGACCGCCCGTCCCGTGGGCAGGCCCTTGCCGTAGCTCGAAGCGCGGAGTCTGCGGCACTCGGCGAGGATCTCGGGGCCGCCGCGCCGGTGGATCGCGCCGTCGACCCCGCCGCCACCGAGCAGCGAGGAGTTCGCCGCGTTCACGATCGCGTCGGCGGTCTCGGCGGTGATGTCGCCCTGGACCAGCGTGATTCGGATCATGTCGCGTCGGGTCATGTCGCGCGGATCCTCCTCCATACGGCCTTGGCCGCGTTGTGCCCGGACATGCCGTGGACGCCCGGCCCCGGCGGGCTCGCGGACGAGCAGATGAAGACGGCGGGGTGCGGGGTCGTGTACGGCGACAGGGACAGCTTCGGCCTCAGCAGCAGCTGGAGCCCGCTCACCGCGCCGCAGGCGATGTCACCGCCCACATAGTTCGCGTTGCGCGCGGCCAGCTCGGGCGGTCCGGCCGTGGCCCGCGCCAGGATCCGGTCGCGGAACCCGGGCGCGAAGCGCTCCAGCTGCCGCTCGACGGCGTCGGTGAGGTCGCCGTCCCAGCCGCTGGGGACATGTCCGTACGCCCAGAAGACGTGCCGGCCCGCAGGGGCCCTGGTGGGGTCCATGACGCTGGGCTGGACGGTGATGAGGAAGGGCTTGTCCGGGGCGCGGCCCTCGCGGGACGCGGCGCGCAGGGCCGCCGCGATGTCGCGGCTGCCGGGCCCGATCTGAACGGTGCCCGCGCTCCTGGCCTCCTTGGCGGTCCACGGCACGGGTCCGTCGAGCGCGTAGTCGAGCTTGAAGACGCCCGGGCCGTACCGGAAGCGCTCGTAGTAGCTGCCGAGCCCGGCGATGCGGGCGAGCGCCGTGGGCGAGGTGTCGAAGACGTAGGCGCGGGCGGGCGGCAGGTCGTCGAGGCGCTTGATCTCGTAACTGGTGTGGACGGCTCCGCCGAGGTCCTTCAGGTACGCGGTCAGCGCGTCGGAGATCGACTGCGAGCCGCCGCGCGCGACGGGCCAGCCGCGCGCGTGGGCGGCGAGCGCGAAGACGAGGCCGACGGCTCCGGTGGCGAGGCCGCCGAGCGGCGCGATGGCGTGCGCGACGAGCCCGGAGAACAGGGCGCGCGCCCGGTCCTCGCGGAAGCGGCGCATCAGCCACGTCGACGGCGGGAGGCCCACGAGCCCGAAGCGGGCCAGGGTGACCGGGTCGCGCGGCAGGGAAGTCAGCGGCAGCGCCATGAAATCCCGTACGAGCGCGTCCCACTTCGGCAGGAGGGGCGCGACGAGCCGGCGGTAGGTGCCCGCGTCGTGCGGCCCGAACGAGGCGGCCGTCTCGGCGACGGAGCGTGACAGGACGGCCGCGCTGCCGTCCGGGAAGGGGTGGGCCATGGGGAGGTCGGCGTGCAGCCACTCCAGGCCGTACCGGTCCAGCGGCATGGCTCTGAACGCCGGCGAGTTGATCCCCAGCGGGTGGGCGGCCGAGCAGGGGTCGTGGCGGAATCCGGGGAGGGTGAGCTCCTCGGTGCGCGCGCCTCCGCCGACGGTGTCCCTGGCCTCGAAGACGGCCACGGAGAGCCCTCGGCGGGCCAGCTCCACGGCAGCGGTCAGGCCGTTCGGTCCCGCACCCACGACGACGGCATCGAGCATCGACGGCACCTTCGGACTCCTTTGTCAGCCGAGGCCACTGACGGCCAGGATATGCCGCAGGACTGACAGACCCGGGGCGCGGGGCGAACCGGGACGGAAGGGTACGGGCGTGCGCCGGCGGTCGTCGCTGGTCAGCCCTGGTGGGCTCGGGCGGGAGCGTGGGCCTGACCTTGGGCGGCAGCAGCGGGAGCCAGGGCCCGAGCCTGGGCGGCAGCAGCGGGAGCCAGGGCCCGAGCCTGGGCGGCAGCAGCGGGAGCCAGGGCCCGAG
This sequence comes from Streptomyces sp. NPDC045026, assembly GCF_056432625.1. Lineage (NCBI taxonomy): Bacteria > Bacillati > Actinomycetota > Actinomycetes > Kitasatosporales > Streptomycetaceae > Streptomyces > Streptomyces sp. NPDC045026. Next base: position 18,185 of record NZ_JBWKIS010000008.1, read on the forward strand.
CCTGGGCGGCAGCAGCGGGAGCGAGGGCCCGAGCCTGGGCCGGCTCGGGCGAGAACGCCGGCCCGGCCTCGGCCGGCGTCGGTCATGCGGGCGGGCACCGCCGCGGGGCGCCCAGCCGTCGCCTTACTCGCCGCCGACCAGGTCCATCACGCGCCGCGCCGTGGCCGCGTCCCTGGCCGCCGTGAACGGCAGTGCGTTCCCTCCGGTGATCCGGAAGGGCTCGCCCGCCTTCGTCAGGTGCGTACCGCCCGCCTCCTCGACGAGCAGCAGGCCCGCGGCGTGGTCCCAGGCCGCTTCCCACGAGAAGGCCGTGGCGTCCAACTCGCCGCGTGCGACGGCCAGATACTCCAGACCGGCCGACCCGCACGGGCGCGGGCGCACCCCGTCGGTCCACAGGCCCAGCAGGGCGCGCTTCTGCTCGTCCGTCGTGTAGTCGGGGTGCGAGGTCGCCACGTCGATGACCTCGTCCTGACCGGGTGACCCGGCGTGCAGCGCCTCGCCGTTGAGCCGGGCGCCCTTGCCGCGGACCGCGACGGCGAACTCGCCGAGCGCGGGGGCGAACGTCCAGGAGGCGAGGACCGTGCCGTGCTGGGCGAGCGCGACGAGCATGCAGAACCCGGGGTCTCCGTGGACGAACTGGCGGGTGCCGTCGACCGGGTCGACGATCCACACCGGGGCGTCCTCGCCTATCGCGTCGTAGACCGCGTAGTCGGCGTGCACCGCCTCCTCTCCGACCACGACGGAGCCGGGCAGCAGAGCGCCCAGCTCACGGGTCAGATACTCCTCGGCCAGCCGGTCGGCGATGGTCACGAGGTCGTGCGGGCCGCTCTTCTGGGAGACGTCACCCTCGGCGAGCTGCCGGAAGCGGGGCATCACCTCTGCGGCGGCAGCGGCGCGCACGGCGCGCTCCACCTCGGTGACCCCGTGTACGAGAAAGTCGTCGATGCTTTCCGTCGTTTCCTGTGCTTCGATCATGCATCCATGAGAGCACGCTCCACTGACAATCCGTACCCGCCTGGTGTACGAGGGGTGGAATCGCCATGAATTCGCCTCTCCGCCCGCTCCGGCAGAGGCCGGTCCGGGCGGCGGCACACTGCCGCCCGCGCCGGCCACCCATGTGAGCCACCGGCCGCAGCCAGGCGGAACGGCGAGGTTAACCGTGCAGTGGGGCGGTCTTAACCGTTCCGTTCCTACGGTCCTGGCATGCAGAACATCCAGAGCCTCCTACCGCTCGTCGTTCACCTCGCGCTCGATCTCGCCTCCGTGACCCTGCTGACGTTCGGGGTCTTCTATCCCAGGCACCGCAGACGCGAGCTGATCCCCGCCTATCTCGCCCTGAACGTCGCCCTGTTCGCGGTGGTGGCCGCGCTCGCCCGCGGCGGGACGGGCGGCGGACTCGCGGTCGGGTTCGGGCTCTTCGGAGTGCTCTCGATCATCCGGCTGCGCTCGGACACCGTCCAGCACCAGGAAGTCGCCTACTACTTCACGACCCTGGTGCTCGGCCTGATCTGCGGCCTCCCGGGCCTCGCCCTCGGCACCGCCGCCGCGCTGTGCGGCGTCCTGCTCCTCGTGATCTACGCCTCCGACCACCCTCGCCTCTACGCACGTGACCGCCGGACGATCGTCACCCTGGACGTCGTGCACCGCGAGCCGGCCGGGCTGCGGGCCGATCTGGCGGCGCGGCTCGGGGAGCCACTCGGCTGGACGGTCCAGGAGATCGACTACGTACGGGACTTGATGGTCGTGGAGGTGCGTTACCGCCGGCCGGAGGACGTCAGCCGGCCGACGCGTCCCGTACGCGCGTCCTCGCGGTCGCTGGTCAAGGGGGGCGTATGAACCCCGCCGTGCGCGCGATCAGCCGGGCGGCGCTCGCCGCGCACCCGATCGCGCTCCAGGAGGTCATCGCGCGGGCCGAGTTGCTCGCCCGCTTCGACAACAGCTATCTCGTGCCGTTCGACGTCTTCGAGGACTTCGCGGCACTGCTCACCGACCCGCGCCGCGCCGGCGGCGCCTTTCGCGCCCTGTCCATCAACGGCAAGCGCTCCTTCGCCTACCACTCGGTGTACTTCGACACCCCTGAGCTGCGCACGTTCCACGATCACCGGATGGGGCGACGGCTGCGGTTCCGGGTGCGGGAACGGCTGTACCGGGACACGGGGGAACGGCAGTTCGAGATCAAGCTGAAAGGGAGGCGCGGTGAGACCGTCAAGCACCGGCGCCGGCTGACGGCGGGGCAGCAGGCTCTGGACGCCCCACAGCTGGACTTCCTCGCGGGCGTGCTGCGCGACGCCTACGGGATCGAACCACCGCAGCAGCTCACGCCGTCCCTGGAGACGGACTACCACCGGACCACGTTCGTCGCCGACGGACAGCGGGTGACGTGCGACGCGGGGCTGGTGGTGTGCGAGGCGGCGGGTGGGCGGTCGGTGCGGGCGGACAGCGGCCTGGTGCTCGTGGAGACCAAGACACGGGGGCGGCTGACCGAGGCCGACCGGGTGCTGCACCGTTTCGGGGTGCGGGCCTCGGACTTCACCAAGTACGCGGCCGGGTTCTCCGCCCTGCGTCCGGAACTGGGGATCAACCGCTGGGTGCGGACGGTACGGGAAGTGTTTCCCTCGGGTGTTCGGCAGCCCGCGGTGCCTGCGGGAACGTGAGGGACACCACCGTGCCCCCGGCCGGCCGGCGGCCCGCCTCGAAGCGGCCGCCGGCCTCCAGCGCCGTACGGCGCGCGATGTCCAGGCCGAGCCCGGTGGAGCCGGCCCCGCTGGCGCCGCGTTCCGCGACGTACTCGGCGGGTATCCCCGGGCCGTGATCGGTCACGGTGAGACGTACCCCGTCGGTGCTGTCGACTCTGTTGTTGCAGTTGTTGCTGTCAGTGCACTTGTTGCCGTCGTTGCTGTCGATCGTGGACCGGGTGACCGACACCTGGAACGGGACGCCGTGCGGGGTGTGGTCGAGGACGTTGCCGATCAACGCATCCAGCACGGCGGCCAGTTCGTCCTCCGGAGGCGCGACCAGGAGCGCGACGGCGGGGGCGTCGACCTCCACCTCCCGGTCCTGATCCTCGGCCAGCGGAAGCCAGAACGCCGTGCGCTCGCGGGCGACCGCCGACAGATCCGTCGCGGCCCGCACGTCGGCCAGGGGGCGGCGGGCCTTGCGGATCACGTCGTCCACACCCCGCTCCAGTGCGGCGACCCCGGCCGCGATCCGCTCCGCCTCCGCCGGGTCGCGCACGCCCTCGGCGTCCAGGCGCAGGGCCGCCAAGGGGGTGCGGAGGCGATGCGCGAGGTCGGCGGCGTTCTCGCGCTCGGTGACGAGGAGGTCGCCGATGCGGCCCGCCAGGTGATTCAACTCGGCGGCCACCAGGCGTAGTTCAGGTGGCCCTTCGGGCCTGGCGCGGGCAGTCAGATCGCCGGTTGCCAGTTGCTCGGCCACCCCGGCGAGCCTGCGGGTCGCGCCCACGAGGCGGGTGCCGAGCCGGTCGGCGATCAGCAGGGCGACCAGGAGCAGCCCGACACCGATGCCGCCGAAGGCCAGCCAGGAGGCGAGCATGCCGTCGTACAGCTGCTTCCGGCTGAGCGACACCCGTACGACGGCGGTGCCGCCCTCGGTGCCCTGCACGGGAAGGAGGACGGTGCGGCCCCCGGTGGGCGGGGCGTAGGTGAAGGCGCGGCCGGTGCGGGCGAGGCGCACGGTGTCGTCGATGCCGCCGTCTTCGGGCCCCAGGACGGACCCGTCGCCCAGGATGACCGAAGCCACGGGCTGCGAGGGGCTGTTGACGCCCTCCACCAGCGACGCGGCGGTGTCCCGGCCGGACGGCGACCCCAGCGCGGCCCCCACTCCGGACGCCAGCGACTGGGCCCGCGTGGTGGCCTCGGTGGTGGCCTGGTCGGCGGCGTGACTGCGCGCGAGCAGCGCCAGCGGCACGAGCAGGGCGACCAGGACCAGGGCGGTGGTGGCGGCGGTCAGCAGCAGGAGACGGCGGCGCATCAGACGGCCTCCGAACCGCCAGGGCCCGCCGAGGCCTCCGGAGCCGCCAGCTTCACCCCCACCGTGCGAACGGTGTGCAGGTAGCGCGGAGCCTGCGCGGTCTCGCCCAATTTCCTTCTCAGCCACGACAGATGGACATCGACCGTCTTGTCGGCCCCGCCGAGCGGTTGCTGCCACACCTCGGCGAGCAGCTCACGGCGCGACACCACCTGCCCTGCCTTGCGGGCCAGGTGGGCGAGCAGATCGAACTCGCGCGGGGTCAGGTCCAGGGCCCGGCCGTCGAGGGCGACCTCCCGGGCCGCGGGGGCGACGGTGAGGCCGCCGACCCGCAGCGGTTCCTCGGCCTCGGCTACGCCCGCACGGCGCAGCACCGCTCTGATCCGCGCGTCCAGCTGGGCCGCGCCGAACGGCTTCACGATGTAGTCGTCCGCACCCGATTCCAGGAGTGCCACCATGCCGGGCTCGTCGTCGCGGGCGGTCGCCACGATCACCGGCACGTCGCTGACGGCGCGCAGCATGCGAAGTACCTGGGCGCCGTCCACGTCCGGCAGGCCGAGGTCGAGCACCATCAGATCCGGGCGGTCGGTCACCGCGGCGTCGAGGCCCGCCATCCCGCCTGCCGCGGTCGCCACCGCGTGCCCCTTGTCGCGTAGGGCTCGTACCAGGGCGGCGCGCAGTCGGTGATCGTCTTCCACGACCAGGAGATGGGGCATGTGCCCACCGTAATAAGGGCGCTGGGACCCGGCGCGGGGAGGGGGTGGGCCTTGTACGGGCCTTAACCGGGCGTTAGGAAACGGTGCGAGAGGCTGTCCGTAATGACAGTGCCGAGGGCGATGGTGACGACAGTGCCGAGGGCGATGGTGGAGTCCCGATGAAATGGCGCAGTGCCGCGGTCACCGCGGTGTGGGCCGCCGGGGCGACGGCCGTCGGCGGGCTCGGCGCGTGGTCGCTCGCCGGAATCGACGGGACCGATCACCCGGGACGACCGCTGGACGACGCGGCAGTGCACCGCGCCCTGAGCCACGCGTCGGCCAACTCCCCCATGCCCTCCGGCCCTTCGTCGTCCACCTCCTCCGGGCAGCCGTCCTCCCGCCGCGACACCGTGCGGTTCCCCGGCGGGACGGCCACGGTGGAATGCCGCCCGGGGGGCCTCGTCTACCTGGTGTCGTGGAGCCCTGACGACGGCTACCACGTGGACGAGTTCGCACGCGGGCCTGCGGCCGTGGCATCCATCGAGCTGGAACGCTCCGACGACGATGCCGACGAACCCGATAATGACGCCGACACCGACGAGCCGGACGACCCGGACGACGCGGCATACGAATTCCGCTGCGCACACGGCGAGCCCGAGGCCGGCCCGGCCCTCGACGACGACCAGTAGTTCCGCCGGCAGAGGTTCCGGCTCAGCGGCCGACGGCGTACCCCTGCATCCCGCGCGGGTTCGCCGCGGCCGACAGGACGCCGGTCTGCGGGTCGCGGGCCACGGCGCACAAGCGGCCCTCCGACCAGGGGTCGCCGACCGTCACGTCGTGGCCGCGGCGGCGCAGCTCCTCGATGACGTCCTCGCCGACGCGGGACTCGACGGTGACGCTGCCGGGCCGCATGCCGCGCGGGAAGAAGGAGCCGGGGAAGGAGTCGTTGTGCCAGTTCGGGGCGTCGACGGCGCCCTGGAGGTCGAGCCCGCCGCGCACGGCCGCGCGCAGGGCGACGGCGAGGAAGAAGTGGACCTGCCACTGGTCCTGCTGGTCGCCTCCGGGCGTGCCGAACGCGAGGACCGGCACACCGTCCTTCAGGGCGAGCGACGGCGTCAGCGTCGTACGGGGACGGCGTCCCGGCGCCAGTGAGTTCGGCAGGCCCTCGTCGAGCCAGGCCATCTGGAGGCGGGTACCGAGCGGGAAGCCGAGCTCGGGCACGACGGGGTTCGACTGGAGCCAGCCGCCGGAGGGCGTCGCGGCGACCATGTTGCCCCAGCGGTCGACGATGTCGAGGTGGCAGGTGTCGCCGCGGGTCGCGCCGTCCGCCGCGACCTCCTGCTCGCCGCTCTTGGCGACGGTGGGCTCACCGGCTCCGGCGCCCGCGATCCCCATGGCGTCGAACCCGTCCTCCCCGGCCGCGACGGCGTGCGCGTGCGCGGAGATGCGGGGCTCGGTGCCGAGCGGGCTGCCCGGCCGCAGCTCGTGGGACGCCTTGTCACCGATGAGGGCGCGGCGCGCGGCGTTGTACTCGTCGGACAGGAGCTCGGCGACGGGCACGTCCTCGGGACCGGCGTCCCCGTACCAGGCCTCTCGGTCGGCCATGGCGAGCTTGCAGCCCTCGATGAGCAGGTGGACGTACTCGGCGGAGCCGTAGGCGGGCAGTTCGTCGGGGAGCAGGGCGAGCTGCTGGAGGAAGGCGGGGCCCTGGCTCCAGCCGCCGGCCTTGCACAGGGTCCAGCCGTTCCAGTCGTACGTGGCCGGCGCCTCGTAGGTCGCGGACCAGCCGGCCAGGTCGGCGGCGGTGAGCGTGCCGGTGTGGCGGGTGCCGCTGGTGTCCATGGTGGGCCGGGCGGCCTGCCGGACGAGGGCCTCGGCGATGAAGCCCTCGCGCCAGATCGCGCGGGCGGCCTCGATCTGCGCGACGCGATCGTCGCCCGCGCTCTCCTCGGCCTCCTCGATGACGCGCCGCCACGTCGCGGCGAGCTGCGGATTGCGGAAGAGCTCGCCCGGCTTCGGGGACGCGCCGTCCTTGAGGTAGACCTCCGCCGAGGAGGGCCACTCGTCCTCGAAGAGGGCGCGCACGGTCTCGACGGTCTCGCCGACGCGCTCCACGGGCGCGTGCCCGTCCTCGGCGTACCCGATGGCGTAACTCAGCACCTCGGCCAGGGACTTGGTGCCGTGGTCCTTGAGGAGGAGCATCCAGGCGTCGAAGGCGCCGGGCACGGCGGCGGCCAGGGGACCGGTGCCGGGGACGAGGTCCAGTCCGAGGGAGCGGTAGTGGGCGACGGTGGCCCCGGCGGGCGCGACACCCTGCCCGCACAGGACGCTGACCTCCCCTCCGGCGGGGGCGAGGATGATCGGGACCTCACCGGCGGGGCCGTTCAGGTGCGGTTCGACGACATGCAGGACGAAACCCGCGGCGACGGCGGCGTCGTAGGCGTTTCCGCCGCTCTCCAGGACGGCCATGGCCGACTGGGAGGCGAGCCAGTGGGTGGACGAGACCATGCCGAAGGTGCCTTGCAGGGTCGGCCGGGTGGTGAACAAGAGGGGTGCTCCTCGGGCGTCAGGCGGATGCGGGGCGGCTGTGAGGGATCGTACGAACCGGCTCGTCGGCGCCGACGGGTCGGGGTGCCGCGGCGTCGGGGGCGGTGCCGTCGTCGGCGACGAGGTGGCAGGACACCTCGCGGCCGCCGGCCGGGCCTTCGAGGGTGCGCAGTGCCGGGATCTCGGTGCGGCAGCGGTCGACGGCGAGCGGGCAGCGCGTGTGGAAGCGGCAGCCGGGCGGCGGCGCGAGCGGGCTGGGCAGTTCACCGCTGAGGACGATGCGTTCGCGGGTGCGCTGGGTGACCGGGTCGGGGACGGGCGCCGCGGACAGGAGGGCCTGTGTGTAGGGGTGCTTGGGGTCGGCGAACAGCTCGGCGGTGGGTGCCTGTTCGACGATCTGGCCCAGGTACATGACCGCGATCCGGTCGGCGAGGTACTCGACGGCGGCGAGGTCGTGGGTGATGAACAGGCAGCCGAAGCCGCGGTCGCGCTGGAGGTCGGCGAGCAGGTTGAGGACGGAGGCCTGGACGGACACGTCGAGGGCGGAGGTCGGCTCGTCGGCGACGAGGAGCGCGGGGTCGACGGAGAGGGCGCGGGCGATGGAGATGCGCTGGCGCTGGCCGCCGGACAGCTCGTGCGGGTGCCGGTCGGCGTGCTCGGGGCGCAGGCCGACCTGGGCGAGGAGTTCCGCCACGCGCGCGCGGGCCGCCTCGCCCTTCGCGATGCCGTGCAGCCGCAGCGGTTCGGCGACGATCTGCCCGACGGTCATGCGCGGGTCGAGCGACGACGAGGGGTCCTGGAAGACGAGGTGGAAGTCCTTGCGCAGGGGGCGCAGGGCGCGCCGGGACATGGTCGTCACGTCGGTGCCGTTGATGTGTACGGTGCCGCCGGTGGGGTCGTCGAGGCGTACGGCGCAGCGGCCGACGGTGGACTTGCCGCTGCCGGACTCGCCGACGAGGCCGACGACTTCGCCGCGGCCGACGGTCAGGGTGACGCCGTCGGCGGCACGTACGGTGCCGCCGGATGCGGTGAAGTGCCGCTCCAGGGCGTCGAGTTGCAGAACCGGGGTGCTCACTGTGCGGCCTCCTGGAGGGTGTGCGGGTGCCAGCAGGCGGCTCTGTGCGGGGCGTCGGTTCCGGCGTCGCCGGTGACGGCCTCGAAGCCGGGCCTCGCCGTCGTGCAGCGCTCGTCGGCGCGGGCACAGCGCGGGGCGAAGGTGCAGGCGTCGGGCTGGAAGTCGAGGCTCGGCACGAGGCCGGGGATCTCGGGCAGGCGCCGCTTGCCGCCACCGTCCGCGGCGGCCGAGGCACCGGGCCGCAGGACGGCGGAGAGAAGTCCGCGGGTGTACGGGTGGCTGGGCGCCGCGAACAGCTCGTCCACGGGGGCCTGCTCGACGGGCCGGCCCGCGTACATGACGAGGACGCGGTCGGCGATGTCGGCGACGACGCCGAGGTCGTGCGTGATGAGGACGATCGCCGTGCCGAGGCGCTCGCGCAGCGACTGGAGGACCTCCAGGATGCCCGCCTGCACGGTGACGTCGAGAGCGGTCGTCGGCTCGTCGGCGATGAGGACGGCCGGGTCGCAGGCGACCGCGATGGCGATCATCACGCGCTGGCGCATACCGCCGGACAGCTGGTGCGGGTACTCGTCGACGCGCTGGGCCGGGGCGGGGATGCCGACGAGGTCGAGGAGTTCGACGGCACGCGCGCGTGCCTCCTTCTTGCTCAGCCCCTGGTGCCGGCGCAGCACCTCGCCGATCTGCCGGCCGATGGTGAGCACCGGGTTCAGGGAGGTCATCGGCTCCTGGAAGATCATCGCGATGTCCTTGCCGCGGATCTTCCCGTACGCCTTGTCGTCGCCGCCCGCGAGTTCGCGTGTCCCCAGCCTGATCGACCCGGTGATGTGCGCGGTCGGCGGGAGCAGGCCCATGACGGCCATGGAGGTGACGGACTTGCCGCAGCCCGACTCGCCCACCACGGCGAGGACTTCACCGGCCGCCAGGTCGTACGAGACGTGGTCGACGGCGTGGACGGTGCGGGTGTCCGAACGGAAGGACACCGAGAGGTCGCGGACACTCAGCACGGGGTCGGGGCTCATCGGGTCGCTCCACGGGGGTCGAGTACGTCGCGCAGGCCGTCGCCGAGCAGGTTGAACGCCAGGGTCGCGGCGACGACGGCGAGGCCGGGGAAGACCGCCATCCAGGGCGCGGGCGCGAGGAAGGACTGGGCGGAGGACAGCATCACGCCGAGGGACGGCTCGGGGGGCTGGACGCCGAGGCCGAGGAAGCTGAGCAGGGCCTCGCCGATGATCGCGGCGGGGATGCCGACGGTGGCCTGGACGACGAGCGCCGAGCTCGCGTTGGGGAGGATGTGGCGGAACAGGACGGTGGAGTCCCCTCCTCCGTTGGCGACGGCGGCGACGACGTAGTCGACGTGCTTGAGCCGCAGGGTCTCGGCGCGGGTGATGCGGATGACGGCCGGGATCTGCGAGATGCCGATCGCGATGGTCGCGTTGGTGAGGGACGGGCCGAGCACCGCGGCGAGCCCGACGGCGAGGACCAGGAAGGGGAACGCGAGCATCGTGTCGGTGACGCGCGAGACGACGCTGTCGGCGAGCTTGCCGTAGTAGCCGGCGAGCAGCCCGAGCGGTACGCCGATGATGAAGGCGAAAACGACGGCGAGCACGCCCACCTGCATCGAGGCGCGGGCCCCGTAGACGACGCGGGACAGCTGGTCGCGGCCGAGGTCGTCGGTGCCGAGCCAGTGGCTCCAGCCGGGCGCCGCGAGAACGTTGTCGAAGTTCGGCTGCGCGGGGTCGTAGGGCGCGACGAGCGGCGCGAACAGCGCGGCGAGCACGAAGACCGCGGCGATGACGGCGCCCGTCATGGCGAGCTTGTTCCTGCGCAGAGCGCGCAGCTTGCCGCTCTTGGCCGCGCGGACCCGTATTCCTGTGAGGGCGAGCGTGGTCACCGGGCACCTCCGAGCCGGATGCGCGGGTCGATGACCGAGTACGCCACGTCGACCAGCAGGTTGATGAAGATGTACGCGGCCGACGTGCACAGCACGACGCCTTGCAGGGTCGCGTAGTCACGCGTGAAGACGGCGTCGATGGTGAGCTTGCCGAATCCGGGGAGCACGAAGATCTGCTCGGTGACGACCGCGCCGGAGATCAGGTGGCCGAGCTGCAGACCGAGCACGGTGACGACCGTGACCAGGGAGTTCCGCAGGGCGTGGCCGCCGACGACCTCGCGTCGGGACAGGCCCTTGGCGCGGGCGGTGCGGACGTAGTCGGCGGACAGCGAGTCGAGCATCGCGGCGCGCGTCTGGCGCATGACGACGGCGGCGAGCCCGGAGCCGAGGACGATCGCGGGCAGCACCATGCGGCGCAGGTTGTCGAGCGGGTCGGTACCGAAGGGGACGAAGCCGGAGGCCGCGAAGACCGGGACGACGATCGCGAAGGCGAGCACGAGCACGATGCCGAGCCAGAACGTGGGGACCGAGAGGCCGAGCAGGGCGAGGCCGTTGGCGATCCACTCGGCAGGCCTGCCCCGGCGGACGGCCGCGACGATGCCCGCGCCGATGCCGAGGACGATCGCAAGCAGCAGGGAGAGCGCGGCGAGTTCGAGGGTGACGGGCAGTGCCTGCCCGATGGCGTCGGCGACCGGGAGGCCGGTGCGCGAGGACGTGCCCAGGTCGCCCTGCAGGGCGTGGCCGATGAAGCGCCCGTACTGGATCACGATGTTGTCGTCGAGTCCGTACTCGGCACGGATCGCGGCGAGCGCGGCGGGGCTGCGCTCCTCGCCCGCGAGCGCGAGGGCCGGGTCGCCGGGCAGGGCGCGGATCCCCGCGAAGACGACGATCGAGACGAGGATGAGCGTGATGACCGACTGCCGGAAGCGGGTCAGGACGTACTTGGCCATGGGGTGCCCGGCGAGCAGCCCCTGCCCCTTCGGTGAGGCCTTTTTCAACGTGGCCTGCTTTTCGGTGAGTTGAGCGGTCGTCACTTGGCGTACCCCGCATCCTTCACGCGGATCAGTCCGTCGCCGTAGACGCGTACGCCTGCGACGTCCTGCCCTGCGACGACGTAGTTCTTCTGGCGGTAGAGGTAGATGAGCGCGTGGGCGTCGTTGGCGCGGCGCGTCAGCTCGCCGTAGATCTTGGCGCGCTCGGCGGGGTCGGCCTCGGTGCGGCCGCGCGCGATGAGGGCGTCGATCTTGTCGTCCGAGAGGCCGTACGCGTTCATCGCGCCCTTCGTCTGCAGGAAACTGGCAATGTTGCCGTCCGGGTCGAGGCGTCCGGACCAGCCGCTGTTGAACGCCTGGTAGTGCCCGTCGTCGGTCTCCTCGAGCATGGTGGCGTACTCGGTGGGGCGCAGGGTGACGGTGAACCCGGCGTCCTTGGCCATGGCCTGGATGACCTGGCCGATGCGGCTCCACTCGGGCGTCGTGGAGGTCTTCAGCTCGACGTGCACGGGGGTCTTGACGCCCGCCTCCTTCAACAGCCGCTTGGCCTTGGCCACATCGCGCTTGGGGCACTGCGAGGCCTTGACGCCGGGCGCGAGCGCGGACTCCGGGGAGATCGGGCCGCATGCGGGCTCGTACATACCCTGGAAGACGACCTTGTTGATGAGTTCGCGGTCGATGGAGAGCTCGAAGGCCTCGCGGACACGGACGTCGTTCGCCAGCGGGCTGTCGACGTGGCCGGGCGCCTGGCCGAGGCCCTTGACGTTGCCGACGTTGATGCCGATTCCCTGGTAGCCGAGCGACGGCGAGTTGAAGAGCTGGAGCTTGTTGTCGGTGAGGGCGCTCTTCACATCCACGGGCACCATCTGGTCGCCGACCTGGATGTCTCCGGAGCGCAGGTTGGCGAGGCGGACGCTGCCGTCGGGGATCGGCTTGTAGATCACCTTGTCGAGGTGGACGTCGCGGGCGTCGTAGTAGTTCGGGTCCTTGGCGAGCACGATGCGGTCGCCGCCGACGCGCTCGACGAACTTGAACGGGCCGACGCAGGAGGGATGGTTGGTGAAGTTCTTGCCGTACTTCTTGAGCGCGGCCGGGGACATCACCATGCCGGACCGGTCGGCGAGCACGGCGGTGAGCGGGACGTAGGCCTGCTTGAGGGTGAGCTTCACGGAGTAGGCGCCGGTGGCCTCGGCATCCTCGAGCGGGGCGAGTTCGGTGGCGCGGGCCGATCCCGGCAGGTCGCGGTGGCGCAGCAGCGAGGTGACGACGGCGGCCGCGTCGAGGGAGGTGCCGTCGCTGAACTTCAGGCCCTTGCGGACGGAGAAGGTGACGGTGCGGCCGTCCGGCGAGGTCTTCGGCAGCGCGGTGGCGAGCTGCGGGACGACCTTGCCCGCCTCGTCGACGTCGAAGAGCTTCTCGCACATCCCGGCGAAGACCGTGCGGCCGACGAGGGTCTGGGCGAGCGAGGGGTCGAGTTTGTCCGGGTCCGCGTTGAGGGCGACGGTGAGCGTGCCGCCGTCCCGTACGGGCCGGTCGTCGGTCATGCGCTCCCCGCCGACCTCGGTGGCCGAGGACTGGAGGGAGCCGCAGCCCGCCGTTGTGGACAACACCAGGGCAACTGCCGTGCAGGCAACCGCTGTTCGGCGCACGAGGAGATACCTCCGCCAGGGGACGAGTGTGCGGGACATCCTGTGGGTGATCCGCATGTGATCAAGGAATACCGCAGAACGTATTTCGCATACAGTCCACAGGCAAGAGGGTTGTCCGCATGGCGGAACACATTTGATGAAGATTGAATAACCGGCCCCGACAAAGCAGGTCACAAGTCCCCCAACCACCTGGAACGGGCACGTCCGACCGCAACGGGCACAGGATGTCGGGTCCGCGACCATGGGTCCTCCCTAGCGTGAGCGATGTCAACAGGAAGGAGCCCGGGGTGCTTGACCGGCTCAACGAGGCCATGGACCACATCGAGCGCCACCTCGACCAGCGGATCGACATCGCCGATCTGGCCCGGATCGCGGCGACGTCGGAGTACCACTTCCGGCGGATGTTCTCCGCGCTCGCGGGACTGCCGCTCTCCGAGTACATCCGGCGCAGGCGGCTGACCGTCGCGGGCGCCGAGGTGCTCTCCGGGGAGCCGACGCTCCTGGAGATCGCGGTGCGCTACGGCTACGGCTCGGGCGAGGCGTTCGCGCGGGCCTTCCGGGGCCTGCACGGCGTGGGCCCCGGCGAGGCCAGGCGGACCGGCGCGGCCCTGCGGTCCCAGCCCCGGATGTCCTTCCGGCTCATCATCGAAGGGAGCAGCACCATGCGATACCGAGTGACGGAGAAGCCCGAGTTCCATGTGGTCGGTAGGAAGGCGCGGGTCCCCCTCGTCCACGAGGGCATGAATCCGGCGATCGCCGACTTCATCCGGGGCATCGACAAGGAGACGGTGCAACGGATCCACGCTCTGTCCGACCAGGAGCCCGAGGGGATCGTCTCAGTGAGCGACGACCTCGACCCGAGCCGCGCGGAGGGCACCGAACTCGACTACTACCACGCGGTGGTGGCCTCCGCCGCCGGCCCCGACGACCTGAACACGCTCACCGTCCCGGCGGGCGCGTGGGCCGTCTTCGACAGCTCGGGCCCGTTCCCGCAGACGCTCCAGCACCTGTGGCGGGACGTGTTCACGCTGTGGTTCCCGTCCAACCCCTACCGAAGCCGGCCGGGCCCCGAAATCCTCAGCACACGTCTGTCGCCCGACGCGACACAGGCGGAAGCGCAGCTGTGGATCCCGGTCGAGCGGGAGTGACGCGAGCCGCCCCGCCCGTCACTGTGTACGTGCGGTGACGAGGCCCGATCCGATCCCGGGCCCCGCCTGGGCGGCCCGGCACGACCGTGGGCCCGGCGTGTGCCACGCTGCTCGACGCCGCGTACACGGGCGCGGGCCTCCTCGACGACGTCGACATCGCCTTGGTCGGGGAGGCAGTCGCCGCCTGGGACGGCTCACTTCCCCCGCTCGCCTGGGACGAGTTGCCCGACCGCGACCGGCGGCCCGGGGCGCGCCTCGCGGTGCTGGCCGCCATCGCCCCGTACCGCATCACGGACGAGGACGTGGCGGCCTGGCTGAAGCCGCCCTTCACCGATCACCGGACTCCTCCGAGGGTGCCCCGGACTTCAGGCCGGGGAGGAATCGGACTCCTGCGGAGCTGGGCAGAAGAAGCCGATCCGCCGGCAGGACGGATCGGCGTCCACCCGTCGTGGTGGTTAGGCAGCCCTCATTGGATCAGAACTCTCAACTGTCAGTCCTCCCGGATAGGTTGCTGTTCATGACGACCGCGGCGCAGGAAACGGCAGGTGTCGGGCATGCCCGCTACACCTTCCGCCTTCGTGTGTCGTCCACTGCGACTGGCGCTCTCGAAGCGGAATGGGCGCGGTGCCGGTGGCTGTGGAATGAGTGCTGTGCCCGTTCGAAGAGGGCGCACGCCGAGAACGAGAAGTGCGGTCCGGCCCGGCTGGACAAGATGCTGACCGAGGCGCGTGCCCGTATGGGCTGGCTGCGCGAAGGCTCCAGTGTTCCTCAGCAGCAGGTGATACGCGATTTTGCGAAGTCGCGGGCGAAGGCGCTGAAGGACATCAAGGCCGCTTTGCCGATGCGGCAGCGGGCCGGAATGCCCAAGTACAAGAAGAAGCACCAGGACGACCTGTCTTTGAACTACACCCAGCGGGGTTTTCGGCTCAAGGACGGCCGCCTGCACCTGGCAGGCGGCATCGCCGTGACGGTCGTGTGGTCGCGTGCCCTACCCAAGCCACCCTCCAGCGTCCGCGTCTACCGCGACAGCGTCGGGGCTTGGTACGCGTCTTTCGTCGTCCCGAACATGACCGAGACGCTGCCGGGAACCGGCCGGGTGATCGGGATCGACTGGGGTGTGAAGGAGACCGCGACCACCACCAGCAACGACCATGACCTTGCCCACCCGCAGCACGGGAAGAACGCTGCCCAGCGCTTGGCGCACTATCAGCGGATGATGTCCCGGCGTAAGCCGACGCGTGGACACGCCGGATCGAAGGGCTACCGCGAGGCGAAGCGGCAGACGGCGAAGCTGCACAAGAAGGTGGCCCGGCAGCGTCAGGACACCGCCCGAATGGGGTCTCCCCCTGCTCGAACGAAGTTGAGAGCTTGGGGAAGGGCCAAGAAGGTCGTCCGCGACCATGACGCCCTGGCCGTGGAGGACTTCCGGCCGAAGGTCCTCGCGAAGTCCACCATGGCAAAGAAGGCCGCTGACGCGGCGATCGGCGCGACCAAGGCAGCCCTGGTCGAGATGGGCCGTAAGCACGGCCGCCGGGTGCACCTGGTACACCCGGCGCACACCACGATGGACTGCGCAGACTGCGGAGCGAGAACCAAGCACGCACTACCTCTGTCAGAACGAACGTATACGTGCACCACGTGCGGAGTGTCCCGACCCCGGGACAAGAACTCAGCCCGTGTGATGCTCGTCCGGGCTGGTCTCTGTCCCGGCTAGCGCTGAACGTGTAAGACCTGTAACCCCGCCGGAGATCAGGCGACGTGAGCTAGGAATCCCCCTGTTTTAGCTGGGGGAGGTTTCAATGCCTGGTCCATCTGATCGCGTACGGCGCCTTCGCCGCGATCGACCGGATCGAGTCCGCCCTGCCCCTGCCCGCCTTCATGGAGAGGCCCTGACCGCACACCCGGAGGCCTCTTTGGGGTGAAGGTCCGGCGGTGCGGCCGTGCTGAACTGCCCGTGTGACGCATGAGGGGGCAGGGGGCGGTGTTGTCCCGGGGTAACTCGTGTGACACTGGCGTCCCCTCCCCCTCGCACAAGGGGCGTACGCCGTGCGTTCTCTCCCTTTCCCTCTCGCGCTGACCGTGCGCGTCCTGCCGGTCGCGGTGCTCGCGTGCGCCGGCTGGGCCTGGACCTCGGGCTCGATGGCGGATTCGTCCGGGCAGCCCGCCGCTGCCCCGCAGCCCTCGGCGAAGCGTGCCGCGCAGTCGGCGGCGTCCGCGACCGGCCGCGCCTACGACAAGCCGCCCGAGCCGTGCTCCGCCGTCACGGCGAACACGGTCGCGGACCTGGTCCCGAAGGCCGACCCGGCGGGCAAGGAACTCGCCGCCGCCGACCGTTCGTTGCGCCGCGGCTGCTCGTGGAGCGCGCTCAAGGACTACGACTACCGCTGGCTCGACGTCTCCTTCGAGATCAAGGAGTCGGCCGCCGCGGCCAACACCTCCTTCGCCGCGCGTGGCAAGGGCGAGAGCGCGCCCGGCCTCGGTGACGAGGCCAGGGTCGCCGTCGCCCTCACCACGCACGACAAGCAGAACACCCGGGAGGCTGTGGTGACGGTCAGGGCCGGCAACGCCCTGGTGACCGTCACCTACAACGGCAGCAACTTCGAGTCCCACGGCGCGCCCGGGACGGACGGCATCTACAAGGGCGCCCTCAAGGCGGCCGGGGACGCGGTGGCGAAGCTGACCGGCAAAACGGGCCCGACCAGTTAGATCCGGACCCCGCGCGCCTTGGTCAGGACGACGTACAGGATCAGCGAGGATCCGAGCCCGACCGCCCAGCCGTAGTCCGCGAGCGGCTTGAGGAACGGGATCAGGCCGTCCACCGGGAACGGGCCCGCCTTCACGCCCTTGGCGTCGACCGTCGAGTACGAGCCGCCCACCGCGAGAATCCCGCCCACGGCGAAGGCGGTCACCGCGTTCCAGTTCCAGCCGCCCGAGTACCAGTAGCGGCCGTTCGGCAGGTACAGGTCGGCGAGGTGGAGCACGGTGCGGCGGATGATCCAGTAGTCGGCGATGAGGATGCCGGCCACGGTGCCGAGCAGTCCGCCGACGACGCCGAGCCAGGTGAAGATGTACAGCTCGGGCGTCGAGGTCAGCTTCCACGGCATGACGAGGACGCCGATGACACCGGTGATGAGCGCGCCGGTGCGGAAGTTGATGAGCTTGGGCGCGAGGTTCGCGAGGTCGTACGCGGGTGACACGACGTTCGCCGCGATGTTCACGGAGATGGTCGCGACGAAGACCGTGATGAGCGCGAACAGCAGCCCGAAGACGTTGTCGGTCTTGCCGGCCAGCGCGACCGGGTCCCAGATCGCGGCGCCGTAGACCTTCTCGGACCCGGACGTCACCAGGACGGACATCAGGGCGAACAGCGTCATGGTCGTGGGCAGGCCGAGGGTCTGGCCCCATACCTGGGCGCTCTGCCCTTTGCCGAAGCGCGTGAAGTCCGGGATGTTGAGGCTGAGCGTGCTCCAGAAGCCGATCATGCCCATCAGGCCTGGGAAGAAGATCTTCCAGAAGTCGGCGCCCCAGCCGACCTTGGACGGCTCGTCGAGGAGCGGGCCGAAGCCGCCGGCCTTGTTCGCGATCCACACGAGCAGGACGACCGCGCCGACGAGGACGAACGGCGCCGCCCAGTTCTCGAAGCGGCGCAGGGTGTCCATGCCCCGGTAGATGATGGCGAGTTCGAGGACCCAGAAGAGGACGAAACAGAGCCACAGGGTCCAGGGGTAGCCGCCGACCTGCGAGACGTCGGCCCAGCCGCCGAAGACCTTCCCGAGCAGGACGAACACGCCCTGCCCGCCGATCCAGGTCTGGATCCCGAACCAGCAGCAGGCCACCGCGGCCCGGATCAGCGCGGGCAGATTGGCGCCGCGCAGGCCGAACGAGGCGCGGGCGAGGACGGGGAAGGGTATGCCGTACTTGGGTCCCGCGTGCCCGGTGAGCAGCATCGGCAGGAGCACGATGACATTGGCGAGGGCGATGGTGAGGACGGCCTGCTTCCAGTCCATGCCGAGCGCGACGAGGCCCGAGGCGAGGGTCCAGGACGGGATGCAGTGGGCCATGCCGATCCACAGGGCCACGAAGTTGTAGGTGGTCCAGCGGCGTTCGGCGAGGGGGACGGGGCGCAGGTCGTCGTTGGCGTAGCGGCTGTCGGAGGGGTAGGCGTCGGCGCTGAGGTCGATGCCGCCGCCCGCGGGCAGCGTGGGTGGCGCGGTGTCGGTCATGAGCAGGCCATTCGTTCGGGAGCCGGGGGCTCAGTCAGCGGGGAGGTGCGAACGGGCCGTGCGGGTGCGGGCGGTGGGGACCCTGGCTGAGGGGTACGGAAAGGGCGGTCAGGCGTTGACCACGGGGATGATCCGCTCCCCGTACGCGTCGATCACCTCCTCCTTCGCGTCGTGCATGGCGTAGAGGGCGAACTGGTCGACGCCGAGGTCCCGCAGGGCGCGCAGCTTCTCGACGTGGTCCTGGGCCGTGCCGATGAGGCAGAACCGGTCGACGATCTCGTCCGGTACGAACGCCGTGTCGGGGTTCCCGGTCCTGCCGTGGTGGGCGTAGTCGTAGCCCTGTCGGGCCTTGATGTAGTCGGTGAGTTCGTCGGGGACCATCGACGAGTGCTCGCCGTACTTGGTGACGAGGTCGGCGACGTGGTTGCCGACCATGCCGCCGAACCAGCGGCACTCCTCGCGCGCGTGGGCGAGGGCCTCGGGCGAGTCGTCGGCGGTGACGTACGCGGGCGCCGCCACACAGATCTTCACCTCGGACGGGTCGCGGCCCGCGCCGGCGGCCGCGTCCCGCACGGCCTTGATCATGTACTGGGTGAGATACGGGTCGGCGAGCTGGAGGATGAACCCGTCGGCCTCCTCACCCGCCATCTTCAGGGCCTTCGGCCCGTACGCGGCCATCCAGACCGGCAGTTGGGCGCCGTCCCGCACCCACGGGAAGCGGATCGCCGTGCCGCCGAGGTCGGCCTCGTCGCCGCGGCCGAGTGCCCTGATGACCTTCATGGCCTCACTGATGCGGGCGAGGGTGTTGGGCTTGCGTCCGGCGACGCGCATCGCGGAGTCGCCGCGGCCGATGCCGCAGATGGTGCGGTTGCCGTACATGTCGTTGAGGGTGGCGAAGGTGGAGGCGGTGACCTCCCAGGTGCGGGTGCCCGGGTTGGTGACCATCGGGCCGACGGTCAGGTGCGACGTCTCGGCCAGGATCCGGCTGTAGATGACGAAGGGTTCCTGCCACAACACGGCCGAGTCGAAGGTCCACCCGTAGGTGAAGCCCTCGCGTTCGGCGCGCTGCATGAGGGAGACGACGCCGGAGGCCGGGGGGTCGGTCTGGAGGACGAGTCCGAAGTCCATGTGATCCGCCAATTTTTCTAGTTCAGGTACTGGCAGGTGGAGCGCGGGATGTACACGCCGTGCCCGGCGCGCCTCGTGAACTCCCGCTCGGAGATGGTGAGTTCAGATGGCGAGTTCACCCCCCGGAGTGCCTCCGAGGCGATCCGAGGGGGCCCAATCCTGGACGTTCTCCGCGGGCTTGGCAAGAGCGACTCTACGCGCGCCCACCACTGTTTCCTGGAGAAGCGGAGGGCCCTGACGATCGGTGTCACGGAGACGCGCATCGAAGGGGCGGACCTTGCCTGCGGGCGTGCACGCGGCCGGGCCCCTCCGGCTCAAGTCAGCTTCGAGTCCCGCCCCCTACTGTCACCCACATGCGGATCTTTGTTACCGGCGGTGCGGGATTCATCGGGTCACAGTACGTAAGGGCACTGCTGTCCGGCGAGCTTCCGGGGGCGGACCTCGATGACGCCCGGGTGACCGTCATCGACACGCTCGGCCACGGCAGCGATCTGCGAAACCTGGCGCCGGTGGCGGAGAATCCTCGTTTCCGGTTCGTCCGCGGCGACATCTGCGACGCGGAACTGGTCGACGAGGCCGTGCGCGGGCACGACGTCATCGTTCACTTCGCCGCCGAGTCGCATGTCGACCGGTCCATCGAAGACGCCCGTGCATTCGTGACGACGAACGTGCTCGGCACGCAGGTCCTGCTGGACGCGGCCCGGCGGCACGGAGTCGGGCGTTTCCTGCACGTGTCGACGGACGAGGTCTACGGTTCCATTTCGGCCGGGTCATGGACCGAGTCGCAGCCGCTGGCGCCGAATTCACCCTATGCGGCGTCCAAGGCGAGTTCCGATCTGCTGGTGCTGTCCGCGCACCGGACCCACGGCCTTGACGTCGTGATCACTCGTTGCTCGAACAATTACGGCCCCTATCAAAACCCGGAGAAGGTCATTCCGCGGTTCGTGACGAACCTTCTGCAGGGACGGCGGGTTCCGCTGTACGGGGAAGGCGACAACGTGCGTGAATGGCTGCATGTCGCGGACCATTGCCTGGCCATTCAACTGGTTCTGCGCGGTGGCAGGCCCGGCCATGTCTACAACGTGGGCGGCGGCACGGAGTTGACCAACAAGGAACTGACCTCGCTCCTGCTGGAAAGCTGCGGAACGGGATGGGACATGGTCGAACGGGTCGCCGACCGGCTCGGCCACGACCAGCGGTACTCGCTGGACATGACCAAGATCCGAAATGAGCTGGGTTTCACCCCGCGGCAATCATTCGACACGGGCCTCAAGGCCACCGTCGAGTGGTACAGGGAAAACACTTCCTGGTGGAACCAGTAGAAAGCCCGCCGGCGTTCGAGCGCCGCTCAGACGATTTTCCAGTGCTGCGATGTAGACACTGAATCGCTCGGACCTCGGTCATATCGAGATGAACCACATGAACCAAAGGGGATAACCAATGACTGCCCAGACTCTCCCGGCCACCGGCAAGGAAGTACGGCTGGCGCGCTATGTCGTGGACCAGCCCGCGAAGGACGACTTCGAGATCGTGGAGGTGGATGTCACCCGGCCCACCTCCGGCAACGTGCTGGTGCGCAACCTGTACCTCCAGGTGACCGCCGTCATGCGGGACCTGATGACCGAGGACCCCGGGCTGCCCATGATGCCGGCCTACAAGGTCGGCGAGCGGCCGTGGGGCGGCGCGGTCGGTGTCGTCGTGGCCTCGGAAAGCCCCGACCTCGCCGTGGGCGACACCGTCCAGCACATGGACGGCTGGACCGAGTTCTCCACCGGCCCCGCCGCTCAGTACTTCAAGGTCGACCCCTCGTGGTACCCCGGCCCGGAATACTTCCTGAACCAGGGCATCACGGCGTACCACGGCATGGCCGACGTCGCCGAAGTCGGCGAGGACGACGTCGTGTTCGTGTCGAACGCGGCCGGCGGTGTCGGCTCGCTCGCCGGCCAGATCGCCAAGGCCCGCGGCGCCAAGCGCGTCATCGGCTCGGCCGGCAGCGCCGAGAAGGTGGAGTACCTCACCAAGGAACTCGGCTACGACGCCGCGTTCAACTACAAGGACGGGCCCGTCGTCGACCAGCTCCGGGAACTCGCCCCGGACGGGATCAACGTGTTCTTCGACCTGGTCGGCGGGGAGCAGTTCGAGGCCGCCGTGCAGGCGTCGGCGCAGGGAGCCCGGCTCGTGCTGGGCGGGACCGTGTCCGCGCAGACCGGCAACGCCGAGGGCGCGTTCCCGAAGCTGGACATCATGGCCGGGATCATCCGGCAGATCGTCATCAAGCCCTTCTCGACGTACCACACGCCGGAGCAGATCCAGGCGTGGAACCAGCACTTCGCCCAGTGGCTGCAGGAAGGAAAGATCGTCCTGCCCTACACCGTGGTGGAAGGCGGCGTCGACGCCGCGCCCGAGGCGCTCACCGCACTGCTCCGCGGCGCCTACAAGGGCAACGTGCTCGTCAAGATCTCGTGATGGCCGACGCAGGACGGGTGCGGCCCGCGCGCCGGGACCCGGGTGCGGCGCACTCATTCGTCCGAACGAGGAGTCCCCTCCGATGATCGATCAGGTTGCACTGGACGCCCCGGCCCAGCCGCGCCGGGCCGGATTCGTCCTCGCGGTGTGCTGCCTCGCGCAGCTGACCGTGATCCTCGACGCGTCGATCGTGAACGTCGCCATCCCGTCCATCCAGAGCGCGCTGCACTTCACACCGGGCAGCCTGACCTGGGTGTACGACGGGTACCTGATTCCGTTCGCCGGCTTCCTGCTGCTGGCCGGGCGGATGGTGGACCTGTTCGGCGGGCGACGGCTGCTGCTCATCGGCCTCGCCGTGTTCACGGCGTTCAGCCTCGTCGGCGGCATCGCGACGCACTCGGCGACGCTGGTACTCGGTCGCGCCGGGCAGGGCTTCGGCGGCGCGATCATGGCGTCCGCCTCGCTGGCCGTGCTGACCTCCACGTTCACCGAGCCGATGGAGCGGGCCAAGGCGCTCGCCCTGTGGGGCGCGGCGTCGGGCAGCGGCGGGGCGATCGGCGTACTCAGCGGCGGAGCGATCGTCGAGTGGATGTCGTGGCGCTGGGTCTTCCTCATCAACGTGCCGCTGTGCCTGTTGATCGTGGGAATGGCGGTCTCGTCGGTCGCCGCCACCCCCCGTGGTGACACCCGCAAGGGGGCGAAGCTCGATGTGCTGGGCTCCGTGTCGGTCACTCTCGGGATCGCCGCGCTCGTCTACGGGCTCGCCGAGGGACAGCGTTACGGGTGGGGGTCGACGCGCATCGTCGGGTCACTGACGATCGGCGTGGTGCTCCTCGCGGTGTTCGTGCTCGACCAGGCCAAGCTGGCCAAACAGCCGTTGATGGAGCTGAGCCTGTTCCGCAACCGCTCGGTGTGGGCGGCCAACGTCACGATGCTGGCGTTCGGGGCGGCATTGCCCACGACGTTCTACTTCCTGACGTTGCTGTACCAGTCGGTGCTCCATTACAGCGCCATGCGTACGGGGCTGGTGTTCCTGCCCCTGACGGTCTTCGCGTTCATCGGTGCCGCCGCCTCCTCGGTGGTCGGACCGCGGACCGGTCCCCGGCCGATGATGCTGATCGGTCTCCTGCCGATGATCGGCGGACTGGTGTGGCAGTCGGCGGCGAGCGAGCACGCCACCTACGTCGCCGACCTCATGGGCCCGAGCCTGCTGTTCGGCCTGGGCCTCGGCATCGTGGTGACCTCGGTGGCGGGCGCGGCGACAGCGGGTGTGCCGGAGGACAAGCAGGGCCTGGCGTCCGGGGTGCTGAACACCTCGCAGTCGCTGGGCGGTGCGGCCGGCCTCGCGGTCATGGTCGCGCTGGCTCAGGTCCGTACTGCCGACATCGCCGGTGACGGTCCTCCCGACGCCCACGCGTTCGCGTCCGGCTACGGGGTCGCGTTCCTGGCGACCGGTGTACTGCTCGCCCTCAGCCTCGCGGCCGCGGCCGCGGTGCCGCGCGGGGCGCAGCAGTAGGCCCCACGGCAGACAGGCACGCGCCACGCGCCCGCCCGGTTCCCACCGGGTGGGCTCGTGGCGCGTGCCTGTGCCGCGCGGCGCGCCGGTACCGGCTGCTCACGGTGCCGGCTGCCGGACCCACCCGGCCTCGATCGTCCCTATAGCCGCCGTCATTAGCTTCCGAGACATGCGAGGAATAATTCTGGCCGGCGGAACCGGCTCCCGCCTGTGGCCGATCACTCAAGCCATGTCGAAGCAACTCATGCCGGTGTTCGACAAGCCGATGATCTACTACCCGCTGTCCACTCTGGTGCTGGCGGGCGTGCAGGACATCCTCGTCATCACCACGCCGTCCGACCGGGACTCCTTCGAGCGGCTGCTGGGCGACGGCTCGCACCTGGGCCTGCAGATCCAGTACGCGACGCAGCCCAGGCCCGGGGGCATCGCCCAGGCGTTCCTGATCGGCGCGGACTTCATCGGGGACGAGCCGGTGGCGCTCATCCTCGGCGACAACATCTTCCACGGAGCCGGCCTCGGGGATCAGCTGAAGGCACACGCCGACCCGGAAGGCGGTCACATCTTCGCCTACCCGGTGGCGAACCCGGGCGACTTCGGCGTCCTGGACTTCGACCTCGAAGGCCGCGTCGTCTCCATCGAGGAGAAGCCGGCGCACCCGAAATCGCGATACGTGGTCCCCGGCCTGTACTTCTACGACAACCGGGTGGTCGACATCGCCAGGTCCCTGCGGCCCAGCGCGCGCGGCGAGCTGGAGGTCACCGAGGTGAACCAGACCTATCTGCGCCGCGGTGAGCTCGGCGTCACCGTGCTCGACCGCGGCACGGCGTGGCTCGACACCGGGACCTTCGCCTCGCTGGTGCAGGCGTCGGAGTTCGTCCGGGTGATCGAGGAGCGCCAGGGACAGAAGATCGGCTGCGTCGAGGAGGCGGCCTGGCGCAACGGGCTCATCGACAGCGACCGGCTCCGGGAGCTCGCGCAGCCGCTCCTGTCCAGCGGCTACGGGGAGTACCTCATGGGGCTGCCCGACGCCGCCACCCAGGACATCCAGCGGCTGGTCCCGGCCGGCGCCGGCGCCACCGTGTGACGAGGAGGCCTGATGAACTTCGAAGAACTCGGCATCGAGGGCGTCCACCTCGTCGAGCCACAGGTGTTCGGCGACTCGCGCGGTGCGTTCCTGGAACTGTTCGTCGGCCACCGGCTGTCCGCGGCGACCGGCCGTCCGATGGACGTTGCGCAGGTCAACTGCTCGGTCTCGCGACGCGGGACGATCCGCGGCATCCACCTCACGGCCGCCCCGCCGGGTGAGGCGAAGTACGTGACGTGCGTGAGCGGTTCGATCGTCGACGTCGTCGTCGACGTCCGACTCGGCTCGCCCACGTACGGCGCGTCCCTCGCGATCCCGCTGGACGACGAGCGGCGTCGCGCCGTGTACATCCCCGAGGGGCTCGGCCACGGGTTCGCGGCGGTCAGTGACACCGCCGTGGTCACGTACCTGTGCGACAACGTCTACACCCCCCGAAAGGCGATCTCGATCAACCCGCTGGACCCCCAACTCGCCCTGCCGTGGCCCGACCTGGGCGGCGTCGGCGCAGTCCTGTCGGACAAGGACAGGACCGCGCCGACGCTGGCGGAGACGGAGGCCCTGGGCGTGCTCCCGAAGTACGCGGACCTTCGCGCCAAGACACCGATCCGGCCGCTGGGATGACGCGGCCGGCGTCCCCGAGCGAGTCGACGACACCAGGAACAGGACTACTCATGAAGAAGCACATCGCCTTCCTGAACATCCCCGCGGCGGGTCATGTCACCCCGACGCTGGGCGTGGTCGAGGAGCTGGTCAGGCGCGGTCACAAGGTCAGCTACCTGGCCGCCGACGGCTTCGCCGAGAAGATCGCTTCGACGGGCGCCGACGTCATTCCCTACGCCACGACGCTCGACCCGCGCACGATCGCCCCGACCGGCGCGGAGGACTGGCTGGCCCGTGTCCTGTTGGGCGCGGTCCGGGAGGCGGCCGCCACGGCGCCGACGCTGGAGGCCCACTTCGGTGACGACCTGCCGGACTGCCTCGTCTACGACATATCCATGCAGTTCCTCGGCCGTGTGATGTCGCGCAAGCTCGGCGTGCCGGGGATCCAGCTCTATCCGGTCCTCGCGTCCCACCAGTATTTCTCCGAGGCGGAGGGTGCCGCCGAGGGGATGTTCGGCCAACTGACGCGCGAGCTGCGGGAGTTCGCCGACGCGCACGGGCTGCAGGACGTCACGCTGGACGAGCTGATGTCGGACGCGCCCCGCAACATCTCGTTCATGCCGCGCGAGTTCCAGTCCGACGCCGACTCCTTCCCCGAGGACCAGTACACGTTCGTCGGGATCCCGCTGCGGGAGAGCGACCTGCAGGGCACGTGGCGGCCGTCCAGCGACAAGCCCGTGGTGCTGATCTCTCTGGGCACGACGTTCAACACCCAGCCCGAGTTCTTCGCGATGTGCGCGAAGGCCTTCGAGGGGTTGCCGTGGCACGTGGTGATCGCGGCGGGCCCCGGCGTGGACCTGGAGGCGGCGGGCGAACTGCCCCCCAACGCCGAGATCCACACGTGGCTGACGCTGCAGGCGGTCCTCGAGCACGCCGGCGCGTTCGTGTGCCACGGCGGCGCCGGCAACACCATGAACGCCCTGTACGCGGGGGTGCCCCTAGTGTCCGTACCGCACAACGGCGACTCGGAGATGATCGCCGCGCGGACGGGCGAGCTGCGCCTCGGCCGTGTCCTGCCCCCCGAGGAAGTGACCGCCGAGACCCTCCGGGAGGCCGTCCTCGAGGTCGCCGCCGACGAGACCGTGCAGGCAAACCTGCGCGACATGCGCAAGTACATGAAGGAGGCGGGCGGCGCACCGCGCGCGGCCGACACGATCCTCGGCCACCTCCACACCGCGTCGAAGTAACCACCTGGACAACCACCGGGCGAACACCGACGTGACCACCAGATCAGCCACCGAAGCAGCCACTGAAGTCGACTGGAGAAACTGATGAATTCGCACGATTTCAGCACCAAGCTCGTCCCGAACGACCTGTACCTGGAGATCCAGCAGTTCTACGCACTGCAGCTCAAGGTTCTCGACCGTGGTGACGGCGAGCAGTGGGCGCAGACCTTCACGCCGGACGGTGTGTTCCAGGCCGCCGACATGCCCGAGCCCCTGGTCGGCCGCGACATACTCGTCAAGGCGATCGAGATGCAGACCGCCAAGCACGAGGGGCTCGTCCTGCGCCACTGGGTCGGGCAGCTGACCGTCGAGCAGATCGACGACGACACCGTCCGCGCACAGAGCTACGTCATGGTCTACGTGACCCCCGACCGCACGCTCCTGAGCGGAGAGGTGCACTTCCGCCACCACACCCTCTGCGACGACGAGCTCGTCCGTTCGAACGGGTCGTGGCTCGTGCGGAACCGCTTCGTCGAGACCGACGGCGAGTACAAGTGAGCACCGCGCGAGCCGGAAGGTCGTCCGACATGAAGAAGATCCTCGCCACCGTGGTGTCCGCCGGTGTCCTGTCCGCCCTGGCCGCAGGCACCGCGCACCCGGCGCCCTACGCGGGCGCCGGCTCCACCGATTCCTCCCGCCGGCTCGTGGGCAAGTGGGCCGGTACGGTCACCCATGGGGGCGACACCGGTGACATCCAGCTCATATTCACCACGAGCGGCAAGGCGTGCCTCATCACGTCCGCCGGCGTCAGCAAGGGCAGTTGGAAGTCCACCGGCGGTGCCGGCGACTTCAACTACAAGATCGCTGAAGCGATGACCGACGCGTCCGGCACACAGCAGGGCTGGATCTACATAGACCAGACCACCCATGCGGTGAGCAACGCCTTCACCAGCACCGGCGTCTCACACGTCTACGACATGGCCGGGAACCCCCAGTTCACCCAGGTCGCCGACGTCAGTGTCCACCGCATCGCCGGCAACCCCAGCTGCTGAGGACACGACACATGATCCCTCTCTTCAAGGTGGCGATGTCCGAGAAGGCGTCGGCGCTGGTCGGTGAGGTTCTGGACAGCGGCTACATCGGTCAGGGCGCGAAGGTCGACGAGTTCGAACGCGCCCTGGCCGAGCGGCTGGACAACCCCCGGATCCTGACCGTCAACAGCGCCACGTCCGGGCTGCACCTGGCCCTGCACCTGGTCGCGACGGAGTCGGGGCGGGACGGCGAGGTCCTGGCGACCGCGCTGACCTGCACGGCGACGAACTGGCCGATCCTGGCGAACGGGATGCGGATCCGCTGGGTGGACACCGACCCGGCGACCCTGAACGTGGACCTCGACGACCTGGCCCGGAAGATCACGCCCACGACCCGGGCGATCGTCCTCGTGCACTGGGGCGGCTACCCCGTCGACCTCGACCGCCTGAACCGCGTTCTCGACCAGGCCGAACGCGTCCATGGGGTCCGGCCCCGGGTCATCGAGGACTGCGCCGACGCGTGGGGCGCCACGTACCAGGGCGTCCCACTGGGCGGGCACGGCAACATCAGCGTCTACAGCTTCCAGGCGATCAAGCACCTCACGACCGGTGACGGCGGCCTGATCGTGCTGCCCGACGACGAACTGCTGCACCGCGCCAGGATGCTGCGCTGGTACGGCATCGACCGCGACGGCGGCGGGGCCCGGTTCAAGAACGACATCCCCGAGTACGGCTTCAAGTTCAACATGAACGACATCAACGCGGCCATCGGTCTCGCGAACCTCGAGACCGTCGACGACCTCGTCGCCCGGCACCGCGAGAACGCCGCGTTCTACGACGGCGAGCTGGCCGGGGTGGGCGGGATCGAGCTGACGGAGCGGGCCTCCGACCGGAATCCGTCGTTTTGGTACTACTCCCTCAAGGTGGACGACCGCGACGCGTTCGTCCTGCGCATGAAGGAGGCCGGAATCGCCACGAGCGAGGTCCACGAGCGCAACGACGTCTACGGCGCCACCCAGGACTCCAGAGCGGTCCTGCCCGGACTCGACGCCGTCGCCGGGCGGCACATCGCCGTACCGGTCGGCTGGTGGGTGTCGGACGACGACCGGACCCACATCGCGCGGACCATCAAGGGCGGCTGGTGACCGTCGCCGGACAGGGCGGGATCGAGGAGGCGGGGGCGCCGGTCGGCGCCCCCGCCTCCTCGTCCCGCCTCGGCCCGAACGCGGGCGCCGGCGCAGCGGCGGCTCGACCGCGGTTGTAGCAGCCGTCCCTAACCTCGGGTCACCCGACTGTCTCGGGCTGACAAGGAGGCCTCAAGCATGGGCACAGAGATCACACCGTTCCGGGTGCACTTCCCCGACGACCAGCTGCAGGAGTTGCGTCGGCGCCTGACCGCCGCGCGCTGGCCGGACGCCGAGACGGTCGACGACTGGGAGCAGGGTCCGAAGCTGTCGTACATGAAGGATCTGTGCGCCTCGTGGGCGCGGGACCACGACTGGCGCGCCACCGAGAAGCGCCTCAACGCCGTCCCCCAGTTCCGCACCGAGATCGACGGCCTGGACGTGCACTTCCTGCACGCGCGGTCCCCCCACGCCGGCGCCACTCCCCTGCTGCTGACCCACGGGTGGCCCAGCTCGGTCCTGGAGTTCCTGGACCTGATTCCCGAGCTCACCGACCCCGACGACCCGTCCCGGGCCTTCCACGTGGTGTGCCCCTCGCTCCCGGGACACGGATTCAGCGGCAAGCCGTCCTCCGCGGGCTGGACGGTCGCCAGGACCAGCAGGGCCTGGGCGCAGTTGATGGCGCGGCTCGGCTACCCGCGATACGGCGCGCACGGTGGTGACTGGGGTTCGTGGGTGAGCGCCGAACTCGGCACCGCCGACCCGGACCACCTCCTGGGCATCCACCTGACGATGCCGCTGGCCAAGGCGCCCGAACACCCGGTGGAACTGGACGCGCGCGATCAGCAGGCCATGGCCCGGATGAAGAGTTTCGGCCAGAACCGCTCGGGCTACGCGGCCATCCAGTCCACGCGCCCGCAAGCGCTCGGATACGGTCTCGCGGACTCACCGACCGGTCAACTCGCCTGGATCCTGGACCGGTTCTGGGAGTGGGTCGACCACGACGGCACGCCGGAGAAGGCGCTGCCCCAGGGCGCGCTGCTCGACATGGCCACCGTCTACTGGCTGACGGGCACCGGAGCCTCGTCGGCACGGCTGTTCTGGGAGAGCTTCAACAAGGAGCCGATGAATCCCACGAACGTGCCCGTCGGATGCTCCGTCTTCCCCAAGGACGCGTGGCTGCCCCGCGCATGGGCCGAACAGCGCTTCACGGATCTGCGTTACTGGAAGGATCTCGACAGCGGCGGACACTTCCCGGCCCTGGAGAGGCCCTCCGTCCTCGCCGATGAACTGCGCGCGTTCTTCGCTCTCCTGAACTGAGAGGTCAGATGGCCACCACTCCGTCCCAGCCCGCCGACGTGCTCGACCGGCGGGCTCTCAACCGTGCTTTCCTCGCACGCCAGTTGCTGCTCAACCGGCGCACGATGCCGGCGCAGGCAGCGCTCGAGCACCTCGTGGGCCTCCAGGCACAGGCACCCTTTCCGCCGTACTACGGCCTGTGGACCCGGCTGGAGGACTTCCGTCCTACGGAACTGGCCGGCCTCCTCACCGGACGGCAGGCCGTGCGCGTCCCGCTGATGCGCGGCACCGTCCATCTGGTCACGACCTCCGACTGCCGCAAACTGCGGCCGTGTGTGCAGCCGTTCCTGGAACGAAGCCTGATCACGACCTTCGCCAAGGACCTGCACGGACTGGATCCGGCCAAGGTGGCGGCAGCGGGCCGGGAGCTCCTGGAAGAGGCTCCGCACACCGTCGGCGACCTGACCGCTGCCCTGCGTACGACGTGGCCCGACCACCCCGCCAACGCGCTCAGCAACGTCGTGCGCAGCCTGCTGCCGGTGGTCCAGATCCCGCCCCGCGGGGTCTGGGGACAGGGCGGACAGCCGACGTACGCCCTGGCGGAGGACTGGATCGGCGCCCCGCTGGACGCGGAGCCGGACCTCGACGACCTGGTCCTGCGCTATCTGGCGGCGTTCGGCCCCGCGACCGTCAAGGACATCCAGGCGTGGTCGGGTCTCACCCGGCTGCGCGCGGTGACCGAACGCCTGCGTCAGCGGCTGGTCTGCCTGCGCGACGAGGAAGGCAGAGAGCTCCTGGACCTGCCGGACGCCCCGCGGCCGGGCTCCGACGCGTCCGCACCGGTTCGCTATCTGGCGCCGTACGACAACGCGATCCTCTCCCACGCGGACCGCACCCGGATCATCAGCGATGAGCACCGCAAGGCCATCGCGACGAAGAACGCCGTGATTCCGGGGACGATCCTCGTCGACGGATTCGTCGCCGGCGCGTGGCGGGTCGACCGTGCGCGCACGTCGACCACCGTCGACGTACAGCTCTTCACCGCGGTGAGCAAGCGGGTGCGTGCCGAGCTCGTGGAGGAGGGCGAGCGCCTGCTGCTCTTCGCCTCGGACGGCACCGCACCGCGTGAGCTTCGCATCGCCGACGCCTGACGCGGCAGACGAAAACCCCTGGCGGGCGGTGGCCCTCGATCGCACACCGTCTGCCAGGGGTTCTCGTTGTGTCAGCTCAGCGTCGAGTCCGCGGGGACGTCCGGCCGGGCCTCGCCGGGCAACTCCACCCGCATGGGCGGCAGTTCACCATCGACCAGGTACGCGTCGACGAGAGCGTCCACCTGCGGGTTGCCGCCGAGCCGGTAGATCTCGTGGGCTCCGGAGTCGGTCACCAGGATCAGGGGGTGCCGCAGGCGCTCGGCCATGGCCACCGCCCCGGGGCAGTGGTCCAGGGGGTCGCCGTCGGCCTGCACGACAAGCCCCGTCGGGTAGTCACCGCGGGTGACGGCGGGGCGCGGCTCGACGGGTGTGCACGTACCGAAGGCGGCCACCCAGGGCTGGGCGCGCATCACGCCGAAGCCGTACGGGTAGCGGTCCCTGAAGTCGCGCATGTCGCGGTAGTAGATCTCCAGGTCGGTAGGCCACTCGGTCTCGCACGTCACGGCTTCCAGTACGGCGTCGCGCAGTCCGCCCGCCGCGGTGCCCGGCCGCCAGCGGGTCTGGCCCGCGAGCAGTTCGCGGGCCCGCTCCGCGTCGGCGGCGCCGGTCGCCTTGCCCAACTCCCCTATCAGCACGCCGAGTTCCTGCCAGCGCCCGCGAGCCGCACTCAGTGTGCCGACGACGCCGTCGAAGGCGGTGCGCAATGACGCGCCCTCGCCGATGGAGGCCAGGGCCGCCGCGGCCTCCTCCACGCTTGCCAGCACCCGCGCGGCGTCGTCGCCGAGACCGAAGAACCGGTCGCGCTGTCCGGCCCACTCCGCCCACAGGTCCACGTTCTCGCGCACCGCGAGCGCCTGCGAGGCGAACTGCTGCCGCCAGTCCCAGTCCGGATGGACCGAGGAGTCGAGGACGCTGCGGTCCAGATGCGCTCCGAACATCGCCCCGTAGACCGCGCCGAGCAGCGTGCCGTAGGCCCAGCCCACGAAGCTGATCTCCGCTTCGCCGAGCAGGACGCGGATCACGTTCATGTCGCGGGCGCTGTTGGCCGTGGTGGTGTGGCGGCGCAGGTTGCCCCCGGCGCGCACGCACCCCTGGTCGCGTTCCCACATGTCCGCGGCGATGGCGGCGAAGACCGAGTCGGGGGGACGCGAGTCGAACGGCACGGTCGTCGGACTCGCCTCGCCCTCGACCCGGGTCGAAGCGCCTGTCCCGCGAGGGTCGAATCCGATCAGGTCGTAGACCTCGTGGGGCGCGGTGCCCGCCAGACGCGTCGGCAGCAGCCTGCCGAGACCGCCGTCGCCGCCCGGGCCACCGTTGAGGGACAGCAGGACACCACGCCTCCGGTGCGGGTCCAGCGCCCGGATCCGGCTGAGCGCCAGCTCGAT
Organism: Streptomyces sp. NPDC045026; assembly: GCF_056432625.1. Classification (NCBI taxonomy): domain Bacteria; kingdom Bacillati; phylum Actinomycetota; class Actinomycetes; order Kitasatosporales; family Streptomycetaceae; genus Streptomyces; species Streptomyces sp. NPDC045026. The sequence goes on from NZ_JBWKIS010000008.1 coordinate 50,405, forward strand.
GCGCTCACCGGAGGGGTGCGCATAGTCGAGCGGCACTTCGATGAAGGCGAGTTCGAGGCTGTCGTCGAATTCGCTTGGCTTCCACGTCAGTTGCTGCGTCAGAAAGTGGCGCAACCCGGATTCGTCCCATGTCATGAGGGCACGGTCCGGCTCCGCGCTAGAGGCACTCCGGAGCCGGCATGGAGCTGTGCCGCGAGCCGCGGCCCGCTACGACGATCCTCCAGCAGCGCTAGAGGCCAATCAGCCATTCTCATCGCCATGAAGACGAGACTCTGCCTCACCGTGACGGCGGCCGCGCTCATGAGCGTGGTGGCAACGACCGGCACCGCCGGGGCGTCCCAACTGTGCGCCCTCACTCCCGTCGGAACCTGGTCGGGTACGGTCACCCGCCCCGGAGCGAGCGACCAGATCCAGCTCTCCTTCGGCTCATCCGGTCATGCGTGCCTGATAACCACCTCCGGGTCCGGCACCGCGACCAGCACCGGAACCTGGAGCCGAAGCGGATCCGAGCAGTTCAACTACAAGATCAAGGAATCGCTGACCGACGAGAACGGGACGGCCACCGGCTGGATCCAGATCAACCAGGACGCCGTCCAGCAAGGGACGGGCTTCAGCAGCTCCGGTACTTCACGGATCTACGACCTCAACGGCAACCTGCAGGGGTCCGTGACCTCCCACGTCACCGCCACCAGAACCTCCTCCACCGCGCTTCCGTGCGCCTCCTGAGCGGGAGCGTTCGTTCTTCGCCGGTACGGGCCCGCTAGCCGACGTACTGCGTGATGCCGCGAGGAACGTACACGCCGTGCCCGGCGCGCCCGGTGAACTCCCGCTCGGAGATGACGAGTTCGCCGCGCGAGAGCACGGTGTCGACGCGGCCGGTGATCCGCTTGCCCTCGTACGCCGAGTAGTCGACGTTCATGTGGTGGGTCTCGGCGGAGACGACCTGTTCGGCATGCGGGTCGTAGATGACGACGTCGGCGTCGGCGCCGGGCGCGATGGTGCCCTTCTTCGGATACAGGCCGAACATGCGGGCCGGCGTCGCGCAGGCGATCTCGATCCAGCGGCGGCGCGAGATGTGTCCGTCGACGACGGCCTGGTGCAGGAGGTCCATGCGGTTCTCGACGCCCGGCATGCCGTTGGGGATCTTCGAGAAGTCGCCTCGGCCCAGCTCCTTCTGCCCGGTGAAGCAGAACGGGCAGTGGTCGGTGGAGACGACCTGGAGGTCGTTCGTGCGCAGGCCCCGCCACAGGGCCGCCTGGTGGTCCTTGGGCCGCAGGGGCGTGCTGCACACGTACTTGGCGCCCTCGAAGTCCGGCTCGGCGAGGTTGTCCGTGGACAGGAAGAGGTACTGCGGGCACGTCTCGCCGAAGACGTTCAGGCCCTCGTCACGGGCGCGCGCGATCTCGGCGAGCGCCTCGCGCGCCGAGACGTGCACCACGTACAGGGGCGCGCCCGCGACCTGGGCGAGCTTGATGGCGCGGTGCGTCGCCTCGGCTTCGAGGAGCGCCTTCCTGACCTCGCCGTGGTAGCGCGGGTCGGTCTCGCCGCGCTCCAGGGCCTGCTGCACGAGGACGTCGATCGCGATGCCGTTCTCGGCGTGCATCATGATCAGGCCACCGTTGTCGCCGGCCCGCTGCATGGCGCGCAGGATCTGCCCGTCGTCGGAGTAGAAGACTCCGGGGTACGCCATGAACTGCTTGAACGACGTGACCCCCTCGGCGACGAGCAGGTCCATCTCCTTGAGCGTCTCGTCGTGCACATCGGAGACGATCATGTGGAAGCCGTAGTCGATCGCGCAGTTCCCGTCGGCCTTGGCGTGCCAGGCGTCCAGGCCTTCGCGCAGGGTGTGCCCGACGGACTGGATGGCGAAGTCGACGATGGTGGTCGTGCCGCCCCAGGCCGCCGCCCGGGTGCCCGTCTCGAAGGTGTCGGCGGCGAAGGTGCCGCCGAACGGCATCTCCATGTGGGTGTGCGCGTCGACGCCACCCGGGATGACGTACTTCTGGCGGGCGTCGATCGTCCGGTCCGCGGTCCAGGATTCCGCGGCATCGGTGCCGGCCGCGGCGAGGGCGGCGATGCGCCCGTCCTCGATGAGTACGTCGGCGTGGATCTCGTCGGCGGCGGTGACGACGAGTCCGCCGCGGATGACGGTACGGCTGCTGCTCATGCTCCCTCTTCCGTGTCTACGCTGCCTATGGGTTGGTCAGCGGCGTGTAGGCGCCCGGGGCGCGGTCGCGGTAGAACTGCCAGCGGCTGCGGACCTCGCGCAGCTTGTCCATGTCGAGATCACGGACGACGAGTTCGGGCTCCTTGTCCCCCGCGACCTCCCCGACGAACTGCCCCTCCGGGTCGACGAAGTAGCTCGTCCCGTAGAAGTCGTTGTCGCCGTACTCCTCCTGGCCGACGCGGTTGATCGCGCCGACGAAGTACTCGTTCGCGACGGCGGACGCCGGCTGTTCCAGCTGCCACAGGTAGCCGGACAGGCCGCGCGAGGTCGCCGACGGGTTGAAGACGATCTGCGCGCCTTCGAGACCGAGCGCGCGCCAGCCCTCGGGGAAGTGCCGGTCGTAGCAGATGTAGACGCCGATCTTCCCGACGGCCGTGTCGAAGACGGGCCAGCCGGAGTTCCCCGGCCGGAAGTAGAACTTCTCCCAGAATCCCCGCACTTGAGGGATGTGGGTCTTGCGGTACTTGCCGAGGTAGGTGCCGTCGGCGTCGATCACGGCGGCCGTGTTGTAGAGGACGCCGGGCTGCTCCTCCTCGTACATGGGCAGGACCAGGACGATGCCGTGTTCGGCGGCGAGCGCCTGGAAGCGGCGGACGATGGGGCCGTCGGGGATCGCCTCGGCGTACTCGTAGAACTTCGCGTCCTGCACCTGGCAGAAGTACGGGCCGTAGAACAGCTCCTGGAAGCAGAGGACCTTCGCCCCCTGCGCGGCGGCGTCGCGGACGGCCTGCTCATGGACCTGGATCATGGACTCTTTGTCGCCGGTCCAGGCGGTCTGGAAGATCGCGGCGCGGATCACGGTGCTCATCGGGGACCTCCGGTCACTCGGTGTGCCGTGAGCCTAGGAAGTCCTTGCCGCGCACCGGAGTTGCACCGTGTCACGTCTGGAGCCGTACGGCGTTCCACGCTGTCACCCTCTCTGCGCGTCGTGGGCGAGGAGGGCGATGTGGACGGACGCGGCCTGCTCGAAGTCGTCGAGGTCGAGGCCGAGGAGCGACTCGATGGCCTCCAGCCTGCGGTAGAGGGCGGGGCGGCTCATGTGGTGGAGCTGCGCCGTGCGCGACTTGTTGCGCCCGGTGGCGAGGTAGGTCCGCAGCACGGGCAGCAGGCCCGGGTCGTCGGCGTACAGGAGCCCGTCCAGCTCGCGTTCGGCGAAGGCCTGGAGGTGCGGGTCGTCACGCAGGAGCCGTACGAGGCCCCGCAGGCGTACGTCACGCAGGCGCACGACGGGCGGGACGTCCGGGGTGTCTGCCGCGGCCTGGGCGATGTGCAGCGCCTCGCGCAGCCCGGCGGGTACGTCGTCCCAGGCGGTACACGGCTCGGCGGCCGCCACCACGACCGGCTCCCCCGCCCCTGCGCGCAGGCGGGCCGCGAAGTGCTCGGTGAGCGGTCCCGCGGCCTGGTCGCGGGCGAGGCTGAGCAGGACGGCGGTGATTGGTGTCTCCCCTGCTCGAACGGAGCTGAGAGCTTGGGGAACGTCCGCGAGTTCGGCGGCGAGTCCAGGGAGGCCCAACAGGCGTAGTACGCGGCCGAGTTCGGCCGGGTCGCCGTCGCGGACGACGAGCGGGACGAACGTGCGGCGGTTGACGGGGAGGCCGGCGGCCCTGGCCCGGGGCAGGAGCTGGCGGGCCGGTACGACGCCGGAGACGAGGTCGGTGAGGATGCCCTGCGCCGACTGCTCCTCCCAGCTGTGGGCGGCGCCGCCGAGCATGCGGTGCAGGACGAGGGCCTCGGCGGCGCGTTCGGCGAGGAGCCGTCCGGTGGGGCCGTCGCCCCGGTAGCCGCACAGCACGACGCTGCCCCAGCGTTCGCCGCGTCCGTCGAGGCCGGCGCGGTACCAGTCGGCGCCGTCGGCGCAGCCCGCCCGGCGCGCGATGCGTTCCCAGTCCCGCAGCACGTCGTCGACCGCCGACCGTTCACCCGCGGTGGCGAGGACGCGGTGGGCGAGGTTGGCGACGACGACGGGGCAGCCGCTGTGCGCGGCGATCTCGTCGAGGAGCCGCTGCAGCGGGGCGCCCGCCGTGATGAGTCCGGTCAGCGCGGTGCGGATGCCCTCGGAAAGGCTGACGGCGGCGAACTTCCTTCTGACAAGCCGGGATTGGACCTCCTCGGTGAGCTCGGCGAACGGGAAGGGACGGTGCAGGACGACCATCGGCAGGCCGTACCGCTCGGCCGCGCGCCGCATGTCCTCGGGGGGTGCGGGAAAGGCGCGGCCGAGCCCGAGGACGACGGCGGCCGCCTCCGCGCGGTGCAGGGACTTGATGTACTCGGTCCTGACGTGGGCGTCCCCGGCGAGCAGGACCCCCGTGGTGAGGACCATCTCGCCGCCGCTGAGCATCACCCCGACGTCGGCGGCCTCGGCGACGTGCACCCAGCGCACGAGCCGGTCGAGGTGACCGGCCCCCGCGACCACCTCGGGGTCACCCGCCGCGATCCGCTCCAGGGCGAGTATCTGCCGTACGGACAGGGCCTGTTCGGCGGCGGTGACGGTCATCGGGGCCCCTTCCTTACCACTGCCTTCGGCCGGCAGACCCGCTGGCTTGGGCTAACAGACGCTGCGCAGGGCCCTCTCCAGGATGGCCGCGCCCTCTTCCGCCTCGGCGACGGTGAGGGTCAGCGGCGGCGCGATGCGCAGCACGCTGGTGTTGTGCCCACCGCCCTTGCCGACGAGGAGTCCGCCCTCCCGGGCCGCCTCGATCACACGCGCCGCCGCCTCCGGATCGGCCTCGTCCGTGCCGGGTTTCACCAGCTCGATGCCGATCATCAGGCCCCGGCCGCGCACCTCGCGTACGCACTCCGTCGTGGCGCCGACGGCCCGCAGCCGCTCGATGAGGAGGCCGCCGACGCGGCGGGCGTTGCCCTGGAGGTCGTGTTCGAGGAGGTAGATGAGGTTGGCGAGGCCGGCGGCCATCGTCACCGGCGAGCCACCGAACGTCGAAATGGAGTTGGAGTCAAGGCAGTTCATGACCTCGGCGCGCGCGACGACACCGCCGATGGACATGCCGTTCCCGATGCCCTTGGCGAAGGTCAGGATGTCGGGCGGACCGTTCTGCGCGTGCGCCTGCCAGCCCCAGAAGTGCTCGCCGGTGCGCCCCCAGCCCGTCTGCACCTCGTCGGCGATCCACAGGATGCCGTGCTCCTGGAGCACCTCGCGGAACGCCGCGTACAGGCCGTCGGGCGGCGAGGTGAACCCGCCGACGCCCTGGATGGGTTCGGCGATCAGCGCGGCGACGCCGCGGGTCTGGCCGAGGATGTCGCGCAGGTCGTCGACGCACGCCTCGATGAACTGGGCGTCGGTCAGCTGGGCGTACGGGCCCCGGCTGCGCACCCCGCCGTGGACGTACAGCGTCTGGAGGGGGGAGAGGCTGGTCGGGGACCAGCCTTTGTTGCCGGTGATGCCGACGGCGGAGAAGGACCGGCCGTGGTAGCTGTTGCGCATCGCGAGGATCTGGTTCGAGCGGCGGTACGCGGTGGCCAGCAGCAGGGCCGTGTCGTTGGCCTCGGTGCCGGAGGTGGTGAAGAAGACGCGGGCGTCCGGGATACCGGACAACTGGGCGACACGTTCGGCGAGTTCGACCATCTGCCGGTTGAGGTAGAGGGTCGAGGTGTGGATGATCCGCCCGGCCTGCTCGCTGACCGCCTTGGTCACCTCAGGCAGGGCGTGCGCGGTCATCGTCGTCAGGATGCCGCCGAAGAAGTCGAGGTACTTGTTCCCGGCGGCGTCCCAGACGTGGCGGCCCTCGCCGTGGGTGATCTCGAGGGGGCGGTCGTAGTACAGGGCGAGCCAGTCCGGCAGGACGGCACGGTGACGGGCGTGGAGGTCGGGGGTCATCACGGTCGCACGGGTCCCTTCGTCGGCGCCTTCACGAGTGACAGTGGTCATGGCTGCACCAGCCCCTCGTAGGCGTCGGGCCGGCGGTCCCGGTAGAACGCCCACTGCTGGCGTACCTCGTCGATGAGGCCGAAGTCGAGGTCCCGTACGAGGAGTTCCTCGTCCTTGTCGCTCGCGGCGTCGCCCACGGTCTGCCCGCGGGGATCCACGAAGTAGCTCGTGCCGTAGAAGTCGTTGTCGCCGTATTCCTCGACGCCGACGCGGTTGATCGCGGCGATGAAGTATTCGTTCGCGACGGCCGCCGCGGGCTGTTCCAGCTGCCAGAGGTACGCCGACAGGCCCCGGCTCGTGGCGGACGGGTTGTACACGAGCTGTGCGCCGTTGAGGCCGAGTTGGCGCCAGCCCTCGGGGAAGTGCCGGTCGTAGCAGATGTAGACGCCGACCCGGCCGACGGCGGTCTCGAAGACCGGCCAGCCCAGATTTCCCGGCTTGAAGTAGAACTTCTCCCAGAAGCCCTTCACCTGGGGGATGTGGTGCTTGCGGTACTTGCCGAGGTACGTGCCGTCGGCGTCGATCACGGCCGCGGTGTTGAAGTAGAACCCGGACTGCTCGACCTCGAAGACCGGTACGACGACGACCATTCCGGTCTCGCGGGCCAGGGCCCGCATCCGGGTCACGGTCGGCCCGTCCGGCACGGGTTCGGCCCAGCGGTAGTGCTCGGCCTCCTGCACCTGGCAGAAGTAGGGGGCGTTGAAGACCTCCTGGAAGCCGATGATCCGCGCGCCCTGCCGGGCGGCCTCCCGCGCATGTTCCTCATGCTTGGTGATCATGGATTCGGTGTCGCCCGTCCAGCTCGCCTGGACCAGCGCGGCGCGTACGACGTCGGCCATGTGCCGCTCCTTTGCCTGTTGCCCCGCCGGGGACGTCAGAGAGCCTCTACGCCCGTAGACACAGGCCGTAGAGGGACGAACGTAAGCCTCACCGGCGGCCTTGCCAAGACCATCGCCGTTAACCGGCGGAATCGATCATGTTTCGCACCCGTGCGGGTGAGGGGTGAGGGGTGAGCGGACTATGTAGGGAACCCGGCGACCCTGAGCGCGTGCACGACGTCCCAGTACCGCTCGTCGCTGACGCCGCGCGCAGCTTCGACGAGCAGCGGGACGAGGCGGTCCGGGTCGTCGTGGACGCTGCGGGCGGCTTCTTCGGGGGTGCGTACGCGGACGTACGCGTCGAGGAGCGCACGTGCCTCGCGGTGGCGGCCCTCGCCGGTGAGGCGGAGCACGGACGCGCCGATCTCGGTGGCGGGGCGGGCCACTCCCTGGCGCAGGATCTGCTGCGCGTCGGCGGTGCGTCCGGCGGCACCGAGGGCGTCGGCCGCGGCCACGAGGAGGTCGGCCGGGAGCGAGGCGGTCTCCCAGAGCAGGGTCGCCCAGTCTGCGCCGAGACCGGCGCGGTTCAACTCGGCGGCGAGCAGGGGGAATCGGGCGGCGGGCCAGTGGGCGGCCTCGACGAGCACGCCGTGCGCCTCCCCGCCGCGACCCTCGGCGCGCAGCCGGTGCAGGGTGGAGACGCAGGCGGCGATGGCGTCGCGCATGTCGCTGTCGAGGTGCTGAGCGGCGGGCGGCGGCGCCGGCTCCCCTTCGGCGGCGCCGGCGAACCGGGCGCCGCGCGGGCTCGCGGCGGAGTCACGTAACGGGCCCTGGACGGCGAGGGGCATGGGGTCGACGGTCGGCTCGGACGCGTCGGCGGCGGGCGCGGCTTCGTCGAGCATCCCGGCGAACCGGGCGCTGCCGCGGGGGCGGCGCTTGCGTTCCTTGGGCGGCTTGGCGTGCGGGGAGGGTTCGGCGCGTCCGGTGGGTCCGGGGCGCGCCGGGCCTCCGGCGTCGGGGACCGGGCGCTGCTGCGGTACGGGCAGGGGTGGCGGCGGTGGCTGGCGGTCCAGGTCGGCGATCCTCCGGTGGAGCTCCGCACAGCGGGCCGTCGCGCGTTCGTGGTCGTCGCGCGCCCAGGCCAGCTCGAGGCGCATCGTCTCCGCCTGCTCGCGCGTGGCGGCCGTGTGCAGGAGCTGGGCCAGGTCCACCTGGCGTTCGGCGGCGTACCGCTGCTCGCGGAGCATCACGTCGAGCCGGTCGCCGAGCAGATCACGGCCGCCGGGGCGTGCGTCGAAGGCGGTGAGCGAGGCACTGTGCAGGGCGCGTGCCCGTTCGGCCTGGCGGTCGGCCTCGTCGGGACCGCGGCCGGCGGCCAGATCCTGGAGGAGCGCCTCCACCACGTCCCAGGGAGGCACTTCGGCGCCGGCGAGACAGGCCCGCATCCCGTCCGGGTCGCGCTGCCAGAAGATGCCGCACCAGCCGGCGTCCGGGTCGAGCCGGGCCAGCAGGTCCCGCAGGTAAACCGCGAACTCCCGGACTTGGTCAGGGAGTTGTTCCACTTCCATCACACGCCGCCCGATCCCTCCGCAGAGTGGAGTCTTCCGGATCGGAAGAAAACACCCTCCGTGTTTCGAGGGCGCTACGGGCGCTTTTCCGGGGTGGCACCGTCCTCACTCGCCGCAGCTGGACGGTCACCAGCTAGACGGTCACCAGCGAGCAGCTCGCCACGATCTCGTCCATGGAGAGGCCGAGGGTCCGGGCCAGAGCCGCGACGGTGAAGAACGCGGGGGTCGGCGCCCGGCCGGTCTCGATCTTTCGGAGCGTCTCGGCGGACAGTCCCGCGCTCGCGGCGACCTCGACCATGCTCCGCCCGCGCCGGGCCTCGCGCAGCAGCATGCCGAGCCGCTCGCCGCGCTCGCGCTCTTCGGGGGTCAGGGGGGTTCGGACCATGCGCCCAGTCTACTGGCAGAACCCCCATTCAAATACCGGTATTGTAATTGGCATGGTGGAACTCAAGACAGACACATCGATCGACGAGATGCGGGAAGCGGGCCGGGTCGTGGCCCAGGCGCTCGCGGCGGTCCGCGAGAAGGCGGCCGTCGGGGTCTCGCTCCTGGAGCTGGACTCGGTGGCGCACGGCGTCCTGCGCGCGGCCGACGCGCGCTCCCCCTTCCTCGGCTACCGCCCCTCGTTCGCCCCGACCCCCTTCCCCGCGGTCCTCTGCGCGTCGGTGAACGACGCGATCGTGCACGGCATCCCCGACGGATACCGGCTGCGCGACGGCGACCTGCTGTCGGCGGACTTCGGCGCCGAACTGGGCGGCTGGGTCGGCGACTCGGCGATCAGCTTCACGGTCGGCACGGCGCGCCCCGAGGACGTACGCCTGATCGAGACGGCGGAGCGCGCGCTCGCGGCGGGCATCGCGGCGGCGGTCGTCGGCAACAAGATCGGGGACATCGCCCACGCTATCGGCAAGGTGTGCCGCGCGGAGGGGTACGGCATCCCGGACGGCTTCGGCGGGCACGGCGTGGGCCGCAAGATGCACGAGGACCCGGCCGTCCCGAACGAGGGACGGGCGGGCCGGGGCATGCGCCTGAAGCACGGCATGGTGATCGCGATCGAGCCGATGGTGATCGCCGGCGGCATGGACGACTACTACGCGGCCCCGGACGGCTGGACCCTGCGCACAGGAGACGGCACCCGCGCCGCCCACGCCGAACACACGGTGGCGATCACGGACGCGGGGCCGCGGATCCTGACGGCGCTCTGAGCAAGGCGCGCCCGCCCCGACCCAGCCGTCCTGACTCAGTTGCCCTGACTCAGTTGTCCCGACTCAGTTGCCCTGACCCAGCCGTCCTGACTCAGCTGCCCTGACTCAGCTGTCCCGACTCAGTTGTCCTGAAGGAACTTCTTCGCCAGGGAGTCGCCGAGGGTCACCGCCGCGCCGTGGCTCTCGATCGGGGACGCCTGGTTGTTCTTGAACACGATGTACGTGACACCGGAGTCCGTGCCGCCGGTCTCCGGGTCCGGATCGACACCGAGGGCCTTCGCGGTGGCGTAGGACGCCTCGCCGATGATCTTGTCGGGGCCTGTGTCGCCGACGACCGCGTACTCGACCTTGTTGTTGTAGATGACGGCCACGACGCCGCCGCCCTTGATGCCGGCACCGGCGTAGTTCCAGATGCTGCTGGAGCTGGGCACGACGACGTACGGGAGGTTCTCGGCGGTCAGCGGCTTGCCGTTGGACTGGTGGAAGGCCGTGTCGTCCTGGAACCAGGGGTCGGTGTCGGCGTTGCACTGCGTGGTGATCTGACCGTCGCAGTCGATGTCCATGTCGGCCTTCCAGAACACCGCGCCGTTCTTGCCGCAGACCGGCACGGTCGCCGAGGTCTCCTCGTCGGTGCGGTACTTGCCGTTCGATATCTGCGAGCAGGACGTGACCTTGGCGAGGAGGTCGGCCGCACTGACGGTGCCTTCCTGGGCGCGCTGGGGGCCGCTCTCGCGGGCTGTGGCGTTCGTGGGGAGCAGAGCCGTCGCGAGCAGCGCGGCTCCGGCGGAGGCGGTGAGGGCGAGCGTTCGGGTACGCACGTGGGGGGACCCTTCTGTTAGGAAAGTTTCCTTACCTTCGGAGGCCAAATCTCGTGCCACCGCAGGTACCTGTCAACCCCTCGAATACGCCAAGAGGCCCGCGGCTCCCGCCAGTTGACGTCGATCGCACGTCAACAGGCGGGCCCACGGGCCCCTCAGGCCACGTTCGGTCAGCCGCCGGAGGCAGGCCTCACCACCATCGCCGAACCGCCGCCGCGGCGCACCTTCTCGGCCGCCGCGAGCCACTTGCCGTTCTTCAGGCGCTGCACGCCCGTCGCCGCGCCGATCTCCGGGTTCTGCTTGAAGACGTGGCCGAGCGCCTCCAGGCGCGCTCTCGCCGGCGAGTCCCACAGGCCCGGTTCGAGCTCGGTCGCCGCCGCGTTGCGCTGGCTGGCGCGGGGCGCCGCGATCGCGTCCACCAGAGGCAGCCCGCGGTCGACGAAGCCGGTCAGCGTCTGCAGGACGGTCGTGATGATCGTCGCGCCGCCGGGCGAACCGAGCGCCACCACGGGCTGGTTGTGCCGGTCGAGCACGATCGTCGGGGAGATCGACGAGCGCGGACGCTTGCCGGGCCCCGGCAGGTTCGGGTCGTGGACCGCGGGGCTGGCCGGCGCGAACGAGAAGTCGGTGAGCTCGTTGTTGAGCAGGAAGCCACGGCCCGGGACCGTGATGCCGCTGCCGCCCGTCGACTCGATCGTCAGCGTGTACGCGACGACGTTGCCCCACTTGTCGGCGACCGTCAGATGGGTCGTGTTCTCGCCCTCGAAGGTCGTCGGGGCCGCCTTGTCGCCCGCCTCACCGCACTTGCCCGGGTGACGCGGGTCGCCCGGCGCCAGCGGGCTCGTCAGGACCGCGTCGTCCTTGATGAGGCACTCCCGCGAGTCGGCGAACCGCTGCGAGAGCAGCTCCTTCGCCGGTACGTCCTCGAAGCCGGGGTCGCCGACCCAGCGCCCGCGGTCCGCGAACGCTATCCGGCTCGCCTCGATGTAGCGGTGCAGATACTGCTCCTGCGTGGCCTTCGAAAGGTCGGTCCGCTCAAGGATGTTGAGCGCCTCGCCGACGGTCGTCCCGCCCGAGGACGACGGCGCCATCGAGTAGACGCCGAGCCCGCGGTACGACGTCCTCGTCGGGGCCTGAAGCTTCGCCCCGTACGCCTTGAGGTCCTTGACGGACAGCTTGCCGGGGCGCGCGACCCGGCCCGACGCCGGGTCCACGGGCGGCTTGTTCACGGTGCGCACGACGTCCGCGCCGATGTCGCCCCGGTAGATGGCGCCGACGCCGTCGTGCGCCAACTCCTCGTAGGTGCGGGCGAGATCGGGGTTCTTGAACGTGGAGCCGACGACGGGGAGCGCGCCGCCCGGCAGGAACAGCTTCGCCGTGGCGGGGAAGTCCTTGAACCTCGCCTGGTTCGCCTCGGTCTGCGAGCGGAACGTGTCGTCGACCTTGAACCCGTCCCGCGCCAGCTTCTGCGCGGGCCGCAGCACCGAGCCGAGCCGCTCGCTGCCCCAGGTGTCGAGCGCGGTCTGCCAGGTGGCGGGCGTGCCCGGCGTGCCGACGCTCAGGCCGCTCGTCACCGCGTCGTTGAAGTCGAGCGGCTTGCCGTTCTCCAGGAAGAGTCCGGAGTCCGCGGTGAGGGGGGCCGTCTCGCGGCCGTCGATCGTGTGCACCTTGCGGGTCTTCGCGTCGTAGTAGACGAAGTAGCCGCCCCCGCCGACGCCCGCGGAGTACGGCTCGGTGACACCGAGCGCCGCGGCCGTCGCGACAGCGGCGTCCACCGCGTTGCCGCCCTTGCGGAGAACCTCGATCCCGGCGGCGGACGCGTCCGCGTCGACGCTGGAGACCGCGCCGCCGTAGCCGACTGCCAGCGGCACCTTGGGCGCGGACGCGGTGCCGGCGGCGCCGGCGGCCCCCGACGAAGACGTAGGGGGCGCGGCCGCACCCACCGTGACCAGCACCGCAGCAACGGCCAAACCCGAAAGATTCCGCGCAACAGGACGTCTCATCCGTACCTCCAGTCAACAGCCGTCCGCGCAGCGTAACTTCAGTTCCGCGAACCGTCAGGACCCCCTCGAACAAGGATCCGTCCGCCCGCTAGCATGCGCCCCCATGACGGAAGACGTGCGCAACATCGTCCTCGGCGTGATCGCAGCCGGGATCTGCGCCGCCCTTGGCTGGCTCGCCCGCACCTACTCGTGGAAGCGCAAACTCCGGCGCAGGCAGGCCTTCTTCGGGCTACCCGACAACTCCGAGTCGCTCCTCGTGGTCAACCGCGACGCGGGCGGCCCCGAGCTGACGGTGAAGCGCCACGACGTGTTCGCCCTGCTCGAACTCTCGGCGATCATCAAGGACTGCGGGGCGCACGCGCAGGTCATCGCGCACGACACGGCCCAGCAGGGGTTCGGGGAGCGCACTGAGTTCTGCGTGGGCGGACCGGCGTCGAACCGCCGGATGGCCGCCCACATGCACAGCCTCCTGCCGGGCATCCGCGTCAACACGGACCCGGAGCCGGGCCCCGACCGCGGCGCGTTCCAGATAGGCAGTGAGCGCTACCGCCTGGAGCCGGGGATCACGGAGTACGTGCTGCTCGCCCGGCTGACGGCGGGCCAGGGACAGGGCTCGCGCCCGGTCTTCCTCTTCTGCGGCCAGCTGCCGGTCACGAACCAGGCGGCCACCCGCTATCTCGCCCGCCACCACGAGCGCCTGGCCCGCAAGCACGGCACCAACGCGTTCGTGCTCCTCCTGAAGGTCGTCAACTCCCAGGCGTACGGCCCCGATGTGGTCGAGCTGGTCGGCGACGTCACCCGCGCCGCCCAGGCTCCGGCCCCTGCGACGACACCCCGCGCCTCCTCGCACCGGGCGAAGTGATCCGCCCCTGACCTGGGGGAACGCGAGTGCGGTTGAACAACAAAACATCGTTACCCGTACGTAACTTACCGATGGGTTACCTACGGTAAGACGCCACGGTTACCGTCGGGTCACTTTGCACTGACACGAGTGAGGAGTGACCCGTGGGACACCCGCGACACCCGCGCAGAGCGCTGCGTACGACCACTGCTGGTGCCGTGTCCGCGACCCTGATCGCCGGGGCGGCGCTGGGCCTGGCCCCCGCCGCGCAGGCGGCGCCGGGTCCGGGCGTGCGCTTCGTCGACATCAGCGGCGCCGGCGGCACGGTCCTGAAGGCCAACGTCGTAGCCCCCTCCGACACCACGCGCAGATACCCGGTCGTCGTGCTCCCCACGAGCTGGGCCGTGCCGCAGATCGAATACCTCGCCCAGGCCAAGCAGCTCGCCGACTCCGGCTATGTCGTGGTGAGTTACAACTCCCGCGGCTTCTGGCAGTCGGGCGGCGAGATCGAGGTCGGCGGCCCCGAGGACATCGAGGACGCCTCGAAGGTCATCGACTGGGCCCTCGCGCACACCCAGGCCGACCCGGACAAGATCGGCATGGCTGGCGTCTCCTACGGCGCCGGCATCAGCCTGCTCGCCGCGGGGCACGACAAGCGCATCAAGGCCGTGGCCGCGCTCAGCGGCTGGGGCGACCTGATCGACTCGATCTACTCCGGCCGCACCCAGCACTTCCAGGCCGCCGCCCTGCTCTCCGGCGCCGGCTATCTCACGGGCCGCCCGAGCCCCGAACTCCAGCAGGTCATGAAGGACTTCCTCGGCTCGAACCTGGCCAAGGAGGACGACATGATCGCGTGGGGCAGGAAGCGCTCCCCCGAGACGTACCTCGACAGCATCAACAAGAACGGCGCCGCCATCCTCCTCGGCAACGCCTGGGGCGACACCATCTTCCCGCCCAACCAGTACGCGGACTTCTACGAGAAGCTCACCACCCCCAAGCGCCTGGAGTTCCGCCCCGGCGACCACGCCACGGCCGAGGCGACCGGACTGCTCGGGCTGCCCAACGACACGTGGCAGGACACTCACCGCTGGTTCGACCACTACCTCAAAGGTGACGACAACGGCGTCGACCGCGAACTCCCCGTCCGCATCAAGTCCCGCTCCACCGGCGCGTACGAGAGTTACCCCGACTGGAAGTCGGTCGGCGCGACGAAGAAGAAGATCGCCCTCGCGGGCACGACCACGATCCACACGAACGTCGACTCGGGCGCCAACGGAGGGATCCTGGAACTGTCGAACATCCTCGACCAGTTCCTGCGACTGCCCCCGACGGCCTCGGTGCCGCTGCTGCCGCGCCGCTGGGCGGGCGTGTGGCAGTCGGAGAAGTACGCGTCCGAGCAGCATGTGCGCGGGACGGCGAAGATGCACACCACGCTCACCCCGACCAAGGAGAGCGGAACCCTCGTCGCGTACCTCTACGACGTGGGCCCGCTCGGCCTCGGCAAGCTGGTCAGCAACGCGCCGTACACCTTCCACGGCAAGACACCCGGCGCTCCGTTCGGCGTGGACCTGGAGTTGTTCTCCACGGCCTACGACGTCCCGGCAGGGCACCGGCTCGCCCTGGTCGTCGACACGGTCGACCCGCTCTATATCGAGCACAACCCGACCGGCGCACAGCTGACCTTCTCCTCGCCGAAGGACGACCCGTCATACGTGTCGATCCCCCTGCGCGAGCAGTGATCTCCGGCTGCTGCCGGGCGGGCATGGCCCTGTGGTCTCTGCAAGGAGCCCCTGCTACTGCGCCCCCGGCAGCAGCGTCCCCGGCTCGGCCGGGGCGACTTCGGCCGCCTCGACCTTGGGGTTGCGCCGCTGGCGCTTGGACACCCACTGGGCGAACCACGAAAGCAGCATGCACATCCCGATGTAGATCGGAGAGATCACCATCACCACGGGGATGAAAGGCAAATCGTAGTCGAGGTTCGAGGCGATGGACTTCCCGGCGTGGAGGAACTCCTCGTAGGTGATGAGATAGCCGAGCGAGGTGTCCTTCAGGGCGACCACCAGCTGGCTGATGATGGCGGGCAGCATGGCGCGTACGGCCTGCGGCACGAGGACGTGTGTCATGACCTGGGTCTTGCGCATCCCGAGCGCGTAGGCGGCCTCGCCCTGCCCGCGTTCGACGGAGTTGCAGCCGGAGCGGAAGACCTCGGCGAGCACCGAGCCGTTGTAGAGGGTGAGCCCGGCGACGAGGGCGGGCAGCGGCTGGACCTTCAGCGCCACGAAGATGAAGAAGATCATCACCAGGACGGGCATCGCGCGGAAGAACTCCACGACGAGCGTGGCGAGCCAGCGCACCGGCCGGTGGTCGGACAGACGCCCCACCGCGAGGGCCGTCCCGAGCACGAGGGAGAACACGGCGGCCATGGCGAACGCCTTCAGCGTGTTGCCGAGCCCGCGCAGGAGCAGCTCCTGGATGCCCTTGTACTCGAAGGGCATCCACTTCGTGTACGTGAACTGGTCGGTGTCGAACAGGAGGTAGAAGATCCAGGCGAGCAGGCCGAGCACGATCATCGTGGAGAGCACGCCGTACAGCCGGTGCCGGCGCTCGGTCTTCGGTCCCGGTACGTCGTAGAGGGCGGTGGCGTCGTGGGCAAGAGCTTTCAACGGGGAACTCCCCAGCGCTTCTCGAGCACGTTGAAGATCGCGCTGATGGTGAGGGTGATGATCAGGTAGCCGACCGCGATCCAGAAGAACGTCCAGATGATGTTGTAGCCCAGCTCGCTGAGGGTCTTGTAGGTGCCGAGCAGCTCGTTGACGCTGAAGGCCCCGGCGATCGCCGAGTTCTTGGCGAGGGCGATGAGGGTCGAGCCGACGGGCGGGATGACCGACCGGAAAGCCTGCGGGAGAATGACCATCGACAGCGTCTGGCCGAACGACATCCCGAGGCTGCGGGCCGCCTCGCCCTGCCCCCTGGGGACGGTGTTGATGCCGGAGCGCAGGGCCTCGCAGATGAACGCCGAGGTGTAGCAGCCTAGGGCGAGGACCGCGAACACCTTGAAGGGCAGGACGATTCCGAAGCGCGGCAGGCCGAGGAGTACCGCGAAGAACAGCAGGGTCAGCGGGGTGTTGCGCAGGATGTTGACCCAGACCGTGCCGAAGACCCGGAAGGATCCGACGGGCGCGACCCGGAACGACGCCATCAGGAAGCCGAGGACGAGTGCGAGGACCGAGGCGTAGACGGTGAGTTCGACCGTCCCGAGGAACCCCTTGGCGAAGGTGGAGAAATTGCTGGTCAGTACGGACACGAGGCCTCCTCAGCTCGCCGGGTAGCGGTCGATGGGGGGCGGCTTCGGCGCGGGCACCCCGGACAGGCCGAGCGTCGCGTTGTACGCCTTCTTCCAGTCGCCGTCGTTCTCGCGGGCCTGGAGCGCGGTGTCGATCGCGAACCGCAGCGCGTTGTCGCTCCTGGGTACGCCGATGCCGTAGGGCTCCTTGGAGAACGGCTTGCCGACCAGCTTGAGTTCGTCGGGCACCTTGGCCGCGTAGCCGAGCAGGATCGCGTCGTCGGTGGTGACGGCGTCGACCTGATAGGTGAGCAGGTTGTCGACGCAGACCGAGTACGTGTCGTACGCGACGAGCACCGCCTTCGGGTAGTCCTTCTGGATGCGCTGGTAGGGGGTCGAGCCGGCCGCGGAGCAGACGCGTTTGCCGGCCAGGTCCTGCGGGCCGTTGATGTCGTGCTCGTCGGTGCGCACGAGGAGCGACTGGCCGGCCATGTAGTAGGGGCCGCCGAAGCCGACGAGCTTCTTGCGGTTGTCGTTGATGGTGTAGGTGCCCACGTAGTAGTCGATCTGGCCGTTCTGCAGGGCGGTCTCGCGGTTGGCCGAGGCGATCGTCCTGAAGGAGATCGACGAGGGGGCGAAGCCGAGGGAGGCGGAGATCATCTTGGCGATCTCGATGTCGAAGCCGGAGTAGACGCCGGTGGCCGGGTCCTTCTCGCCGAGGTAGGGCTGGTCCTCCTTGACCCCCACGACGAAGTGCCCGCGCTTCTTCGCCTTCCGCCAGGTCTTGGAGTCGGTGAGCTCAAACCCTTGCGCCACCTGGTACTTGGGCAGCTGGGCGGCCGACGGGCCCTTGGTCGGCGGGCTGCCCTCCTTGCCGCAGGCCGCGGCGGCCAGGGCGGTGAGCGCGAGGGCGGCGACGGCGCGGAACACACGTGTCTTGCGCAGCATGGATCGGTCCACCCCCGTCAGTGCTTGAGGATCTTGGAGAGGAAGTCCTTGGCCCGTTCGCTGCGAGGGTTGGTGAAGAACTCCTCGGGGGTACGGTCCTCGACGACGCGGCCGTCGGCCATGAAGACGACGCGGTTGGCGGCGGAGCGGGCGAAGCCCATCTCGTGGGTGACCACGACCATCGTCATGCCGTCGCGGGCGAGTTGCTGCATCACCTCGAGGACCTCGTTGATCATCTCCGGGTCGAGGGCCGAGGTCGGCTCGTCGAAGAGGAGGGCCTTGGGGTCCATGGCGAGGGCGCGGGCGATGGCCACGCGCTGCTGCTGCCCGCCGGAGAGCTGGGCGGGGTACTTGTCGGCCTGCGAGGCGAGCCCGACCCTGTCGAGGAGTTCACGGGAGCGCTTGTCGGCCTCGTCCCGCTTGCGGCCCCTGACCTTCATCTGGGCGAGGGAGACGTTCTGCAGGACCGTCTTGTGCGCGAAGAGGTTGAAGGACTGGAAGACCATCCCCACCTCGGCCCTCAGATGGGCGAGGGCCTTGCCCTCCTCCGGGAGGGGCTGTCCGTCGAGCTTGATGTTCCCCGACTGGATCGTCTCGAGCCTGTTGATCGTCCGGCAGAGCGTCGACTTCCCCGACCCCGAGGGGCCGATGACCACCACCACCTCCCCCTTGCCGACGGTGAGGTTGATGTCCTGGAGGACATGCAGCTCCCCGTAGTACTTGTTGACGTCACGCAGCTCGATCAACGGATCGACGGCCATGGCAAGACCTGCCCACTCTCAGCTGTGTCGGTCCGCGCAAACTATCCACGTCGATTTGGGACTTGACCGGCGACACGCACGTATGGCCATTAACCGTATTTGCGGTTCTACGTCTCCGATGCCTCGGCGTAGAACTGCGACAGCTCCGGCGCCCCGCTGGTCGCCCATTCGTGGCCCGCGGCGACCACGTCGACCTCACGGCCCGAGCGGAGCCGCACCACCGGCTGCCCGTTGGGCCAGATCACCCAGGCCGCGCCCGGCACCTGGCGGACGAGGACCGTACCCAGGTACAGGCCCGCGTCGTTGCCGAGCCACGGCAGCGCTTCCTCGTCCTCGCGCCAGCGCGGCACCAGTTGGTCGAGCGCCTCCAACGACCTGACGGAGTCGTCCAGTTCGATCCCGGCATCCTGCGCCTGCGAGCGCAGCAGCTCGCACTCGGAGAGCAGCTCGGCGACGCCCTCCGCCCCGCCGTCACCCTCGGTGAAGACGGCCACGCCGAAGGCGGAGCCGTGCTTCTTGCGCCAGTTGTCCAAGAAAGGGATGTTCATACCGATCACCCTGACATCCCCGCAGGCCGTCGCACCACAGGGCGCGCGGAGCCCTGTTACGGAGAGTTCGGGCCACGTTCGCACGCGGCTCATTGACGCGAACCTGTCTCCTCTTTAGCTTCATGGCGCACCTGTCACTTCTCACCCACAAGTGGAGGGAGTCGGTCGTGCGCCGACGCGTCTGGGGAACGGCAGCTGTACTGGCGCTCTTTACGGGCTTCGCACCGACCGCCCTCGCGCAGGCCGCCCCGCACAGACCCGAGCCGCTCCCCCTGGAGCGGCTCTTCGACAACAGGGCGGTCAGCGCCGACGACCGGGCCGAGGACGCCGATTTCGACGGCTCGGGCAGTTCCCTGTCCGCCGGTGACCTGACGGCGGCCGGCTGGACTCCCGGGCGTGCCTTGGGCGTTGAGGGTGCCCGCCTCACCTGGCCGCGCACGGCGGCGACCGGGCCCGACAACGTGCGCGCCGACGGGCAGCGCGTCCGCGTGCACGGCCGGGGCGACGCGCTCGCCTTCCTGGTGGCCGGAACGGGCGGCGACGCGGCCGGCAGCGGCACCGTGCGTTACCGGGACGGTTCGCACTCCACCTACCGC
Source organism: Streptomyces sp. NPDC045026 (assembly GCF_056432625.1). Taxonomy (NCBI): domain Bacteria; kingdom Bacillati; phylum Actinomycetota; class Actinomycetes; order Kitasatosporales; family Streptomycetaceae; genus Streptomyces; species Streptomyces sp. NPDC045026. The sequence goes on from NZ_JBWKIS010000008.1 coordinate 69,904, forward strand.
CTCGCCGCGCCCGACTGGCGCACGGGCCCGCTCGCCACCAAGTCCGTGGCGCTGCCCCACCGCAACACACCCGACGGTCAACTCGCCGAGAGGACAAGCCTGTACGTCGTCACCGTGCCCGTCACCAAGGGCCGCGAGATCGCCTCCGTGGACCTGCCCCGCGACCCCGGCGCCCCCGATCTGCATGTCTTCGCCCTGTCGGTGCGCTCGCCCGCGCCGGGGTGGACCGGCACCTGGTCGGCGTCCACCGCCGGATACGCGGCTGTCGGGCCCTGGGCGGACCGCACGGTGCGGCTCGTCGTGCACACCAGCGTGGGCGGGCCCCGCGTGCGGATCCGGCTCGACAACACGTTCGCGTCGGCGCCGGTGCGGGTCGGGAGCGCGACGGTCGCCGTGCAGGACACGGGCGCCGGCGCCAAGGGCAGGCCCGTGCGGCTGACGTTCCGGGGCGCGGCGGGCACGGAGATCCCCGCGGGAGCGCAGGCGTTCAGCGACCCGGTGGGCTTCGACGTGCCGGCCGGCGCGAACCTGCTGGTCAGCTTCCACCTCCCGGAGGCGGTCGCCGCCACGCCGGTGCACAGCCAGGCGATCCAGCGCTCGTACGTGAGCCTGCCGGGCGATCACGCGGCGGAGGCCTCACCGGCCTCGTACACCTCGACGATCACGTACTGGCCCTTGCTCACCGGTGTCGACGTGAGCGGCGGGCCCGGGTCGGTCGTCCTGCTCGGCGACTCCATCACGGACGGCGTGAAGTCGACCCCGGACGCGAACCACCGCTGGCCCGATGTGCTCGCCACGCGACTGCGCGAGCAGGACACGGTCCCGCACTACGGGGTCCTGAACCAGGGGATCTCGGCGAACCGCGTGACGGGCGACCGCTATCCGGGGGACGGCGTCTCCACGGACACGGGCGGCGTGAGCGCGCTGCACCGTCTCGACCGTGACGTGCTGTCCCAGACGTCGGCCCGCACGGTCGTCGTCTTCCAGGGCGTCAATGACGTCCGGGCCGGCTTCAGCGGGGCCCAAGTCGTCGCCGGGCTGCGGGAGATCGCCGCGCGCGCCCACGCGCGGGGGCTTCGCGTGGTCGGGGCGACGGTCACTCCGTGCGAGGGCGAGATCCTGTGCACGGCGGCGGCCGACCGGGAGCGCGAGGTGGTCAACGCGTACGTACGGGACAGCGGGGGCGACTTCGACGCGGTCGTCGACTTCGATGCCGTGGTGCGCGATCCGGCGCATCCCGCGCGGATGCGGCCCGAGTTCGACAGCGGGGATCATCTGCACCCCGGGGACGCGGGGCTCGACGCGATGGCTCGGGCGGTGGACCTGAGGGCTCTGCAGCGATAGGGCCGCCCCCGGTCGCCGGGGGCGGGACGGGCCGCTACACGTCCAGGTCCACGACCACCGGCGTGTGGTCCGAGGCGCCCTTGCCCTTGCGCTCCTCGCGGTCCACGTACGAGTCCTTCACGGCCCCCGCGAACGCCGCGTTCCCGTAGACGAGGTCGATGCGCATGCCGCGGTTCTTGGGGAACCCGAGCTGGCGGTAGTCCCAGTACGTGAAGGGGTGGTCGTACTTCAGGGGGCGCGGGACCACGTCGGACAGGCCCGTCCCGCGGAGCGCGGCGAGCGCGGCGCGCTCCGCGGGCGTGACGTGCGTGGCGCCGTCGAAGAGGGAGATGTCCCAGACGTCGTCGTCCGTCGGCGCGACGTTGTAGTCGCCCAGCACGGCGAACGGGCGGGAGCCCTCCGCGTCGCCCGCGACGGCCGCCTTGAGCGCCTCGAACCACTGGAGCTTGTACGCGTAGTGCGGGTGGTCCACCTCGCGGCCGTTCGGCACGTACACCGACCACACGCGCGCGGGGCCGCACGTGGCGGAGATCGCGCGGGGCTCGTGGACGCCTTCGTAACCGGGGTCGCCGGGCAGGCCGGTCACGACGTCCTCCAGGCCGACGCGGGAGATCAGCGCCACGCCGTTCCACCGCCCGGTCGCGTTCACCGCGGACTCGTAGCCCAGCTCGCGCAGCTCGTCGGCGGGGAACTGCTCGGCCGTGCACTTGGTCTCCTGGACGCACAGCACGTCCGTCCCGGTGTTCTCCAGCCAGGCGAGGAGCCTGGGCAGCCGGGCGGTGATCGAGTTCACATTCCAGGTAGCAATCCGCATGCCCACAACCTACCGGGCGGGTACGACAACGCCCGCCTGCCCGCGAGGTATAGGCAGGCTACCTTGCAAGTTTCCCTGTTTGAAAGTTAGCCTGTCGAAGCATCTCCCCCGGATCCGCAAGGAGCACCCCCATGCCCGCCACCACCCTCGACGAGCGCACCGCCCTCGTCCTCATCGACCTCCAGAACGGCATCCTCGGCCTGCCCACCGTCCACCCCGCCGACGCCGTCCTGAAGAACGGGGCCACCCTCGCGGACGCCTTCCGCGCCAAGGGCCTGCCCGTCGTGCGGGTCCGCGTCGCCTGGTCCCCCGACGGCGGTGACCTGCCCGTGAGCCGGTCGGCCACCCCGGGGCTCACCCAGGCGCCGCCCGCCGCGTTCTCCGAGTTCCCGGACGAGCTGGGCCCGCTCGGCGACGACATCGTGATCACCAAGCGGCACTGGGGCGCGTTCACCGGCACCGAGCTGGACCTCCAGCTGCGCCGCCGCGGAGTGACGCAGATCGTGCTCGCGGGGATCTCGTCCTCGATCGGCGTCGAGTCCACCGCCCGGTCCGCGTTCGAGCTGAGCTACCACCTGACGGTGGTCGAGGACGCGACGACCGACACGGATGCCGCGTCCCACGAGCACAGCTTCGGCAAGATCTTCCCGCGGATCGCGGAGCTCGCCACGACCGAAGAGGTCGTCGAACTCCTCGGCAAGTAAAGGGAGTTCGCAGCCGGGTTCGCAGACCCGGGGCCGCTCAGAGCGTCGCGTACTCCTCCGGCGTCAGCCGCAGGTTCTCCGTCCCGCCGAGCGCCCCGATCTGCCCGTCGTAGATGGGCCACGCCAGGTCGGTCAGCAGTGCGTCATGGATGTCGTACGCGCGCTGCGGACCGACCTCGCGGAGGTAGTCGATGACCTCGGCGATCTTGTTCCAGGGGGCCATCACCGGCACGAGCAGCGTCTCGACGGGCTGGTCGGGGACGGTGAACGCGTCGCCGGGGTGGAAGACGCGGCCGTGGTCGATCAGATAGCCGACGTTCGTGATGCGCGGGATGTCCGGGTGGATGACGGCGTGCAGTTCGCCGTGGACCTGGATGTCGAATCCGGCCGCCTCGAAGGTGTCGCCGTGCCCGACCGTGTGCACCCGGCCCGGGAACGCCGTCGAGATCTTGTCGGCCACGGATTTCAGGGTCCAGATCTCGGTGGCGGGGTCGGCGTCGAGGGCTGTCCGCAGCCGGGCCTCGTTGAAGTGGTCGGCATGCTCGTGCGTGACGAGGATCGCCTCGACGCCGACAGCCGCGTCCTCCTCACAGAAGCCGCCCGGGTCGATGACGAGCGTCCGCCCGTCCTTCTCCAGGCGGACGCAGGCATGGATCTTCTTCGTGAGCTTCATACGAACCATCCTGCGCTCCCGCCCCGCGTACGGCTCGTCCCGGCGCCCGTCGTCTACTCCTGCGGCGTGGTCTCCTCGCGGATCACGGCCTGGGCCACCTTGAACGCCGAGTTCGCCGCGGGCACACCGCAGTACACGGCGGCCTGGAGCAGCACTTCCTTGATCTCGTCGGCGGTGAGGCCGTTGCGCAGGGCGGCCCGGGTGTGGAAGGCCAGCTCGTCGAGGTGCCCGCCGGCCACGAGCGCGGTGAGCGTCACGCAGCTGCGCATGCGGCGGTCGAGGCCCGGCCGGCTCCAGATCTCGCCCCAGGCGTAGCGGGTCAGGAACTCCTGGAAGTCGCCGGAGAAGGCGTCCGCGGAGGCCAGGGCCCGGTCCACGTGCGCGTCGCCGAGCACCTCGCGGCGCACCTTGAGACCCACGTCGTGCCGGTCGGGCCGGACCTCCGCCTCGGGCTGGGCTTCGGTGGGGCCGATCTCCGCCACGGGGGCGACCGGCGGGGGCGGCGGCGCGAGGACGGGCTTGACCGGGGCGGCGGGGATCGCGTGCTGCCCGGTCTCGTACGCGGGCTGCCAGGCGGTGGAGAAGTGCCGTACGAGGAGGTCGGTGACCGCGGCCGGCTGCTCGACCGGGGCGAGGTGCGAGGCGGCGGGCACGACGGCGAGGCGGGCGTCCGGTATGCCGGCGACGAGCGTGCGTGCCTGGGCGGGGCCCGTCACCTGGTCGTCGGAGCCGACGAGGACGAGCGTGGGGGCCCCGATGGAGCCGAGCTCGGCGCGCACGTCGAAGGAGGCGAGCGCCTCGCAGGCCGCGATGTAGCAGCCGGGGTCGGTGGTGCGCACCATCTGCACGGCCCAGTCGGTGATGGCGGGCTGGGCGGCCGCGAAGCCGCTGGTGAACCAGTGCTCCGGGGAGGTGCGGGCGATGGGGTCGAGGCCGTTGCTGCGGACGATCACGCCGCGCTGACGGAACTCGTCGGCCGTGCCGAACCGGGGCGAGGCCGCGATCAGGGCGAGGGAGGCCACGCGCCGGGGGTGGCGCAGCGCCAGCTCCGCACCGATGGCGCCGCCCAGGGAACAGCCCGCGTAACCGAAGCGCTGCACGCCGAGCTCGTCGAGCGTGGCCAGCAGCCGTGTGGCGAGGTCGGCGACGGAACCGGACGGGTGGGCAGGGGCGCCGCCGTGCCCGGGCAGGTCGAAACGGAACACCCGCCACTGCCGGGCGAGCTCGGGAACCTGCCGGTCCCACATGTGCCAGGTCGTACCCAGTGAGGGACCCAAGATGAGGACAGGGGCGTCTTCCGGCCCGTCAAAGCGGTACTGCAGGGTGTTCTTCGGTGTCTCGCTCACCCGCCCGACCCTCTCATCTGTCACGACAGTCCTTATGAGCGGGGTCCTGGCTGTAACTGTTTGACCAGGTGGAAGGCCTCCCGGTCCGCGGAGCACGCGGATGGACCGCTACTCGGGCAGAGGGCGGTCGTGGACGACGTTCTTCATGACGAGGGTGGAGTTCAGGCGCTGGACCCCGGGCAGTCGTGCGAGCTGCTGGTCGTAGAGCTGCTGGAAGGCGACCAGGTCGGTGGTGGCGACACGGAGCAGGTAGTCGGGTTCTCCGAACAGGCGCTGCGCCTGGATGACGTGCGGGACAGCGCTCACGGCCTCTTCGAAGGCCGTGACGGTGTCGGGGGTCTCCCAGCGCAGGGTGGCGAAGACGAGAGCCTCGAAGTTCAGGCCGATGGCCGCCGGATCCACTACCGCCCGATAGCCGCGGATCGCGCCTTCGCGTTCGAGGTCGCGCAGGCGACGGTGACAGGGCGAGACGCTGAGCTGCACGCGCGCGGCCAGCTCAGTGATCGTCAGACGGCCATCCAGCTGCAGCTCGGTAAGAATCTTCCGGTCCAGGGCATCCATGGAGAAGATTCTCCCTCACATTGCCTGAAACTGAGGGAAAGACGCAAACACTTTCGGGCAAATCAGACCTACTCTTCCCTCCCAGAGCAACAAACGCGAGAGGGAACGACCGATGGATACGACGACGCTGGCGGCCTTCCTGGCAGTGGACCTGCTGCTGGTGTTCACCCCCGGCGCCGACTGGGCCTACGCGATCTCCGCCGGACTGCGGGAACGCTCGGTCGTCCCGGCGGTCACCGGGCTGATCGCCGGACACGCGGCCTACGCACTGGTCGCCGTCGCGGGCCTCGCGGTGATCGTGGCGAGCTCCCCCGCCGTACTCACCGCCCTGACCGTGGCGGGCGCCGGCTACCTGTTGTGGCTGGGCTGGAGCGTGCTGCGGCAGCCGGCCGTACCGGCGGCCGCCGGAGAGAGCGCGGACGCCTCCCGCCGGCAGGTCGTGCTCAAGGGGGCCGGGATCAGCGGCCTGAACCCGAAGGCCCTGCTGCTGTACTTCTCGCTGTTCCCGCAGTTCATCGACACCGCCGACGGCTGGCCGGTCGCCGCGCAGACCGGTCTGCTCAGCATGCTGCACCTGACCGCGTGCACCGTCGTCTACCTCGGCGTCGGCGTCCTCGCCCGCTCGGTCTTGAAGACCCGGCCCTCGGCCGCCCAGGTCGTCACCCGCATCAGCGGTGCCATGATGATCGCCATCGGCGCCTTCCTGCTGGTGGAACGGCTGGCCGGCTGAGGAACCAGGCCGCTCCACCCGACACGGGCCCGAAGGAGAGCATGCACGTGGAAGACCAGTCGCAGCAGGAACAGGCGAGTCTCGCGGTCCGCAAGCGCGTCCAGGACAGCTTCGACCTGCAAGGCCTCATGGCCCACCTCGGCGCGCGCCTCGCCCATGTCGGGCCCGGCCGCGTACACATCGTGCTCCCGGCGCGCCCTGAGGTGACACAGCAGCACGGCTACGTCCACGCGGGCGCCACCAGCGCCATAGCGGACAGCGCCGGCGGCTACGCGGCACTCACGCTGTTCTCCGAGGACTCAGAGGTCCTCACCGTCGAGTACAAGATCAACCTGCTCGCGCCCGCCGCCGGCGACCACCTCGAAGCGATCGGCACCGTCCTGAAACCCGGACGCACCCTGACCGTCTGCCAGTTGGAGGTGTACGGCGTCCAGCCCGACGGTGCCCGGAAGCTCGTCGCCAACGGCCAGCAGACGCTGATCCGCGTGAACAGGTCCACCGAGTGAGCCCCCAGTCCTCGACCGGCCCCGGGTACGACGGTCCGTACCCGGGCCGTAGACGTCGCGTCGTACCGGCGGCACGCCCCGGGCCGGATCATCGAGAGAACCGGGCGGTCAGCCCACCCGCCACCGCTCGACGGCCTCTTCGTCGAGCTCCACGCCCAGGCCGGGCGCGTCCGGCACCGCCACGCACCCGTCGGCGTCGACGCGCACCGGCTCGGCGAGCATGAAGTCGCGGCGCCCGGGCGTCCAGCCCGGTGGCGACGATGGTGCCGGCGGCGGCGATCCTGGTGCTCGGCGCCGTCGTCTCGCACGTGATGGCCCCGGAGACGCGGGGGAAGTCGCCGGCCGGCGCCAGCACAGCGGGCCGGTGAGCCACGGCTCCTGATCGATCGGGTCCGGGCCGGTCGCCCCGTCTCGCATGTTGCCGATGAAAGGGCATCAACGACCGGCAAGACGTCCCCTGGAACGACCGGATACAGTGCGCGCGTCGGCAGTCCGGTTACTTGAGGAGGGCAGCGTGAGCGCCACCAGCGAGGCCCGGTCCACGGACGGCGCAGCGCATGCGCCCCAGCAGAGCCCACTGCGCCGCCTGATGCGCTTCATCCCTCTGATCGCCCCCGTCCTGCTGTGGGCCGTGCCCTGCTGGGTGCTGCTGCACGCCGGCCAGCACTGGCCGCTCCCCGTGGCGCTGGGCGGCACCGCCCTGTTCGCCCTCGGTCTGATCGCCATGCCGCTCGCGATGATGCGCGGCCACGGCCGGCGGCAGCAGGACTGGGCGGCGATCATCGGGGACACCCTCCTCGGGGCCGGCTGGGTCCTGTTCACCTGGTCCGTCCTGCTCGGCGTCCTGCTGCGCCTCGCCCTGACCGTGGCCGGCGTGGGCGACGGTCAGTACCGGGCCCGGATCGTCACCTGGGCGGTCCTCGGCGTAGCCGCCGTGCTGCTCGCCTGGGGGTACGCCGAAGCCCGCCGGGTGCCACGGGTGCGCCGCCTCGACGTACAACTCCCGCGCCTGGGCGCCGGGTTGGACGGCACGCGCGTCGCCCTCATCACCGACACCCACTACGGCCCGCTCGACCGCGCCCGCTGGTCCGCGCGGGTCTGCGAGACGGTCAACACCCTTGAGGCCGACCTGGTCTGCCACACCGGCGACATCGCGGACGGCACGGCCGAACGCCGCCGCGCCCAGGCCGCTCCGCTCGGCACCGTGCAGGCCACCCGGGCCCGGGTCTACGTCACCGGGAACCACGAGTATTACAGCGAGGCCCAGGGCTGGGTCGACCTGATGGACGAGCTGGGCTGGGAGCCGCTGCGCAACCGTCATCTGCTGCTCGAACGCGGCGGCGACACCCTGGTGGTCGCCGGCGTGGATGATGTCACCGCCGAGTCCTCCGGCCTGGCCGGCCACCGCGCCCACCTGGCCGGAGCCCTGAACGGCGCCGACCCCGACCTGCCCGTCCTGCTCCTGGCCCACCAGCCGAAGTTCGTCGACCGGGCCGCAGCAGACGGCATCGACCTCCAACTCTCCGGCCACACCCACGGCGGCCAGATCTGGCCCTTCCACCACCTCGTCCGCCTCGATCAGCCCGCCCTCGCCGGCCTCAGCCGCCACGGCACCCGCACCCTCCTCTACACCAGCCGCGGCACCGGTTTCTGGGGCCCGCCGTTCCGCGTCTTCGCCCCCAGCGAGATCACCCTGCTCGTCCTCCGCTCCCCGCAGCGGCCCCCCACGCCGTAATACGGAGCGGGCCGGCAGTCCCGCACTTCGCGCCGCTGTCCCACGCGCACCGCCGTTGAAACCGCTGGTGCCGGGCGATGTACGTGTTGAGGTCGGCCCCGACGGACCGACCTCAACACCGATCGTCTCTTGCCGATGTCCTCACTGACTCCAGGAGACGGTTCCGTTGAGGGTGACCAGAGCCGCCAGGACAACCAGGTCGGCGAAACCGAGGACCATGCCGAACCACGCTCGTCCTTGTCGCGATGTTCCGCGCATCAGGGCAAGGGTGGCCAGGACGATGGCCGTGGGGCCGAGGAAGATGTTCCCGACAAGGAGCCCCGGCAGGCCGAGGACGAAGGCTGCGACGGCGAAGCTGTCGGCGTCCCGGGTGCGGTTCTTGGTGCTGGTCGTGTTGATCGATGGGCTTTTTGCGGGTGCTGTTACCTGCGTCATGCGTCTCCCTCGCAGCGTCCGGAGGTGCGCTCGCGTACCCAGAAGGTGATCAGCCAGGCGGCGATGCCGGTGCCGGCGATCGCACTGGCGGTGACGGGAATGTGTGCGACGGCTCCCACCATGATTCCTAGGAAAAGGAGCGCGAAGACGATCAGCATGTTGTCTTCTCCCTTCAACTGGTGATCGGTTCCGGTTCCTTGCTGGTGACGTCCTCGGACGTCTTCCCCGGAGCAGTGGTGCGGCTGCCGGGGAGCCACCAGTTCCAGCGGCCCATGAGGCGCATGGTCGCGGGGACGAGGAAGAGGCGGACGAGGGTGGCGTCGATGAGGATCGCAACGGCGAGTCCGAAGCCGAGCTGCTGGATGGGGACGATCCCGGTGAAGGAGAAGGCTCCGAAGACGGCGACCATCAGGATTGCGGCGCCGGAGATGAGGGGGGCGGTTCGGGTGAGGGCGCGAGCGACGGAGGCGGTGTTGTCCCCGGTCGCCTCGTACTCTTCGCGGACTCGGTCGAGGAGGAACACTTCGTAGTCGGTGCTGAGGCTGAACAGGAGCGCCAGCAGCAGGATGGGGACGAAGTTCTGGATGTCACTGGTCTGCTGGAATCCGAACAGGTCGGAGCCCAGGCCCTCCTGGAAGATGAGGGTGAGAACACCGTAGGTGGCGGCGATCGAGACCAGGTTCATGACGATGGCCTTGAGCGGCAGCAGCAGTGACCGGAAGGTCAGCAGGAGGACGAGGTAGCCGGCCGCCAGGATGATCGCGACGACGTAGGGAAGTCCGTCCTGGATGACGTCGTTGGCGGCGGTGTCCTCTGCGGTCTGCCCTCCGACCACGGGGTGCAGGGAGTCGGGGAGCTTCCTGGTCTCGTCCTGCACATCGGCGAGGAGGTCCCGGGTGGGGTCGCTGGACGAGTTCTGGGTGGGGACGACCTCGATGACAAGCTTCTGGTCGCCGGCAGCGATGTAGTGCCTGACCGTGTCCCGAGCGTCAGCCGGCATCCGGTCCATCACGGACGTGTCCAGAGCGGCGTAGGGGTCCTTGGGGGACAGCTGCTTCAGGACCGGGATGGCGGATGCGGTCTTGTCCACGTGCGACAGGGAGCCCAACCGGTTCTGAAAGTCGGTGAGTTCGTCCTTGTCGTGCTGAGGGAGCTCGTTCAGCGGCTTGTCGGTGGTGACGACGATCTGGATCGGGCTGGTGAAGCCCGTGCCGAACGCGTTCTGGACGTGGTCGTAACCGGTGCGAACGTCCGAAGTGGACGGGAGGATGCGTGCGTCCGGGGAGAAGGTGCGCATCTGCTGTGCCGGCCAGGCCGCGGCGATCAGTACGGCGGTGATCGCCGCGAGGAACAGCAGCGGGCGCTTCATCACCTTCATGGAGACCCGGTACCAGCGGCTGGATTCCTCACTCGTGCCGACGGTGCTCTTCCGCCACCTCGGGAGGCGGCCGGCGTTGATGCGGTGCCCGAGGAGGTGCAGCAGGACCGGGAGGAACAGCACGCTGGTCAGCACGGAGAACGCGACGACGAGGATGATGCCGAGCGCGAGCGAGAAGATCACGTTCAGGTCGATGGTGAACAGGGCGGACATCGCGATGACGATGGTGATGCCGGACGCGATCACCGTGTGTCCGGATGTGCGCAGGGTGGCGGCCACCGCATGGTCGACGGTCTGACCCTTGGCGAGTTGTTCCTTGAACCTGGTGATCATGAATAGGGAGTAGTCCACCCCGACACCGAGGCCGAGCATGGTGGCGGCGTTCTGCACGAAGATGGACAGCTCGTAGTTCTGTGCGACCGGGGCCAGCAGGCCGAGGGTGAACACGATCGCCGAGACGCCCACGGTGAGTGAGACCAGCACGGACACCACGCTGCGGAACAGCAGAAGCAGGATCAGGATGATCAGCGGGGCAGTGAGCATCTCTGCGCTTGCCAGGCCCTCCTGCCCGAGGACGTTGATGTCCCCCCAGAAGGATGCGGCGCTGACGAGAGAGACGTCGATGCCGTCCCTGTCGAATGTTTGGGCAAGGTCCTTCTGGATGGCGGGAAGTTCCCGGCGCGCGTCGCCGTCTTCGAGGCCGATGGCTACGGAGTTGATGACGGTTCGCCGGTCGTCGCCCGCGTAGGGGCCGCGATCGTCGGGCTGGGCGGTGGTCCAGCCGAGCATGTCCGTGACCTTCAGGTCCTTGTCGGCTTCCACCCGGGAGGCGACATCCTTGGCGCGCTGCTCGAACTTGGGGTCGCTGCTCTTGTAGCGGGCGTCATGGATGACGAGGGTGGCCGTGGTCTTCCCGCGTCCCTTGAAACCGTCTTCGAGCTTCTGCGCGGCGATGGACGAGTCGGTGCCGGGGACGTACCAGCCGCCTCCGCTGAGGTTCTTCGCGATCTGGGATGCGCCTGTCCCGGCGACGACTAACGCAGCAATCCACAGAGCGAGCAGGGGCCAGCGCAGCTTGCGGATGGTTCGGGACGCGCGCGCGGCGATGCTGCCGGGCGGTGGGTCCTCGGTGTGGGTTGACATGTGCCGCCTCCTGCGGTGGATAACCCGGTTGGAAGCCTGGATAATGACTGACACCGGGTCGTAGACCGACTTCAAGTCTGTGATTGACTGACGGTCGGTAAGTATTCTTGGGAGGGTGCATGGCAGTCAAGTCACGGCGCGAGGAGTACGCGGCCATCACACGCGCGGCTCTGCTGGACGCTGCAGCAGACCTGTTCGCGGAGAAGGGTTTTGACGTCACGTCGGTCGACGACGTCGCGAAGGCCGCGCGGGTGAGCAAGGGCGCCGTCTATCACCACTTCCCCGACAAGAGCGCCATCTTCGACGAGGTCTTCCGGATCAACCAGCAGGAAGTCGTGGCGCAGGTAGCAGCGGCGATCCCGGCCGACCTGCAGGGAGAACAGCACCTCTGGCAGGTAACCGTTGCCGCAGTGCAGGGGTTCATCGACGCGTACGTGACGGACACTCAGAAGCGGTCCCTGCTACGCCAGTCCGCCGGCGTCCTCGGCGTGCATCGTTGCCGGCAGATCGACGACGATCTCGCGCTGCCCCTCGTGGTGGGGATGCTGGACGGGCTACAAGCCGGCGGGCAACTCCGGGAGAACGTATCGATCAAGATGGCTGCCACCATCATCTTCGGGACACTGTGCGAGGCAGCGACATCGTTGGCCCTGGCCGATGACTGCGAGCAAGCCGGCCGCGAAGCATCACAGGTCGTGAGCTACATGCTCTCCGGGCTGGTCAAAGCCCCTGCCTAGCAGGAACCCGGCCGAAGAAAGCGGTCGGTCCCGTGACCTGGCGAAGGGACTCGCCTGAGGAATGAAGGTCACGGGACCGGCGCCTGAGGGAGGGTCAGACAGCGACCTCTTCGATCGTGCTGACCACGTGGAAGGGCGGTGTCCCCACCCCGCTGATGCGGTACCGGTTCCACAGGTCCGGATCCGACAGCGTGCCTTCAACCTCCGCGTGCGGTGTGGCGAAGGTGCACGGGGTCTTACCGCGACTGGCGACCGCTGCGGTCACCGGTGGGTTGTCGGCGATGCGCCCGTACCAGTGGTAGCGGCCGTCTATGGGCTGGAAGCATCCGGCGAGCTTCACCTCGACCGAGAACTCTTCGCCCTCGATGACGATCGTCGCGGGCCCTTCGTATCCGTCGTCGTCGTGTTCGTGGAACTGATCGTTCTCGTGGGTCATGCAGCGTCCTGGATGAAGCCGGCCTTGCGCCAGATCCGCTCGCTCGCCCCACCGATGATGCCGATGGACCTGTAGTAGTCGGTGATCCGCTTCGCCGCCCAGCCGAACGTTTCCCGCGAGTGCGGGTTCGCCATGGCTTCCTTACGGACGCTGTCCGGAAGGCCGGCCCGCCGGTACATGAGCGGGTTGAAGAACTCGCCGGCGAACGTCTGGATGGACAGGGCCAGCATCATCCGCAGCGAGGACAGCTGAACCTTGTTCAGCTTCGGCACGAACCGCTCCAGCTCGGTGCGGGCGAAGCTGATGTGCCGGGCCTCTTCCACCACGTGGATACGGGACATGGTGCGGACCAGCGGCTGAACAGTCTCGTCCGCGGCGACTTCTCGCTGAACCTTGTCGAAGATCTCCTCCGTCAGCAGGAGGAGCGCCCACAGGGCGGCGACGGGAGCCGCGGTCTTCAGCATCCGGCCGGACTCACGGATCTTCCACGGCGTGGGGTAGATCTCGGAACCCATGCGTTCGACGACGTTCGCGAACATGATCATGTGGCGGACTTCGTCGGCCATCTCGGTCAGAGCGAACTGGACCTGCGGGGAACCCACGGACTTGTCGTACACGTAACGCGAAACGAGCTGCAGCAGGACGTGTTCCGTCCACACGCCCAGAGCGATGGAAGAGGCCATCTCCTCACGGGTGAGGAGGAGTTTCTGCTCCTGCGTGAGGGTGTCCCACGTCTTCGTGCCGTAGAGGGTGCAGCGCTTCTCCGGCAGGAACCACTTGCCCTCTTCGAGCGGAGCATCCCAGTCGATGTCCAGGCCCGGGTCATAGGAATGCCGGCTGGACGAGACAAGAAGCTGCTGGGCCTTCTTCGTCTGCTTCGCGATCAGGTCAGCGGACTTCGTACTCAAGAGTGTGCCCCCTACTTCTTCGTGTGTGATTCGCGGTTTCGCATGATGGCCACCAGTTCTCGCAGGCCGCCTGCGAGCACGAGTGGTCGTTGCACGCCGGTGGCCCACCTGCGTGTGGTGCGGCGTGCTTCCCTGTGCGCGTCGACCACCACATGGCGACGTACGGGCTGCCCGGCAAGAATCTCGACGGTCATGCGGGTGGCGAGGGCGCCGAACAGCAGTGACGCGTACACGAGTTGGGGGACGCTGTACTCCTCTTCCCCCAGGTGCTCGCGGGCGTTGCGGATCATCTCCAGCGGCACGAACCGCAGAGGGATGGCCTTCAGCAACAGCGGCCACACCGCGGACTTCTCCACCATGCCGGCGGTGATCTTCCCGTCGAACGGACGTGAACCCGGCAGCCGGTAGTCGTAGAAGCGGACGTACTGAGTGCCGGCCATGTCGTAGCCGGAAAGCACCGGGCGCTTGGCGCGTACCGCAGCCTCGTGAAGGCTGTACTTCGCCCGCCAGCCGGCATGCTCGGTGACATCCACGCCGTCGATGACCAGCGTGCAGCTCTCCGCGAGATCCTGCGCGTTGGCGTGGGTGATCCCGCCGGTAATCACCTTGGTCCGGGCGTTGGGGTTGATCAGCATCACTCGTTCTTCGGCGACCTCGGCTTTGTGACGCCCGATGTCACCGAACGCGGCGTGCTGCCGGTTGAGGTTGTTCAGCTCGAACTCCCCCACATCCACCAGGACGAAGTCCTGTACGCCGATACGCGCGAGCGGTTCGACAGCTGCTCCTCCGGTGGACCCGCATCCGGCAATCAGCACGCGTGCGTTCCGTAGTGCCGATTGGGCCCGTTCGCCGATGAACCCGCGGTTCCGTTCGGTGAACTCCCGGTAGAAGTCGTCGAGCGTGGCTGTCATCAGGCGGCCGCCTCTTCGGGAAGCGAAAGGTGCTCCACGCTCCCGGACAGGTCTGCCATGAGACCTCGAAGAGCCCGGATCGGAGAGAGCGCGGCGGCAGCCTCTTCCAGCTGCTTCCCGACCTGTGCGACTTCCTCGACCGGCGGCATCCACGAGTAGAAGGGAAGAACCTTCTCCGCATTGAAGTACCGGGGATGCATGAGATCCTGCCGGCTGACCTTCGGTGTGGTTCCCGTCAGCAGGTACACATCGAGACCAAGGAGGACAAGGTGCTTCAGGGCAATGTGTTCTTCCACGTCGCCTATCAGCAGCCGGATGGAATCGCGCTCCGCGTAGACGGCCATGGTGATGCCGGCCAGGAGTTCCAGCGTGATCCGCAGCCGTAGATCCCGGGCGGTGACGGTGTGGTTGTGGGCGAGGCGTTTCACCTCACGGATATGGCGCGTTTCCAGGGCCTGCACATCGGGCAGCGCAGTCTGCAGGCGGATGGAGTGAACCTCTTCGCAGGGGAACAGCAGCCGCCCAGGGTCAGTCAGCGGCCTCGGTTCGGGGTCCTTGCTGTGGGCGAGTGCTACGTAGCCGAGGATTCTGCCGGATTCCTCGTCGATGGTGATGACGTGGGTGTCGTCTTGATGGAACTCGCGGATCGGCTCGCAGAACAGCGAACGGCCGAAGACGAGTTCTTCGCTGGCGAAGCCGGCCTGCAGATACTCGGCCAGACGGAATCCGGCCAGGCCGATCAGGTACCGCTCAGGGATCTGATCGGTGTGAGCCACGAGGGTTACGAGCCCTCTCCCGTGGTTGGCCTGATACAGCAGCGCATCGTTCTTCTGCAGCTGGCCTGCCATGCCGTGGAAGCTCAGCCTGCTGTGCATGCGAAGAATGTCCTGGATGTAGCGCCCCCGCGCGTCATTGACCAGCGACTCGCGAGCATCGTGCTCGTCGGGAAGCCCCGATGGGACATTCCACGGCTTGATCACCGACGTGACCCCGGATAATCCCGGCTGCTTCTCCATACCTGTTCCCCCTGTTTTGATTGGTGTACGTCCCGCCCGAGGAAGATCAGAAATCGTCTTCCTCGTAAAGTGCTTCGGTGATGGCCAGCGCGAGGACCTCGGGGGTTCCTTCGTAGATGCGGGCTCCGAAGGATTCGCGGACGTACTTCTCCATGCCGTACTCGCGCAGGTAGCCGCGGGCGCCCATCAGGGACATGGCCTCCTGGGAGACCTCGATGGAGACCTGGTCGGCGAAGAGCTTCGCGGTGGCCGGCTGCATCACAGGCGCGGGGATCGCAGTGTCCGCCGCCTGCGCGGCCTGCAGGTACATCAGCCGCGATGCTTCGATCTTCGTCTTCATCTCGGCGAGCTTCCGGGCGGTGAACTGGTGCTTGTACAGCGGCAGTCCGCCCTGGATGCGGTCGGCGCACCACTGCTTGGCGATATCGAACGCGCCTCGCGCCACGCCGGTGGACAGGGCCGCGACGGTGGCGCGGGCCATGTTCATCTGCTGAATATTGATGTGGACGCCGTTGCCCTCGCCGCCGACCATGTTCTCCGCGGGCACACGCACGTTCTCGAAGATGAGCTCGCTTCCGAGACAGGCGCGGTAGCCCATCTTGTCCGCCACCGGGCCGCGGGTCACGCCGGGCGAGTCCAGGAGGACGATGAACGCGGTCATGCCGGTGGCGCCCTCATGGCCCTCGATATTCGCGTAGATCGATCCGAACTCGGCGACCTTCGCGTTGGTGATGAACCTCTTCCGGCCGTTGAGGATGTAGCTGTCCCCATCGCGACGGGCAGTCATGACGTCCCGGGCGTGGACGGCGTTCTCGGGGATCAGCAGGTCGCAGCCGGCGTCCTCCTCCGTGATGCCGTTGCACGCGAGGACCGGATCGTCACCGGCGAACAGGGGCAGGAAACGAGACTGAAGCTGTTGGTCCGCCGACAGCAGAACGGGGGCCTGCCCCAGGAGAGTTGCGCCGAAGATCAGGGCGGTGCCGGCGCACGCGGCGGCGATCTCCTCAAGCGCGACGGCGACACCGAGGACGCCGAGACCGAGCCCCCCGTACTCCTTCGGCACGATCAGGCGCATCAGGCCGGCCTGATGGCCCTTCCGTATGAGTTCCCAGTCGAATTCGGCTGCGTCAGCACGGTCGTTCGCGGCAACCCGCGGCCGGACTTCCTTGTCGACGAAATCGCGTACCTGCTGGCGGAACTCCTGGATCTCCTCGGGCTCGGTCATGAAGTCGGCAGGCTCAATGACAGTGCTCATGGGCGTTCTCTTTCGCGTTGTAAGCGTTGTAGGCGTTGGCAGTTGGGGCCGGGCCCGCGGCTCAGGTGGGAAGCCCCTCGCTCTTGGCGATCTCCGGATAGCGGTCGAACGCCGGGCGCAGGAGGGGTACGAATTCCAGGACCTTCGCGACGTTGCCCTTGATGCGCACCTTGCCGGTGGCGATGGCGACGGGCATCAGCAGATTGCCGAGCCACAGGCTGTGAGCGCTGTCGCTGCTCATCTTGATGCGGATGGCCGCCGGCCGGGCGGGGGCACCGTTCTGAACGCCGTCCGGGGTGATGTAGAGCTCGACGTCCGGCTTCGTCTGGATCAGGTGCACGGTGATCCCGGCGTCACGCATGCGCCGAGTGAATGTTTCGTCTTCCAGGAGGATCTCGAACAGGTTCGTGAAGACCCCGTTCGCTTTCTCGGCGGACTCGAAGACAGCCATGAGCGCACTCCTTGAGAGTTGATCGTGCATCGGGCGGCGACGGCCACACGGCGATGCCGGGCGTAAATGCCTGTTGGAGAACACAGGGGCGCCTTGGAGGTGCCTCACCTGTGTACGACAATCACCCACGCAACAGAGCACCTAGTGATCTCTGCGTGCGTGACAGCAGCTTGGTGCCCATGGCCTCAAGCAGGCGCCCCCGCAAGGCGGCAAGATTCAGCGCATGCGGCTGGCGTGGTGTTCTTCATCCCCGTGCTCCCCGTTCACTTCACACCGACCGCTGGGGCTCTTTGACTATGCCCTGTCGCATACCCGAGTTTGTTCCCCGACTTCGGGTCGGTGCCATTCGATCCTGCATGTTGATCACAACCCGCGTCAAGCGACTCCGAAATCAAGCCAGTCCGTGTCGGTCCAGTCGTCTTGATACGAACGCCGGCTGCCGCCGACGGGCTTGCAGTCCTCGCCCTGCCGGGGCTTGCTCCTCGACGATGAGGGCTTCCTTGCGGGTACCGCAGCGACATCGGCCGGACCGCGCGCGCGGTGCAAAAGAGAGCTCCCTGGTCAGTAACCCGGCGTCAGGACCTTGCTCTACCCATCCCGCAGGGCACGTCAACCTCACTCAGGACAGCCGGCCACAACCAAGCGACGTACCAAGCCACGGCAGACCGACGCTCAAGGCCTTCGGTCAGGCAGGCTTGACCCACCCAAGTCCTCCGATGAATGTGGACAGACAGCTCGGTGAACGATCTGCTCGAGTGATCCTTACCTGTGGGTAGTTACTTAGGCTGTCGAGACATGAGATCCCTATCCAGATCAGCGGGCTGCTGACCGGGCGCGTGAGCGCGGCGATCCCGACGGGTGCCGCTCCGTCCTCCGCCCGCCGTGGGCGCACGCGGGCCACAACAGCGCCTCACTCGTCGACAGCGCGCGGACCAGCCTCTACCGCAACGGCGAACTGGTCTCCGGCCAGGAGAATCTGCCCATGGGCGCCGGTACCGGTGACAGCCTCAAGTCGCCGCGGGTGTACGCCTCGTACGACAGGGGTGCGGATTGGATCAGGACCGCAGTGCTCACGCACCGCGCCTGGGTGCTGAGCCCGGCGGCCGGCAAGAGCGACTAGGGCAGTTGCCTTCGTCTCCCCCACTTGCTCTACGCGTTCAGGGGGGTGGCGTGAAGGCGGTCCGCGGATCGTGCGGGTCGCGCCATGCGGGGAGGCCGGAGAGCAGGGCCACGCGCTGTCTTATCAGCGCTATCTGTGGCCCCCCCCCAGCGAATTCCGTGACTTGTGCGGAACCCTGGCCCGGGTGTTTGCGGTAGCGCAGGGTGTCGGCGTCGACGAGGACGCCGGGGGCGGCGGCGGACGCGGCCATCAACAGGCCCGTGTCCTCCATGCCGCGCAGCGCGGACCAGCCGCCGACCGCGAGGAGCAGGGAGCGGCGCCAGAGCACGCCCGCGGGGTGCACGGGGAGGCGGTAGGAGCCGGGGGCGGTCTGCCAGCGGGCGGCGAGGCTGCCGCGGGGCAGCGGTCCCGGGTCCAGCGGCAGGACGTGGTCGCGGAGTTCGCCGGAGGGCAGCAGGTCGCGGGCGCGGCCGACGGCGAATCCGACGTCGGGGTCGGCGGCGAGTACGGCGGTGAGGGCCGTGAGGGCGCCCGGTTCGAGTGCGTCGTCGGCGTCGACGTTCTGCACGAAGGGAGCGCGGGAGCGGCCGAGGGCGATGTTGCGGGTGACGGCGGGGCCTTCGGCGGTCCCGTTCACGGCGACGCGCACGCGGGGATCACCGGCGGCCCCGCACTTCTCCAGGGCGGCGGTCACCGCCGGGTGCGGACCGTCGACCTGGACGAGCCACTCCCAGTCGCCGTGGTCCTGCTCCCGCAGCGACGCCCAGGCGTCGGTGAGGAAGGGCGCGTGCGGCGCGTGCACCGCCGTCACCACACTCACACCCGCCCGCCCGTTCGCTCGCATGTCCGGATGATAGGGCCCGGTGGCGCCCATGATCGTGATAGGTACGTAGGAGGCGGCACAGCCGGGACGCCAACAGCCGTACATACGGGGGTACTTGCTTCATGGATGCCGCGTCGGTCTCCGCACTCCTCGCCGGGGCCTCCGCGGCCGACTCCCGCGCGCTCGACCGGATCTGCGAGGAGGTGGCCGAGGCCCTCGTCCAGGAGGGGGTCGTGCCGCCGTTCGACGTGACGTCGGCGGACTTCGCGGGGGACGCCCGGCTGATCTGTGCCGACCGCTACTGGCGGCTGCGGTTCCTGGAGCGGCCCGAGGTCCGTACGGCCGCCCTGTGCGCGCAGTGGATCGCCGGGCACGTGGCCCGCGACGTCCGCGGGGAAGTCGTCGAGAAGTGGGCCCTCGGCTACGCGTTCATCACCAGGGACACCGTCGAGTCGGTCGGTGAGCTCTCCGAGGCGACCGAGGAGATCGTCGGCCGCGACACCGCGTCCGGTGATCTCGCCCTCTTCGCGGTGCTCTACCACGCGGGCAAGCTCCGCTCGAACTTCTGCTTCGACGAGCTGCGCCAGTTCCTGGAGTCGTCGCTCCTCGCCCTCGCCTGCGGCGCGCACCGCGAGGAGCCGCTCCTCGTGGCGCTGCGCTCCTTCGCCGCGTTCGGCAGTCGCGAGGTCACGGCCGCGCATGCGACGGATCTGCTCGACAGCGCCTGGACGTCCCCGCGCCGCACCCGTCACGTCGTCGACATCTGCCTCAACGGGCTGCAGTTCGCCGCGCCCTTCGAAGGCCGCGGGGAGCTGCTGCGCGACCGGGCCGCCGAAGCGGTCCGCGACCATCCGCGGGACCACATGTTCCTCTACCGTCTCGCGAGCGGTCAGTACATGTGCGGGCAGTACGGCGCCGGGCTCGCCAGCGTGGACGAGGCGCTGCGCCACCTGCCCGCGACGGGCAGCCGCGGCAGCCACAAGCTGCTCCAGGAGCAGTACCTGGCGTTACGCAACGCGATCCAGGACGGCCTGCTGCGCGCGCACCGCGACGCCGATCAGCAGCAGCGCTGGGCGGACCAGGAGCTGGCGAACCGCTCCATCGAGGAGACGATGCGCTCCTCGACCGTGCGGGCGGTGGAGCTCGTCGCCGTCTTCACGGCGGCGATCGCCTTCGCGGTCGGCTCCCTCCAGGTCACCCTGACGGGGACGATGCCGCTGCGGGACCGGCTGTGGCTGGTGGCGGCGCAGGGCGCGGGGCTCGCCGTGTTCGCGCTGCTCGTGGTGGGCGGCACGTGGTGGATCACCCGGCCGCGGCGGCGCCGGTGAGCGCGGGCGCTACGGCGTCGTCGTCGACACCACGTACACGAAGGGCTTCGCAGGGTTCTCCCGGTTCACCATGATGTCCAGGGTCGGCTCGGGGTTCTTCTGCTTGTGGGTGAGGCCCAAGTACGGACCCGGGCCGTCGAAGACCCAGCCGACGACCTTCTGGTTGCGCGGGCTGATGCTGATCTCGTCCTTCGTCAGCTCGGACGAACTGGTCCCCGTGGTCTTCAGGAACTTGTCGAGGCCCGCGTCCGTGGTGCTGAAGCGGACATAGAGGCGGCTCGTCCTGAGGTTGTTCGTCTCGTAGTAGGCGACGCCCTTGGCGGAGGAGACCGGTATCGGCACCTGGTAGAGCCGGCGCTGGACCTTGGAGGGCCAGCCGATGGTGAGGCCCGTCGCGGAGTATTTGGCCTCCTTGTCCTTGCCGCTGTTACGGCTCTGGTCCGCGGAGATCACCAGATAGCCGGCGGGCACGCCGATGAGCAGCACGATCGTGAGCAGCGTCAGCGCGCGGCGGCGGATGACCCTCCGGCGGTTCTCAGGGGGGCGCTGCCCTTCGTCGGGGGACGAGGGCTGGCGTGGCACGGTCATTACTTGGGTCCCTGAGTCTCGCCGGCGGCGTTCGCCGGACTGTGCGGGTCGAGGCCGAAGCCCTTGCCCTGGGTGTAACGCTCATAGCGCTCGTAGCGTTCCACGCGACGGCGCTTGGCCCGGCGGAAGCGGCGGGCGACGAGGCGTGCGAGGTCCGCGGCGCCGACCATACCGGCCTCGGGGCCGAGCTGGGCGCGGGCGATGCGGGCCTCGGGGCGGTAGCCGCGGCCGGTGAGGTGACGCTTGAAGGCGTCGCGGGCCGGGCCGATCAGGAGGTCGTCGGCCGCGGAGACGCCACCGCCGATGACGAAGCAGGACGGGTCGAGCGCGGCAGCGAGGTTCGCGATGCCGACGCCGAGCCACTGGCCGATGTCCTGGAGCAGCTCGATGCACATGGCGTCGCCCTCGCGGGCCAGCTCGGTGATGAGCGGGCCCGTGATGTCGGGGACGTTGCCCTTGACGCGTTCGATGAGCCCGTACGCGACAGGGGAGTCCGCGGCGGCGAGCTCGCGGGCCTCGCGCACGAGGGCGTTGCCGGAGCTGTACTGCTCCCAGCAGCCGCGGTTGCCGCACGGGCAGCGGTGGCCGCCGGGGACGACCTGCATGTGGCCGAATTCACCGGCGACACCGAACTTGCCGCGCTTGACCTGGCCGTCCTCCAGGATCGCGCCGCCGATGCCGGTGCCCAGCGTGATCATGACGAGGTGGTCCTCGCCACGGCCCGCACCGAAGCGCCACTCGGCCCAGGCGGCGGCGTTGGCGTCGTTGTCGACCAGGACCGGGACGGCCAGGCGGCCGGAGATGCGGTCCCGGAGGGGCTCGTTGCGCCAGGACAGGTGCGGGGCGAACAGGACCCGGTTGCGGTCGGCGTCGACCCAGCCCGCCGCGCCGATGCCTACCGCGTGCACGTCGTGCCGGTCGGACAGGTCGAGGACCAGCTCGACGATGGTGTCCTCGACGACCTTGGGGCTCTTGGACTTGTCCGGCGTCTCGGTGCGCAGGGTCTCCAGGATGTTGCCGTCGGCGTCGACGACGCCCGCCATCACCTTCGTACCGCCGATGTCGATGCCGACGGTCGGGACGCGGGGCGCCGTCAGGTGGGAACGGCGCTCACGCGTGCCGACGGTCCGCAGGACGGTGGCTCGTGCGGAGCCGCGGTGTGCGAGGTCGCGGTAGGTGCTCATCGCGCCGATTGTGTCATTTCGCTGCCGCGGAGGCGCATCCGCGCGGTGACGGTCACCCGTGGTGGGCGTGGCGCTACCGCGTGTCCGTTTCCGGCCGCGGGTTGATCGTGGCTGGTCGCGCCCCGCGGCGGAGCCGCACAAAGGACACAGCCCCGCGCCCCTGAGGGGCGCACTGCCTACGGGGCGCACTGCCTACGGTTTGTCCCGGCTCTCCAGCTCATGACGCAGGTCGTCCAGCTCGCTGCCGCCCGCCATCTGGCGGGTCAGTTCGTCCAGTGTGATCTCGTCGCGGGCGTAGCTGCCGAACATCGTGCCCCTCTTCAGGAGGACGAAGCGGTTGCCGACGAGGTATGCGTGGTGCGGGTTGTGCGTGATCAGAACCACGCCGAGGCCCGCGTCCCGCGCGGCGGCGACGTACTTGAGGACGACGCCCGACTGCTTGACGCCGAGGGCCGCGGTCGGCTCGTCGAGTACGAGGACCTTGGCGCCGAAGTGGACGGCGCGGGCGATCGCCACGCACTGGCGCTCACCGCCGGAGAGGGTGCCGATGGGCTGGTCGACGTCGCGCAGGTCGATGCCCATGCGGAGCAGCTCCGCGTGGGTCGTCCTGCGCATCAGGTCGACGTCCAAGCGCTTGAAGGGGCCGGAGCCCTTCGTCGGCTCGGAGCCGAGGAAGAAGTTCCGCCAGACCGGCATCAGCGGGACGACGGCGAGATCCTGGTAGACCGTGGCGATACCGCGGTCGAGGGACTCGCGCGGGTTGGCGAGCCGCGTCTCCTCCCCCTCGATGCGGAAGGACCCGGAGTCGTGCTTGTGCAGACCCGCGATGATCTTGATGAGGGTCGACTTGCCCGCACCGTTGTCGCCGAGGACGCAGGAGATCTCGCCCGCGTGCACGACCAGGGAGACGTCCTCCAGGGCCCGGATGTTGCCGTAGTGCTTACTGACGCCGTCGAGCTCGACCAGCGCCGTACGCTCCGCGGTCTCGGTCATTTCGTCGCCTCCGCGCGCTTGCGGACCCACGCGTTGAGCAGGGTCGCGAGGAGCAGCATCGCCCCGAGGAAGAACTTGAACCAGTCCGGGTTCCACTCGGCGAACACGATGCCCTTGCTCGTCATGCCGAAGATCAGGGCGCCGATGGCCGCGCCGACCGCGGAACCGTAGCCGCCGGTGATCAGGCAGCCGCCGATGACGGCCGCGATGATGTAGATCAGCTCGTTGCCGACGCCCTCGCCGGACTGCACGACGTCGAACGAGAACAGCAGGTGCTGCCCCGAGATCCAGGCGCCGAAGGCGACGCCCATGTACAGGCCGATCTTGGTCTTGTTGACCGGGACGCCGACGGCGCGCGCCGCGTCCTCCCCGCCCCCGACCGCGTAGATCCAGTTGCCGACGCGGGTGCGCAGCAGGATCCAGGTGGCGACGACGATCAGGGCGAGCCACCACAGGATCGTGATCTTGAAGTCGACGCCTCCGATGGTGAGCGTGGAGGCGAAGACGTCCTTCGCGGAGGAGAAGCCCTCCATGTCGGAGATCGACTTGGTGGAGACGGTGCCGCTGATCAGCTTGGTGAAGCCGAGGTTCATGCCGGTCAGCATCAGGAACGTGCCGAGCGTGATGATGAAGCTGGGTGGGTCGGTGCGGGTCAGCATGACGCCGTTGAACACGCCGATGGCGAGCGTGACCAGGAGCGAGACGCCCACGCCGACCCAGACGTTCGCCGTCATCTGGTAGCTGAACATCGACGAGACCAGTGCGGACGTGGTGACCATGACGCCGGCGGAGAGGTCGAACTCGCCGCCGATCATCAGGAGGGCCACGGGTACGGCCATGATGCCGATCGTCGACGACGCGTACAGGACCGTGGCGAGACTGGAGGCCCGCAGGAAGCTGTCCGCGAAGATCGCGAAGAAGAGGAAGACGGCGACGGCGCCGACGACCGAGCCCAGTTCGGGCCGGCCCATGAGCGTGCGCAGCGGCGATGTCTTCAGGAGCCGCTCGTCCGTCAGCGGCGTGGTCCCTGGTGCGGCGGCGCTCATCGGGTCCCCCGCTTCGTGTACTCCTCGAGCTTGGCGGCCTGGTCCTTGGTGATGATCTGCGGTCCGGTGAGAACCGGCTTGCCGCCGCCGAGGACGTCCGCGTTGTAGCGGTAGAGCCAGAGCAGGTCCACGGCCTCGTAGCCCTGGAGGTAGGGCTGCTGGTCGACGGCGAAGCCCAGCGAGCCGTCCTTCAGGCCGGCGGCGACCTTCTCGTTGAGGTCGAAGGTGTCGATCTCGGCCTTGCTGCCCGCGTCCTGCTTGGCCTTCACGGCAGTGGCGGCGAAGGGCGCGCCGAGTGTGACGACGGAGTCGATGGACTTGTCGGCCTGGAGCTTGGCGCCGATGGAGGACTGGACGTCGGGCATGTTGGTGCCCTCGACGTACAGGTTCTGCATCTGGCCCTTGAAGGTCTCCTTGGCACCGGCGCAGCGCTGCTCGTGGCCGACGTTGCCCTGCTCGTGCAGGACGCACAGGGCCTTCTTGCGGCCGCGCTTGTTCAGCTCCTCGCCGACGGCCTGGCCCGCGATGGTCTCGTCCTGGCCGATGTGCGTGAGCGCGCCGAACTTCTTGGACTCCTCGGATCCGGAGTTCACCGTGATCACGGGGATGCCGGCCTTCTCGGCGCGGGCGACGGCGGCCTTCATGGCGTCGGGCTTCGCGAGCGTGACGATCAGGCCGTCGACCTTCTTGTCCACGGCCGCGTCGACGAGCTCGGCCTGCTGCTGCGCCTGGTCGCTGTGCGAGTACAGGAACTTGATGTTGTCCTTGACCGCGGCCTGCTTGGCGCCTTCCTGGACGATGTCCCAGAAGGTGTCGCCATCGCCTGAATGGGTCACCATCGCGACGGTCCAGCGCGGGGTGTTCACCGCGGCTTTGCCCTGGGCCGAGGCCGCCTTCCTGGCGTCCTCCGCCCGCTTGCCGCCGGTGCTGCTGCACCCCGCGAGGGTGAGACCGACTGCCCCTGCGAGGGCGATGCTCACCCAGCTCCGAAACCGTGCCACGAGGCCGTGCCCTTCTTGCCGTGCTGCCTGATACACCGGGGCCGGCGGACCAGCCCCGGGGGGCACTTCTCTAGCCCCGGACGCCTCAGTATCCCCGACCGGGGATTTCAGCGGCCGTGCAGGTCCCAGGCAGCGCGCCGCACCTCCGGCCGCGGGTCCGGGGGTCGCCCCCCGAGCAGACACAGCCCCGACCGGGGAATTCAGCAGCCGTGCAGGTCCCGGGCAGCGCGCCGCACCTCCGGCCGCGGGTCCGGGGGTCGCCCCCCGAGCAGACACAGCAGACAGAGCAGGCATTGGGATCAGGCATCCGTTCACCGGGTACCGCGCGCGGTGTACGTCTCGAGCTTCGGCACGTCCTTCTCCGTCACGATCGCGGGGCCGGTCAGGACCGGCTTTCCGCCGCCGATGACGTTGGCGTTCGTCTTGTAGAGCCACAGTTCGTCGACGGCGAGATAGCCCTGGAGGTACGGCTGCTGGTCCACGGCGAAGCCGACGTCCTTGGCCTTGAGGCTCTTGACCACGGCCGCGTTCAGGTCGAAGGTGTCGACCTCCGCCTCGCTGTCCGCGTCCTGCTTGGCCTTGACGGCGACGGCCGCGGTGGGGGCGCCGAGTGCGACGACCGCGTCGATGTCCTTGGCCGCCTGGAGCTTGGCCTCGATGGACGACTGGGACGCGGGGGCGTTGGTGCCCTCGACGTTGAGGTTCTCGACGGTGCCCTTGAACGTCTTCTTGACGCCGACGCAGCGCTGCTCCAGGGAGACGTTGCCCTGTTCGTGGATGACGCAGAGCGCCTTTTTCCTGCCGCGCTTGTTGAGTTCGCTGCCGACGGCCTCGCCGGCCACGGACTCGTCCTGCCCGATATGGGTCAGCGCGCCGAACGCTTGCGAGAACTCGCCGCCGGAGTTGATCGTGACAACCGGGATCCCGGCGTCCTTCGCCTTGGCGAGTACGGCCTTCATGGCCTCGGGCTTGGCAAGGGTGACGACGATCCCGTCGACCTTCTTGTCGATCGCGGACTGGACCAGCTCGGCCTGCCCCTTGGCCTCTTTGTCGTTCGAGTAGAGGAACTGGACGTTGTCCTTGGCTGCGGCCTGCTTGGCGCCGCTCTGGACGATGTCCCAGAAGGTGTCGCCCTCGCCGGAGTGGGTGACCATCGCGATCTTCAGACGGGGCGTGCCGGCGGCCTTGCCGCCCCCGGAGTCGCCGGCCTTGTCCTCGGAGGTCTTGCCTCCCGAGCTGCTGCACCCGGCCGCGAGTGCGACGACCGCTATGAGGGTTGCTGCCGTGCGGGCTGTGCGCATGGTGTGCCACCTCTCTCCTCGCCGCCCGTGTGCGGCTGGAGGAGTTCTAGCGGTGGGTACCCGGCACCGTCAATGACTTTGTCAGAACATTCTTACGGCCGGACTTCTACGGCCGTACGAGGAGCTGGAACTCGAAGGAGTAGCGCGACGCCCGGTAGGTGTGCGACCCGAACTCGACCGGTCTGCCGGTGTCGTCGAACGTGGCGCGCTGCATCGTCAGGAGCGGGGCGCCCGCGGGCTCGGCGAGCCGCTCGCCCTCCTCGGCCGTGGCGGCGCGGGCGCCGACGGACTGGCGGGCGCTGTGCAGGGTTATCCCCGCGGCGCGCATCAGCCGGTAGAGCCCGGTCGCCTCCAGCCGCTCCGTGTCGAGCGGGAGCAGCCCGGTGGGCAGGTGGTTGCAGAGGTACGCGACCGGGTCGCCGTGGGTCAGCCGCAGCCGCTCGACCCGGTGCACCTCGTCCCCCTCCCCCACCCCGAGCGCGGCCGCGACCTCGGCGGACGCCGGCACGAGCGTGTTGGCCAGGACGCGCGTCTCGGGCTTCTGGCCCGCCGCCTCCAGGTCGTCGTAGAGGCTGCTCAGCTCCAGGGGGCGCTTTACCTGGCTGTGGACGACCTGGGTCCCGACTCCGCGGCGTCGGACGAGGAGGCCCTTGTCGACGAGGGACTGGATGGCCTGGCGCACGGTGGGCCGAGACAGGCCGAGCCGGCCCGCGAGCTCGATCTCGTTGCCGAGCAGGCTGCCGGGGGTCAGGGAGCCGCGCTCGATCGCCGCCTCCAGCTGCTGGGAGAGCTGGAAATAAAGCGGAACCGGACTGCTGCGGTCCACGCTGAGCTGGAGCGACACGGTCGGATCGACTACTGGTTTGGCCACGGGCCGAGCGTAGTCGCAAGGAATGTTGACGGGAAGTCGTGAAGTTCGGTTGTCAGGACAAACCGTTGACAGCGGGTTCCCCGGACGGCACCTTGACTGCATGCGCATCGGACTTATCGGGACGGGCCGTATCGGCACCTTTCACGCAGCAGTTCTGGAGCGGTACCGCGAGGTCGGCTCGCTCGTCGTCACGGATGCCGACCCGGAGCGGGCCGTCGCGCTCGCGGACCGGATCGGCGCGACCGCGGCGCCCACGGTCGACGAGATCTTCTCCTGGGGCGTGGACGCGGTGGTCATCACCGCGGCGACGTCCGCGCACGGCGACCTGATCGGGCGGGCGGCGCGGGCCGGGCTCCCGGTGTTCTGCGAGAAGCCCATCGCCCTCGACCTGTCGGGCACGCTGGCCGCGCTCGGCGAGGTGGAGCGGGCCGGGACCGTGCTCCAGCTGGGCTTCCAGCGCCGCTTCGACGCGGGGTACACGGCGGCGCGCGAGGCGGTGCGCTCGGGCCGCCTCGGCCGGCTGCACACCGTACGGGCCATGACGAGCGACCCCGCGCCGCCGCCGGCGGCGTATCTGCCGCTCTCCGGTGGGCTCTACCGGGACTGCCTGGTCCATGACTTCGACATCCTGCGCTGGGTGACCGGCCGCGAGGTGACGGAGGTGTACGCGACCGGGTCCGACGCCGGGCCCGCGATGTTCCGCGAGGCCGGGGACGTCGACACGGCGGCCGCCGTCCTCACGCTGGACGACAGCACGCTGGTCACGGCGACGGCGACGCGCTGCAACGGCGCGGGCTACGACGTGCGCATGGAACTCTCCGGCGAGCTGGACACGGTGGTCGTCGGCCTCGACGACCGCACGCCCTTCGCCTCCACCGAGCCCAAGGGCCCGTCGGCCGCGACCAAGCCCTGGCCCGGCTTCCTGGAACGCTTCGCCCCCGCGTACGAGGCGGAGCTCGTCGCGTTCGTCGACGTGGTGCGCGGCGAGCGCGAGAACCCGTGCGACGGCCGCGAGGCGCTGCACGCGCTGCGGATCGCCGAGGCCTGCGAACTGTCGCGCCGGGAACGGCGGTTGGTACGGATGGAGGAGATTGCCGGGGGCTGATCCTCCGGCACCCCGTGAACGCGGCTCAGATCTCCCCGCGCCCCATCGCGATCAGCCGGTCGAGGACCGCGGGGTCCGCCTTCACGCCGTCGTGGGCGTGCGCGTCGGAGACCCAGACGCGCAGCCCCCGTACGAGCCCCGCCGTCTCCAGGGACTGCTCGCGGTCGACGAACATGTCGTCGCGGTAGACGGCCGCGGCGACCGGCACCTCGTTGACGGCGAGCCGGTCGAGGTCGTAGAGGGGCGGGCCAGTCCGTACGGCGGGCGAGGCGCTCGGCCGTGTCGGGGCGGTCGTGCGCGAGGGGCGGCGGTGCACGAGCAGCCGGACCGCCTGGCCGAGGGCGACGACGCCCGCGCCGACCATCACGCCGTGGGGTACGTAGCCCGCGCCGAGGTCCGTGTGGAACAGGTCGGGACTGAACTCCCGCAGTCCCAGGCCGATGCCGAACATCAGCAGGGCCCAGACGTTGCCGAGGAAGGCGACGCCGGCGGCGGACAGGGGCAGGTTCAGGAGGGTGCCGCCGAGCCCTACGAGGGTGCCTGCGCCCAGTACGAGGGCGCGCTTGCCGCCCTTGTCGCCGGCCTTGATGGTCTCGGCCGCGGCGGTGCCGGGCGGCCAGGCCGCGTCGGCGGGCAGCAGCCGGGAGCCGAACGCGCGGTAGAGCACCCAGGTGTCGATGAGCAGGCCGATGAACGCGCCCGCCAGCATCGGCCACACCAGGTCCTTGCGGCCGAAGACGTACGGCACGGCCACCGAGGTGAGCAGGGCGTTGGCCGAGGCGAAGGTGGCCGCGGAGATGGCGCTCTGGGCGAGGTTCTGCCGGTGCACCGAGCGCATCTTGCGCAGCCCGGCGACGGGGATGCGGCCGACCAGCATGGCGATGAGGGCGCCGACCACGGAGGTGTTGGCGGAGATGCCGAGCTTGGCGACGAGGTCGGCGCCGATGAGCGCGCCGACGACGGAGAGCGCTGCCAGCACGATGAGGACAACGGGTTCACGGACACGGGGGTGTCCGGAGCCGGGGCTGTCCCCGGGTGGTGGTTCGGCGTGGGCGGTGGTGACTGAGGTGTGGTGCGACACGGGACACCCCTTTGCGGGCAGGCGGGACCGGGCGGCGTGCGCGGGGCGGCGCATGGCGCGGGGACAGGTGTGCGGGACTGATGCGGCGGGTGTGGCAGTTGGGGTTCGGGGCCGGACCTGCCCGGGACAGCGGTCCGGGGCCTGCGGGGAGCGGCACGAAGGGCGTCAGGGGCCGAAGGCGGCCGTGGCCTCGTGTGCTCCCTCGACGACGAGCCGGGTGATGCGGTCGGCGGCGCGCACGATGCGGTGCGAGGGGCCGATGACCGTGAGCGACGCCGCGACGGTGCCGGCCTGGAAGACCGGTGCCGCGATGGCGGCGACCGCCTCGTCGTACTCGCCGAGGCTGAGGCTGTGCCCCTTCTCCCGTACGTCGCGGTAGACACCGAGCAGGTCGTCGAAGTCGGTGACGGTGTGGTCGTTGAAGCGTTGGAGCGGGGTCGCGCCGAAGATCTGCCGGATCTCCGCCTCGGGGTAGTGGGCGAAGATCGCGTGTCCGGAGGCCCCGGCGTGGCCGGGCATGAGGGCGCCGACTATCGCCGTGTAGCGGACGGGACCGGTGCCGTCCACGGCGGCGGCACAGCGGTAGCCGCCGCCGTTGGGCACGTTCAGGACGACGCTCTCGCCGGTCTCGCGCAGCAGCCCGGCGAGGACGGGCCGGACGAGGGACGGCAGGACGCCGCTGTGCTCGCCCACGCGGGCCAGCCGGGACACCGCGGGCCCGAGCCGGTAGCGCCGTGTCGTCCTGTCGCAGGTCAGGAACGCACGCGCGGCGAGCGTGGTGAGAATGCGCTGGGCGACGGCCTTGTCCCAGCCGTGTTCCCTCGCGATCTCGCTCACGCCCCACTCGGGGCGGCGCTCCGTGAAGGAGAGCAGCGCGAGCAGGGCGCGATCGGCGCCCTGGAGGACTCCGGGTCCACCGGTTTTCGGGCTGTTCTCGGTCATGGCCCGCTCCTCCTGACGCCTGGTTCTCACTCCGGTTCGGTGCGCTGAGCGCAACGTCGTTGCGCTCAGCGGCGAGGACTATGGGCGTGCGGCGGCGCGGGTGTCAAGGGTTTCCAGGCCTCGGATGAAACTCGGGTGAACGCCGTCGGCTCAGCCTCGCGCGACCGGCAGGATCGTGCCCTGGGCCACCGCGCACAGCTTCTCCGTGCCCTCTTCGTCCACGGTCGACAGATCGCAGCGGACGACGGCCTGGCGCCGGCCGCCGTGCACGACCTGGGCGCGGGCGATCAGGGTGCGGCCTGTGGCCGGGCGTACGTACTGGATGGAGAAGCCGCCGGTGAGCACCGCCGGGCCGAGGACCGCGCCGCCCGCGAACGTCAGCGCGTTGTCGGCGGCGTAGGAGAGCACCCCGCCGTGCAGGAACCCGTTCTGCTGGTGCAGCTCCGGCCTGATGTCGACCTCGATGGTGGCCGCGCCGTCACCGAACGCGGTGAGCCGGGCGCCCACGAGACGGCTGAACGGCTGGGCGTCCAGGAGCTTCGCGGCCAGGGTGAGGTCCAGCTGCTGGGGTTGGTCGCTTTCGCGGGGCGCGGTCATCGGGGCCTCCGGACAGGTCGGTGGGTACGGCGGATACGGCCGATTCGGCGGGCCGGTGATGCCGCGCGGGGGTGGGCGTCGGGTCTAACTCGCGCCGCTCACGACCGGTTCCCCCGAGCTGATCGCCGCGCCGCCCCCGGCCAGGAAGCGCGCGAGCGGCAGGGTTGCCGCGCCGACCGTCACCGCGTCGGGTCCGAGGCGCCCGAGTTCGATCGTGGTCTGCGCGTACGGGTGGCGCAGGGCGTACGCGGCGGCCGCCCGCCGGACCGGTTCGAGGAGGCGGGGGCCGAGGAGCAGCCCGGCCCAGCCGCCGACGACGATGCGCTCGGGGTTGAAGAGATTGACGAGGTCGGCGATGCCCGCGCCGAGGAACTCGGCTGTCTCGTCGAGGAGTTCACCGGTGTCCGGGTCGGCGAGGAGTTCGGCGAGCGCCCCCTCCTCGTCGGCCGAGGTCCTGCTGCCGCCGCTCTCGCGCCAGCGTTCGAGCAGCGCCTCGGCACCCACGTACGCCTCCAGACAGCCGCGCGCCCCGCACCGGCAACGGCGGCCGCCGACCTGGAGCGTGGTGTGGCCCCACTCCCCCGCGCTGCCGGACGAGCCCTGGTAGGGGACGCCGTCGGCGATGACGCAGGCGCCGACGCCGGAGCCGATGAGGGTGACGACGGCGTTGCGGGCGCCGCGGCCCGCGCCGAACCACATCTCGGCGAGGCCCAGGGTCCTGGCGCCGTTGTCGACGAACAGGGGGAGTCCGGGCGGGAGTTCACCGCAGTCGCGCAGCATCGCTTCGAGGGGGACGGCGTCCCAGCCGATCGCCTGGCCGTGCACGAGGGCCCCGACGGCGCCGCCCGCGCCGGAGGCGTCGACGATTCCGGGCACGCCGATGCCGACGCCGATGAGCGCGTCGGGGGCGATCTTCGTATCGGCGAGGACCTGAGCCACCCCGGCCGCGACGATCCGGACGACGTCCCGCGCGTCATGGCGCCCGTCGGGCAACGGGGTGTCCACGCGCGCGAGTTCGTTCAGGGTGAGGTCGAAGAGCTCCACGCGTACGCGCGTCTCGCCGATGTCGACACCGGCGAGGTGGCCGCAGTGCGGGGCGACGCGCAGGAGCGTGCGGGGCCTGCCGCCGTCCGAGTCGACCGATCCGGCCTCCTCCAGGAGGCCGTCGGCGACGAGTTCGGAGACGACGTTGCTGATCGACCCCGAGCTCAGTGCGGTCAGGGGGCCCAACTCCTGTCGGCTGAGCGGCCCGTCGAAGTAGAGCTTGCGCAGCACCGTGGCGCGGTTGTTGCGTCTGAGGTCACGCACCGTGCGCCGGCGTGGTCCGGCCATCGTCAGTCCTCCCCCGTACGGCGGACCCTGAGCGCCGTATCTCCGCGCCCGGATCACGGTGTGAATTTACCCGTGCCGCCGGGGTCAGTCGTCCAGGAGTCCCGCGTCGTGGGTCAGGAGGGCGATCTGGACGCGGTTGTTGAGGCCGAGCTTCGCCAGGATGCGGGAGACGTGTGCCTTGACGGTGGCGACGCTCATGTAGAGCTCGGCGGCGATCTCCGCGTTGGCCGCGCCCCGGCCCACGGCGACGGCCACCTCCCGCTCGCGGTCGGCCAGTTCGGCGAGACGTTCACGCGCGCGTGCCCTGCGGTCGTGTTGCGGGTCGGGTCCGGTGGCCCGCGTGATGAGCTGCCGGGTCACCGTCGGCGACAGGACGGGCGCTCCGGCCGCGACCCCGCGGACCGCCTCGACGATCTCGGCGGGCGGGGTGTCCTTGAGGACGAACCCCGCGGCTCCGGCGCGCAGCGCCCGCAGTACCTGTTCGTCGGCGTGGAAGGTGGTGAGGACGATGACCTCGGGTGCGTCGGGCCGCTCCCGCAGCGCCTCGGTCGCGGCGAGGCCGTCCACGTCCGGCATGCGGAGGTCCATCAGCACGACGTCGGGCCTGGCCTCGGCGACGAGGGCGGGTACTTCGGAGCCGTCGCCCGCCTGGCCGACGATCTCGATGCCGGACGCGCCCCCGAGCATGAACGAGAGGCCCGCGCGCACCAGCGGGTCGTCGTCGACGAGGAGCACCCTGATCGGTTCCACCGAATTCACCCAGTCCCGCCTTCGCGCCGTCGTACCGCAGCCGTCACCGTCGCCGCCCTGATTCTCGGGGCCACCGTAGCGAGGCGGTGATCACCTGGTCCACGGGTGCCCGCCGCGGGCGGGGGTCACCCGGGCCACGGCAGCCACGCCTCGATCGCGAAGCCGCCGTCGTCCGCGGCGCCGTGGCCGAGGCTGCCGCCGGCCAGGGTGGCGCGTTCCGTGAGGCCGATCAGGCCCTGGCCCGAGCCGGGCACGTGCGGGACCTCGCCGGGGGGCGGCGGATTGCGGACCGAGACGGTGACGCCGTCGCCCGGCGCGCCGGAGACGACGACCTCGACCTCGGCGCCGGGGGCGTGCTTGCGGGCGTTGGTCAGGCCCTCCTGGACGATGCGGTAGGCGGTGCGGCCGACGGACGCGGGGACGGTGTCCGGGGCGCCGACCTGGTGGTCGAGGACGATCTTCATGCCCGCCTCGCGCGACTCGGCGACGAGGGCGTCGAGCGCGGCCAGTGTCGGCTGGGGCCGGCCCGACTCCTCGCCGTGGTCGTCGGCCCGCAGGACGCCGATGATCTCGCGCAGGTCCTGGAGCGCCTCGTGGGCGCTCTCGCGGATGACGCCGGCCGCGCGGGCGACCTCCTGCAGAGGTGCGTCGGGCCGGAACTCCAGGGCGCCCGCGTGCACGCTGAGCAGGGTGAGCCGGTGGGCGAGCACGTCGTGCATCTCGCGGGCGATGGCCTCGCGGGCCAGGCGCTGCGCCTGTTCGGCCCGCAGCCCGGCCTCGGTCTCGGCGCGCCGCGCCCGGTCGCGCAGCGACAGCAGGAGCTGGCGCCGGGAGCGTACGAACATGCCCCAGCCGACGACGGTGACGGTGAAGATGATCGTGAAGGCGACGGAGAGGACGTACGGCGAGTCCGGGTCCGGCCGGATCCAGAAGAAGAGCGGGATCAGCGCGCATGAGGCGCCGGCGACCCAGGCGACGTACCGGAAGGGGCGGTGCACGGCGAGGGTGAAGATGGCGACCATGGTGGCGCCGCCCGCGGTGTTCGACACCATGCTGACGGCCGCCAGCGCGATGGCCAGGCCCAGGGGCCACCTCCTGCGCAGCCACACGGCGGCGCAGGCGAGCGCGCCGAGCCACTGGTCGAGTGCGGCGAGGCCGTCGGAGGTGTTGGGGTCGTTCGCGACGGAGTGGGCGCCGAGCAGGCCGATGCCCACGGCGGCGAGGAAGCAGGTGAAGTCGACGACCCAGTCGCGCAGGGTGCGCCGCCTGCGGCCGGGGCGGCCGTCCGGGTCCAGGTCGAGCTCGTCGGCGACGGCCGAGGGCAGCATCCTGCGCCGCCACCGGTACCGCTCCCCCGATGGGGCCGTTCCTGTCCGCTCCTGAACCTCCATGGTCGACAAATCTACGCACCTGGGGCGCCCGGGGCCGCCTCGCGGAGCGGACCGTGGACGAAAGTCACGGCGGCCGGTACTTCGGTAGGCGCGCCCCGCCGGAAGTCGCGACCTGCGGCGGGACGCGCCTCGCCCCGCGGCCGATGTGCGTGGGAGGTCCGCGGGGCGAGGTTGTCACCTATGAAGAAGGTTCTGGAGTTCATCGGCGCGATCGCGCTCATTCAGGGCGCGGTCGGCCTGCTGCACGAGTTCACCGGGTGGCTGAGCTGGGGCGTCATTCAGCATCTCGGCTTCCTCGACGGCTACGAGGTGTACGGGAGCATCGCGCTGATCGTGCTCGCGTTGGCCCTGTTCGCCGCGTCGGAGAGCGTCAAGAGCTGACGGCGCCGTTCACCGCGGGCGGTTCAGCAGCCGTAGTCGACGAGGTCGAACGTCGCGTAGTGGTCGCCGGTGTAGTAGTCCTCCTTGGACTCCTCACCGGTGACGATGCGGCGGGCGCCGCGGGTCGGGGAGCCGGGGGTGATGACCGTGTACTCGTGGTAGTAGCCGGTGGACTGCGAGGGCAGGACGCCCTCCCGGTTCTGGAAGACGATGCCATCCTGGTCGTACGGGTAGGGGCCGCCCTGCTCGATCAGGTCGAGCGTGTCGTGGGCCTGGGAGGGCAGCGCCGAGTAGCAGATGTCGCCGACGGAGGTCACGGAGTACGTGACGGGGGCCGGGGCCGCGGTGGCCGAGCCGGCGAGGACGGGGCCGCCGATGAGCAGGGCGGCCGCAAGGGCAGTGACACTGGCGATTCGTGGGGGGATTCGCATGGCCCCTAGTGTGACGCGCGTAGAGCATGACGTGTCAACGTCAAGTCGGGGGAGTTTTCCGGAAGTTAACCAATCGGAGGCTCCGCTTCATGCCCGTCCGGGGTGCGTTCGGAGTGCGCCCGAGGCGCGTTCGAAGTGCGGCTCGGGCAGTGGCTCAGGCGGTGGCGCGACGCCCCCACGCCGTCCCTGCCAGCACGAACACGGCCCCCAACAGGCCCAACAGCCCCAGGCGTTCGCCGCCGATGGCGATGCCGGCCGCCGCGGCCCACAGCGGCTCGGTTCCGAGGAGCAGGCTCACCCGGGACGGTGAGGTCCTGTGGACCGCCCACATCTGCACGAAGAAGGCGAAGAGCGTACAGAAGACGGACAGGAAAACGAGCCCGGCCCATTCGTGCGGGCCGAAGTCCGCGGCCGCCTCCCACGGCGCGGCGCCGGTCCCCGGCACCCCGCACAGGAGCGCGAACACGACGACGGACGCGCCCAGTTGGACCGTCGTCAGGGGCAGCGCGTCCGCGCCCCGCACGGACTTCATCCGGGCCATGGCGAGGACGTGGAGGGTGCGGGCGAGGGCCGCGAGCAGCATCAGGAGGTCGCCGGCGGACGGGGCCGTGAAGCCGCCGCTCTGGGTGAGCAGGACGACGCCCGCGACGGAGACGGCGGCCGCGGCGAGGAATGCGCGGGACGGCCTGGTCCGCGTCACCGCGGCCTCGGCGAGCGGCGTGAAGATCATGGTGAGGCTGATGATGAGGCCCGCGTTGGTCGCGGAGGTGTGGACGACGCCGTAGGTCTCCAGGAGGAAGATCCCGCTGAGGATCAGCCCGAGGAGTCCCGCCCCGCGCCATTGCGCGACGCTCAGGCCGCGCAGCGCGCCCCAGCCGGCCACGACGAGCGCCGGCAGGACCGCCCCGAACCGGAGCACGAGGACGGCGAGGACCGTCGTCTGTGTGGTGATGCCCTTGGCCGCGAGATAGCTGGCTCCCCACACGACGGCCACAAGGAGGACGGGCAGGTCGGTGAGCCAGGCGCGGCGGGGCGTGGTGACGGTGAGCGTGGCCAAGGTGCGGTCTCCGGCGGCGTACGGCGGGCGTGGAGACGGCGGCGGCTCGCACGGGGGGCGGCTCACGCTACCCGCGGCAAGATCGTCCGGGCCACCACTTTCCGCCCACCGGACCCGCACGGCAGCTCACCGCCGCGGGCGGGGGCATCGGTGTCCGTTTGCCGCCAGCATCGAGAGCCGCCCGTCCATTTACTTGAAGTCATAACAACCGATGGCTTCAGGAGGATCCATGAACGGCAAGGCAGCACTCGTCACCGGCGGCAGCCGAGGGATCGGCGCAGCGACCGCGCTGCGGCTGGCCCGTGAGGGTGCGGATGTGGCGGTCACTTACGTGAACGGCAAAGAGGCGGCCGAGGAGGTCGTGCGCCGCGTCGAGGCGCTGGGCCGGCGCGGCCTCGCGCTGCGCGCCGACTCGGCCGACGCCCACGAGGCGGCCGGGGCGGTGGATCTGGCGGCGGACGCGTTCGGCAGGCTCGACGTGCTGGTGAACAACGTGGGCGTGGGCGTACTCGGACCGCTGGAGGGCTTCTCCCTCGCCGACATCGACCACGCACTGGCGGTGAACGTGCGCGGTGTCCTGCTGGCCTCGCAGGCGGCCGCCACGCGGCTGTCCGACGGCGGCAGGATCGTCACCGTCGGCACCTGCATGGCCAAGCGCGTACCGGGTCCAGGCGGGACGGTGTACGCGACGACCAAGGCGGCCCTGATCGGCCTCACGAAGGCACTCGCGCGCGAGTTGGGCGGCCGGGGCATCACGGCGAACATCGTCCACCCGGGCCCGATCGACACGGACATGAACCCGGCGGACGGCCCCTACGCCTCGGGCCAGACCGTTTCCGTCGCCCTGGACCGGTTCGGCACGGCCGACGAGGTGGCGTCGATGGTCGCCTATCTCGCGGGCCCCGAGGCCACGTACGTCACGGGCGCGGAGTTCGCCGTGGACGGCGGGCACGCGGCATGACGTGATGCGCGCGGGGACGTCGTACCGCATGACGTGATGCGCGCGGGGACGTACCGGTGCTGTCGGGCCGGTACGTCCCCGCGCGGGTCCGCGGGAGGGGCCTGTCTTCAAATTCCCTTCGTCCGCCCGGAGGGCGGGCCCCACGGCGTCTGGTGCGTGCAGCTGCAAGGCGGAGGAGGGCGTCGACGCGGAGCGTCGGCAACCGACGACAACGCCGCAGATGTGCGTGCCAGACGCCGTGGGGCAGGCGGGAATTTGGAGACAGGCCCCTAGGGCAGCGTCAGCCGCCGAGCTCCTGGTGGCGGGCCGTCAGGCGCGCCGTGCCCTCGTCGGTCAGCGAACCGAACAGGCGCAGGCGGGAGATGCCGCCGTCCGGGTAGATGTCCACGCGCGCGTGGGTGCCGACCGCCGGGGTGTCGAGGACGAAGCGGTGGTTGGTGTCGGGCTGGAGGCGGGTGCGGGGCAGGACCTCCACCCACTCGCCTTCCTCGCCGTCGCGCACGGAGACCGACGCCCAGCCCGCCGAGTTGCCCTTGAGGTAGGCGGTGTCGATCTCCAGGGCGCGGATCTGCGACTGGGCGGCCAGGCCGTAGCTGATCCAGTCGTTGCCCTGGTCACGGCGGCGGCGGGTCTCCCAGCCGTCGTCCATCTTCCGGGAGCGGCCCGGCTGGATGGTGTTGCTCGCGGGCGAGTAGAACAGGTTGGAGGCGTCCTCGGCGCGGCCGCCGTTCTCCAGGGCGACGACGTCGAACGTGCCGAGCGTGGCGAGCCACTTGGGGTCGGGCACGACCTCGCCGTGGACCCGCAGGCGGGCGATGCCGCCGTCGGGGTGCTGGTTGACGCGCAGGTGCGTGAAGCGCTGCTCCACGTCGACGGCGAAGCCGTTGGCCGCGTGGCCGCCGACCGCCGTGCGCGGTACGAGCGTCGTCCACTTGACGTCGCCCGAGAGCAGCTCCTCCGGGGTGGGCGCGCCTTCGACGGACGCGGCCTCGACGGACACGGCCTGCGGGTAGTTGCCGCGGAAGTGGGCGGTGTCGACGATGATGCCGCGGATCACGCCGGGGGCGCCGAGCCGGACGAGCGCCCAGTCGTGGTCCTCGGCGGTCGGCCACGGGTGGTCCGCGCCGGTGCCGCGGCGACGGCGGGTCTCCCAGCCGTCCATGATCTTGCCCTTGTGGCCGAAGTGCTCGGGGTCGAACTCGGCGCGCTCGGGTACGAGGAGGTTCTCGCGCTGGGCGAAGAACTCGTCGTTGGCGGCGATGACACCGGCGCCGAGCTGCCGCGCGGCGAGGTCGGCGTACTGCGTGAACGGGAAGTCGGCGGTGCGGTAGTCGGCGTAGGGGTCGCCGCCGCCGTAGGGGTTCGCGTCGCCGGTGAAGCTGGGTATCGCCGTCACAGTGATCAGTTGTTCCTTTCGAGGAGCTTGCCTGCGGGAGCGGTGAACTCGCCCTCGGCGACGATGCGTTCGCCGCGCAACCAGGTCGACTTCACGACGCCGTGCAGCGTCTTGCCCGCGTAGGCGGTGACGCGGTTGCGGTGCTGGAGCTCGGCCGGGTCGACGGTGAACGTCTCCTCGGGGGCGAGGACCGCGAAGTCGGCGTCGCGGCCGGCGGCGATGGCGCCCTTGCGGTCGTCGAGGCCGACCAGCTCCGAGGTGCGCGAGGACATCCAGCGGACCACGTCGTCGAGGGAGTGGCCGCGCTCGCGGGCCGCGGTCCAGATGGCGGAGAGGCTCAGCTGGAGGCCGGAGATGCCGCCCCAGGCGGTGGCGAAGTCGTCGGTCTTCAGGTCGGCGGTCGACGGCGAGTGGTCGGTGACGACGCAGTCGATGGTGCCGTCGGCGAGCGCCTGCCACAGCAGGTCCTGGTTGGCGGCCTCGCGGATGGGCGGGCAGCACTTGAACTCGCTTGCGCCGTCCGGGACTTCCTCCGCGGTGAGCGTGAGGTAGTGCGGGCACGTCTCGACGGTGAGCTTGACGCCCTCGGCCTTGGCCTCGGCGATCAGCGGCAGTGCGTCGGAGGAGGACAGGTGCAGGATGTGGACGCGGGCACCGATGCGCTTGGCGGTGTCGATGAGCCCCTTGATCGCGACGTCCTCGGAGATCCGCGGCCGGGTCGCGAGGTAGTCGTCGTACTTCGGACCGCTGTTGTGCGGGGCGACGTCCAGCTCGTGCGGGTCCTCGGCGTGCACGATGAGCAGGCCGCCGAAGCCGGCGATCTCGGCCATGGAGGCGGTGAGCTGGTCGCCGTTCAGGTGCGGGAACTCGTCCACGCCGGACGGCGAGAGGAAGCACTTGAAGCCGAAGACGCCGGCGTCGTGCAGCGGGCGCAGGTCCTTGACGTTGTCGGGCAGCGCGCCGCCCCAGAAGCCGACGTCGATGTGCGCCTTGGCGGCGGCGACGTCCTGCTTGGTACGCAGGTTGGCCGCCGTCGTCGTCGGCGGCAGCGAGTTGAGCGGCATGTCGACGATCGTGGTGATGCCGCCGGCCGCCGCGGCGCGGGTGGCCGTCCAGAAGCCCTCCCACTCCGTGCGCCCCGGGTCGTTCACGTGGACATGGGTGTCCACGAGTCCGGGCATGAGGACATCGTCACCGAAGTCCTCGAGCCGGGCGCCGGCAGGTACGTCCGCGTCGTGTGGAAGGACGGCGGCGATCTTTCCCCCGGCGACGGCGACCGACGCGGGCCGCGTGCCTTCGGGGGTGATGACGCGGGTCGAGCGCAGCACCAGTTCGACGTCGGACACCCGAGCCCCTCTCAGTAAATTCAACGTTCTGTTGAAGGAGTTTTCACTCCAGTCCAGGGTCCGTCAAGACCCGCCTTGCACGGGACGACGCCGTCCTGGACGTTTCCACAAAGTGGAATTAGAATTCCGTAAGCCAGAACGTAGCTATCTACGACGACACCGTCAAGAGAACACAGGTATGGCCCGGCGACACCCGGACAAAGGCGCCCTGACCGGCCGGAACAACCCGGGCCGTGCCACACCCCCCTCGGTGACCGCCGGGTAGGCTGCTGGCTTGCCCTTCCGCCCCGAAAGGAACGCGCCCGTGCCGACGTCAAGCGCCAGCACCACCTCCTCTGGCCCTTCCGCCCCGACCGGCGGAGTCCAGTCCCTCGAGCGCGCCTTCGACCTCCTGGAGCGGATGGCCGACGCCGGGGGCGAGGTGGGTCTCAGTGAGCTCTCCGCGAGCAGCGGCCTTCCCCTGCCGACGATCCACCGCCTGATGCGCACCCTGGTCGCCTGCGGCTACGTGCGCCAGCAGACCAACCGGCGCTACTCGCTCGGCCCCCGCCTGATCCGCCTCGGCGAGTCCGCCTCCCGCCTGCTCGGCACCTGGGCCCGCCCCTATCTCGCCCGCCTCGTCGAGGTGACCGGCGAGACGGCGAACATGGCGCTGCTCGACGGGGACGAGATCGTGTACGTCGCCCAGGTGCCGTCCAAGCACTCGATGCGGATGTTCACCGAGGTGGGCCGGCGCGTCCTGCCGCACTCGACCGGCGTGGGCAAGGCCCTGCTGGCCTACACCCCGGCCGACGAGGTCCGCGCGCTGCTCGCGCGGACCGGCATGCCGGCCGCCACGGAGAAGACGATCACGACGCCCGACGGCTTCCTCGACGCGCTCGCCGAGGTGCGCAGCGCCGGGTACGCGGTCGACGACAACGAGCAGGAGATCGGCGTGCGCTGCCTCGCCGTCTCCGTGCCCAACTCCCCCACGGCCGCCGCGATCTCGATCTCGGGCCCGGCGGGACGTGTCACCGACGTGGCGACCGAGAAGATCGTGCCGGTGCTTCAGCAGGTCGCCGAGGAGCTGTCGGTGGCGCTGTCGAGCTCCGGGGTCGGCGCGTAGCGGGCACGGCCCGCAGCGTCACGGGACGGGCCGGCTTTCGTGAGCCGCCCGTCCACCATTTCGCACACCATGTCCGCCACCGCGAGATGCGCCCGGTCGTGCGTGACCAGGACCGTCGCGGTGCCGCGCTCCCTGGTGAGCCGGGCGAGCAGATCCAGTACGGCCGCGCCGCGCTCGTGGTCGAGGGCGCTCGTCGGCTCGTCCACGAGCAGGACCGACGGCTCGTTCATCAGGGCGCGGGCGATGTTGACGCGCTGGCGCTGACCGCCGGACAGCTGGTGGGGGCGGCGGCGCGCCTGGTCCGTGAGCCCGACCGCGGCCAGCAACTCCCCCGCCCGCTCCCGCACTTCGCGCGGCTTGCGGCCGTCGATGTGGCCCATCAGCTGGAGCTGTTCGAGGGCGGTCAGGGACGGCAGCAGGTTGGGCTGCTGGAAGACGATGCCCAGAGAGCGGCGGCGCAGCTCGGCGCGTTCGGCGGGGCCGATCGAGTCCGTCGGCGTACCGCCCACCGTCACCGTGCCGCTGTCGGGCGTGACCAGGGTCGCCGCGACCGCGAGGAGGCTGGACTTGCCCGAGCCGGACGGGCCGACGACCGCGGTGACCGTGCCGGCCGGGACGTGCAGCGTGACGCCGTCGAGCGCCGTGATGCGGCCGTCGCCGTCCGGGTAGGTGAGGGTGATCTCGTCGAGGTCGAGGCTCATCGGGCGCTCCCGAGTGCGGTGAGGGGGTCTACGGCGGTGATGCGCCGGATGGACAGGGCGGCGCCGGCCGCGCCGAGTACGGTCATGACGGCGGCCGGGCCGAGCGTGGTGAGCGGCTCCATGACGAACGGCACGCTGTCGGGCACGAACGCGCCGATGAGCGCCGCGAGCGCCGTGCCGAGGGCCGTACCGCCGACGAGCA
Organism: Streptomyces sp. NPDC045026; assembly: GCF_056432625.1. NCBI lineage: Bacteria > Bacillati > Actinomycetota > Actinomycetes > Kitasatosporales > Streptomycetaceae > Streptomyces > Streptomyces sp. NPDC045026. The sequence goes on from NZ_JBWKIS010000008.1 coordinate 112,020, forward strand.
TGACCACGGCCTGGCCGAGTGCGTCCTTGAGCAGATAGGGCGTCGAGGAGCCGAGGGCCTTGAGGACCGCGATGTCACCGCTGCGCTGGATCGTCCACACGGTGAAGAACGCGCCGATGACCATCGCCGAGATGACGAAGAGGAAGCCCCGCATCAGCTGGAGCGAGCCGTTCTCGGCCTGGTAGGACCCTATGGCCTCAAGGGCCCCGTCAACGGTCCGCGTCTCGGTGCCCGCCGCACGGTCCGCGGCGCCGAGCTCGGCGCCCTCCCCGGTGCGCAGGGCGATCACGGTGGCCCGCTCCCCGGAGCCCTGCCCGCCCGGCGTCACGTTCTGCCAGTCGCCGAGATCGATCCAGACGACGGGGGTGTGGCTGTACGAGGCGTCGCCCGCGACGGCACTCACCGTGAGGGACACACCGGACAGGGCGATGCGGTCCCCGGACCGCGCACCCAGATCGTCCGCGGCCTGCTGCGACAGGACGGCCGTGCCGGGCGCCGTCGTGTCGGGCGCGAGCCCCGACCGGGGCCGCACGCCGAACGCGGACACGGCCGCCGTGTGATGGCCCGCCTCGGCGTTGACGGTGCTGATGCCGAGCGGCTGCGCGCTTTCGATCCCCGGTCGCGCGGCGAGCGCCCGCCACTGCCCGTCCCCGACCGTCGACCCGGTGAACGACACCGACTGGCCGGACGGGGGCCGGGCGAAGGCGAGGTGGTCGGCGGGCAGCCCGGTCAGCGCCGAGGTGTTGTCCCGGGCCAGGCCGGCGGTCAGGGCGGACAGCAGGCCGACGAGCAGCGTGATCAGCACGACCACGCTGCCCATCAGCGCGAAGCGCCCCTTGGCGAACCGTAGATCTCTCCATGCGACGAACATGGTCCCCAGCCTGCGGCCGGGCCCCCGCCCCGGGCATCGCGCCACAGCACGCTTCACCCGAATCGAAGGAAGGAGCCGCCTTTCAACCTTTCGGTTGACCGTCGGCCGGGATCCTCTGCCTACGCTGGTGAAGGTATGGATCCACGTTCTCTGACCCCCGTCCTGCGCGTTCTGCGCCTGTGCCTGCATCTGCTGATGGCCGGGCTGCTCGTGCTGGTCGCCGCCCGGGCGCTGGCCGGCGACTCGACGGGAGCGGGCGCCGTGGTGGCCGCCGCGGTCGTGATGGCCGTCGTGTACGGCGCGGGCTCGCTGATCCCGGCCGTACGGGACACGCGGGCCGGGGCGGCGCTGTGGCTGGCGGCGCTGTGCGCGGTGTGGCTGGTGCTCCTCGTGCTCTCCCCCGACGGCCTGTGGCTGGCGTTCCCGCTGTACTTCCTCCAGCTGCATCTGCTGCCCGCCCGCTGGGGGGTGCCCGCCGTGGTGCTCACCGCGGGCGCCGCCATCGCCTCGTACGTACGCCATGGGCAGCCGCTCAACCCGGGGGCCTTCATAGGGCCGCTCCTCGGTGCGGCCGTGGCGGTGGCGACGGTCATCGGCTATCAGACGCTGTACCGCGAGAGCGAGCGCAGACGGCGCCTGATCGAGGAGCTGATCGCGACGCGCGCCGAACTCGCCGCAGCGGAACGCACGGCGGGCACCCTCGCCGAGCGGGAGCGCCTGGCCCGCGAGATCCACGACACCCTCGCGCAGGGCCTGTCCTCGATCCAGCTCCTGCTGCGCGCGGCCCAGCGCACGCTGCCGCCGCAGTCGCCGGCCGCCCCCCACATCGAGCAGGCGCGCGCGGCCGCGCAGGACAATCTGGCCGAGGCCCGCCGTTTCGTACGGGCCCTGTCGCCGCCGGACCTGGAGAGCGGGTCGCTCGCGGGGGCCCTGGAGCGGCTGTGCGCGACGGCTCCCGGCCTCACCGCCCGCTTCACGGAGAGCGGCACCCCGTCCGGGCTGCCGACGCCGTACGAGGTCGCGCTGCTGCGGATCGCGCAGTCGGCGCTCGCGAACACCGTGCGGCACGCGGACGCACGCCGCGCCGAGATCACCCTCAGCTTCATGGACACGGCCGTGGCCCTCGACATCGTGGACGACGGCCGCGGCTTCGACCCCGCGTCGGCCCCGTCCGGCGACGGCGGGTTCGGCCTGCCCGCGATGCGCTCACGCGCGGAGTCCCTCGGGGGCACGTTCACGGTGGAGTCGGCGCCGGGGCAGGGCACGGCGGTCGCGATCACTCTCCCCCTCCCCGTGGAAGGCTCGTCATGACCGTCCGGCTCCTGCTCGCCGACGACCACCCCGTCGTACGCGCCGGGCTCCGCGCGGTCCTCGACGCCGAACCCGACTTCGAGATCGTCGCCGAGGCCGCCACGGCCGAGCGGGCCGTGGAACTCGCCGCGGCCGGCGGGGTCGACGTCGTCCTCATGGACCTGCAGTTCGGCGCCGGGATGCACGGCTCGGAGGCGACCGCGGCCATCGCGGCCGGGCCCGGTGCGCCGCGCGTCCTCGTCCTGACCACGTACGACACGGACGCGGACATCCTGGCCGCCGTGGAGGCGGGCGCGGCCGGCTATCTGCTCAAGGACGCGCCGCCGGAGGAGCTCGCGGCGGCGGTCCGCACGGCGGCCTCCGGCCAGTCCGCGCTCGCGCCCGCCATCGCACACCGTCTGATGGACCGCATGCGGGCCCCGGCCGAGGCGCTCAGCCGCCGCGAGCTGGAGGTGCTCCAGCTCGTCAGGGACGGCCTGTCGAACCAGCGGATCAGCAAGGAGCTGTTCCTCAGCCAGGCGACGGTGAAATCCCATCTGGTGCACATCTACGCCAAGTTGGGCGTCGATTCGCGCACGGCGGCGGTCGCGGCGGCAACGGCACGCGGGCTGATGCGGCGCTGACCCGCCGTTCACCCTGCGGCCGGACCCGCCGCCACGAAGTCACGTGCGGTCGCCCGCCGCAGCGCGCGCAACTCGTGCCGTGCCAGCGGTGGCGCGGGCACGGTCAGGACCGGGCACCCGGCGCGCGCGACGACGTATCGGTGGATCCGCCCGCGCCACATCCGGCGTGGATGGACGCCGATGACGAGCAGGTCGTCCTGGCCCGCCACCGTGTCGCACAGAGCCCGGCCCGGTCTGGCCCTGACCACGCGGCGCACCAGGTCCACGTCCTGGGGCGGTCCGCCGAGCGCCTCGGCGAACGCGCGGTCGAGGCGGGCGAGGGCCGCACCGTGCCACTGCCGGGCCCACTGCTGGTCGGGGCGGCGGGCGTACAGGACCTCCCCCTCGGGCGGCTCCCACGCGAGGACGGCGACGAGGACCCGGCCCGAACGGCGCGCCTGCTCGACGGCCGCCCGCAGCGCCGCGAGCCCGCCGAGCGAGTCGCTCACGCCGACGACGACCTGCCCGGCCACGCCGTCGGGGCGCCGCGACGCGACGGCGCTCACGGCTTCCGCCCCTTGCGCCGCTTCCCGCTCACCAGCGCGCGTACCCAGGCGCCCGCCGGCCGCGTGGTGCGCGCTTCCGCGCGGCGCTGCATCTCCCGTTCGAAACGGTCCGTGACACAGCCCGCCTCGTACCCCTCCATGGCATGCCTCCTCAGCCGCTCTCCAGGCCAAAATCCCTGACCTCTGTCGAGTCTGTAGGCTGATTGGCCTGGACAGCAGGGCCAATAACGGAGAGTTGGCATGGCAGGCAAGCGAGTGGTCCACGCCTTGAACACCCCGGGCACGAACAGCATGAACAGATCCCTGGGCAGCCGGCGCCTCGCCGGCCTCCTGACGGGGACCGCCGGAGACCGTCCCGGCTACCGCGCCCTCGCCCAGGGCGTGCGCACCCTGCTGCTCGACGGGCGCATCCCGCTGCACACCCGGCTGCCCGCCGAGCGCGAGCTGGCCACGGCGCTCGGCGTCAGCCGCGCCACGGTCACGGCGGCCTACGACCTGTTGCGCGAGGGCGGGTACGCGCGCAGCAGGCGCGGCGCGGGGACCTGGACCGAGCTGCCCGAGGGACAGCGGCCCGCCAGCGTGGCCGCCTTCCCGACGGGCGACGACGACGTGATCGACCTCGCCATCGCGGCGCCCGCCGCACCCAAGGGGGAGCTCGCCGACGCGCTCACCGCCGCGGGCACGATGCTGGCCCGGCACGCGTCGACGCCCGGCTACCACCCGTACGGGCTTCCCGAGCTGCGGGCCGCGGTCGCCGAGCGGTTCACGCGGCGCGGCCTGCCGACGCTGCCAGAGCAGATCCTCATCACCGCGGGCGCCCAGCAGGCGGTGTCGCTCACCCTGGGGCTTCTCGCCCGTGCGGGCGACCGGGTCCTGGTCGAGAACCCGTCGTACCCGAACGCCCTGGACGCGCTGAACAGGGGCGGGATGCGGGCCACGCCGGTGCCGGTCACGGACGGCGGCTGGGACACGGACCTGTTCGAGTCGGCGCTGCGGCAGACCGCGCCGCGGCTCGCCTATCTGATCCCGGACTTCCACAACCCGACGGGGCGGCTGATGCCGCACGAGCAGCGGGTGCGGCTCCTAGAAGCGGCGCGGGCGACCGGGACGTGGCTGGTCGTGGACGAGACGGTCGCCGACATCGCGCTCGACGTGCCGACGCCCGCGCCGTTCGCCTCGCTCGCTCCGCACGGGGCGGGCGAACAGGTCGTCACGGTGGGCTCGTTGAGCAAGACGCACTGGGGCGGGCTGCGCATCGGCTGGGTCAGGGCCGGGTCACGGCTCATCACGGAGCTGGCGACGGCGCGGGTGCCGGTCGACATGGCGGGCTCCGTCCTCGACCAGCTCGTCGCGCTGCGGCTGCTGGAGCGGATGGACGAGGTCCTGAGCGAGCGCCTGCCGCGGATGCGGGCCCAGCGGGACGCGCTCGCCGAGGACCTGGCGCGCGAACTGCCGGAATGGCGCTGGCAGTTGCCGCCCGGCGGCCTGTCGCTCTGGATCGACCTGGGTCGCCCGATCGCCTCGGCGCTCGCCCGGGCCGCGCTGCGGCACGGGGTGCGCGTCGAGGGCGGCTCCCGCTTCGGCGCGGACCCGGGGACGCACGAGCACCGGCTGCGCTTCCCGTACACCCAGCCGCCCGAGGTCGCCAGGGAGGCGGTGCGCCGCCTGGCGCAGACCCTCGCGGACGGCCTCGGCACGACGGGCGAGGAGCCGGGGCGGCCGCACTGGGTGGCATGACGCCGGAATGACGGACAGTCAATTCCCATCCCCGGACAGTCAACTTTCGCGCCCGGACAGTCAACTCCCGTGCCCCGACAGTCAACTCCCGTCCCTGGTCAGCCCAGTGGCGGCCCGCCGAACAGTTCCACCGCGTTCCGCACGTCCCCGAGGCCCTTCGCCAGGGCGCTGACCGAGCCGATCGCGCCCGCGATCAGCAGCAGCGAGCGGCGCAGGCGCGGGGTCTCGGGGAGGCCGCCGACGGCCATCGCGTCCAGGGCGGCCAGTTCGTCCTCGGCGACGGCCCGGTCAGGGAACTCGGCCGGATGGGCGGCCAGTTCACGGCGCAGCCTGGACACCGCGGTGCGCAACTCCGTCACCCGCGGATCCTCTTCGGTGCCCGCCACCAGCTTCTGCCCCACGCTCCGTAACACGGCTCTCCCCCCTCGCACGCCTTTGTGCGACCGCACACGTGCGCCTTCGCACGTGGTACCCCTTCCGCGGCCCCGGTGTGCGCCGGTTGCACGCGCCGCACCGGGGTCGCCGGCCAGTAAACGCCACTTCCTGCCGCGCCCGCCACCGTGCCGACCGAATTCCGGCCTCACGAGTGTCGCCGGCGGTCGGCGCGCGGGGCACCCGGTGAGGTATCCAGGCTTCATGACACACGCAACGGATGAGGCTCCGGTGGCGGGACTGCTGCTCGCGGCGGGCGGCGGGCGGCGGCTCGGCGGGCGCCCGAAGGCCCTCCTGACGCACCGCGGGCGCCCGCTGGTGGAGCACGCGGTGGCGGTGCTGCGGGCGGGAGGCTGCGAGCGCGTCCACGTCGTGCTGGGCGCGGCTGCCGACGACGTACGGGCGCGGGCGGACCTCGCGGGGTGCGTGCTCGTGGAGAACCCGGCGTGGGAGGAGGGCATGGGGTCGTCGCTGCGGGCGGGGCTCGCTTCGCTCGCCGGAACGGGGGCGTCGGCCGCGCTCGTACTCCTTGTGGACCAACCGGGGATCGGGGCTGCGGCGGTGGCCCGGGTGCGGGCCGCGTACCGGTCTCCCGGGTCGCTCGCGGCGGCCTCGTACGACGGGGAGCGCGGGCATCCGGTCCTGTTCGGGGCGGACCACTGGCCGGGAATCGTGGCGAGTGCGGCCGGGGACCGCGGGGCGCGCGCGTACCTGAAGGAGCACGCGTCGAAGCTCACGCTCGTGGAGTGTGGCGATGTGGCCGATGACTACGACATCGACACCGAGGCCGACCTGAAGCACCTTGAGTGAGAGAGGCATGAACGGGGCGTGAGGAGCCTGGCACTGAGCGCCACGTTATGTCGTCCCGAAGAATCTCGACATCAACAAACCATTGAACTTCCACAATGAGGAAACTAGTATCCACTGTTCAGAAGGGCCGGTCCCCCCGCGCGGGGTCCGTAGTCGTATCCCGGCGCCCCCGGCACTCAGTGCCGCCCGCGCCCGTTCGCTGAAGGAAGTGACAGCTCATGTCCGCACCAGCGCCGTCCCCGCTGGCCATCGTCGACGCAGAGCCCCTGCCCAGGCAGGAAGAGGTGCTCACGGACGCGGCCCTCGCCTTCGTGGCCGAGCTGCACCGGCTGTTCACGCCCCGGCGTGACGAGCTCCTCACCCGCCGCGCGGAGCGTCGCGCCGAGATCGCCCGCACCTCCACGCTCGACTTCCTCCCGGAGACCGCTCACATCCGCGAGGACACCACCTGGCGCGTCGCGCCCGCCCCGGCCGCGCTGAACGACCGCCGCGTCGAGATCACCGGTCCCACCGACCGCAAGATGACCATCAACGCCCTCAACTCGGGCGCCAAGGTCTGGCTCGCGGACTTCGAGGACGCCTCGGCCCCCACCTGGGAGAACGTCGTCCTGGGCCAGGTCAACCTGATGGACGCCTACACGCGGAACATCGACTTCACGGACGAGCGCACCGGCAAGTCGTACGCCCTCAAGGGCAACGACGAGCTCGCGACCGTCGTGATGCGCCCGCGCGGCTGGCACCTCGAGGAGCGTCACCTGAAGGACGAGGCCGGCCGCCCCGTCCCCGGCGCGCTCGTCGACTTCGGCCTGTACTTCTTCCACAACGCCAAGCGCCTGATCGAGCTCGGCAAGGGCCCGTACTTCTACCTCCCGAAGACGGAGTCGCACCTGGAGGCCCGCCTCTGGAACGAGATCTTCGTCTTCGCGCAGGACTACGTCGGGATCCCCCAGGGCACCGTCCGCGCGACCGTCCTGATCGAGACCATCACGGCCGCGTACGAGATGGACGAGATCCTCTACGAGCTCCGTGACCACGCCGCCGGGCTGAACGCGGGCCGCTGGGACTACCTGTTCTCCATCGTGAAGAACTTCCGTGACGGCGGCGCCAAGTTCGTCCTGCCGGACCGCAACCTGGTCACGATGACGGCCCCGTTCATGCGCGCGTACACCGAACTCCTCGTCCGCACCTGCCACAAGCGGGGCGCGCACGCGATCGGCGGCATGGCGGCGTTCATCCCGTCGCGGCGTGACGCCGAGGTCAACAAGGTCGCGTTCGAGAAGGTCAAGAACGACAAGGACCGCGAGGCCGGCGACGGCTTCGACGGCTCGTGGGTCGCCCACCCCGACCTGGTCCCGATCGCGATGGCGTCCTTCGACGCGGTCCTCGGCGACAAGCCGAACCAGAAGGAGCGCCTGCGCGAGGACGTGTCCGTCGCGCCCGGCGACCTGATCGCGATCGACTCCCTCGACGCCAGGCCCACCTACGACGGCCTGGTCAACGCCGTCCAGGTCGGCATCCGCTACATCGAGGCGTGGCTGCGCGGCCTCGGCGCCGTCGCCATCTTCAACCTCATGGAGGACGCGGCCACCGCCGAGATCTCCCGCTCGCAGATCTGGCAGTGGATCAACGCCGGTGTCGTCTTCGAGGGCGGCGAGCACTCGGGCACGACGGCCACGGCCGAGCTGGCCCGCGAGGTCGCGGCCCAGGAGCTCGCGAACATCAAGGCCGAGATCGGCGAGGAGGCCTTCGCGGCCGGTAAGTGGCAGCAGGCCCACGACCTGCTCCTCCAGGTCTCCCTGGACGCGGACTACGCCGACTTCCTGACGCTGCCCGCGTACGAGCAGCTCGCCGGCTGAGTCCAGCCCCGCACCACCCCGCACCACCCGAGCCCTCGGCACCGCACAGCGCCGGGGGTTCGGTCGTGTCCGGGCCCGGCCCCTGCTATCCCAGGTGGACGGACCAGTCCTGTTCGGCGGCCGGCTTGCCGTGCAGGTCGGGGACGCGCTTGAGCCAGTCGGGGCGGCCCTTCTCCGTGTCGGCGGCGCGGCGCGCGTCGGCGGCCGCCAGCTGGTCGCGCGAGGGGAAGTCCGTGGGCAGCCACGCGGCGGACGTACGGGCGCGGGCCGCGAGGTAGGAGACGTACGCCTCACGGACCTCGTCCGGCGTGGTGAAGCCCGGCTCGTCGGTCAGCCACGCGTCGGGGACGAGGGCGGTGACCTCGCGGAGCATCTCCTCGGTGACGAGAGGGGCCAGCTCCGCGTCGGCGGCCGCCGTGTCGGGCCCGTAGGCGCCGAGGGCGTGATGGCGGAAGTCGTACGCCTTGTCGGGCGCGGACGCGTCCCAGCGGTGATGGAAGACCAGGGCGGCGCCGTGATCGATCAGCCACAGCTTCGGCTCCTGGATGCCGAAGGTGGGCCAGACCATCAGGTTCGAGCTGTGGATCGTGCGGTCCACGTTGACCGTGAGGGCGTCGAGCCACACGATCTTCCCGGCCTCCAGCGGGTCCACCGTGAAGACGGCGGCGACCTCAGGCGTGAAGTCCTTCGCGCCCGGCAGGAAGTCCATCCCGAGATTGAGCCCGTCGCTCGCGCGCAGCAGGTCCTGGACCTCCTGGTGCGGCTCGTGGGCGGCCACCTCGGGGTCGAAGTGGGCGAGGACCAGCTCGGGAAAGCGCAGGCCGAGGCGGCGCGCCAGCTCACCGACGACGATCTCCGCGACGAGGGCCTTGCGCCCCTGCGCGGAGCCGGTGAACTTCACGACATAGGTCCCCAGGTCATCGGCCTCGACGACCCCGGGCACGGATCCGCCCGCCCGTAGGGGTTCGATGTAGCGGGTTGCAACGACCTGCCTCAGTGTCTTCAAGGTCTCGCTCCCCAGGTTCCTTCGCTCTTGCGGCCAGGTCGGATTCTCGGATTCGATGCAGTCTGGGGAATCCTCCAGCCTCTGGCATGAAATGAGCATAGTAACCAAGCGTCACAGCCGGAGATGAGTGCTGGGCCATCGATGGCGCAGCAAGCCGGGCAGAGCCGTCGATGCGTGCCCGCTGAGGTGTGTGGCCCGCAGCGGAGTGAGACCATCCCTTGCCCCATGCCTCACCCGCACCCCCTCCCGGCATGGTCGCGATGCGTCACGCGGGGCGGTCGCCCACCAGCGTGACGCGCTCCATGACCCGGCGGTCGGGGAAGTAGTCGCTCACCGCGTAGTGCTGGGTGGCCCGGTTGTCCCAGACGGCCACCGTGCCCGGTTCCCAGTGCAGACGCACTTGGTATTCGGGGTGGTCGGCCTGGCAGGTGAGGAAGTCGAGGAGTTCCCGGCTCTCCTCCGGGGAGAGTCCCACGATCCGGGAGGTGAAGACCCGGTTGACGTAGAGGAGTTGGCGTCCCGTCTCCGGGTGTGTGCGCACCACCGGGTGCTCGACCGGCCGCAGCCTGGCCCGTGCGGCGCCGACATCGCCGGGGGCCTGCGGGATCTCGTGGACGGCACGCAGGTCCGCGATCCGCCGCCGTACCTTGTCGGGCAGCCCGTCGTAGGCAGCGGCCATGTCGGCCCACAGAGTGTCGCCGCCGACCGCGGGCACCTCCACCGCACGCAGCACGGAGCCCAGGGGCGGCTGCGGCGAAAAGGTCAGGTCGCTGTGCCAGATGTTCTCGGTGCCGGGGTTCTGTGCGTCGTGCGCGAGTTGTACGACATGGGGGTCGCCCGCGTCGGGCAGGAACGGGTGGTCGCGTTCCGGTGCGCCGAAGGCTCCGGCGAACTCCCGCTGCTGACCGACCGTCATCTCTTGTCCGCGGAAGAACAGCACCTTCCACTCCAGCAGCGCCTGCCGCAGTTCGGCGCGCGTCGCCGCATCCAGGGGTGCGGCCGCGTCGAGGCCGTCCACGTGCGCGCCGATCACCCGGGTCTGCGGGGTGAGACGGATGCGGCCGTATGTGTGCGGGGTGCTGTCGGCTCCACCCGGGCTGAACTCCCGTGGGGTCAGGGGAAGTTTGACGGTGTGGACGGGGAAACCGTCGGCATCAGGCGCAGTGGAGCTGGAAGCGGAGGTAGAGGCGGAGGGCGTGTGGGTCATGAGGGGGTCTCCTTCTTGGTGAGCGGTTTCGTGGTGGACGAGGGGGCGTGTGCGGTGGGAGAGCCGAGGTCTCGGCGGCGCGCGGGCGCGCCGGTGCCGCCGGTCGCCGGAGTTCGGCCGTGGCGCATCAGTGCGGCCGTGGTGAACGCGAGTGCGGCGCAGGCCGCGCAGGCCAGGTAGGCGAGGCCGTATGCGGCGGGAGAGGCGGGCCGGGAGGTGTCGCGCAGCCCGCCGAGCAGCGCGACTCCCGCTCCGGCACCGAGCTGGCTGCAGGCCGCGAGCAGGGCCGTGCCGGTGGCGGCCCGGGCGAGCGGTACGGCCTCGGTGACGAGGTTCGACAGCGCGGGATACTGCAGGCCGATGCCGAGGCCGAACACCGCGACGAACACGCCGAGTTGGGACCGGCCGTGCGGCAGCACCGCAAGGCCGAGGGCTGCCGTGGTGAGCAGGGCGGAAGCGAGCAACGCGGTATGGCGCGGGCTGTGCCGCCGGGCGACGATGCCGCCGAGCGGACCGCCGACGAGCGTGGCCACGCCGAGGGGAAAGGTCCACAGCGCGGCGGCCAGCGCCCCGATGCGCTGCTCGTCCTGGACCATCTGCGGCAGCAGGAACCCCACGGCGGCGACCACCGCCGACCCGAGGACGGCGAGAGGCAGCGTGGAGCGCATGCCCGGCGAGGTCAGCAGCCCCAGGTCCACGGCAGGCTCGACACCGGCCCGAGCCAGGCGCCGTTCCCGGCGCACGAAGACCAGACCGAGAAGGATCGCGGCGACGAGCGACGCAGGCACCTCGGGAGTGGCCCAGCCGGCGGCGGAGCTCCGTCCGACCCCGATCAGCGCGGCGCCGAGCGCGGTGCCCAGCAACAGCGCACCCGGCACGTCCAGACGCTGCCGGGCGCGGGAAGCGGAGCGGCCGCTCTCTGACGCGGGCAGCGGCCGCTCACCAGGCAGGACAAGGGCGGCGCACGGCAGCATCACCAGGACGAGCGCCAGCAGGAACCAGAAGACACCGCGGAACCCGTACGCATCCGTGAGATGACCGCCGAGGAAGGGAGCCGCGACCCCGCTCACTCCGATGCCGGTCGCGGCGACACCCAGGACCAGCGGTACCTGCGACGGCGGGAAGACCTTGCGCACCAGGGCGTACGACAAGGAGAGCAGCCCGCCGACCGAGCCCTGCAGGATCCGGCCCGCCACCAGCATCGGAAGCCCGTTGGCGAGCGCGCACAACAGGGACCCGGCGGCGAACGCCCCACTGCACGCCAGCATCACGCGCTTGATGCCGAGACGGTCGGCGAGCCTCCCGGTCAACGGGATGGTCATGGCTGCGGAGAGGCTGACCGCGGCCACCACGATGTCGGCGGCCGCCGCCCCGAACTCGTCGGACAGCGACGGCACCGCCGGATAGACCAGGCTGATCTCCAGCGGGGCGGTCTCGGTCAGCAGGACCAGGACCACGAGGACCGCGACGCGGCGGAGCGCGGAAGGGGGTGACGCGGAACCGAGGGAGGCGATGGCGGGCGGTGGCACAGGCGTCGTCCCTTCTGGCGGGAAGCGTCTTCGGCGAGGGACGGAGGGGTGAACCCGATGAATGACGGGACGGTGGTGGCACAAGTGCCGTCGCAGACAGGCGGGTTGGGCTCTGCTACTTGGCGCGGCGCTGCCTGCGAACGGAGTTAACCCGACTGGGTTAAATATGTCCATGGGCGCGGCACGACAGGATTGCCGCACGCCCCCTGTCCTCCGGCCGCGTCGGACGGCGCGCTAGATTCCCGCGCATGAACACCCGCACGCACACCACCCGACAGCTGCTGCTCGACGTGGCGGAACGCCTGTACGCGGAGCGCGGCGTGAACGGGGTGTCCCTGCGCGAGATCGGCGCGGCGGCCGGGCAGCGCAACACCGGGGCCGTCCGGTACCACTTCGGCTCGAAATCGGACTTGCTGGAGGCCGTCATCGCGCGGCGCATGGTGCCGGCCAACGAGGCGCGCGCGGCGTATCTCGCCGAAGCCGACGCCGAAGCCGAAGGCGAGGGCGAGGGTGAGGGCGGTGAGGGGGCGGCCCTTGAGGCCCGCAGGCTCGTCGAGGCCCTGGTCCTGCCTCTGGTGGCGCAGCTGGGCGAGCCGGGGCGGCCCAGCTGGTATCTCCGTTTCCTGGCGCAGGCGTTCAGTGACCGCGAAGTGGGGCAGCTCATCACCGATCTGCGGTACGGGGAGGGCCGCACCGGCCTGTGGACCGAGGTGCAGCGGCGCGTGATCGCCGGACTCGGCTGGCTCCCGCCACAGCGGCGTCACGAACGGTGGATGTTCCTGGCCAGCTTTGTCACGCACGCGCTGGCGGACCGCGAGAGCCTGATCGCGACCGCCTCCGCGAGCCCGCTGACGCCCCCTGAAGACTTCGTGGCACATCTCGTCGACGTGGGCGAGGCGATCATCACCAGGCCTTGAATCGTGATCCCCGGAGTGAGCTGTCGGGGCGCGCCCTACCTGTCACGATCCCCGGCATCGAGCAGGCTCCACAGCACCGGAGTGGGGGCGATGCGTGGCCCCAGGCCGTCAGTACTGAGCCGGCGGCGCACACGGTCCACAGTCTCCCGCGGAGGTACGGCGGGGGCATGCCCCGGCGTACGGTCGCCGGGCTTGGCTGTGGCGTCCATGCCGACCTTCGTCACGGTGCCGCCCCGCTGCATCGGCAGGGTATGCCGGAGAGCGGATTCGACCGCCCGTTCTTCATGGGCCACGGGCTGCTCGACATCGACGTACCCCTCCCCCTCACCGCCCCGTACGTCAAGGCCCTGCGCCGCACCAACCAGCCGGTCACCTTCAAGACGTACCCGACCGACCACAGCGGCACCATGAAGGCCTCGCTCCCGGACACCCTGACCTTCGTCCGCGGGCTGTTCTCATCCGCGGCTTTGTCGGGCCGGACCGACAGCGGAGCCACGCCGTCGGCGACCTGACCGTCACCACTCACCACTGACCACTCACCACTGACCACTCACCACTCACCACTCACCACTCACCACTCACCACTCACCCGCATCATGGGCAGGACCGAGGGGTGGCCGGGATCGCACCGTTGGGGCTCGGGGTCCGCGCAGCGCGGGGCGACTGCCGGTAGCGTCGTCCCGGCTGCGGAGATCTCCCTTGCGCGATCTCCCTTGCGCGGGACCGATGATGAGGGACGGGACGCATGGTGGACGGTGGCCGGGTCGCGGTCGTGGGCGGGAGCATCGCAGGCTGCGCCGCGGCTCTCGCGGCCCGTCGCGGGGGCGCGGACGAGATCATCGTGTACGAGCGGGCCGCGGGCTCCCTCGCGGAACGCGGCGTCGGGCTCGCGGTGCACGACGCGCGCTACGCCGAGCTGGAGTCGGCCGGATACATGGGCGCGGGCATGCCGTGGGTGAGCCTGGTGCGCCGCCGCTGGTACGTGAGGGCCGGGTCCGCCGGGGACACGGTGCTCGGCCGCGAGATCGCCGCCATGCCGTTCCCGTTCCGTACGTACAACTGGGGGCCGCTCTGGCGCGACCTGCGCCGGGCGGTGCCCGCGGACGTCGAGTTCCGAACGGGTGCGGCGGTGACGCGGGTCGAGGCGACGACGGGCGGGGCCCGTGTGCACTGCGCGGCGGGCGGCACCGAGGAGTTCGGCCTCGTCATCGGCGCGGACGGCTACCGCTCTGCGGTCAGAGCCTGCGCGTTCCCCGACGTACAGCCGCGGTACGCGGGATATCTGGCGTGGCGGGGCGCGTTTCCCGCCGAGCGGCTCGCCGAGCCCGGCCTGTGGGCGGAGGAGGACTGCGCGTACGTCGTGTTCCCCGGCGGGCACCTCATCGTCTACCGGATCCCGGACGGCGGCCCGGCCGGCGGCCGGCGCGTGAACTGGGTTCTCTACACGGCTCCCCCGCCGGGCGTCGACGCGGCGCTGCGCGTCGACCTCCCGACGAGCCTGCCACCGGGCACCCTCACCGACGCGCTGCACTCCCATCTCGCCTACGTGGCCGATGAGTTGTTGCCGCCCTACTGGGGTGACCTGGTCCGCCTCACCGCCCCGGACGAGCTCGCCCTCCAGCCCATGTACGACTTCACGGCCCCGCGGTACGCGACGGGCCGGCTCCTGCTCACCGGGGACGCGGCGACGGTCGCGCGCCCGCACACCGGGGCGGGCGCGGTGAAGGCCCTCCAGGACGGCGCCGCCCTCGAATCCGCGTTCCGCTCCGCGCCGGGCTTCGACGAGGCGCTCGCCGCGTACGACGACGCCCGCACGGAGGCCGGTGGCGCGCTGGTCGGACTGGGGCGGAGCCTGGGCCGTGCGCTCGTGCAGGAGACCCCCGACTGGCGGGAGTTGGACCAGGCCGGCCTTGAGGCCTGGTGGAAACAGGCGGACGGAACCGGGGTGTTCGGCGGTAAACAGCTGGATTCCGGCACGGGCCTCGATCCCCGCTGACCACTCGTTTTGTTGTGCGCGTACGTTGATCCATAAGATCCGGCGATGATCATAAGAAAACGGCTGGCGGCGGGAACCTGTGTCCTGTTCGCCGCCCTGACCATGGGGCTGGCGCCCGTCGGCGCCTCCGCGGCGGACAACCCTGACGGACAGCCCACGGCCGCCCCGAAGGTCGAGCTCGTGCTCGACGTGAGCGGTTCCATGCGGGCGCGCGACATCGACGGCGGGAGCCGGATGGCCGCCGCGAAGCAGGCGTTCAACGAGGTGCTCGACGCGACGCCGAAGGAGGTCGAGCTCGGCATCCGCACACTGGGCGCCAACTACCGCGGCGAGGACCGGAAGGTGGGCTGCAAGGACACCGCGCAGCTCTACCCGGTCGGGCCGCTCGACCGCACCGAGGCGAAGACCGCCGTCGCCACCCTCTCGCCGACCGGCTGGACGCCGATCGGCCCCGCGCTCCTGAAGGCGGCCGACGACCTGAACGGCGGCGACGGATCGCGCCGCATCGTCCTCATCAGCGACGGCGAGGACACCTGCCAGCCGCTCGACCCCTGCGAGGTCGCCCGCGACATCGCCGCGAAGGGCATCAACCTCACCATCGACACGCTCGGCCTGGTCCCGGACGCCAAGACGCGTGACCAGCTGAGCTGCATCGCCGAGGCCACCGGCGGCACATACACCTCCGTGCGGCACACCGATGAACTCACCGACCGCGTCGGCCAGTTGGTCGACCGCGCCGCCGACCCCGTGGTCAACCCCGTGGCCGTCGAGGGCACGAAGGAGTGCACCGGCGCGCCGGAGATCAAGCCGGGTCTGTACGCGGACCGCGAGACGTTCGGCGAGCACCGCTTCTACCGTGTGGCCGTCGCCCCCGGGCAGGAGCTGCGCGCCTCGGTGAGCGTGGCCGCGGACCGCGCGGTCAACAAGGACTACGGCGTGCTGCTGCGCGCGGTCACCGAGCACGGCCGTGAGATCGTCCGGGGCTCGGAGGCGGGTGACGGGCGCACGGACGTGATCTCGACGGGCCTGCACTACCCGAAGCCCGAACAGAACGATGACGAGGCGGACGAGGCGGCGGCCGAGACCGTCTGCCTCCAGGTGTCGAACTCCTACTCGGCCCCCGCGTCGGTCAAGACGACGCCGGGCCTCCCGGTCGAGCTGACCGTGGACGTCGTGGACGCGCCCAGCGCGGCGTCCGACGTGGCCGCGTTCGGCCTCGGCCGCGGCTGGTGGCTGCTCGGCGCCCTGGTGCTCACCGGCTTCGCGGCGGGTGTGCTGTGGGGCTGGATCTCGCGCTGGCGGGTCGCGGTCTGGAGGACCAACTGATGCGTACGACCAAGCTTTTGGCGACGGCGGGACTCCTCGGTGCGAGCGCGCTGACCGCACTGCTCGGGGCGGGTACGGCGTTCGCCGGCTCGGGCGACTCCGGCGACTCCGGTGACGGCAAGGCGCCCACCGAGGCGGGCACGTCGTTCCGCACCGCACAGGAGGTCGAGCAGGGCCGGCGGGCCACCGCGGGCGCCTCCACGGGTGACTACCTGTACTGGTCGTTCCCGGCGGACGCCGGCCAGCGGCCCACGGTCAAGGCGACGGTGAAGCTGCCGGACTCGGCCACGCGGCCCTCGGGCGCGACGTGGCGGATCGACGTGTACGACGGGCTGAGGCGCCGTCAGTCCTGCATGTACGGGACGCAGTCGAGAGCGACGGCGCCGGACGCGACGTCGGTCGACCTGTCCTGCACACTGCGTACGGTGCGGGCCTGGTCGGAACAGTGGGCGAACGACCCGCTGCCCGGCACGTACTACGTCCGGCTCACGGCGGCCACGCTGACCCCCTCCGACCAGGGACTTCCCGTCTCGGCCGAGGTCGAGGTGACCTCGAAGGAGGTCGGCGGCTCCGCGGCGGTGGACGGCTCGCTCGCGGCCCCGCTCGTGCCGGGCTCGACAACGGAGGAGGCCGCTGCCGCCGCGGACGACGCCTCCGACGAGGAGAACGGCTCGTCGGCGAGCCAGGCGCTCGCGACGGGTGAGCCCGAGGACGGCTGGTCCGCCGACTGGTGGTCGGACCGCTGGGCCTGGACCGCTGCGGGCGGCATCCTGGCCGCGCTCGCCGGTATCGGCGGCTACGCCCTGACGCGCGGCACGGGCCGCCCGTCCCGGGTACCGCCGGGCATGTGACACCCCCACCTATGGCGCCCGGCACACTTCAAGTGCCGGGCGCCATAGGTGAATTGGCACACCCCTTCACACCTCCCGCAGCGCCTTCGCCAGGGCACCGTCGCCGGACACGGCGACACGGCCCGCGCGCGCCGCCTCCTCCAGCGTCAGCTCGCCCCGCACCACGGCGACACAGGTCTCCGTACCGAGGACGAGCCGTGCGTCGGGCTCACCGGCCACGGCCCCCTCGCCGTAAACAGGCCCGCCCGCGCCCGAGCCGCCGACCCGCACATGGAACTCCCCCTCGTCCAGGCGCACTTCCACCACGCCCTCGCCGCCGAGCCGCTCCAGATGACTCAGGAGCGGCAGCGCGAACCAGTGCGCACGCACCGCGTCCGTGGGCCTGCGCTCCTCAAGATCGGGCGCGCCCCACTCCCCCAGCGCCTGGAGCACCGGCAGCAACTGCCGTCCGCGCAGGGTCAGTTCATACACGTACGCCGAGACGGGCGCGGGCAGCCTGCGGCGCTCGGCGACGCCTTCGCGCTCGATGTCCTTCAGCCGCGAGGCGAGCACGTCCGTGCTGACGCCGGGCAGGTCCGCGTGCAGATCGGTGTAGCGGCGCGGCCCCGCGAGGAGCTCACGGACGATCAGGAGCATCCAGCGGTCCCCGACGACATCGAGGGCGCGGGCGGCGGCGCAGTGCTGGTCGTAGCTTCGGCGTGGCATGGCTCGCAGTCTATGCAACTTGTTGGACTTTCCAAGCAGTCACTTGGTAAAACCAAGTCACACACGTCACGGGCAGGTCGCGGGAGGGCACCACATGGAGTTCCGGCAGTCGAGCAAGCTCAGCGAGGTCTGCTACGAGATCCGCGGCCCGGTGATCGAGCACGCCAACGCCTTGGAGGAGGCGGGCCACAGCGTCCTGCGCCTCAACACCGGCAACCCCGCGCTCTTCGGATTCGAGGCGCCCGAGGAGATCGTCCAGGACATGATCCGGATGCTCCCCCAGGCTCATGGCTACACCGACTCGCGGGGCGTCCTGTCCGCCCGCCGGGCCGTCGCCCAGCGCTACCAGGCGCTCGGTCTCGACGTCGGCGTCGACGACGTGTTCCTCGGCAACGGCGTGTCCGAGCTGGTCTCCATGGCCGTACAGGCACTCCTGGAGGACGGCGACGAAGTCCTCATCCCCGCCCCGGACTTCCCGCTGTGGACGGCCGTCACCACGCTCTGCGGCGGCAAGGCCGTGCACTACATCTGCGACGAGTCGGCCGACTGGTACCCCGACCTCGACGACATGGCCGCGAAGATCACCGACCGCACCAAGGCCGTCGTCATCATCAACCCCAACAACCCCACCGGCGCCGTCTACCCCAAGGAAATCATCGAGGGCATCCTCGACCTCGCCCGCCGGCACGGCCTGATGGTGCTCGCCGACGAGATCTACGACCAGATCCTGTACGACGACGCGGTCCACCACAGCGCCGCCGCCCTCGCCCCCGACCTGGTCGTCCTCACCTTCTGCGGCCTCTCCAAGACCTACCGCGTCGCGGGCTTCCGCTCCGGCTGGCTGGTCGTCACCGGACCGCAGCAGCACGCCCGCAACTACCTGGAGGGCCTGACGATGCTCGCCTCCATGCGGCTGTGCGCCAACGCCCCCGCCCAGTACGCCATCCAGGCCGCGCTCGGCGGCCGCCAGTCCATCCGCGAACTGACCGCGCCGGGCGGCCGCCTCCTCGAACAGCGCGACAAGGCCTGGGAGAAGCTCAACGAGATCCCGGGCGTCTCCTGCGTGAAGCCGAAGGGCGCCCTGTACGCGTTCCCGCGCATCGACCCCAAGGTCCACCCCATCGTCGACGACGAAAAGTTCGTCCTCGACCTTCTGCTGCGCGAGAAGATCCAGGTCGTCCAGGGCACCGGCTTCAACTGGCCGCGCCCGGACCACTTCCGCATCCTCACCCTCCCCTACGCCGACGATCTCGACGCCGCAATCAGCCGGATCGGGCGCTTCCTGAGTGGGTACCGCCATTGACTCCTCCCCTCCCTGAGGAAGGGGATTCCTAGCTCACGTTGCCTGCGGACCGGCGGTCCACAAGGTCTTACACGATCAGCGCTAACCGGGTACGAGACCAGCCCGGACGAGCATCACACGTGCGGAATTCTTGTCTCTGGGCGAGACGGTTCCGCACGCGGTACACGTGTAGGTACGTTCTGAGAGAGGCAGCGCGTGCTTGGCTCTTGCTCCGCACTGTGCGCACTCCATGGTGGTGTGCGCAGGGTGGACGAGGTACAGTTCACGGCCGTGTTTGGCCGCCATGTGGATCAACGCTTGTTTTGTTGCTCCGATTGCGGCATCAGCGGCTTTGCGGGCCATGGTGGACTTTGCGAGGAACTTCGGCTTGAAGTCCTCTACTGCGAGCCGATCGTGATCGCGGACTACTTGCTTGGCCCATTTGCGGCCGTCGTCCTCGCGCTGCCGCGCCACCTTCTTGTGCAGTTTGGCCGTCCGCCGCTTCGCTTTCCGGTAGCCCTTCGAGCCGGGCTGCCCACGCTTGGGTTTACGCCGGGCCATCATCCGCTGGTAGCGGGTCAGCTTCCCGGCAGAACTCTTTCCGTGCTCACAGTGCGGTAGGTCGTGGGCGTCGCTGGTGGTGGTCGCGGTCTCCTTCACACCCCAGTCGATTCCAATGTCCCGCCCGGTGGCCGCCAGGCTTTCAGTAGCCGCGGCGACGACGAACGAGGCGTACCAGTGACCGAGACTGTCGCGGTAGATCCTCACGGATGAAGGAGGCCCGGGCAGGTCCCGCGACCACACCACTGTCAGGCCAATCCCTCCCGCAAGGTGCAGGTGGCCATCCTTGATCCGGAATCCGCGTTTCGTGTAGTTCAGGCTCGGGTCCGCCGTGTGCTTCTTCCTCCATTTCGGCATCCCCGCGCGCTGCCGTAGAGGCAGGCGGGCCTTGATGTCCTTCAACGCCTTGGCCCGGGAATTGGCGAAGTCGCGGATGATCTGCTGCTGCGGAACGCTGCTGCCCTCACGCAGCCACGCGTTCGCGCGGCGGGCCTCGGTCAGCATCTTGTCCAACCGGGCAGGTCCGCATCCCTCACCGTCCCGGTGGGCCTTCTTCGACCGGGCGGCGCACTCGTTCCAGATCCACCGACATCGGTCCCACTCACCGAGCAGAGCAGACCGGGCAGTTGACGATAGGCGGAGCCGGTAGGTGTACCGGGCGTGACCAGTCCCCTCAACAGTCCGCAGTGTCGTCATGCCACCAAATTAGCACTAGAGTTGAAAGCATGGTTCAGGTTCATGAA
Organism: Streptomyces sp. NPDC045026; assembly: GCF_056432625.1. NCBI lineage: Bacteria > Bacillati > Actinomycetota > Actinomycetes > Kitasatosporales > Streptomycetaceae > Streptomyces > Streptomyces sp. NPDC045026. Next base: position 132,328 of record NZ_JBWKIS010000008.1, read on the forward strand.
GTGCGCATCACACTCCGGATTCCCGAAGAACTCCACGCGTGGCTGACTTCTCAAGCCAAATCCGCCCGGCGGTCCCTTAACTCCGAGATCCTGCACCGGCTTGAGGTGGACCGCCCCGGCCCGTCCGAAAACGACGAATCGCCCTGACCGCAATCACGCCCACCCAGGATTCTTCACGGCCCTCAAGGAGCAACTCCCATGGATGCGGCGCTGATAGCCGTGCTCGGCACCCTGCTCGGTTCCGTCGTCACCCACTTCTTCCAGGCGCGGTCCACTGAACGGGTCGCCGGACTCGCCCGCGCCGAGCAGCTGCGTCAGGAGCGGATCTCCAGCTACAGCGCGTTCGCCGGGGCCCTGTTCGACTACCGGCGCAGTCAGAACGACCGCTGGTTCCGGGCCCATGAGGTGCCGGGTTCCACGCAGGCGGAGGAGGCCCGCTTCGCCTCGTACGAGGCGCGGATCAGCGCGCGGCAGGCGCTGGCGCGGCTCCAGTTGGTGTGCGACCGCGCGGACACGCGCCAACTGGCGGAGAATTCCTTCGAGTTGGCGAACTGTCTGCACGAGGCGGTGGACGAGGAGGACCGGGACCGGCGGTCACAGCGGTGCAAGGAAGCCCTGACGAGGTTCATCGACTCGGCGGCCCCGAGCGTGCGCTGACCGTGTGTCCGACGTCGCCATGAGCGATCACCGGCCTCGGTGGGCAGTACCTCTGCATGACACACAGGCCGCTGCTCCTCCTGGACGTCGACGGGCCCCTCAACCCGTACGCCGCCCGCCTCCCCCGTCTGCGCGGTTACGCCGCTCACCGCGTCCACCCGGCGAACTGGCTCTCGCGCCAGGTCCCCGGCTCGCGCCGTCACCGCCGCGGGTTACGGGTCGTGCTCAACCCGTCCCACGGCCGGCGCCTGGCCGGCCTGCCCTTCCAACTGGTCTGGGCGACCACGTGGATGCACGAGGCGAACGAGATGATCGGCCCGGCGATCGGACTGCCCGCCGCGCTCCCGGTGATCGAGTGGCCCGAGCTGTTCGCCAGGGATCCCGACGGCCTCTACTGGAAGACGCGCCCGCTGCTCGACTGGGCGGCCGGGCGGCCCTTCGCGTGGGTCGACGACATGATCACGGATCTGGACTCCCGCCATGTGACCGCGCACCACGACGCTCCGGCCCTGCTCCTGCGCATCCATCCGCGCCACGGGCTGCGCGAGACGGACTTCACGACGCTGTCCCGGTGGGCGGAGGCGTTGTGAGGCGACGCGTCACCGGCCGAGCAGTGCCGTGAGGGCTCCGACGGGGTCCGTGTCGGGGGTGCCTCTCGGCCACCAGTCCTCACGGCCCGGGTCCGACTCGTAGCCGTACCAGAGGCCTTCGCGGCCGAGGCGGAGCTGGAGGTTGTCGGTGGACAGCCTGTTGCGGTGGGGGCGGAAGTGGGGGAAGTCCGCGGCGATGAGGGCCGGGCGGGCCCGGTCGAAGGGGCCGGCCGGCGGGTCCCACTCCTCTTCCAGGACGGCCAGGCCCGCCAGTCCGCCCTGGCGCCAGGCGGCGACGGCGCGGGCCAGGTCGGTGGCCGTGCGTCCGGTGCCCTGCGCGAGGGACTTGTACAGGGCGCGTGTGGACGCCGCGAGGCCGGAGCCGGGGTGGGCGGCGGCGAGCCGGACCGCGTCCTGCCAGGGGGTGAGTCCGGCGATCGGGTCGATGCCCCGGGTGAGGAACGTATGGGCACGGGCCGCGGCCTCGGTGGCGAGCAGGTCGAGGGCGAGCGGGTCGGGGGCGCCGGACGCGTGCGGGTAGACGGGCGGGCGGCCCGGGTGCGCGGGGACCGGGAACGGTGGGGGCAGAAGCGGCAGCGTGCGGGGCGCGAGGGCTTCGCGCGCCGCGACCGAGGGCAGCGCCGGGGCCGTGGCGGAGCGCTCGCCGGCGGCCCGCGCCGCGTTGCGCCGGGTGAGGTCGGCGAGGAGCTCCTGTTCGCCACGGCCGCGCAGCAGGAAGAGGACGAACGGGTCCTCGTCGAGCAGTCGTGCCGTCTGGTAGCAGAGCGCGGCCGCGTGCTTGCAGGGGTAACCGTCGTCCGGGCAGGAGCAGTCGGGGATCAGGTCACCGACGGCAGGCAGGAGGTCGGCGACGGCGGCCAGGGCGTGCGGCACGTCCTTGTCGAGGAGCGCGGCCATGTGGTCGGGGCGGGCGGCCGCCGTGTCGAGGATGCGCTCCCAGTCGTCGTCGTGGAGGGTGCGCAGGCGGATCTCCGTGCGGTACGGCCTGGGGCGTGAGCCGTGGACGTAGGCCATGACGCGGCCGGGGGTCGCGGTGATGGCGTCGACGTGTCCGCGGTCGGCGTAGGCGCGGCCGCGGGTGAGGCGGGCCGGGTCGAGCGCCGTGTCCACGAGGGCGTCCACCCATGCGTTCCCCCACCAGGTCAGGGCGAAGTCGTCGGCCGTGCGGGTGCGGGGCGGCAGGGGCGGGAAGGTGCGGCGGCGGTCGTCGACGCGGGCGCGGGCCTGGGCGTGCGCGCCTGCGCGGCCCGGCGTGTGGGGTGTCATGCCGTCCTCCGTGTCATGCCGTCCTCCTGAGGGAGACGAGGTCGGCGAGCTCCCGGTCGGTCAGCTCGGTCAGGGCGGCTTCGCCGGAGCCGAGCACGGCGTCCGCGAGGGCCTTCTTCGCGGCGAGCATCTCGGCGATGCGGTCCTCGACGGTGCCCTCGGTGATGAGGCGGTGCACCTGGACGGGCTGGGTCTGGCCGATGCGGTAGGCCCGGTCGGTGGCCTGCTCCTCGACGGCCGGGTTCCACCAGCGGTCGAAGTGGACGACGTGGCCCGCGCGGGTGAGGTTCAGGCCGGTGCCGGCGGCCTTCAGGGAGAGCAGGAAGACGGGGACCTCGCCGGACTGGAAGCGGTCGACCATCCGCTCGCGTTCGGCCACGGGGGTGCCGCCGTGCAGGAGTTGGGAGGGGACCGCTCGGGCGGCGAGATGGGCGGCGAGGAGGCGGGCCATCGACACGTACTGCGTGAAGATGAGGACGGAGCCGTCCTCCGCGAGGATCGTGTCGAGGAGTTCGTCGAGCAGGGCGAGCTTGCCGGAGCGGCCGGTGAGGCGGGCGCGCGGGGCGTCCGCTTCCTTGAGGAACTGCGCCGGGTGGTTGCAGATCTGCTTGAGCGACGTGAGGAGCTTCATGATCAGGCCGCGGCGTGCGATGCCCTCGGCGGCCTCGATCTCCGCCATCGCCTCGCGGACGACCGCCTCGTAGAGCGAGGCCTGTTCCCGGGTGAGGGGGGCCGGGTGGTCAGACTCGGTCTTGGGCGGCAGCTCGGGGACGATCCCGGGGTCGGACTTCTTGCGGCGGAGCAGGAACGGCCGCACGAGGCGGGCCAGGCGCTCGACGGCCTCGGCGTCCTCACCGGTCTCGACGGCGCGCGCGTGGCGGGCGCGGAAGGACTTGAGGGGGCCGAGCAGCCCGGGGGTCGTCCAGTCGAGCAGGGCCCACAGCTCGGAGAGGTTGTTCTCCACGGGCGTGCCGGTGAGCGCGATGCGGGCGGGCGACGGGATCGTGCGCAGCGCCTTGGCGGTGGCGGAGAAGGGGTTCTTGATGTGCTGCGCCTCGTCGGCGACGACCATGCCCCAGGTGTGCCCGGCCAGTTCGGCGGCGCGGGTGCGCAGGGTGCCGTACGTGGTGAGGACGAAGCCGCCGTCGAGGCCGTCGAGGGTGCGGTCGGTGCCGTGGAAGCGGCGGACGGGGACGCCGGGGGCGAAGCGGGTGATCTCGCGCTGCCAGTTCCCGAGGAGCGACGCCGGGCAGACGACGAGGGTGGGCGCCGCCTTGTCCCTGCGCAGGTGGAGCGCGATGAGGGTGACCGTCTTGCCGAGGCCCATGTCGTCGGCGAGACAGCCGCCGAGGCCGAGCGAGGTCATGAGGTCGAGCCAGGCCAGGCCCCGCAGCTGGTAGTCGCGGAGCGTGGCGTGCAGGCCCGCGGGCTGGGTGGCGGCGGAGGGGCCTTCGACGAGCCGGTCGCGGAGGTGGGCGAGGACTCCGGTGGGGACGGCCTCGACGCGCTCGCCGTCGATGTCGGCCTCTCCGGTGAGGGCGACGGCGAGGGCGTCGACGGGCTGGAGCAGGCCCAGCTCACGCTTGCGGGCTTTGCGTACGAGGTCGGGGTCGACGACGACCCATTGGTCGCGCAGCCGGACGACGGGCCGGTGGGACTCGGCGAGTTCGTCCATCTCGCGCTCGGTGAGAGGGTCACCGTCGAGCGCCAACTGCCAGTTGAACTTGAGGAGTTCCTCGCCGTCGAAGAACGGGGTGCCGTCCGTGGCGGAGCCGGGCGCGGCGGCGCGCACCACGGCGGTGGCGGTGAGGGCGCGGGCCAGGTCCCTGGGCCAGTGGACCTCGACGCCCGCGTCCGCGAGGCGGGCCGCGGCCGGGCCGAGCAGGTCGAGCAGCTCGCCCTCGGAGAGTGCGAGGACGTCGGGCACGTCACGCTCCAGGACGCGGCCGAGCGGGGGCCAGACGCGGGCGGCGCGGCGCAGGGCGAGGACGGCGTCGATCCGGGCGCGCGGCCCGAAGTGCGCCTCGCCGTCGCCGGCCCAGAGCCGCGCGGCGTCGACGACCTGGGTGGGGTCGGCGAGGCTGTGCACCTGGACGAGGGCGGCCCCGGCCCGCCGCCGCTCCTCGGCACCTGGGCCTCCCGGGCCGTCCTCACCGGCGGAGGCGGGGTCGGTGGCATCGGCAGCGTCATCCGTGTCGAAGAGCGTGAAGTTCGAGAGGTCGAGGCGCAGGGACACCCGTACGCCCGCGTCCATCCCGGCGGCCGCCTCGACCGCCCAGGCACGCGCGGCGGGCAGGTGCTGCGGCGCGAAGGAGGCGAAGGGCGCCCCGGCCGCGAAGGGGGCGGCGGGGCTGCGCGGCAGGGAATCGGCGACCGCGTCGAGGAACGCGCGCACAAGGGCCTCGGGCTCGGGCAGCCGCAGCGGCTTGGAGCCCTCCACCGGCGCGGCATGGGCCTCGTACGGCATGGCGGCGGCGATGGCCCGCAGCTGGGCGATGTCGTCCGCGTCGAGAGGGCCCGCGCGCCACGCGTCGTGGTCGGAGGCCGTGAGACCGGGCAGGAGACGGCCGCGGCCCACGAGGTGCAGGGCGTGCAGAGCGGCGGCGCCCCAGCAGGCCGCGGCGGGATGGGCTCCGGGGGTGTGCCGGGCCCGCACGAGCAGGGGCAGGGCGTCGGTGACGGGCAGCCGGACCGCGGGCACCGTCCGGGCGCGGGCGCCCGCACCGTGCGGCCGGACGACGGTGAGCGGGGTGGCGCCGGGCAGGTCCGTGCCGTCCGGGTACCAGAACGCGACGCTGCTCTCGCGCGGCAGGGGCGCGGGAAGGAACACGGCGGCCGCGGCGACGGTGATGCCCCTACGGTCGGTCTGCTCCGTCATGGCCGGGCTCCTTTCCCTGGTCGGCAGGCATGGGTACGCCCTGATCGGTGCGGCGTGCGTCGTCCTCGTCCGGCGGGACCGGCGACGTCTACGACCTTACGGGCGGGGTCTGACAATCAAGGCCGGGCGTCCCTCCCGCACCGCGTGTACGGTTCGAACGACGGGCCCTGGCAAGATCGCCGGGCCCGAACGACGGCGGCCTCGGAGAGAACGGCCTCGGAGAGAACAGGACAGTCGCATGGGTGACCTGCTGCTGGTCCGGCACGGCGAGACCGAGTGGGCCCTGTCAGGGCAGCACACGGGCTCGACCGACATCCCGCTGACGGAGAACGGCCGCGAGCAGGCGCGCAAGCTCGCACCGCTCGTCGGCAGCTATCACATCGGCGCCGTCTTCTCGAGCCCGATGGTGCGGGCGTACGAGACCGCGCAGCTCGCGGGTCTCAAGAACGTGCGGGTCGACGCCGACCTGCGCGAGTGGGACTACGGCGCCTACGAGGGCGTCACGACGCTCGAGATCCATCGCACCCGGCCCGGCTGGTTCCTCTTCACGGACGGGGTCGCGCCCGGACCTCCGGAACACCCCGGCGAGAGCCCCGAAGAGGTGGGGGCGCGGGCCGACCGCATGCTCGCGAAGGTGGACGCCGCCCTCTCGGAGAACGAGGGCAGCGTCGTCCTCGTCGGCCACGGCCACTTCCTCCGGGTCCTCACCGCGCGCAGGCTCGGCCTGACACCTGCGGACGGCGCGCATTTCCTGCTGGCCACGGGCACGGTCAGCAGGCTCAGCACGGAGCACGGCCGTCCGGTCGTCGCCAGGTGGAATCTGCGGCCCTGATACGCCATCGGACCCGGCCGTTGTCAGCCCCCGTCGTCAGACCCCGTCGCCGGACCTCCTTGTCGGACCTCCTTGTCGGACCCCGTTGTCAGACCCGTACTGCACCATCGGAACGTACGGAGCACGTACGGAGCACGTACGAAGCACGTACCGGCCGAGGGACAGGATCAGGGGGTGGCGTCATGACCAGGCCGCTGACCGCCGCGCAGCGGCGCATCGTCGAGGAGGCCGACCCGGTCACCGGGCGCCTCAAGGGCGGCGAGGCCCAGCTCGCGCGCCTCGTCCTGATGAAGCTCGCGTTCCGGCACCCACGCCCTCCGCACGGCCACTTCCTGACACCGGCCGGACACCGGATACGGGAGGCGGGGGACGAACGGGAGCGCGCCGAACAGCCCCCGCCACCGGCAGCATCGGTCGGCGGCCCGTTTGCGGCGCGGGTCGGCGGAGAGCCGCCGGTCCCGGACGGCCCGGCGCGGGCGCGCGAGGTGCGCAGCGCCTGGCAAGGGCTCGTGGAGATGCGCCGGATGACCAATCCGGGGGGCGTCACCGACCGCCCGTGCGCCTGGGAGCGCGCTCATCTGGTGCAGGCCGCCGCCCTCGCCCTGGAAGCTGCGGGCTGCCGGCCGGCGGAGGGTGACGCCGGGGACGGCCACCGGGTCGGCGGGACACCACAGCCGGAGGCCGTGGCCGTACGGGGACGCGGGCCGGGCGGAATCACGGGCTGCGCCGCCGCGTTGGAGCGGGCGGGGTGGCAGGTCAGCGAGCACGCCGAACCCCGCACCGGTGGGCGGTACTTGCTGGCGTCACCGAGACGGGCGTGACACCGTGCCAGCCGAAGTAGCCGCAGCGGAAGCAGACCCCGTAGCCGTGGCCGAAACACCAGTCCCAGCAGCCGTAGTAACCGTCGAAGGGAAAATTGTGGCCGAGCCGTTCACCGTGCACATACAAGTGCGCGGGTACGAGACCGATTCGCAGGGGCACCTCAATCAGAGCGTGTATCTGCAGTACGCGGAGCACGCGCGATGGGCGCTGCTCCAGCAGGGCGGGATCCGGCAGGCCGACCTGCTGGCGAAGGGGGTCGGCCCGGTCACCTTGGAGACGACCATCCGCTACCGCCGCGAGCTGCGCGCGGGCGACGAACTGGACGTGAGTTGTGCGTTCGTGTGGACGGAGGGCAAGACGTTCCGGATCGAGCAGTCGGTGCGCAAGACCGACGGCACGCTCGCGGCCGAACTGACCGGGGTGGGGGGCCTGATGGACCTCAAGGAGCGCAAGCTCGTGGCGAATCCGCGCGAATACTTCCGGGCACTCGCGTCGGACCCACGCTCCTTCGGCCTCTGATTCGCCGGCCACGCCGAGCCGTAGGAGGCACTGCCGAGCGACGCGGGCCGCCGGCTCGCGCCAGGGCCCGCGGCGCTCAGGACCGCGCCTGACCCCGACGCCGCGCTCGCGCCCTGGCGAAGGTTCTGCCGGGGCGCGACCGGCCGGGCCCCCATCACGGAGGCGGCCCGGCAACTCGCTGTGAGCGAGCGCCAGTTGCACAACCTCTTGGCGGACGGTGTCGGCCTGCCCTTCCCCGAATCGCGCCGCCCGCCCCACCCCACCCCGGACCCCCAACTCCCTTCCGCTTGACGGGTATACGTCACCCGCAATCTCTGGTAGGAAACCTTCCTAACAGTTCGCGGAACGACGAACTCCCCCATGGAGGTCCCGTGCACACCCCCCACATACACACGTCCCGACGCACCCTGCTCGCCCTGATCGGCGCCTCGGTCGTCGCGGCTCCGCTCCTCACGACCCAGCTCGCGACGGCCACGCCCGTGTCCGCGGACGGGCTCGACGACCCGGCGAAGAAAGAGATCGCCATGAAGCTGGTGTCGAGCGCGGAGAACTCCTCGCTCGACTGGAAGGCCCAGTACGGCTACATCGAGGACATCGGCGACGGCCGCGGCTACACCGCCGGGATCATCGGCTTCTGTTCCGGCACCGGCGACATGCTCGACCTCGTGGAGCTCTACACGCAGCGCAAGCCCGGCAACGTCCTCGCGAAGTACCTGCCCGCCCTGCGCGAGGTGGACGGCACCGACTCGCACGAAGGCCTCGACCCCGACTACGAGCGCGACTGGGAGGAGGCGGCCGAGGACTCCGCGTTCCAGCAGGCCCAGAACGACGAGCGCGACCGCGTGTACTTCAACCCGGCGGTCTCGCAGGGCAAGGCGGACGGCATCGGCACGCTCGGGCAGTTCGCTTACTACGACGCCATCGTGATGCACGGCGACGGCGATGACGCGACCAGCTTCCGCAACATCCGCAAGCGCGCCCTCGCCCAGGCCGAGCCCCCGGCACAGGGCGGCGACGAGGTTGCGTACCTGAACGCGTTCCTCGACGCGCGGGTGTGGGCCATGAAGCAGGAGGAGGCCCACAGCGACACGAGCCGCGTCGACACCGCACAGCGCGTCTTCCTGGAGAACGGCAACCTGAATCTGGACCCGCCGCTGGACTGGAAGGTGTACGGGGACAGCTTCCACATCGGCTGACAACTCCCGCCGTGAGGCGGCGCGTTCGGCATCCGCGGGTGCCGGGCGTGCCGCTTCCGCGTACCCCGATCGACCCATCCGCCACTTGCCCCGGCTCACCATGATCGCTACGGTCCCGGGCAGCCACGCGTCTACGCGCGTCACCACGAAGCGAGAGGCCCGCCCATGCAGCTCCGTCACAAGTCACTGCTCGCCGCCGCCACCGCGACCCTTGCCCTGGTGGCGGCCGGCCGGGCGGGAGCCGCGGGCCCCTGGGTACAGGTAGGCGACGATGTGAAGTCCGGCGTCAGCGGGCTCGCCCTCACGGAGCACTCCGGCAACACGGTCCACGCGCTCATCGTGCGCGACAACAAGAGGCCGGGTGACAACCGGATCGCCCAACTCACCTACAGCGCGGGCGAGTCCGCCTCCGCCGACGTCACCCCGGTCACCTGGGACGGCGCGGAGCCGAACGACCTGGAGGCCGTCGAGGCCGTGCCGGGCGCGCCCGGCGAGTATGTGGCCCTGGCCAGCCGGGGACTCGTCTACCACCTCCAGCTGACCGGCAGCACGGTGAAGGTGCTCGACCTCTCGCCGCTCCCCGGGATCGGCGAGGGCGACGACTTCGAGAGCTTCGCGCTGGCCTCGAAGCAGGGGAAGCTCGCGGCCGTGTGGGCGGACCGGGGAGACGGGGCCGGGCGGCCCGCGACGGTCTTCGCGGCGCCGTTCTCCTACAACCAGTACGGGGAAGCGAAGTTCGGGGCACTGCAGCAGGCGTCGTTCCGGGCTCCGTACCCGACGGGTGACGTCCGGCACGTGTCCGACATCTCGGTGACCGATGACGGGCGGATGCTCGTCAGTTCGGCGTCGGACGCGGGCGACGACGGGCCGTTCGACTCGGCGGTGAGCTTGGCGGGACGCGTGCGGATCTCGGGGACGGGGGCGGTGCGACTGACGGTCTCCACGTCTCCTGAGGTGCTGGGGAAGTTCACCGGATTCAAGGTCGAGGCGCTGGAGTGTGTGCCCGGGTCGCGTGACGCGGTGCTCGGTACGGACGACGAGAACAAGGGCGGCTCGGTCAGGACCGCCGCCCTGTGCGGGAGTTGACCCGACGGCACCAATTCCCGAGCCCCAAACGGCCGAAGGCCGGACAGCCGACGCGGGAGGGACAGTCCGCGGCCGGACAGCCTGCGGCCCTAACCGCGGCTGTACTCCCCCGGCGTGGTGCCGAACGCGCGGCGGAACACGTCGATGAAGGCACTGGTGGAGGACCAGCCGCAGCGGTGCGCGACCGCCGTGACCGGCTCCCCCTCCGCCAGCATCCGCAGCGCGTGGTACAGGCGGAGCTGGGTGCGCCACTGGGGGAAGGTCATGCCCAGTTCGCGGCGGAAGAGGCGGCTCAGCGTGCGTTCACCGGCTCCGGACGCCCTTCCGAACGCGGCCAGGGGCCGGGGGTCGGCCGGGTCGTCGTACAGGAGGTCGCAGACCGCTTTCAGGCGTGGGTCGGTGGGGGTGGGGAGCTGGAGTGGCTGCTGCGGGGATGCCCTCAGCTGGTCGAGGAGGACGGCGCGCAGGCGCCTGCTCTCGGGGGTGTCGTCGTGGGGGCCGCGGGTGGCGGCGAGGAGCAGTTCGCGCAGCAGCGGGCTGACGGTCAGGACGGTGGGCACGTCCAGGCCGAGCGGGTTGACCCGGGCGGGCAGGCCGAGCGTGTGCAGGTCGAGGTGGCCGTGGGCGCGGTGGGCGTGGACGCAGCCGGCCGGTACCCAGATGGCGCGGGTGCCGGGTGCGAACCAGGTGCCGGCGTCGGTGGTGACGGCGAGGACTCCTGAGCCCGCGTAGATGATCTGGTGCTCGTCGTGCCGGTGCGGGTCGATCCGCCCGCCCGCCGCAAGCTTCCGGGTGTGGGTGGGTGCCTCGGGCTGGTGGCGGATGTTCGGCATACGTTGGCACTTTATCGGAAGCGCGCCACCAGGGCCCGTGCGGACGATGGGCGGGTGTCAGACAACCGGACCTCCGTCTCCCCGCGCCCACGGCCGAACCAACAGCCGCCCCCGGACCACCGGCCTCCCGGCGCGGGCCCATCACCCTGCTCGCCCTCGGGCACGCGTGCGTGGACGTCTATCAGGGCGCGGTGGCCGCCCTGGTGCCGTTCTTCGTCTCCGAGCGGGCCTACACCTATGCCGCCGCCTCCGGGATCCTCCTGGCCGCGTCCCTGCTGTCGTCGGTGGTGCAGCCGTTGTTCGGCGCGCTCACCGACCGGTGGGCGATGCCGTGGCTGCTGCCGGTGAGCTGCGTGGTGGGCGGGGGCGGTGTGGCGCTGGCCGGCGTCGGCGACTCGTACGCCCTCACGCTGGCGGTGGTCGCGGTGTCCGGGATCGGGGTCGCCGCCTACCATCCGGAGGCCGCGCGCGTGGCCCGCGTCGCGAGCCGTGGCAGCCATACGGCCATGGGCTGGTTCTCCCTGGGCGGCAACCTCGGATTCGCCACCGCGCCCCTGCTCGTCTCGGCCGTCGTCGCCACCGGCGGGCTGCACGCGTCGCCGCTCCTCGTCGTCCCCGGCCTGGCCGGAGCGGCCCTGTGCGTGGCCGCCCTGCGCTCGGGCAGGAGGGCCGCCCCGGCGGCGGCTGGACCCGCGCTCGCGGCGGACGGAAGGGACGACTGGCCGTCGTTCCTCAAGCTGACGGGCGCCATCATGTGCCGCTCGGTCGTCTTCGTCGGCCTGAGCGCGTTCATCTCGCTCTACGCGCGCCAGCGTGCGGGCGGCGGTGAGGTGGCGGGTACGGCCGCGCTGTTCGTGCTCTACATCGGCGGCGCGGCGGGCACCGTGGCGGGCGGCAGGCTCGCCACCCGCTTCGGCCGCGTGCCGGTGCTGCGCTGGTCGTACGCCCTGACGGTCCTCGCCGTCGCCGGGGTCGTCTTCGTCCCGGGTCCCGCGCTCTACGTGTGCGTGGCGCTGACGTCGGCCGGTCTGTACGTACCGTTCTCGCTGCACATCACGCTCGGCCAGGACTACCTGCCCCGGCGCGTGGGCACCGCGAGTGGCGTCACCCTGGGTCTTGCCGTCAGCGTCGGCGGGCTCGCGAGTCCCGCGATCGGCGCCCTCGCGGACGCCACTTCCCTGCGGACCGCACTCGCGCCGCTGGCCGTGCTGCCGGCGCTCGGCTGGCTGCTCGTACGGATGCTGCGCGAGCCCGGCGGACGGCCGACGAAACCCGCGGCGCAGACGAAACAGGCGGAGCAGTAGGAGCAGGTAGGAGTGACGGTCAGTGTGGGAGGGCCGGTTCGGGCGCCGTGGCCGAACCGGCCTTCCTGCCCAGGTGGTTGAAGAGGAGGTTCAGGCTGACCGCCAGGATGCAGCCCGTCGAGATGCCCGAGCCGAGGACGATCTGCGCCCAGTCGGGGAAGGACGCGTAGAACGAGCTGTTCACCGCCGGAATGAGGCCGACGCCGATGGTGACGACGGCGATCAGGGTGTTGTCACTGCGGTGCAGGTCGGCGCGGAGCAGCATCTGGATGCCCGAGAGGGCGATCGAGCCGAAGAGGAAGAGCGAGACGGCCGCGAGAACCGGCATCGGGACCACCGCGATCAGCGCGCCCGCGGCGGGGCTGAGGCCGATGAGGATGAGGATCGCGCCGGACAGGGCGACGACGAAGCGGCTGCGGACGCCGGAGATCACGACGAGGCCGATGTTCTGCGCGAACGCCGAGTTGTGGAACCCGTTGAAGAAGGGGCTGACGGCCGAGCCGAGGGCGTCGGCGCGCAGGCCGCGGGCGATCGTCTTCTCGTCGACCGGTCGGTCCACGATCTTGCCGAGCGCGATCATGTCGGCGGTCGATTCCGTGAGGATCACGAGCATCACGACGCACATGGAGAGGATCGGCGCGAGGGAGAAGGACGGGGCGCCCCAGTGCAGCAGGCTCGGGAGGCCGAAGGCGTCCGCCTCCTTGAGGGCCGAGAAGTCGGCGAGACCCATCGGGATCGCCAGGAGCGTGCCGAAGACCAGCGCGATGAGCATGGCGATCTGCTTGAGGAAGCCGGTCGTGAACTTCTGGAGCACCAGCATGACCAGGACCGTCGCCGCCGTCAGGGCGATGTTCTTCGGGTCGTTGCGGTGGGAGTGCGCGGTCGGATCGACGATCCAGCCGTAGGCGACGGGGAACAGCGAGACGCCGATGAGCGTGATCACCGAGCCGGTGACCACCGGCGGGAAGAACTTCACCAGCCGCGAGAAGTACGTGGAGACCAGGAAGCCGAAGACGCTGGACACCAGGATCGCACCGAAGACGACCGGCATGCCCGCCTGAACGCCGCCCTCGGTGGCGAGGATCGTCAGCATGACGCCCACACCTGCGAACGAGACCCCGTTGACGAACGGGAGGCGTGAGCCGATGAAGTTGCCGATACCGAGCGTCTGGAGGAGCGTCGCGAGGCCCGCCATCAGGAGGCTGCCGGCCATGAGTACGGCGGTGTCCCCCGCAGACATCTTCGAGGCGACCGCGATGACGATCGGCACGGAGACCGCGCCCGCGTACATGGAGGCGACGTGCTGGAAGCTGGCGACCGCCATGCGGCCGGGCGTCAGGATCTCGTCCACCGGATGCACGTCGGGCACTTCGGACACTTCAGATACGGCGTGCACGTCGCCTACGCCGGACACTTCGCGCTCGTCCTGCACTGCCTGCGCGTCAGGGGTGTCATTCATGGGTGGCGCTTCTTCCGTGCTGTGACGCCGGGGCCGGTCCCGTCGCGCTGCGGCTCACGCGGGACCGGCATCCGGGTTTACTGGAAAGTAACTTCCGCCATACGGTCCGGCGGCGTCACGCACGTTACGTCAGTGCACCCCTGCTGCGGAAGACCCTGCCCCCGCGGATGACTCCGCGACCGTGCGCGTTTGGGCGATCTCACCACCCGGTTCCATCGGTGCCGTGACCTCGTCCGCGTCCTCGCTGCGGCCGAGGTGGTTGAAGAGGAGGTTGAGGACCACCGCGGCCACACAGCCCGTGGAAATACCCGAATCCAGGATGATCTTCGCGGTCTCGGGGAAGGCGTGGTAGAACTCCGGCGCCGCGATCGGGATGAGCCCGACGGCCAGCGAGACGGCCACGATCAGAACGTTGTTGTCCCGCTCCAGGTTCGCCTTGACCAGGGTCTGGATGCCGCTCGCCGCGACCGAGCCGAAGAGCACGACGCCCGCGCCGCCGAGGACGGGCCGGGGCACGACCGCGATCAGGGAAGCGGCCATCGGGCACAGGCCCATCAGGACGAGGAAGCCGCCGCCCGCGGCGACGACGTACCGGCTGCGGATCTTCGTCATCGCGACGAGGCCGATGTTCTGGGCGAAGGCGCTGCACATGAAGCCGTTGAAGAACGGGCTGAGCGCCGTACCCAGCGTGTCCGCCCGCAGACCGGCCGCAATGGTCTTCTCGTCGGCGGGGCGTTCCACGATCTCACCGAGCGCCAGCATGTCGGCCGTGGACTCCGTCATCGAGACGACCATGACGACGCACAGGGAGACGATCGCGGCGGCGGCGAACTGCGGGGCGCCGAAGTGGAACGGCGTCGGGAAGCCGATGACGTCCGCGTCGCCGATCGGGCTGAAGTCCGTGACACCGAAGGGGATCGCGACGAGGGTGCCGATGACCAGGCCGAGCAGTACGGCGATCTGCTTCACGAAGCCCCTGGTGAACCGGCGCAGCAGCAGGACGATGACCAGGGTGATGCCCGCGAGCGTGAGATAGGTCGTCGACCCGTAGTCCTTGGCCGCGGGGTTGGGGCCTTGGGCCCAGCCGAACGCGACGGGCATCAGCGAGACGCCGATGAGGGTGATGACCGTGCCGGTCACGACCGGCGGGAAGAAGCGCACGAGCTTGCTGAAGAAGGGAGCGGCGATGAAGCCGAGCACGCCGGCGACGATCACCGCGCCGAAGATGACGGGCAGCGCGTCCTTCTTGTCGTCGGTCGAGTTGACGACCGCGATCATGGGCGCGACACCGGCGAAGGTGACGCCGTTGACGAACGGCAGGCGGGCGCCGATCTTCCAGATGCCGAGCGTCTGGAGGAAGGTGGCGAGTCCCGCGGTGAACAGGCAGGCGCCGGTCAGGAAGGTGAGCTCCTTGGGCGAAAGGCCCACGGCGGCGCCCACGATGAGCGGCGGCGCGACGACGCCCGCGTACATGGCGGCGACGTGCTGGAGGCCGGTCGTCGCCATCTTCAGCGGCGGCAGCTTCTCGTCCACCGGGTGCTTGCCCGCCGGATCTTCGGTGTGCCCCTCGGATATCTCGTCGGGGGTGGTGCCTTGCTTGGTGAACCTGGGCTTGGTGGCCACTGCGGCTCCTCCGGTTGTTTTCCAGTGCCTGGGCGGCACTTGCTTCTGGGAGGTGGTGCGACGTGCAAGGACTTGCCTGTATTCGGTTGTGGGTACTGCGCCCAGGTAGTAGGTGGTGCTGACCGCCCCGGAGACGTGAAGTGTTGGGCCACGATCCGGGGCGGCACTTGAGCAGCCCGCTCGGCAGCTCAAGTCCGGTCGGGGGCCGTCCCCCCCGACCGGAGTTCTAGGGTTGTCAGGCCTCGGCGGTGATCCGCGCGAGACGCTGTGCCTCCTGACGCGCATCGCGGGCGATGGCGTCCTCGTCGGCGTGCAGCAGGCGTCCGTCCTCGACGACCGGCTTTCCGTTGACGAGGGAGAGGGTGACCGGGGCCGCCGCGCCGAAGACGATGGCGGTGACCGGGTCGGCGATCGAGGAGTGCCCGATGCCGTCGATCTTCCACAGGACCAGGTCGGCGAGCTTGCCCGCCTCCAGCGAGCCGATCTCGGCGGCGCGGCCCAGGACCCGGGCGCCGCCGGCGGTGCCGAGCCTCAGCGCCTGGCGGGCGTTCAGGGCGGCCTCGCGGTGGACACCGAGACGGTTGATGAGGAGCGCGTTGCGCAGCTCGGTGTGCAGCTCGCCGGACTCGTTGGACGCGGTGCCGTCGACACCGAGGCCGACCGGGACGCCGGCCTTGAGCATGTCCGGGACGCGGGCGATGCCCGCCGCCAGGCGGGCGTTGGACGACGGACAGTGCGCGACACCCGTGCCCGTACGGGCGAAGGCGGCGATGTCGGAGTCGTTCATGTGGACGCAGTGCGCCATCCACACGTCCTCGCCGAGCCAGCCCGTCGACTCGAAGTAGTCGGTCGGGCCCATGCCGAAGAGCTCGTGGCAGAACTTCTCCTCCTCGACCGTCTCGCTGCCGTGGGTGTGCAGGCGTACCCCGAGGCGGCGCGCCAACTCGGCGCCCTGCTTCATGAGTTCGGTGGAGACGGAGAACGGTGAGCAGGGGGCGACGGCCACCTGGGTCATCGCGCCGAAGGAGGCGTCGTGGTGCTTCTTGACGGTCTCCTCGGTGGCGGCGAGCGCGCCCTCCAGGGTCTCGACCGCGAAGTCCGGGGGCAGGCCGCCGTCCTTCTCGCTGCGGTCCATGGAACCGCGGGCCAGCGTGAAGCGGACACCCATGTCGCAGGCCGCGCCGATGATGGCACCGGACAGGTCGCCGGAGCCCTTCGGATACACGTAGTGGTGGTCCATCGCGGTGGTCACACCGCCGCGGGCCATCATCGCGAGGGAGCCCTGCGCGGCGACGCGGGCCATCTGCTCGTCGATGCGCGCCCACGTCGGGTACAGCGCGACCAGCCAGTTGAACAGGTTGTGGTCCGTGGCCAGGCCCCGGGTGATCCACTGGTAGAAGTGGTGGTGCGTGTTGATCAGGCCGGGCGTGACGAGGTGGCCGGTGCCGTCGACGCGGCGTACGACGTTCTCGAGGCCCTCGGGTGCCTGGCCGGCGCCGATGGACTCGATCTTGTTGTCGGCGACGACCACGTAGCCCGAGGCGTACTCGGTGTCGTCGGCGTCGACGGTCGCGATGGCCGCGTTCTCGATGACGATGCGGGAAGGGGCTGCCGAAGGTGCCATGGTGCTTCCTTCATGGTGAGTGGCGAGGCGAGTGGGCACGGCAGGACCCTAGGAGGACTTGAGTGCCGCGGCGGCAGAGGCGCGGCCGCGGGTGCCGAGATGGTGGAAGAACAGGTTCAGCGATACGGCCACCAGAGCACCCGCGCTGATGCCGGAGCCGAGCACGGTCTGTGCCCAGGCCGGGAATTCGGCGTAGAAGGTGGGCGCGGCGAGCGGGATGATGCCCGCGCCGAGCGAGACGGCGACAAGGATGATGTTCGAGCTGTCGTCGAGGCCGGCCTCCGACAGCGTGCGGATGCCGCTGACGGCGATGGAGCCGAAGAGGACGATGCCCGCGCCGCCGAGGACGGGCATCGGCACCGTGGAGACCACCGCGCCGAGCACCGGGAAGGCGCCGAGAACCAGGAGCGCGCCGCCGGCGGCGGCCACCACGTAGCGACTGCGCACCTTGGTCAGCGAGACGACGCCGACGTTCTGGGCGAAGGCCGAGGTGGGGAAGCCGCCGAAGACGGGGCCGAGGAGCGTGGCGAGGCCGTCGGTGCGCAGGCCGCGGGTGATGGTCCTGCCGCTGGTCTCGCGGTCGCAGATCTCGCCGATGGCGAGCATTCCGGCGCTGGACTCCGTCATCAGGACGAGCATCACCAGGCAGAGCGAGATGATCGCGGCGGGCTGGAACTCGGGCGTGCCGAACGCGAAGGGCGTGGGCAGCGCGGCGACGGGCGCCGACCTGAGGGCGCCGAAGTCCGCCATGCCGAACGGGATCGCGGCCAGGGTTCCGATCAACAGGCCCAGCAGCAGGGCGACTTGCTTGACGAAGCCGCGGCCGAAGCGCTGGATCACCAGGATGACGACAAGCGTGAAGGCGGCGAGTGCCAGGTACTTCATGTCGCCGAAGTCGACAGCGGTCTTGTCGCCGCCCTGCGCCCAGGCGACCGGGACGGGCATCAGGGTCACCCCGATGAGGGTGATGACGACGCCCGTGACGAGCGGCGGGAAGAAGCGCAGGAGCTTGCCGAAGAAGGGGCCGATCGCGAGACAGAAGACGCCGGCGACCATCACCGCACCGTAGATGGCGGGGAGTTGGTCGCCCCGGGCGTTGGTCTCGGCGATGGCGAGCATCGGCGCGATGCCGGCCGAGGAGGCGGCGTTGACGAACGGCAGCCGGTTGCCGATGAGGCCCTTGACGCCGAGGGTCTGCAGGAGGGTGGCCACGCCCGCGATGAGCAGGCTGGCGGCTATGAGCCGGGTCTGGCCCGCCGTGTCGAGGCGGACGGCCTGGCCGATGATGAGCGGGGGCGTGACCACGCCCGCGTACATCGCGGCGATGTGCTGGAGTGCCGCGGGGACGAGCCGCGAGGGGTGGAGCTTTTCGTCCACCGGATGGACCTCAGGTCCTGCCGGTGGGGTGGAACACGGGCCTTCTGCCGGCCCCTTTGCAGGCGTTGCCATTGCTGTTCCCTCCGGTGTGGCGCACCCCCCGCCCGGCTTCGGGCGAGCAGGGGGTGCGCGCCCCGCGTCAGAGGTTGGTCATGTCGACCGGGATGTGCGGCTTGCAGCCGTCGCGCAGGATGGTGGCCTCGATCAGGCCGTAGGGGCGGTCGGCCGCGTAGTACACGGCGCCGTCCTTGGCCTCGTTCGACAGGCCGAACGGGGAGAGGTCCTGGCGGAAGTGGTGCTTGTTGGGCGCGGAGAAGCGGATCTCGTCGATCTCGCTGCGGTTGTTGATGACCCGCGAACCCATTTGGTACAGCGTCTGCTGGAGCGAGAGCGAGTACGTCTCCACGAACGCCTGGAGGATGTGCTTCTTGGACTGCTCGTAGGACTTCTCCCACTGCGGCATGCGCTGCTCGTCGGAGGTCCAGTTGTGCCGCCACCACGTCGACAGGGACGTGGCGAGGATGCGGTCGTAGTCCTCCTTGAGCGTCGTGTACTTGTCCTTGATGTAGCCCCAGAACTCGGAGTTCGTGGAGTTCATCACGGTCAAGTCCTTGAGCCCGGACAGGACTTCGAAGTTCTCGCCGTCGTACGTGATCTGCGCGAGGCGCGTCTCCTGGCCCTTACGGACCCAGGAGTGCTTGACCTCGTCGGCACCGATGAACTTGGAGTTGCCGTCGGAGCCGGCGATGCGCTCCCAGGAGTACTCCTCGATGCGGATGCGCGCGCTGTGGATGGACGGCTGGCTGTCCACGAAGTGCCGGGCGAGGTGGATGCCGTACTGCTCGGCCGACTCGATGCCGTATTCCTTGGCGAACGCGAAGCAGGTGTTCTTCGTGGTGTCCGTCGGAAGGCAGTTGGCGTTCGAGCCGTTGTAGTGGACGTCGTCGAGGTCGCCGGAGAGGGCGACCGAGACGTTCAGGTCCTTGATGTGGTGGGTGTCGCCGTCCCGCGTGATCTTGACGACGCGGTTCTCTGCTTTGCCGTACTGGTTCTGGCCGAGAATCGTGGGCATGTCTGCTAGCTCCCTCGGTAAACGGAGTAGCCGAACGGGTTGAGCAGCAGCGGTACGTGATAGTGCTCGCCCGGCTTGACGGCGAAAGTGATCGCCACCTCCGGGAAGAACGCACCGCTGTCCCTTACGCGGGGGGCGTCCTGCTGCGCCTCGGCTTGGTTCTTTTCGAAGTACGTCTCGACCGCGAAGTCGAGACGTACATGGGTGGTGCCCTCCGGCAGCGCCGGCAGGTCCTTGCAGCGCCCGTCCGCGTCGGTCGCGGAGCCGCCGAGCGCCACCCACTCGGCGTCGCTGCCCGAGCGGGCGGCGAGCGAGATGGCGACGCCCTCGGCGGGGCGTCCGATGCTGGTGTCGAGAATGTGTGTCGACACCGACGCGGTGGTCGCGGTGCTCATCAGTCCTTGTCCTCTTCTGTTTCCAGTTCCAGTTCTACGTCTTCTTCGGCGAGGCGGGTCAGGCGGATACGGTTGATCTTCCCCAGTTCGGCGCGCACGATCTCGCGCTCCGTGCCGGCGTCGTTACCGATCCTGGCCTTCATCGCGTCGCGCATCTGCTCGCCGGTCGCCCCGGTGGCGCAGATCAGGAAGACATGACCGAACCGGTCCTGGTATGCCAGGTTCAGTTCGAGCATCTCGGCCTTGAGCTCCTCCGAGGCGCCGGCCATGCCCCGCTGCTCGCGGGACGAGGTCGGGTCACCCGGCTTCGGGCGGCCGATCGGGGGGTGCCCCGCCATCGCCTCGGCGAGATCCTCCGCGCCGAGCTCGGCCATGGCGGCGTCGCTCGCTGCGAAGAGTTCCTCCGTGGTGGCGAAGGGGCGCTGGGCGAGGAGCTTGATCCCCCACGCCGAGCTGGCACACACCTCGTGGAGCGCGGCACCGGCCGCCTTCTCCTCAAGGGTGTTGAACCGGGAAAGCCCCGGCATCGGACGTGAAGTCACGGGAAGCCTCCGTGGCCTTGGTGCTGGACGGGCTGCGGATAGCTAACGCCCTCCGAAACACCACGTCAACACTTTGTTGAAAACTCGGAGTTACAAAAACCGCCGCCCGGTATCCGGACGGCGGCTGGTTCGACACCTTGGCGTGTTAGAAGGCCACCTACTCCCCCTTGGCCGCGTTTTCCCTGTTCAGGTAGTTGTAGACGGTAAAACGACTCACCCCGAGGGCGCCCGCGACCGTCTCCACACCGTGCCGCACGGAGAAGGCACCGCGTGCTTCCAGGATCCGTACGACCTCCTGCTTGGCCTTGCGGTCGAGGGCCGACAGGGGCATGCCCCGCCCGCGCTCCATGGCCAGCAGGATGTGATCCAGGGAGTCGGCCAGCTGGGGCAGCCGTACGGCGATGACCTCGCGGCCCTCCCAATGCAGGACGACATCGTCCTTGCCCGCCTCCTGCGGCGGCAGCATCTCGCCCCCCATGGCGTCCACCAGCGGCTTCACCGCGCTGACGAAGGGGACGTCTCCTGTTGCGGTCACTTATCGCCCTCCCCGATCACATTGACCTGGAGCGAGACGCGGGTGGCGCCGGCCTCCAGGGCCTGGCGCAGCAACGCGTCCACCGCCCCGAGCACGGCACCCGCGTCCCCCTCCGCGGTGTTGCCGAACGGCCCTACATCCACCGCGTCCAGTTCGGCCTTCTGGATGACGCTGCGGGCGACGACCGCGTGGGGCGGCGCCTCGTCCAGGTCGAAGGGCTCGGTCGTGAACTCCACTCTCAATCGCACGGGGTCAACCTACTGCCGAGACCTGTTTTTCCGGCAGCCCCTCTTGACAAGAGCGAAGCATCCCCGGCAGTCTTCCATCAAGCAGAAACGAACTTCCGCTATACGGAACTCGACACCGAGTGCCGTACGGATCTCGATACGGAAGGGAGCGCCGACCCCCATGGGATTCGCAGACCAGCGCTTCAACGTCAACCTGTCGATCCTCTTCACGGAACTCCCGCTCCTGGAGCGCCCCGCGGCCGCGGCCGCGGCGGGCTTCACCGCGGTCGAGCTGTGGTGGCCCTGGGTCGACGCCCCCACCCCTGAGCAGTCCGAGCTCGACGCCCTCAAGAAGGCGATCGAGGACGCGGGCGTCCAGCTCACGGGGCTGAACTTCTACGCCGGACAGCTGCCGGGCCCCGACCGCGGCGCCCTGTCGATCCCCGGCGAGGAGAGCGACAAGTTCCGCGCGAACATCGACATCGCGGCGGACTTCGCGCAGTCCCTCGGCTGCACGGCGCTCAACGCGCTGTACGGCAACCGGGTGGACGGCGTGGACCCGGCCGCCCAGGACGAGCTCGCCCTGGAGAACCTGGTGCTCGCGGCCCGCGCCGCCGACCGCGTCGGCGCGATCCTCCTCATCGAGGCGCTGAACAAGCCCGAGTCGCCGCTGTGCCCGATCGTGAGCGCCCCCAAGGCGATCGAGATCGTGGACAAGGTGAACGCCGCCACGGGCCTCGGCAACGCCAAGTTCCTCATGGACCTGTACCACCTGTCCATGAACGGCGAGGACCTGCCCGCGGTGATCGAGCAGTACGCCGCGAAGACCGGCCACGTGCAGATCGCCGACAACCCGGGCCGCGGCGCCCCCGGCACCGGTTCGCTGCCGCTCGAGGAACTGCTCGACCAGCTGGCGAAGACGGGCTACGAGGGCTACGTCGGCCTGGAGTACAAGCCCGGCGACAAGCCGAGCGCCGAGGCCTTCGACTGGCTGCCCGCCGGAGCCCGCGCCGCGCGCTGAGCGTTCCACGCAGCGCCAACTCACCTACGTACGACCGCAGTTAGAGAGGCACCCTCATGAGCAACCTCCCCAAGATCGCGTGGATCGGACTCGGCATCATGGGCTCCCCCATGTCCGAGAACCTGATCAAGGCTGGTTACTCTGTGACCGGCTTCACCCTCGAGCAGGACAAGCTGGAGCGGCTCGCGGCTGCCGGCGGCACCGCGGCCGGCTCGATCGCCGAGGCCGTCAAGGACGCCGACGTCATCGTCACGATGGTGCCCGCCTCTCCGCAGGTCGAGGCCATCGCCTACGGCGAGAACGGCATCCTCGAGAACGCGAAGTCCGGCGCCCTGATCGTCGACATGTCGTCGATCACCCCGCAGACCTCCGTGGACCTCGCGAAGGCCGCCAAGGACAAGGGCATCCGCGTCATCGACGCCCCCGTCTCCGGTGGTGAGGCCGGCGCGATCGAGGCCGTTCTGTCGATCATGGTCGGCGGCGAGCAGGCCGACTTCGACGAGGCCAAGCCGCTCCTCGACGCCCTCGGCAAGACCATCGTGCTGTGCGGTCCGCACGGCTCGGGTCAGACCGTGAAGGCCGCCAACCAGCTGATCGTCGCCGTGAACATCCAGGCGTGCGCCGAGGCCGTGGTCTTCCTGGAGAAGTCCGGCGTGGACCTGACGGCCGCGCTCGACGTCCTCAACGGCGGCCTGGCCGGCTCGACCGTCCTGACCCGCAAGAAGGACAACTTCCTGAACCGGGACTTCAAGCCCGGCTTCCGGATCGATCTGCACCACAAGGACATGGGCATCGTCACCGACGCCGCCCGCAACGTGGGCGCCGCCCTGCCCGTCGGCGGTGTGGTCGCCCAGCTCGTCGCCTCCCTGCGCGCCCAGGGCGACGGTGGCCTCGACCACTCCGCGCTGCTGCGCGGCGTCGAGCGCCTCTCCGGTCAGCAGGTCTGACCCACCCGGTCTTCCGGGCCATGGCGGCGCTGACACCTGTCCTGTCGCGCCCAGGCGTCGCCATGGCCCGGAACTTCATGCCCTTGACTTCAACAAATTGTTGATCTGTAACTTCAACAAACTGTTGACGTAGCTGTTCAGAGCCTCTTACGCTCCGGTTCACCGTCACCAGTTCCAGCAGTTCCGTACGGAAGGTCACCCTCGCCAACATGTCGAAGCGTGTGCTCACGACCGAGTCCGGCGCTCCTGTCGCCGACAACCAGAATTCCGCCACCGCCGGCGTCGGTGGCCCGCTTCTCCTCCAGGACCAGCACCTCCTCGAGAAGCTCGCTCGTTTCAACCGCGAGCGCATCCCGGAGCGTGTCGTCCACGCTCGCGGTTCCGGCGCGTACGGCTACTTCGAGGTGACGGACGACGTCACCGGCTTCACCCACGCCGACTTCCTCAGCACGGTCGGCAAGCGCACCGAGACGTTCATCCGCTTCTCCACCGTCGCGGACAACCTCGGCGGCGCGGACGCGGTCCGCGACCCGCGCGGCTTCGCGCTGAAGTTCTACACCGAAGAGGGCAACTACGACCTCGTCGGCAACAACACCCCGGTGTTCTTCATCAAGGACCCGATCAAGTTCCCCGACTTCATCCACTCCCAGAAGCGCGACCCCTTCACGGGCAAGCAGGAGGCGGACAACGTCTGGGACTTCTGGGCGCACGCCCCCGAGGCCACGCACCAGATCACCTGGCTGATGGGCGACCGCGGCATCCCGGCCTCGTACCGCCACATGAACGGCTACGGCTCGCACACCTACCAGTGGACGAACGCCGAGGGTGAGGCCTTCTTCGTCAAGTACCACTTCAAGACGAACCAGGGCATCCGTTCGCTGTCCAGCGAGCAGGGCGCCGAGATCGCGGGCAAGGACCCCAACTCGCACCAGACGGACCTGCTCCAGGCCATCGAGCGCGGCGTCAACCCGTCCTGGACCCTGTACGTGCAGCTCATGCCCGCTGCCGAGGCGGACGACTACCGCTTCAACCCGTTCGACCTCACCAAGGTGTGGCCGCACAAGGACTACCCGCTGCAGCGCGTGGGCCGCCTGGTCCTCGACCGCAACCCGGACAACGTCTTCGCCGAGGTCGAGCAGGCCGCGTTCTCCCCGAACAACTTCGTGCCCGGCATCGGTCCCTCCCCGGACAAGATGCTCCAGGGCCGCCTGTTCGCCTACGCGGACGCGCACCGCTACCGCCTGGGCGTCAACCACACCCAGCTCGCGGTGAACGCGCCCAAGGCGACCGACGCCGACAACTACGGCCGCGACGGCCTGATGGCGTCCAACGCCTACGGCCGCGACCGCAAGAACTACGAGCCCAACTCGTACGACGGGCCCGCCGAGACCGGCCGCCCGCTGTCGGCCCCCCTCGCCGTCGCCGGCCACACCGGCACGCACGAGGCGCCCGCCCACACCAAGGACGACGACTTCTTCCAGGCGGGCGAGCTGTTCCGCCTGATGTCGGACGACGAGAAGTCCCGTCTGATCGCCAACATCGCCGGCGGCCTCTCGCAGGTCTCGCGCGACGACGTGATCGAGAAGAACCTGGCTCACTTCCACGCCGCGGACGCCGAGTACGGCAAGCGCGTGGAGGAAGCGGTCCGCGCCCTGCGCGAGGACTAGTACCCGAGCTGCGTCCGGGGTTTGACGGGAGGTCAGGCCCTGGACGCGAAGCCCGCGCCACTGTGCAGACCCGGATGAGGGGTGGTCACACAGTGGGGCGGGCGGTCCGCCCCAGGCGGACAGGCACGGTCCGCGGCGGCTCTGAGAGCCAGTGCGGTGGTCAAGATCCTGGTGGCTCCTGCTCGACCTGAGGGGAGGCGGCCGCCGGGGTTCATCCCAGGCCGCCGCGGTACCGGCCACACCACAGAATCCGCCCGGCGGCACGCATGCATGTTTCGCCAGTCGCCTGCCGTCGGGCGGCAGCAACTCCCTTCGGGGACAGCCCTCTTCGGGGACGCTCATTTCAGAAGAGGCCAGCTTCGGGGGAAGCACAGAACGCCGAGTACGGACGGTCCCGTACTCGGCGTTCTTGCGTTCTCAGGAGTTTCGGCGTATCTGCGTCGCTCAGGAGTTTCGGCGTTCCTGCGTCGCTCAGGAGGTGCCGCTGCCCGCCTGTGCAATCAGCTTCTCGCGCAGCACGGTCCACTGCGCTGTCATGTCGTGCACGAGATAGAGGTCGCGCCGCCGCGTCCAGGCCTGGCCCGACTCGGGGTCGTACGTGCCGGGCATCTCGAAGCCCGCGGGCGCGTACGCCTTCATGCCGCAGTCGTTCGTGGTCTGCACACAGCGCTTGACGTGGTCGCGGAAGCCGATGACGCCCGCCGTGCCGATGCCCTCCGGCAGCTTCCTGCGGGCCTCCACGACCTGCGCGGCGACCCCGTCCGTGCTCAGGTACGTGATGGTGCCGTCCGGCGCGACGACCGGCTCGATCGACGTCACCCGGGTCATGCGGTACTTGGACTCCAGGAAGCGGGCGATCTCCCACTGCGCGTACACCGGCACGTCACGGCGGGCGCGTACGCGGGCGACGGTGTCCGCCAGTTCCTCGTTGACCGGTCCCGGCTCGTACATGACCTTCGTGGGGTCGCCGCCACCGGCCGGCGGCCGGTTCCCGAACCCGTACGCGACGAGGAAGTCGATCCGGCCCAGGGGCGCCGTCGTCGGGTGCCAGTCGAAGCCGATGTCGTGGATGTGGGGCTCGACGGCGCGGGCGGTGGCCCGGTCGTCGAGTTCGTCGCCGAGCGCGGCCCGCATGGCCGGGCGCAGCCGGTCGTCGCCGTGCGAGGGGACGGGGGCCGCGCCGAGCAGGGCGGGGGCGGCGGCCGCTGCCGCGATGCCCGCGGCGAATCTACGTCGTTCCATGACCGGGATCGTCGCCTGCCGGGACGGCCCGCCGGTCAACACGGGGCGGCGCGCGGGTGTCGGCGCGGTGTCACGTGTAACTCACGGGGTCATGTGACTCACCGGGCCATGTATCTCACCGGCACATGCCGAAGGGGCGGCCCCACCCCGCATCGGGTGGGACCGCCCCTGATCAGTCCGGCAGGCGCCTGATCAGGCCGTGATGGGCCGGATCGCGGTCGGCGCGTGACCGGGCTCGGTCGCGAGCTCCTCGAACTCCTTGACGGCGCTGATGTCGGCCGTCGGGCTCATCGAGATGTTCGTGATGCGCTCCAGGATCGCCTCGACGACGACCGGCACCCGGTACTGCGCGGCGAGCTTCTTGGCCTCCTCGAAGGCCGGCAGGAGCTGGTCGGGCTCGGTGACGCGGATCGCCTTGCAGCCGAGGCCCTCGGCGACCTTGACGTGGTCGACGCCGTAGACGCCGAGCTCCGGCGAGTTCTGGTTCTCGAACTCCAGGTTGACCTGGAAGTTGATGTCGAGACCGATCTGCGCCTGGCGGATCAGGCCCAGGTAGGCGTTGTTGACCAGGACGTGGACGTACGGGATGCGGTGCTGCGCGCCGACCGCCAGCTCCTCGATCATGAACTGGAAGTCGTAGTCGCCGGAGAGCGCGACGACCTGGGTCTCCGGGTCGGCGGTGGCGACACCGAGCGCGGCCGGGATGGTCCAGCCGAGCGGGCCCGCCTGGCCGCAGTTGATCCAGTGGCGCGGCTTGTAGACGTGCAGCATCTGCGCGCCGGCGATCTGGGAGAGGCCGATGGTGGTGACGTAGCGGGTGTCGGGCCCGAACGCCTTGTTCATCTCCTCGTAGACGCGCTGCGGCTTCATCGGCACGTTGTCGAAGTGCGTGCGGCGGTGCAGCGTGCCCTTGCGCTCCAGGTGGGAGGCGACCCACGCGGAACGGTCGGGGAGCTTGCCCGCGGCCTTGAGCTCGCGCGCGACCTCGACGAACAGCTCCAGCGCGGCCTTGGCGTCGGAGGCGATCCCGTAGTCGGGGGCGAAGATCTTGCCGATCTGGGTCGGCTCGATGTCGACGTGGACGAACTTGCGGCCCTCGCGGTACACGTCCAGCTTGTAGCCGGTGTGACGGTTGGCCCAGCGGTTGCCGATGCCGAGGACGAAGTCCGACTCCAGGAACGTGGCGTTGCCGTAGCGGTGGCCGGTCTGCTGGCCGACCATGCCCGCGTTCAGGTCGTGGTCGTCCGGGATGGTGCCCCAGCCCATGAGGGTCGGGACGACCGGAGTGTTGGTGATCTCGGCGAACTCGACCAGGAGGTCGGAGGCGTCCGCGTTGATGATGCCGCCACCGGCGACGATCAGCGGGCGCTCGGACTCCAGGAGGAAGGAGATCGCCTTCTCGATCTGGGCGCGGGTCGCGGCCGGCTTGTAGACGGGCAGCGGCTCGTACGTCTCCGGGTCGAAGTCGATCTCGGTCTGCTGGACGTCGATCGGCAGGTCGATGAGGACCGGGCCGGGACGGCCGGAGCGCATCAGGTGGAACGCCTGCTGGAAGACGCCGGGCACCTGGGCCGCTTCGAGGACCGTGACGGCCATCTTGGTGACGGGCTTGGCGATCGTGGCGATGTCGACGGCCTGGAAGTCCTCCTTGTGCAGGAGGTGGGTGGGCGCCTGACCCGTGATGCACAGGATCGGGATGGAGTCACCGGTGGCCGAGTAGAGGCCGGTGATCATGTCGGTGCCGGCCGGGCCCGACGTACCGATGCAGACCCCGATGTTCCCCGGGTTCGTACGGGTGTAGCCCTCGGCCATGTGCGAGGCGCCCTCGACGTGGCGGGCCAGCGTGTGGCTGATGCCGCCGACCTCCTTGAGGGACTTGTAGAAGGGGTTGATGGCGGCACCCGGCACGCCGAACGCGTTCGTGACGCCTTCGCGCTTGAGGATCTCAACTGCCGCGCTGGCAGCGGTCATACGAGCCATTGAGTTCTCCTGCTTCGGCTGTCGGATTCGCGCTCCCGTCGCGCCCCCGCGGCGAGCTTTGAGTCCGTGTCGTCTTCGTACTGTCTTCAGCTTCTAATTTCCACATTGCGGAAAGTAGGTTCTGCTATATGGAAGCAATGTAGGCGGCAGTCCCCCGACCGTCAAGAGACGACCTCTCCTCGACGGATCCGGAGGGATCTCGCCCGACTGCCTGCCGCGGCGGGGGAGTTTGGAGGACGATGGGCGCCGAGGGTCTTCCGTTCGGGTCCGTCCCGATCCGGACGACAGGCCCCCAGGGCGGGAAGCCATCGCGTGAGCCCGGGTGCGGAGCCCCGGGCGGATGCCGGGAGTGGTTCATGGCTCAGAGCGTGCCGGTGCGGTGCCCCGCCTGCCGGCGTGAACAGGTGTATGCACCACCGGTCTACCCGTGCTCGTGCGGCGCGCCCGTCGCACCACCGCTGCGGCGCGGGGCACCCGCGGAGTCGGTCACGCACCGCACCTGGCTCGACGACTGGGTGACCGTGCGGTGCGGGGCCTGCGGGCGCCGGGACCGGTGGCCGCGCCCCGAGGTCGGCTGCGCGTGCGGGACGGTGCTGCGGATCCCCGTCGATGGCGACCCGGCGCCGAGCCACGACGCGTCGCCGGACTCCGACCTGACGGGCGGCGCTACGTGGCCGGGGCCCGCGCAGCCGCCCACGGACGACCAGGACGCGTCCGGCGCCACACGACCGGGCCCCGCCCACATTCCGCTGCCGCCCACGGCACCCGTCCCGCGCCCCGCGTTCCGGCCGGTGGCCATCCGCACGGCCCGCGACGCCGTGACCGCCGTCGCCCTGTACCTGCGCTGGCTCGGCTACCGGGACATCCGCCGCGCCGACCAGCGCCCTTCGTCCGGCATCGGCCTAGCGGCCCGCGGCGTCGTCGCCCAGGTGGAGCCGTCGGTACGGCCCGCCACTCTTCGCGACGTGGAATGCCTGTGGCTGACCGGCATGACGGAGTCGGCGGTCTGCGTCTACTTCTCACTCGCGGGCTACGACGAGGACGCGCGCACCCGCGCCGACGAACTCGACGTCCCCCTCTTCGTCCTGGACCTGGCGGGCGTCCCCCAGCCGGTCAACAACCCGGCCGACGAACTGATAGCGGCCGGGGCGTAGGCCCTGCCGGGACGGTCGGAGGCATGGGGCGGGCCCCACCCGGGCTGATCGCGCCCGGATGAGGCCCCGTAGAAAAGGTCGTACGCCTCAGCCGGCCTCGCCCCCGTACCCCTCCCGCAGCTCGATCTTGCGGACCTTGCCGCTGACCGTCATCGGGAACGCGTCGAGGATGCGCAGCCGCGTCGGCGTCTTGTAGCGGGCGAGCTGGTCGTGGCAGTACGCGCGCAGTTCCTCCAGGGTGAGCGTGTCATCGTGGTGGCGGAGGATGACGCAGGCCAGGACCTCCTCCCCGTACCGCTCGTCGGGCACGCCCACGACCTGGACGTCCGCGATCTTCGGATGGGCGTAGAGGAACTCCTCGATCTCGCGCGGGTAGACGTTCTCACCGCCCCTGATGATCATGTCCTTGATGCGGCCGACGATCTGTACGTACCCGTCCTCGCGCAGGACCGCGAGGTCGCCGGTGTGCATCCACCGCCCCGGGTCGATGACCTCGGCCGTCTTCTCCGGCTCGTCCCAGTAGCCGAGCATCACGCTGTAACCGCGCGTGCACAGCTCCCCCGGCTCGCCGCGCGGCAGCGTCACGCCGCTGACCGGGTCGACGACCTTCACCTCGATGTGCGGCAGGACGCGGCCGACCGTGCCGGTGCGGCGCTCCAGGTCGTCGTCGCGGCGGGTCTGCGTGGAGACGGGCGAGGTCTCGGTCATGCCGTAGCAGATGGAGACCTCCGCCATGTGCATCTCGGCGACGACCCGCTTCATGACCTCGACGGGGCACGGCGAGCCCGCCATGATGCCGGTCCGCAGCGACGACAGGTCGTACGTCGCGAAGTCGGCGAGGTTCAGCTCGGCGATGAACATGGTCGGGACGCCGTACAGCGACGTGCACCGCTCGCGCTCGACCGCGTGGAGGGTGGCGACGGGGTCGAAGGACGGGGCAGGGATGACGATGCAGGCACCGTGGGACGTGGCCCCCAGATTTCCCATCACCATCCCGAAACAATGGTAGAAGGGCACGGGCAGGCAGACCCTGTCCTGCTCGGTGTAGCCGACCGTCTCACCCACCCAGAAGCCGTTGTTGAGGATGTTGTGGTGGGAGAGCGTGGCCCCCTTCGGGAAGCCCGTCGTGCCCGAGGTGTACTGGATGTTGACCGGGTCGTCACAGCTCAACTCGGCTTGTCTCGCATCGAGTTGCTCGACCGTCACCGCAGCCGCGCCCGCCGTCAGGGCGTCCCATCCGGGTTCGCCGATGAAGACCGTCTCGCGCAGTTCGGGACACCGCTCGCGCACCTGCCGGACAAGGGCCCGGTAGTCGCTGCCCTTGTGTTCGGTCGAGGCGACGAGGAGGCGGACGCCCGCCTGCCTGAGCACGAACTCCAACTCGTGTGCGCGGTATGCGGGGTTGATGTTCACCATGACCGCACCGATGCGCGCGGTCGCGTACTGCACGAGGACCCACTCGGGGCAGTTGACCGCCCAGATCCCGACCCGGTCGCCCTTGAGTACGCCCCTCGCCAGCAGCCCGCGGGCCAACTCGTCGACTTCCGCACCGAATTGGGCATAGGTCCAGCGCCGTCCGGACGGCACGTCGACCAGTGCGTCACGGTCGGGGTACGCGGCCACGGCCCGGTCGAGGTTGCGGCCGATCGTGTCGCCCAGCAGCGGCGCCGGGTCCGTCCCGTGCGCGTACGAGAGAGGCGGGGGCTGGATCGTCGTGAGAGGTTCGCTCGTCACCGGAAGTCCTCCTCGCGGTACTCGGCCGTGGAACCCTGCGCCGTGCGCTCGCGCAGCTCGATGCGGCGGATCTTGCCGGAGACCGTCTTGGGCAGCTCGGCGAACTCCAGGCGCCGGACGCGCTTGTACGGCGCGAGGACGCCCCGCGAGTGCTCGAACAGCAGCTTCGCCGTGTCGGCTCCGGGCTCGTACCCCTCGGCGAGGACGACGTACGCCTTGGGGACGGCGAGCCGCAGCTCGTCGGGGGCGGGCACGACCGCCGCCTCGGCGACCGCCTCGTGCTCCAGGAGCGCGCTCTCCAGCTCGAACGGGCTGATCTTGTAGTCGGAGGCCTTGAAGACGTCGTCCGAGCGGCCGACGTACGTGAGATAGCCGTCGGCGTCGCGCGAACCGATGTCACCGGTGCGGTAGTAGCCGCCCGTCATCGCCTCGGCCGTACGCTCGGGGTCGCCGTGGTAGCCGACCATGAGGCCGACGGGGCGTTCGGACAGATCGAGGCTGATCTCGCCCTCCTGCGCACCGGGTTCGCCGGTGACGGGGTCGAGCAGCTCGACCTTGTAGCCGGGACTGGGACGCCCCATGGAACCGGTCTTCAGCTCCTGACCGGGGCTGTTGGAAACCTGCACGGCGGTCTCCGTCTGGCCGAACCCGTCCCGGATGGTGACGCCCCAGGCGCGCCGCACCTGCTCGATGACCTCGGGGTTCAGCGGCTCACCCGCGGCGACGACGGCGCGCGGCGGCGTCGCGAGCTGTGTCAGGTCGGCCTGGATGAGCATGCGCCACACGGTGGGTGGAGCGCAGAAGGACGTGACGCCCGCGCGCTCCATGACCTCCATGAGCCGGCCCGCGTCGAAGCGCGTGTAGTTGTAGAGGAAGACGGTCGCCTCCGCGCTCCACGGCGCGAAGAAGTTCGACCAGGCGTGCTTGGCCCAGCCGGGAGACGAGATGTTCAGATGGACGTCCCCGGGGCGCAGCCCGATCCAGAACATGGTCGCCAAGTGCCCCACGGGATACGACACATGGGTGTGCTCGACGAGCTTGGGCCGGGCGGTCGTGCCGGAGGTGAAGTACAGGAGGAGCGAGTCCTCGGCCGACGTGAAGCCGTCGGGCTCGAAGGTCTCTGAGGCGTCGTCGGCTTCCTCGTACGAGAGCCAGCCGCTTTCCGAAGTGCCGCTCGCACCGACCACGGTTCGGGTGAAGTCGCCGGGGACCTCGGTGAACTTCTCGACGTCCGCGGGCCGCACGATGACGTGCCGGGCCCGGCCGCGGTCGACGCGGTCGCGCAGGTCGGCGGGGCCGAGAAGCGGCGTCGCGGGGATGACCACGGCCCGCAGCTTCATCGCGGCGAGCATGATCTCCCACAGCTCCACCTGATTGCCGAGCATCAGGAGAACCCGGTCGCCGGCGTGGACGCCTTTGCCGCGCAGCCAGTTGGCGACGCGGTTCGAGCGGCGGCGCAGCTCGTCGAAGGTGAAGCGGCCCTCGCGGCCGTCCTCCTCGACGATGTGCAGGGCCGTCTTCCCGTTGCCGTCGGCGATGACGTCGAACCAGTCGAGGGCCCAGTTGAACCGCTCGGGTCGCGGCCAGGCGAAGCCCTTGTACGCGGTGGTGTAGTCGTCCGCGTTCCGCAGCAGGAAGTCCCTCGCCGTGCGGAACTGTTCGGTCGGGCTCGGCTCCGTACCGCTGGTCGCCGTCGTCATGTGTCCTCCTCGTTGCGGACCGTGCATGCCATCGTGTAATCCGTGACGCAGATCTCACCACCCCCGGACGGGGGTGGTGTTCGAACCGCTCTCTGGAGGGACACGGCGAGTGAGCGCAGACGAGGCCGACGCGGTGGAGATGCGTACCGCTCTGGTGCGGCTGCGGCGGGGCACGGGACTGCCCATCGCGTTCGGCGGACTCATGACGGGCGGCCCCATCACGGGCGGCACCGGCTCGGTGCGCATCGGCGAGCTGAGCGGCACGGTGACGGGCGCACTCCGCGGCCTCGCCATCGCGACGGGCAACGGCCTGGGCGGCAAGGCGCTGGCCCTGTCCCGGCCGTGCGCCGTCACGGACTACCCGGTCTCGCGGCACATCAGCCACGAGTACGACGCGGCGGTCGCGGCCGAGGGCCTGCTCTCGGTCCTCGCGGTCCCCGTCGTCGTACGCCGCCGGGTGCGGGGCGTCCTCTACGGGGCCCTGCGCACCGCACAGCCACTGGGCGACCGCACGCTGGGCGAGGCGGTCGCGGCCGCGCGAGACGTGGAACAGGCGCTGGTGGTACGGGACGAGGCGCGGGCGCTGCTGGCGGCGCTGGGTGGAGGGGTGGGGGCCGCCGGCTCGGTGACCGGCGCGGTGCCCGGCTCGGCGGTCGGTGGGGCGATCGGTGGGGCAGTCGGTGCGGCGGCTGGTTCCATGGCTGGTTCGGCGGCGTGGGAGGAGGTGCGGGAGGCGCACGGCGCGCTGCGGGCGCTCGCGCCTCGCGTCGTGGATCCGGTGCTGCGCGGGGAACTCCTCGCGGTGTGCGGCAGGCTCGCCTCGGCGACGGCACCGCCGCGGGCGCGGGACGTGGGGCTCACGCCGCGCGAGGTGGACGTCCTCGCGTGGGTGGCCACGGGCGCGACGAACGCGGTCACGGCCGAGCGGCTCGGCCTGCGGCCCGAAACCGTCAAGAGCTATCTGCGGTCGGCGATGCGGAAACTGGGCGCGCACACGCGCCTGGAGGCGGTGGTGGCGGCACGGCGGGCGGGGCTGCTGCCTTAGCCGGCCCCTGGGCGGCCCCGCCCTCCCCCCATTCCGTCCACTGCCGCTCTTGGTGCGCCTACGCTCCCCTGACGATCACTCCGCACCGGCCGTATTTTGGGCCATATATCCTGCGCAGTGGCCGAAGTGACAGCAGTTTCGACACGCAAGGCGGAGACATGGCAGAGCGGCGGACCCGCCCCGGAGCGGACTCCAAGAAGTACATGTGGCGCCGCACCGCCGGACAGCCGCCGGTGAACCCGCCCGAGCCCGACGCCGAGCCCACCCCGTCCGCCCCATCCACGGACCCCGCATCCGAGACGGTCAGCGTGGTGCAGGCGGCGCTGTACCGGGACGGGGTGCGGGTGTCGTCGCCCACGACGCTCGCCGAGACGTTCCGCGAGCTGCGCGAGCAGCCGGACGGCATGGCATGGATCGGCCTGGCCCGCCCGACGGAGTCCGAACTCGTCTCCCTGGCAGCCGAGTTCGACCTGCACCCGCTCGCGGTCGAGGACGCGCTGGAGGCACATCAGCGGCCGAAGCTCGAACGGTACGGGGACACGCTGTTCGTCGTCCTGCGCGCCGCGCGCTACCTGGACGCACCCGAGGAGGTCGAATTCGGGGAGCTGCACGTGTTCGTCGGAGCGGACTTCGTCATCACGGTCCGCCACGGCGCCGCCCCCGACCTCTCCGGTGTGCGCCGCCGCATGGAGGACTCCCCCGAGCTGCTGAGACTCGGCCCCGAGGCGGTGCTCTACGCGATCCTCGACGCGGTCGTGGACGGCTACGTCCCGGTCGTCTCCGGCGTCCAGACGGACATCGACGAGATCGAGACGGAGGTCTTCACCGGCGCACCCGAGGTGTCCCGCCGCATCTACGAACTCTCGCGCGAGATGGTCGAGTTCCAGCGCGCGACCCGCCCTCTGGTCGGCATGCTGCACGGCCTGATGGCGGGCTTCGCCAAGTACGGCACGGACGAGGAACTCCAGCGCTACCTGCGCGACGTCGCCGACCACGTCACGCACACCAGCGAACGGGTCGACGGCTTCCGCCAGGCCCTGGCGGACATCCTGACGGTGAACGCGACGCAGGTCACCCAGCAGCAGAACGCGGAGATGCGGGCGCTGGCGGAAGCGGGCTTCGAACAGAACGAGGAGATCAAGAAGATCTCGTCGTGGGCGGCCATCTTGTTCGCACCCACGTTGGTGGGAACGATCTACGGCATGAACTTCGAGAACATGCCGGAGTTGGGCTGGGGGTTCGGGTATCCGTTCGCGATCGGCCTGATGGCAGTGGTGTGCGTGAGCCTCTACTTCATCTTCAAGCGGCGGGACTGGCTGTAGTTACAGGCGACACCGTCCCCTCCTCGCGCCTCACCAGGTACAACTGCCAGAAAAGGACGGGTCCGTCATCGTTGACCGCCGTCCAGACCATTCAGGTCCACCGGGTACGGGACGAAAGTGCTGGAGTTCTGGTCGATGACCAACGAGCGGCCGAGCGGTGGTGCTGCCCGCTGCGGGCATTCAAGGCGCTCACACACGCGGCAGCCCATGCCGATCGGGGTCGCGGCGGCGCTGCGGCCGATGTCGAGTCCGTCGGAGTAGACGAGCCGGCCGGCATGACGGAGTTCGCAGCCCAGGCCGATCGCGAAGGTCTTGCCCGGTTCACCCCAGCCACCACGGTGTCGGGTGACTGCGCGGACGGTCCACAAGTAGCGCTGCCCGTCCGGCATTTCGGCCACCTGGACGTGGATCCGGCCGGGCGCGGCGAACGCCTCGTACACGCTCCAGAGGGGGCAGGTGCCGCCGGCGCGGGAGAAGTGGAAGCCGGTGGCTGACTGCCTCTTGGACACGTTGCCCGCACGGTCGACGCGGACGAACGAGAACGGGACGCCGCGCTGCCGGGGCCGTTGCAGGGTGCTGAGTCGGTGGCAGACGGTCTCGTAACCGAGGCCGTAATGGTCGGTGAGACGCTCGATGTCGTAGCGCACCGACTCAGCTGTGGTGTGGAAGTCGCGGTACGGCAGGATCAACGCGGCCGCGAAGTAGTTGGCGATGCCGATACGGACCAGCGCGTGGGCCGGCGAGTCGGGGGCGAAGTCCTGTGTGGCCTGCCGGTCCAGCTCGGCGGCGTGTTCCAGGAGGGCGAGTTGGGTGGCCATGCGGAAGGCTCGCTGGCCGGGGCGCAGGCGTGTCGACAGGTGCAGGGTGCGTGTCGCGGCGTCGTAGTGGTGCAGGCGTTTTCCGACCTCCGTACCGAGATGTACGCCGTGCCGTTCTCTCAGCCGGGAGGTGAGGGCGCTCAACACCTCGCCAGGACGGATCCCGATGGCGGCAGCGAGCTCCTCGGCTGCGAGGTCGGTCTCGTGGAGGTAGTTCTGGCGACGATAGAAGTAGTCGCGGATCTCCTCGTGCGGGGAACGTGGTACGTCGAGGCTGGTGTCGCGATCGTTCCCGGCGCCGACAAGCTCGGCCAAGCGTTGGTTGCGACGGCCGAGATCGAGCAGCACTTGTGCGACCGCGGGCATGCGGGAGGTGAGCTCACTCAGGTCTGCCACGGAGACGCGGGCTCCGTCGATCTCGGATGCCAGCGCCTCGCGCAGATCCGCCACCAGGCGGCTGGTGTCGCGCTCGGAGAAGAACCCGGGGTCGACGCCGAAGACCTCGGTCAGGCGCAGAAGGACCGGGACGGTCAGGGGGCGGGAGTCGTGCTCCATCTGGTTCAGATAGCTGGGTGAGATGGCGAGTGTGCGGGCCAGCTCGGCCTGGCTCATCGTGCGCTCCTCACGCAGTCTGCGCAGCCGTGCGCCCGCGTAGATCTTCCCCATGGTGTTTGAGTTCCTCCCCGTCGGGATCGCTCAGCGTACGCGAGCACGCGGCGAGATCAGCGTTCACAAAATTGGCAATCGCAGCCCGGAAGATTCGCAGAAGTTGGCATCGATCCAGGCTTGTTGGCACTCAGTGCCAGTGTCAGAGTTCTGGTGCGGCCCACCGGATCCCGGCGGGTGCGACCCGGAACCGGGGCACGATTCACGCCCTGACGTCGGAGATCCCGGCACCGGATGCACTCACGTCGGCAGTATTGCTCAGCTCGACACCGCGACGGGACGGCGGGCCGCACCCCATCACAAGGCACACAGTGCCACTACTCGCGTGGACGCCTTGTGGTGATGACTGGATTCGCAGACGAACGACCGAGGAGACGGTGACCGTCATGGCAGACACGCATACGCAGGCAGCCGAGGACCTCACCCGCCGCTGGGCCACCGACCCACGCTGGCAGGGCATCGAGCGCACCTACAGCGCCGAGGACGTGGTCCGTCTGTCGGGCAGCGTCCGCGAGGAGCACACCCTGGCCCGGCGCGGCGCCGAGCGCCTGTGGCGTCAGCTGCACGAGCAGGACTACATCCACGCGCTCGGCGCGCTCACCGGCGGTCAGGCCGTGCAGCAGGTCAAGGCCGGGCTGCAGGCCATCTATCTGTCGGGCTGGCAGGTCGCTGCTGACGCCAACCTCGCCGGTCACACGTACCCCGACCAGAGCCTCTACCCGGCCAACTCCGTCCCGCAGGTGGTCCGTCGCATCAACAACGCGCTGCTGCGCTCCGACCAGATCGCCACCAGCGAGGGTGACGACTCCGTCGACTGGCTCGCGCCGATCGTGGCCGATGCCGAGGCCGGCTTCGGCGGCCCGCTCAACGCCTTCGAACTGACCAAGGCGATGATCGCGGCGGGCGCGGCCGGCATCCACTACGAGGACCAGCTCGCGTCCGAGAAGAAGTGCGGCCACCTCGGCGGCAAGGTCCTCGTTCCGACCTCGCAGCACATCCGTACCCTCAACGCCGCCCGGCTCGCGGCGGACATCGCCGACGTCCCGACCGTCATCGTGGCGCGCACCGACGCGCTGGCGGCGAACCTGCTGACGAGCGACGTGGACGAACACGACGCCGAGTTCGTCACCGGCGAGCGCACGGCAGAGGGCTTCTACCGCGTCCGCAACGGCATGGCCCCGGTCATCGCCCGCGGCCTCGCATACGCCCCGTACGCCGACCTGATCTGGGTCGAGACCGGCACTCCCGACCTGGCGCAGGCCCGCGAATTCGCCGAGGCGATCCATGCCCGGTACCCCGACCAGATGCTGGCCTACAACTGCTCGCCGTCCTTCAACTGGAAGGCGTCCCTGGACGACGACCAGATCGCCAAGTTCCAGCGGGAGTTGGGCGCGTTGGGCTATCGCTTCCAGTTCATCACGCTGGCCGGGTTCCACTCCCTCAACCACGGCATGTTCGACCTGGCACGCGGTTACGCCGAGCACGGCATGACCGCCTACGTGGACCTGCAGGAGCGGGAGTTCGCCGCGCAGGAGTACGGGTTCACCGCGGTCAAGCACCAGCGCGAGGTGGGCACCGGCTACTTCGACCTCGTCTCCACCGCCGTCAACCCCGCCTCCTCCACCACGGCGCTGAGCGGCTCCACCGAGGAGGAGCAGTTCCACTAGGACGACACCTGGCGGCTAGAGTCGGCCGGCGGTTCGCAGCAGCGGCAACAGGTGGTGCTCGACGGCAGGGGCCAACCGAAGGGCCGGGTCCCGGCCGTCGGTCCAGCGCAGGGCGGACAGTTCGGCTGCCGGTACCGGCTCCCCGACCAGCCTCGCGGAGAAGACGGTCAGGTGCATGGGGACGCCCTCCAGCGCCGCCGTCTCCTCCACCACCGCGAGGTGTTCGAGTGCGTACGGC
This sequence comes from Streptomyces sp. NPDC045026, assembly GCF_056432625.1. Classification (NCBI taxonomy): domain Bacteria; kingdom Bacillati; phylum Actinomycetota; class Actinomycetes; order Kitasatosporales; family Streptomycetaceae; genus Streptomyces; species Streptomyces sp. NPDC045026. Next base: position 170,387 of record NZ_JBWKIS010000008.1, read on the forward strand.
ACGACACCCAATTCTTCCCGCAACTCCCGTACCAGGGTCTCTTCGGGCTTCTCTGCCGGCTCGGGCTTGCCACCCGGGATGTAGAAGATGTCCGGTGCCGCCTGCTTGCTGACGACAAGCAGCTTGCCGTCCTCGACGACGGCCGCGGCGACGACCTTCATGACTGTGTGATCCATCCCCGCATTGTGCAGCGCGCTGCTCCCCCTCCTTTCGCCCTCCCTCAGGAGATCCGATGCCTTCGCAGCTCATCGCCAGGTCGGTCGACGTTCTCGCGGCGCCCGGCGAGCGACACGACGAGATCCTCACCCCGGCCGCCCTCGCCTTCATCGGCACACTCACCGAAGCCTTCCTCCAGCGCCGCCAGGACCTGCTCAAGGAACGCCGACGCCGAACGATGCGGCTCGCCGAGGGATCGCCCCTCGACTTCCCGATGGTGACGCGGCGGATCCGTGACGACCCGGACTGGCGCGTCGCTCCGCCGGGCCCCGGCCTCACCGATCGGCGCGTGGAGATCACGGGACCGCCCGAGCGGCGGACGGCCGTCAACGCGCTCAACTCCGGGGCACGGGTGTGGCTGGCCGATTTTGAGGACGCCATAGCTCCGACCTGGGCCAACGTCATCAACGGGCAGCTCAACCTCTTGGACGCCATCGAGCGCCGCATCGACTTCACCACCACGGAGGGCAACGAGTACCGGCTGGCCACCGACCGACCCCTCGCCACCATCGTGGTCCGCCCGCGCGGCTGGCACCTCGACGAGGAGCACCTGGAGTTCGACGGCCGACCGGTGCCGGCCGCGCTCGTCGATTTCGGCCTGTATTTCTTCCACTGCGCCCAACGTCAGATCGACGCGGGCCACGGCCCGTACTTCTACCTGCCCAAGCTGGAGAACCGCGACGAGGCCCGGCTCTGGAACGACATCTTCGTCCTCGCCCAAGAACTCCTCGGTATCCCTCGCGGCACGGTCCGCGCCACGGTCCTCATCGAGACCATCACGGCCGCGTTCGAGATGGAGGAGATCCTCTACGAGCTGCGCGAGCACAGCGCCGGGTTGAACGCCGGTCGCTGGGACTACCTGTTCAGCCTGATCAAGACGTTCGGTCACCGCAGCGACTTCCTTCTGCCGGACCGCGCCCAGGTCACCATGACCGCCCCGTTCATGCGGGCGTACACCGAACTTCTCGTGGCCACCTGCCACAAGCGCGGCGCCCATGCCATCGGCGGCATGGCCGCGCAGGTGCCGGGTAAGGAGCCCCGGGCCCACGAGGCGGCGCTGGCCAAGGTCCGTCTGGACAAGGAGCGCGAGGCCGAGGACGGCTTCGACGGCTCCTGGGTCGCCCATCCGGGTCTGGTGCCCGTGTGCCGGGAGGTCTTCGACGGTGTGCTCGGCGAGCGTCCCCACCAGCTCGACCGGACCCGTGAGGACGTCGCCGTCACCCCCGCCGATCTGCTGGCGGTCCGACGCATCGGCGGGCCGCCGACGGGCGAGGGCGTGCGGACCAACGTCTCGGTCGCCGTGCGCTACTTCGCCGCGTGGCTCGGCGGGCAAGGAGCGGTCGCCCTGGACGGGCTGATGGAGGACGCGGCCACGGCGGAGATCGCCCGCACACAGATCTGGCAGTGGCTGCGACACGGCCGCGTAGACCGGGCGACGGTCGTGCGGGTCCTCGACGAGGAGCTCGACTCTCTTGCCGCACAGCACCCCGACGCGCCGCTCCCCGCGGTCCAGGGCCTGTTCGAGCGTACGTGCCTGGCGGCCGAACTCCCCCAGTTCTTCACGCCGGACGCCTACAGCCGCCACCTCGTGCGACGCCTGGAGTACCGCTCATGACCGGGGACGTCCGCCGCGTCGGGGTCGTGGGCGCCGGGCAGATGGGCGCGGGCATCGCGGAGGTCTGCGCACGGGCCGGACTCGACACCGTCGTGTGCGAGGCCGACGCCCTCGCCGCGAAGGAGGCACGCGAGCGTGTCACCTCGTCCCTAAAGCAGGGCCGTCCCCATTCGAGGGCGGCCCTGCGGTCCGTTCGAGGCGGTTCAGGAAGTGGTGGTCCGCCAGATCTGCACCAGACAGAACTGATCCTCCCCGCCCAGAGCGGCTGCATGGCCGGCGGGCATAACCAGTACGTCGGAACAACCCTGCAGAGGTGAGGTGAAAGGACCTGCGGCCGGGTTGAACGCCCACTGCCACCGCATCCGGTACGTGCCCGGCGACGGCAACACCAGCGGAATCTCCCTCAGCCCGCCATCGACGGTCTGCAGACCGAGCTCGCCCTCGGGAAGGTCCACCTCGACTTCCTCCTGCCCCGCCCACTGACCGGGCGGCAGCGCCGGTGCAGTGGCCCACGACTCCAGACGTATCACCGTCGTGACCACCTCCGAGGGCACCTGCAGATACACCAGGCCCGGCCCCGGAAGCAGCCACTTCGATCTGTCCGCGTCATCATCGAACGTTTCCGCCCCCATGGTCGTGTCGACCAGCCCGAACAGCCGGTAGCTCGCCGACACCGTCGTATCGCAGGAATCCAGCAACCTAGCCATCAAGCAGCTCCAAATCAGGGGAAACACCGCTCAGTGGCGGCGCTCCCACCGACTGTATTCGGAAGGGACTTCCCGCATGCCGGAGCCCTGGAGCACCGGGACCCGGCCGGCACCTGCGACCAACTCCTGTGCGTCCACCGGGGCCACGCCCAGCGCTTCGTCACCGCGGCAGGGGAGGTACTGACCGAGGAGGACCCGGCGGGGCTCCACGAACTCGACGATCCGGGCTCCACCGCCGACTGAGACCTACCTGTCACGCCGGCCGGGGAATGGTGAAGGCACAGGCCGCAACGCCCGCCGTGAGGATGAACGCGGCTCGCAGGCCACGGAGTTCGGCAGTCACGCCAGGTCGAGGAGCCCCTTGTACGAGCCGCCGTGGCCCCCGCCTTCGTCGAGCAAGTTGATCTCCAGCATCCAGTGGGCCTGCCAGCCGCCCTCGTCCGTACGGCGCAGGGGCTGGTCGTTGGCCGGGGCGATGTACGCGTTGTACGCGTCGGCCTGTGTGCTCGGGGCATTCGGTGCCGTTCCCACCAGGTGGCCCGCGTGCCGTCCCGCGAGGGCCCAGCCCGCCTCGGTGGCCATGGTCCGGACCTCGGCGTGCAGCTGCGCGCCGGTCACGTTGCGTTTCGCGTGGAACGCCTCCCGGCCGGCCTCGAACATCCTCGGCAGGTCCTCGGTGAGGCGGCGTCCGTTCGGGGCCTGGCCGATGACGACGGTGCGGACGAAGCTCGACCCGTAGCCGGAAAGGAGCGGGCTGAGGTCGACGACCACGATGTCGACCTCGGCGATGATCCGGTCCTGCGACGGCTCCTGTCCGGCACGCAGGACGGAATGCGGCGCGTGCGGCGGCCCCGAGCGCACGGCCCGCCAGGGACCGCACGCGCCCCAGCCCGGTGCTTCGCGGGCCAGGTCGCCGATGCGCTCGCTCACCTCCCGTTCACTGCGACCGGGAGCGATCAGGCGCCGGGCGGTGACCTCGGCGAACAGGGCCTGCGCCATGCGCTGCCCCTCCACGAGGCTCAGGGCGCGCAGCCGTTCGTCCATGCGGTCGGGTGGTGCCATGGTGCCGTTCCTCTTCCGTTCGAACGCCCGGGTACTTTTCAAGCGCCCGGGTTCTTTTCAAGGGGCCGGATTCCTTTTCAGGGGCCCGAATTCTGGTCAAGCGCCCGGAACTGGGTGGTGCCGGTCGAGGGCGAGCCAGACGCGGTCGCGGGTGACCGGCATCTCGGTGAACCGGATGCCGGTGGCGTCGCGCAGCGCGTTGGCGAAGGCGGGGGACACCGGGTTGTAGGGGCTCTCGCTCATCGACTTGGCGCCGAGCGGGCCGGTCGCGTCGGCGGTCTCCATGAAGTGGACCTCGGTGCGCGGCATATCGGCGTACTGCGGGAGGCGGTAGCGGCGGAAGGCGGCCGTGGTGACCTCTCCGCGTTCGTCGATGCGCACCGTCTCGAAGAGTGTCGCGCCGAGCGCCTGGGCGACTCCGCCCTCGACCTGGCCGCGGCACTGCAACGGGTTCATGACCTTGCCGGCGTCGGCGGCATGGACGCTGCGCAGGATGCGGATCTCGCCGGTGTCCGGGTCGACGGCGAGGCGGAACCACTGGGCGTTGAAGGCGACGGAGCGGGGCGTACCGCCCCAGTGGCCGTCGGCGGCCATCTCGTCCAGCGCGCCCCGCGCCTCGGCCGCCTCGTACAGCTCCTTCAGCGTCACGACATGACCGGCGCAGTCGACGGCCTCCTGCCCGAGCACACACAGATGGCGGGCCACGCCCGTGTACAGGGCGGCGAAGGTCCTCAGCCGTTCGGCCAGTGAACTCGCCGCGATCAGCACCGCCTTGCCGGCCACGACCGTGCCGGCCGAGCCGAAGGCGCCGGTGTCATGGCGTACGACGTCCGTGTCGGACTGGCGGATGGCGAGCCGGTCGACGGTCGTGTTCAGGGCGCCCGCGGTGATCTGCTTGTGGACGGTGGTGGTGCCGTTGCCGAACTCCGCCGTACCGACGGCGATGTCGTACGTCCCGTCGGACAGCAGGGACACGCGCGCGTCGGCGTAGTGGCCGCCGGGCGGGGCGGTCGCGATCATCGCCATGGCCGTGCCCTGCCCGACCAGCCAGCCCTCGGGGGCCCGTTCGCCGCTGTCGTCCTCGGCCATCGCCTTGCGCACGACCTCCAGGCACTGGTCGAGCCCGTACGAGGCGATGAACAGGTCCTCGTCGTGGCCGATCGGGGTGACCATGTGGTCGCCGGGGCCGATGATGTTCTTCTCGCGGAAGGCCAACGGGTCCATGCCTAGGCGGCGGGCCAGTTCGTCCATCGCCGACTCGACGGCGAAGGTGGTCTGGCCGAGGCCGTAGCCGCGGAAGGCGCCCGCCGGGACGACGTTGGTGTAGACGGCGAAGGCGTCGACCTTCTTGTGCGGGGCGCGGTAGACGGCGAAGGACTCGCCGACGCTGTGGAACATCACGCCCGGACCGTGATTGCCGTACGCGCCGGTGTTGGACACGACCCGCATCTGGATCGCGGTGAGGGTGCCGTCGGCGCGGGCACCGGCCTTGATCCGGATGGTGAAGGGGTGGCGGGTGCTCGCTCCGTAGAACTGCTCGGCCCGGGTGAACTCCAGCTTCACCGGCCGCCGCAGCTTCAGCGCCGCCAGCGCCACGATGTCCTCGGTGAACATCTCCTGCTTGCCGCCGAAGCCGCCGCCCACCCGGCCCGCGACGACCCGGACCTCGTCCTCGGGCAGCCCGTACAGCGCACACAGGGCGCGGCGCGTCAGGAACGGGGTCTGGGTGGAGGAGCGGACGGTGAGGCGCTCCCCCGTGCCGTCCTCCTTGGGCTCGAAGTACGCGACACAGCCGTGGGTCTCCAGGCTGGCGTGCTGCACCCGCTGCGTACGGAAGGTCTCCTCGTACACGACGTCCGCCTCGGCGAAGCCGTCCTCGACGGAGCCGATCTCGCCGTGCACCTCCCCCGCGACGTTGTTCTCCACGCGGGCGATGCGCACCTCGGGGCCCTTGCCGTCGTGGATGACGGGGGCGCCGGGGCGCATGGCCTCCTCGGGGTCGATGACGTACGGGAGTTGCTCGTAGACCACCTCGATCCGCCGACAGCCCTCCTCGGCCGCCTGCTCGCTGTCGGCGACGACGGCGGCGACGCGCTGGCCGATGTGCCGGACGACGTCGTCCAGGACGCGGGTGTCGTCGGGGTCCTCGTGGGGGTGCTCGTGCCGGGCCGAGGAGTAGAGGGTGCCGGGGGCGTCCTCGTGGGTGAGGACGGCGTGCACGCCGGGCACGCGCAGGGCGTCCGCGGTGTCGACGGAGACGATGCGGGCGTGCGGGTGCGGGGAGCGCAGCAGTTTCATGTGGAGGAGGCCGGGCACCTCGACGTCGAAGGTGTAGCGGGCGATGCCGGTCACGACCTGGGGGCCCGCGGGCGCGCCGAGGCTCTTGCCCACTGCCTTGCCCGCGCAGGGCCGTTCGGTGTGCTTGACGCCCCGTACCGCGTCCTCGATGGCGCGATAGCCGGTGCACCGGCAGATGTTGCCCTTCAGGGCGCGGGGCAGATCGTCCAGCTTGCCGTCGTCGTGCGCGGTGCCCTGCTCGGCTTCGAGGGCCGCCGTCGTCATCAGGAACCCGGCGGTGCAGAAGCCGCACTGGAAGCCCTGGGCGTCGAGGAACTTCCTTTGCACGGGGTGGAGTTCGCCCTCCGGTGAGGCGAGGCCCTCGACGGTGGTGACGCTGCGGCCCTGGGCCCGCGCCGCCGGGTAGAGGCAGCTGTGGACCGGTTCCCCGTCCACATGGACGGTGCAGGCGCCGCAGTCGCCCGCGTCGCAGCCCTTCTTCACCCCGAACCAGCCGCGCTCGCGCAGATACGTACGCAGACACTGGCCGGCCCGTGGCGCGGTGTCGAAATGCTGGTCGTTGACCTCGATGTCGAAGCTCATCGTGCACCGTCCTGGGGGAGCTGGGTCAGTTCGTGGCGGACTTCCTCGGCCAGGCGGAACCCCATGTGCCGTCGCCACTCGGGCAGTCCGTGGATGTCGTCGAACCAGTCGTCCTCGCCGACGGACGCCTCGATGGCCCGCCGGAGTTCGCCCTTGTCCGGAGGCAGCGGGAACCAGAGCCGGAACGGCCGTACGGTCGCCGCGCTGATCGTCACCGCCATCGACCCGTCCACCGGATCGAGCGTCCCGATGACCAGCGCACCCGAGCGGCCGAGCCCGTACAGCGACGCCTGGCGGAAGGCCGTACGGCAGGCGAGTGCGCGCGCGGGCAGCGTGACCGAGCGGAGCAGCTCGCCCTCGCCGAGGTCCTTGCGGCCCGCTCCGGTGATGAAGTCCGCGACCTTCACGGTCCGCCTCACCCCTGCCTGCGACCGGAGCAGGCATGTGCCGTCGAGCGCGGCCGTCAGCGAGATCATGGGTCCGGCCGGCAGCCCGTTGCACAGGTTCCCGCCCACGGTCGCCATGTTCCAGATCTTGAAAGAGGCCAGGAAGGCACGGCAGCACTGCTCGAACAGGGGTGCCGCCGGTACGTCGAACTTCCTGCCGAAGCGGGAGAGTTGGGCGATGGTGCACGTCGCCGCGATCTCCAGCGAGCCGTCCTCACCGAGGGTCAGCGACTCCCATCCCATGCGGCTCAGATCCACCAGGCGCCGCAGATGAGGCTGCGGCTCGGAGAACAGGTACGTGCCGCCGCCGAGCCATGCGTCGCCCGGTTGCCAGGGCTCACGCAGCCGCGCGTCACGCATTTCCTTCACCGTGTTCAGATCCATGTCTCCTGCGCCCCTCAGCTGCTGCCTCACAGCCAGTGAAGCCGGGAGCAGGGCCGGAAACGACTGGTGCACCACACGGAAAACCGCACCCCGACGCCGCGGGCATTGGTTGAACGACCAAGCAGCTTTTGCCTTCGGCGCACCGGGATCTCGGACCGGATCTGTCAGTGGGGGGTGCCAGGGTGGCCTCAGAGACGCGGACCCACTCCGGTGCGGACCTCTGTCCCTTCTCTGTCCCTTTCCTGTCCCTTTCCCGTCTCCCCACGCGACCCGCCACGAACGGAGCACCCCGTGAGCCGCCACATCCAGGTCACCTTCGACGCCCACGACCCGCGCGCCCTGTCCTCCTTCTGGCGCGACGCACTGGGCTACGTCCACCCCGGCCCGCCCGGCGTCGCCGTGCCCGAGGGCGCCGACCCTCTGGCCGCGTGGGACGACTTCCTCGCGCGCATCGGCGTACCGCAGGAGCAGCGCAACACGAGGTCGGCCATCGAGGATCCGGACGGGCGGGGCCCGCGGCTGTTCTTCCAGGAGGTCCCGGAGGACAAGGCCACCAAGAACCGCCTCCACCTCGATATCCGTGCGGCTCCCGGACTGGAGGGAGCGGAGCGCATGGCGGCGCTCGAGGCCGAGTGCGCCCGCCTCGTCGCGCTGGGCGCCGCGCGGGTACGGCGCCATGAGCCCGCTCCCCCGCTGAGCGCGGGCTTCATCGTGATGACCGACCCGGAGGGGAATGAGTTCTGCCTGGACTGACCCGGTGCGGGACGTAGTCCCGAGGGCTTACCTGCGTCCGGGGCGCAGCGCGTGCTGGGCGGCGAGGCGGACGGGGGCGTTCTGGGCGCCGTAACCACGGTAACCGGCGTCGCGCTGGACCAGTTCGAAGAAGACCCGGCCGACCGTCTCCGTATAGAAGTGGCGGAAGGTGCCGTGCTCGTCGCAGTCGTAGAGGATGCCGAGCTCCCGGTACGTCTCGGCCTCGCCCGGGGCGAGGTCGAAGCGCGCCGCCAGGTCGTCGTAGTAGTTGGGCGGTACGGGCAGGGGGCGGCCGCCCGCCTCCTGGAAGGCGCGCGCGGCGGCGACCACGTCGTCCGTCGCCAGGGCGATGTGCTGGGCGCGGCCGGCGTCGTCGGCGGGACCGGGGCCGATGCCGAGCGCGATCCGCACCCGGCCGTCGTCGTTCGTCACGGCGCGGCTGCGCAGCAGCCCGTAGGGGTCGGCGACGTCGACGCTCTCCTGCGGCCTGAGTCCGAGGACCGTGCGGTGGAAGAGCGCGGCCTCGTCGAACTGGTGCCAGGGCTGGGTGAGGGCGAGGTGGTCGATGCGCAGGACGGCGCCCCGCTCGTCCCGATCGCCGTCACCGGCGCCGGGCAGCGGTGCGAAGTCCTCCCGCCAGTTCGCCAGGCCGGTCCGGTTCGTCGCGCAGAAGAAGATCTCTACGCCGTCGGGCGCGGCCACCGCGTTCAGCGGGGCGTCCTCGGGTGCCCGGCGACGGGGCAGTACGGGAGCGAGGAGCGACTCGGCGCGGGCGGTCGCGGCCGCCGGGTCCGGGGATTCCAGGCCGAGCGCGGCGAGCGCGAGCCCGTCGCGGTGGCGGACCGGGTCCGTGGTGACGAGGAGGCGGGCCTCGCCGCGCTGCCAGAGTTCGACGGGCTTGCTGCGGTGCCTGGCCGTCCGGGCCAGGCCGAGCGCGCCCAGGAGCGCGGACACGGCGCCGGCGTCCGGGGTGGTGAGTTCCGCGAAGGCGAAGCCGGTGGGCTGGGCCGCGGCGGGCGGCGACGCGAGGCCGGCGGCCTCCTGGAGGAGCATCAGGGAGCGCTGGGCGTCCACGGCGGTGGGGCCCGCGTCGGCCTGCCGGAAGACGTCGTTGAACACCTCCAGCGAGAGCGGGCCCGTGTAACCGGCGTTGATGACGTGCCGGACGAGTCCGGTCACGTCCAGGCCGCCCTGCCCGGGGAAGCAGCGGTAGTGGCGGCTCCACTGGAGCACGTCCATCGCCATCAGCGGGGCGTCGGCGAGCTGGAGGAAGAAGATCTTCTCGCCGGGGATGTCCTCGATGCCCTTGGGGTCACAGCCGCGGGCGAGGATGTGGAAACTGTCCAGGCAGGTGCCGAGCGCGGGGTGCCCCGCCGCTTCGACGATGCGCCAGGCGTGGTCGTACGTGCTGACGTGGCGGCCCCAGGCGAGGGCTTCGTAGGCCACGCGGACGCCGTGTTCCTGCGCCGACTCCGCGAGCCGGTGGAGGTGTTCGGCGGCGAGCGCGTCGTCGTCGACGGCGAGGGGCGAGACACTGGAGCACACCAGGACGGTGTCCGTGCCGAGCCGGTTCATCAGCCGGAACTTGTGCTCGGCGCGGCGCAGGTTGCGCTCGAACTCCTGCGGCGGCACCGCCTCGATGTCCCGCATCGGCTGGTAGAGGTCGATGGTCAGACCGAGGTCGGCGGTGCGGGCCCGGATCTCCTCGGGGGTGAGCGGACTCGCGAGGAGATCGTTCTCGAAGATCTCCACCCCGTCGAACCCGGCCGAGGCGGCGGCGGTCAGCTTCTCGGTCAGGGATCCACTGAGCGAGACGGTGGCGATCGAGGTACGCACGACGGTGCTCCTTGGGTGGGAGGACGGGGGGCTGTGAGTGGCGGGCTCGGGTCAGCCGCGTGCGGCCGCCGCACCCGCCAGTTCGGCGAAGTCGGCGAGCATCCGCGTACTGTCCGGCTCGCGGCGCGTGAAGAGCCGGAACGCGTCCGCGGCCTGGAACACCGCCATGCCTCCGCCGTCGAGCGTGGCGCAGCCCAACTCCCGTGCGGTGGTGAGCAGTTCCGTATCCAGCGGGCGGTAGACGACTTCCGCGACCCACAGGGACGGGCGCAGAAGGCGGGCGGGGAGCGGGAGTCCTGGGTGGGCGGCCATGCCGGTGGGTGTGGCGTGGACGAGGCCGTCGGCGCGGGCGAGATGTTCTTCGATGCGGTCCGGGGTCCCGGCACCGGCGCGGCCCGCGCCGAAGTGCCGGTTCAGCGACGCGGCCAGGTCCTCGGCGCGCTCGGGCAGCGCGTCCACGACGGTGAGGTGGCCGCCTCCCAGGGTGAGCACGGCGTGCGCGACAGCGGCGCCCGCGCCACCTGCGCCGAGCTGCACGACCCGGTCGAGCGGGGCGTCGGGCAGGCCACGGGCGAAGGATGCCGCGAATCCGGTGACGTCGGTGTTGTGGCCGACGGCGCGTCCGCCCTCGAACACGACGGTGTTGACGGCGCCGAGAGCCGCCGCCTGCGGGGCGAGCTCGTCGAGGTGCGGGATGACGAGCTGCTTGCAGGGGTGGGTGATGTTCAGGCCGTCGTAGCCCACGGTCCGGGCCGCCCGCACCAGGTCGCCGACCCGGTCGGGGGTGGCACCCAGGGGGTCGATGTCGATCAGCCGGTAGAGACAGCGCAGGCCCTGGCGGTCGGCCTCCCGCTCGTGGAGCGCGGGGCTCAGCGAGGGGCCGATGCCCGAACCGATCAGACCGACGAGACAGGAGTCCTGAGACACCGAGCTCCTCCTAATGTACGAACTGGTTCGTTAGTAATATCAGGAAGGCGTCATCCTGGAAAGGGCAGCCGGTCGCCGGCCCCGGCGCTGCTTCTACAATCACCAGCACCGAACCGACCCGGAGGAACGCATGGCCACAGTCGAAGAGCCGACGCGACCCGCCGGACGGACCCGCGACGCCGCCCGCACCCGGGCCGAGATCCTCGATGTCGCCACCCAGGAGTTCGCCCGCGCCGGTTACACGGGCGCCCGCGTCGACGAGATCGCAGCCCGCACCCGCACCACGAAGCGGATGATCTACTACTACTTCGGCGGCAAGGAACAGCTGTTCACGGCGGTCCTGGAGCGCGCGTACTCGGCCATCCGGCAGGCCGAGCAGGAGGTCGACGTCGACCACCTGGACCCGGTCGCGGCCATCCGCCGGCTCGCCGAGCTCACCTTCGACCACCACGAGGCGCACCCCGACTTCATCCGCCTGGTCGCGATCGAGAACATCCACGAGGCGGAGCACATGACCGCCTCCGAACAGCTGGGCGCGCTCAACTCGCCCGCGATCGAGGTGATCCGGCGCATCCTCGAAGCCGGGCGGGCGTCGGGCCTGTTCACGGCCGAGATCGATGCCGTCGACCTGCACGCGATGATCAGCTCGTTCTGCTTCTTCCGGGTCTCGAACCGGCACACGTTCGGCGCGCTCTTCGGCCGTGACCTGGTGGCGGACGACCGGCGCGAGCACTACCGGACCATGCTCGGCGACATGGTCATCGCCTATCTGACGGCGGACCGCACCGAGGACTGAGGCCGGACGCCGGCCGGGCACCGCGTGCGGAAGATTCCGCGGCCCACCTCTTGACACACGGGTAACACCAGCGCAACATCCGTAGCCATCCGCTACTAACTACCCAGTGGGTTAATTAGCCGCACCACTCCCCCCCGGGCAAGGAACACCGCCCCACCCCAGGGCCGGCGAAAGACACCACGACACCACCCCGCACCCCTCCGCTCGCTTCATCGCCGAAGCGTCCCCCTAGGAGTACGCCGTGACCGTCCCCTCCCCCGGCGCCGGCGCGCCGCCACAGGCTCCCGCGGGCCAGCCGCGCAAGGCCGCGCTCGCGGCCTGGACCGGCAGCGCCCTGGAGTACTACGACTTCTTCATCTACGGCAGCGCCGCCGCGCTGATCTTCCCCAAGGTCTTCTTCGACGAGTCCGACCCCGGGAACGCGACGCTGCTCTCCCTCGCCACCTTCGGCGTCGCCTACGCCGCCCGCCCCGTCGGCGCGCTCTTCCTCGGTCACATAGGCGACCGGCTGGGCCGCAAGAAGATCATGGTCTTCACGCTGATCCTGATGGGCCTGTCGACGTTCCTCATCGGCTGTCTGCCGAGCCGCGCGCAGGTCGGCTCGCTCGCCCCCGTCCTGCTGGTGCTGTGCCGCGTGCTCCAGGGCATCTCTGCCGCGGGCGAACAGGCGAGCGCGAGTTCGATGACGCTGGAACACGCACCACCGGGCCGTCGCGGCTTCTTCACCAGTTTCACCCTCAGCGGCACCCAGGCGGGCCAGCTCATCGCCACTCTCGTCTTCATCCCGGTCGCGGCCCTGCCCGAGGACCAGCTGCTCTCATGGGGCTGGCGCGTCCCGTTCTGGCTGAGCGTCGCCGTCGCCGTCGTCGGGTACGCGATCAGGCGCTCCCTGGAGGAGACGCCGGCCTTCGCCCGGCAGGCCGCGGCCGAGGGCGTCGTGAAGCTGCCGCTGGCCGTCCTGCTCCGCGACCACTGGGCCGACGTCCTGCGCGTCGTCGCCGGATCCCTGATCGCCTCCGTGAGCACGATCTTCACCGTGTGGGCCCTGTCGTACGCGACGAGCGACTCGGTGGGCATGGACCGGTCCGGGATGCTGTGGGTGGGCGCTCTCGCCAATGTGGCCGCCCTCGGCGCGATCCCGCTCTGGGCGAAGCTGTCGGACCGCATCGGCCGCAAGCCGGTGTACCTCGTGGGCTCCGTCGGCAGCGCCATGCTGATGGCCTGCTACCTGTGGGCGATCTCGACGGGTTCGTATCCGCTGGTGCTCGTCCTCGGCATCGTCACCTTCGGCGTCGTGTACAGCGCGGCCAACGGTGTCTGGCCGTCCTTCTACGGCGAGATGTTCTCGACCCGCGTCCGGCTCTCCGGTGTCGCGATCGGTACCCAGATCGGCTTCGCGGTCGCCGGGTTCGCGGTGACGTTCGCCGCGCAGATCGCGGGTCCCGGCGGCGACGACTGGTCCGCGGTCGCCCTGTTCACCGCGGCGCTCTGCGTCCCGCCGGTCATCGCGGCCCTCACCGCGCGCGAGACGCACCGGGTGCCCGCGGAGGAGCTCGGCCTGCGCCTGCGGGCCGAGGCCGCCGACCACGCACCGGCCAGGATCTGACCCTTCCTCGACTGAACTGCCGTGCGCCATCCCGCACTTCGCCGCCGGAATTCATACCGCGCCGAACCGGCTCCGGCGGCGGGGCCGCGCCATAGGGTTGAACTCCCGGCCACAGATGGGTGATGGCATGCAGCGCTACGAACGGCTCCGGCAGATCCGTCGGCTCGACCCGGACCGGGACTGGCTGGCGATCTACCGGCTGACCGCCGCCTACGAGTTCCCGTGGGACCTGACCCGGGCCCTGGAGCTGGCACTGTTCCGCACTTACGCCGTACCGAGCATCGGTCAACTCCTCGCCAGAACAGCCGAACTGACGGAGCGTGCACAAAAACGGTACGACGACACGGCACTGCTGCTCGACACGGTCGTCGAGCACGGCTTCGACAGCGTCCAGGGGCGCACGGCGATCCGCCGGATCAACGCGATGCACCGCAGCTACGACATCAGCAACGACGAGATGCGGTACGTCCTGTGCACGTTCGTCGTCGTGCCCAAGCGCTGGATCGACGCCTATGGCTGGCGCCGCCTTTCGCGCCACGAGATGACGGCCTCGGCGCACTACTACCGCGCACTGGGACGGCACATGGGAATCCAGGACATCCCGGGTTCCTACGACGAGTTCGAGAGCTGCCTCGACGCGTACGAGGCCGAGCACTTCGCCCAGGACGAGAGCGGGCGGCGCGTGGCCGACGCGACGCTCACCCTCATGGCGTCCTGGTATCCGGACGTCCTGGCCCCGGTGTTGAAGAGGGCGACGGTCGCGCTGCTCGACGAGCCGCTCCTGCGCGCCTTCGCCTACGAACCACCGGGTCCGGTCACGCGCGGGCTCGTGCGGAGCGCCGTCCGCCTGCGCGGCCGTGCGGTACGTCTGCTGCCGCCCCGAAGCGCGCCGCACCACGCCCGCGACAACCGGGAGATCAAGGGTTACCCGGACGGCTACCGGGTGGGCGAGCTCGGCACGTTTCCGACGCCGGGCCTGCGCGGCTGCCCCGTCCGTGGCGCGGGCGGTGCGGAGTGAAGCGGCCATGCCACTGGCCGGGGGTCAAGATCCGCCGGGTCACGGGTCTGTCCCAGCGGGCGGTGGCTGCGAACAGGTGCGCAACGGTGGCGGAACCCGCCGTACCGGCCCGTCGGAGGCGTGCCCCGCAGTGGCGCGTCGCGTCGCGTCCGGGCGCCGTTTCCCGTGCCGGACGGGGGCAGGGCAGGGGTACGGCAGGCAGGGAGCGGCGAGTGGTTGTGCCCGGTGATGGTGCGTTTCGGGCGTCACTGTGCGTGTAACAGGGGTGTATTAGGGGGTGGTTGGTCGGAACGGATCGCCGGGGCGGGCGGCTCTTGGTGTGCAGAAACCTCGCTCGTACCGACCTGGGCCGAGCGGCCGGTACTGCTTACCGACACCGACACTGAGGAAGAATCGATGCGCGTTCACAAGCTCACCTTCGCCGCCCTGGCCGTTGTCGCAGGTCTTTCGCTCACGGCCTGCAACGGCGATGACGGCACGGCGCAGAGCGACCCGTCGTCCGCGTCCGGTGCGTCTTCCTCGGCCGCCGGTTCGGACTCGGGCGGTTCGGATCAGGCCGGTTCGGACCAGGGCGGTTCTGACCAGGGGAACGGGGACGACTCCGCCGGGAACTCCGGCGGGCAGGGCACGGCCGCCGGGACCGGCTCGAACGCGAACGGCAAGGTCGGCAAGTGCCGCACCGACGAACTGGAGATCACGGCGTCGGACAGCACCATCGGCGGCGACACCGAGGGCTCCGTCGCGGTGACACTGAAGAACGGCGGTGGCCGGGACTGCACGCTGGCCGCGTACGCGGGCGTCGACCTGAAGACCAGCCAGGGGGTGCTGTCCGCGAAGCGCACCGGTCAGGAGGCCAGCCCGATGGTCCTCAAGGACGGGAAGTCGGTGTCCTTCGGCATCAGTTACCCGATGAACAAGTCGGGCGGCTCCGGCGTCCGCATCACGGGTCTTGTGGTGACCCCGCCGAACGAGACGAAGTCGGTCACCCTCGACTGGCCGGGCGCCGCCACGCTGCCCGTCACGGACGGCTCCGGCTCCCCGGTGCAGGTCGGCCCGATCGGCAGCGCCGGCCAGGGCGGCTGACCCGCCCCTACCGGCACCCGCCGCTCCCGGCACCCCCTGGGCCCCCTGATTCCCTACAGGGTGACCCTCAACTCGCCGTAGCCGTAAGCGATGAAGGACTCCACGTGCGGGGCCGCACCCGCACTCCCGTCGAGCGCGAGGCCGGGGAAGCGCTCGAACAGCGCGGGCAGCGCGATCGCCGCTTCGAGCCGGGCGAGCGGCGCGCCGACGCAGTAGTGGACGCCGTACCCGAAGGCGAGGTGCTCCTTGTCCACGCGCGTGAGGTCGAAGGATCCCGCGTCCTCCCCATGGCGCAGCGGGTCACGCCCTGCCGAGGCGTACGTCGCGAGGATCGCGTCGCCCTGTGGGATCTTGACGCCGTCGGGCAGCTCGATGTCCTCGACGGCGTACCGCAGCGGCAGGTTGGCGATCGAGGGAGCCCAGCGCAGGGTCTCCTCGATCACATCGCTCCAGGGGATCTCTCCCGCGAGGACGCGGGCCAGCTGGCCGGGGTGGCTGAGCAGGGCCTGCACGGCGTTGCCGATGAGGTTGACGGTCGTCTCGTGACCGGCGCCGATGACAAGCAGGAGCGTGTCGATGAGTTCCTGTTCGGTGAGGCCCGAGCCGTCCTCGTCGTCGCGGGCGGCGATCAGGACGCTGGTGAGGTCGTCGGCGGGCGTCTCACGCTTGAGGGCGACCAGGCCCCCGAGGAGTTCCTGCACCTCCTGCCAGATCGCCATGGCCTGTTCGGGCGTGACGGTGGTGTCCATGATGCCCGCGATGAGGCGCGCGGCGTCGGCCTGCCGGTCCTCGGGCAGCCCGAACAGCTCGCAGATGACCTGCATCGGCAGCGGGTGCGCGTAGGCGGCGCGCAGGTCGACGCGGCCGTCCGGTGCCTCGGCCATCCGGTCGAGAAGACCGGCCGTGAGCTCCTCGATGCGGGGGCGCAGGCCGTCGGTGCGGCGCTTGGTGAACGCGGGCGAGATCAGCTTGCGCAGCCGGCGGTGGTTGCTGCCGTAGGCGGTGAACATGTTGGTCACGCCCACCCAGGAGTTGACCCAGGTCGTGCGGTACTCGCCGTTGATCCAGGCGAGCCAGTGCTGGTTGGGGTCCTTGGACACGCGGTCGTCGGCGAGGAGCTCCTTGAGGATCGCGTACCGGGTCGGGGCCCAGGCCCGTATGCCGCCGGGGAGTTCGACGAGTGCGGCGGTGCCGCGCGTGCGCAGCAGGTCGGCCTCCGCGTGGAGGCCGCGGCCCGCGGGGTCGATGACGTGGGGGTCGTGTGCCATGTGATGCTCCAGCCGACGTGGGGGTTTCATGATCAAATTGGCACAACAGATCGTAGGGTCTTAGGAGTTAAGACGCACGCCGATCCGGCGCGCGCCGGACAGCGCGGGGAATGGCGCCCACGGTTCTAGGATCCGGGCGTGGCCTTCTTCCGAATCACCCGTGAATCGCCGCTTTCCGCCGCCGAGGCGTGGCGCCGCATGACGGACTGGGAGCGGCACGGAGACGTCGTCCCCCTCACCCGCGTCAGGCTCGCCACCCCGCCCCCGACCGGCGAGGGCACCGTCTTCGTGCCGCGGACCGGCATCGGGCGTCTCACCTTCGACGACCCGATGGAAGTCGTCGACTGGACACCCCCGTACGGCGATTCGGCCGGTCGGTGTCGCCTGGAGAAGCGCGGCACGTTCGTCACGGGCTGGGCCGAGATCGAGGTGGCGCCGTACGGCGCGGGGTCCCTCGTCGCGTGGCGCGAGGAGATCCGCGTACGCCCGCTGCCGCGCTGGTGCGACCCGCTGCTCGCGCGGGCGGGCCGCCTGATGTTCGGACGGGCGGTCAAGAATCTGCTCCAGTACGTGAGTTGAGCCGCGGGATCACTCACCCTCTTCCGATGACGCGCCTGGCGCCCGCGAGGACCGCCGTCGCCAGGGTCCAGCCGGAGGCCACGAGGAGGACGGCGACGGCCTTGCCCGCGCCCTGCGGATCCCAGGAGCCGCGATAGCCGAGGCTCGCCACGGGAATGAGCAGGTCGACGCTGTAGAGGACCGGGTCCCAGGCCCGCTGCCCGGAGCCGCCGACCGCGCGCGGCTCGTGGTACGCGAACCAAAGGGATCCCGCGGCGGCCAGCGAGAGCAGCCACAGGAGCGCCCGGCGCGGGGCGTAGCCGTAGCCGAACAGGAGGTCCTGGACCAGGCCCCAGACGCGCCCCGACAGTCGGTCGAGGCGGCGCACATGACGTTCCCTCGCGTGCCGCACTGTGCGCGCGGACCGCTCGTCGCCCGCGCTCTCGTACGACGTCGCCAGCTGCTCGAAGGATCCCGCGCCCGCGTTCGGGTCACGCGTCAGCCAGCCGATGCGGGCGCGGACGTCTGCGCTTTCGGGTGGGCCGGCGGTTTCGAGGCGCTTGTACGTGAAGCCTTCGAGGTTGAGCCGGCCCGGGGCGGGCCAGGTGGCGGCCGAGTCGACGAGCACGTCCACGGCTGCGTCCTGGAGGACCACGGCTCCCGCCGGTGGTTCGCGCAGATCGAGGCGGAGCCGCGGCACCCGGAGCCGGCTCAGGAGCAGCGCGCCCGCGGGTGCGTCGATGACGCTGTCGTGGAAGGTCACCACGCCCTCGACCGAGGCGGCGCGCAACAGCACCTGCCCGGCGCTGCGGAAGCCCCAGTCGGCATACAGGCCGCGCCCGCAGGCGAGTCCGGTGCCGTCCAGGCCGCCGACGTCGGCGCCGTTGAGGTTGAGGGCATAGGCGATCTGAGCATCCCTCAGGTAGAGGGCACCGGAGGCGGTGAGGCCTCGCGCGTGCACGGACCCCGACACGTTCAGGCGGGGCGCGAGCAGGGACCACGGGCCCGCGTCGGCGACGGTGAGCCGTTCGACGACGAGGTTGCCGTCTATCGCCGCGTCGGCCAGTTCCAGTACGGCCGATGTGGAGTCCTCCGCCAGCCGGCGCGGCACCCGCGGGCCGTCTCCGGCCGCGGGCGGGCCGGTCAGCGGCTGGGGTACCGGGGTTGCGCTGCCGAGCGTGGCTCCGGACAGCCGCAGGTCGCCGTCGACGGTGATCCGGTTCGCGTGCAGCGCGGGCGCCTTCGAGCCCGACAAGTCCAGTGCGCTGACGGTGAGTTCGGCGAACCGCAGTGGCTCGTCGAAGACGCAGTCGACCAGTTCGAGCACGGTGTCGACGCGGCAGCGGGACAGGTCGAGCCGGCCGCGTACGCGCAGCCCTTCGAACCTGAGCGGCCCGCCCGTGCCGTCCTCGTGTCCGGTGATCTCCTCGCGCAGCCGGGCCGCGTCGACCGTGTCACCCGGCGCCGGGCGCCACCGCGGGCGCCTGCTCCCCCTGAGACGTGCCATCGTCGCCTCCCCCCTTCTCTTCCTCCACCTTCTCTTCCTTCTCTTCCTCCACGCAGGAGATATCACGCGAGGCGAACACGCGCGCGGTCCTTGTAGGGATACTGAGTTGATGGACGACCCCTCCCCCTTCGCCCGGTTCGGTGAACGCACCGCGTCGCTCCTAGAGAAGTGGCAGCAGCTGAACCACCGGTCTCTGACACCCGTCGACTGGCTCGACGCGGGAGGCAGCGGCGCACTGCTCGTCTCCGTGTTCGTACAGGACAGGGATCCGAAGAAGACCAAACGCAGGATGATCATCAAGCTCTGCTCGCCGGGCGGCGAGTCGTCCATGGAGCCGGGCCGGCTCAACTCGGCACGCATGTCCTTGCCTCTCGGGGACGGCTCGTTCACCCGCGACCATCTCGTGGAGCACCTCTACGATCCGATGCCGGTGGACGACGCGTGGCTGATGTTCCAGGGGCTCGCCGGCAACGGCACGGACATGGTGACCCTGAGCACGATCCTGCGACAGCAACGGCTGCCGGGCGTCGCGGCGGAGATCGTGCGGTCCCTGCTGACCCACTGGAATCCCGACGAACACGCGGACGGTGCGATGACGGCCGCCGGTTTCGTCGGCGAACTGCTCGACCGTCGCCTGGAGCCGGACGGCCCGCTGGCCTACTGGGTCCGCAACGCGCTGGGCCTCGCACTCGACACACCCTGGATCAGGCTGGCCCGCAGAGGCAGCGCTCCCCTGCCCAACCCCGTTCACCTCGGCGCCGGTTGCGCCCTGGCCGGAGGTGTCGTCTCGTATCCGGTGCGCGGGCGCGCCCATGGCGATCTCCACCCGGGAAACATCATGGTTCCGGCGGACCTCAAGGCGAACGCGAAGCACTATGTCCTGATCGACCTGTCACGCTTCGACGAGCGGGCGCTGCTCGCCCGTGATCCCGTCCATCTCCTGCTCTGCCTGGTGGCCGACTTTCTGCCCCATCTGTCGGACGACGCCCGGGACGAGCTGCTCGAACTGCTCGTCGGCCGACAGACACCGGGGCTGCTGATCCCGCAGGGGCTCCAGTGGACGGTCGACCGGATACGGCAGGCGCCGGACGGCTGGTTGGCCGACCGCGACATCTCTGGAGAGTGGCGCGGCCAGTGGATGCTGTCGATGCAGGCGTGCGCGCTCATGTTCACCGCGCGGGTCCGCTACGACGCGCGGGACCGCTGGTGGTTCTTCCGCCTCGCGGCGGAGGCGGCCGCCGAGTATCTCCGCGCCATCGGCGCCTACGAGCCGGAGGAAGCGGTGTTCGTCCAGGGGCCGCCGGCGTCCGTGACCGGCGCGCCGACGGCCATCGTGGTGCCGGGTCAAGCCACGCCCGTTGAGTCCGTGTCCGACGGCGCGTCCGCTGCCACGCCAACGGTTGCGGAGGGCGTCGGCCGGGAACCGATCCTGGCCCTCCTCCTCGATGCCCGCGAGCACCTCGGCCTCCGGCTCGACCGGCTCAGAGCCCAGACGGCCGGATCGGTCTCGTCGGAGACCCTCCAGGCCATCAGGCAGCGGACCACTTACGCGCACAGGGAGATCGCGGCGCGGCTCGACGCCGCGCACCATGTCCTCGACGAGGGCACCCGGGACAGTGTGGGCGCGGTCCTCGAGCGTCTCGCCCATGTCACGGCCATGGTGGACGAGCCCGGATTCTCGCCCGAACAGCCTTCGTTCCTGCGGGACTTGGCCCACCGGGCGCTGATCATGGCCATGGACCAACTGCTCGGCTCCGTCCATGAGGCGGTGCGCGGTATGGACGGCCCGAGCGGGTCCTGGATCGACAGGGTCTAGGCCACGGACCCGATCCGCCCGGAGGGCGCACGCGCTCCGTCGGGGTGAATCGGCGTGTGCGCGCCGGTCAGCGCGACGCCGCTGCCGCCGCACCGGTTGGCGACGATCTCCGAGGCGATGGACAGGGCCGTCTCCTCGGGGGTGCGGGCGCCCAGGTCGAGGCCTATCGGTGAGCGCAGGCGCGCCAGTTCGAGTTCGGTGACGCCGACGGCGCGCAGGCGGTCGTTGCGGTCGAGGTGGGTGCGGCGGGAGCCCATCGCGCCGACGTAGGCGACGGGAAGCCGCAGCGCGCGCTGGAGGAGCGGGACGTCGAACTTGGCGTCGTGGGTGAGGACGCACAGGACGGTGCGTCCGTCCGTCTGCGTGCGCTCCAGGTACTTGTGGGGCCATTCCACGACGATGTCGTCGGCGTCGGGGAAGCGGGTCGGCGTCGCGAAGACGGGGCGTGCGTCGCACACCGTCACGTGGTAGCCGAGGAACTTGGCGATCCTGACGAGCGCCGCCGCGAAGTCGATGGCCCCGAAGACGATCATGCGGGGCGGGGGGACGGACGACTCGACGAGGAGAGTGAGGGGCTGCCCGCAGCGCGATCCGCTCTCGCCGATCTCCACGGTGGCGGTGCGTCCGGCGCCGAGGAGCGCGCGGGCCTCGCCCGCCGCGGTGCGGTCCAGTTCGGGGTGCCCGCCGAGGCTGCCCTCGAAGCCACCGCCGAAGCCGCTGTCGGAGTCGCTGTCGTCCCGTACGAGGATGGCCCGGCCCATGAGTTCGGCCGGGCCCTCGGTGATGCGCGCGACCGCCGCCGCCCTTCCTCGGGCGGCGGCGGACAGCGCCGCCGCGAGCACCTCCCGTCCCGGGGTGTCCGCGCGTACCGGGGTGATCAGGATGTCGATGTCTCCGCCGCAGGTGAGTCCCACGGCGAAGGCGTCGTCGTCGCTGTAGCCGAAGCGTTCGAGGACGGTCTCGCCGTCTTCGAGCGCCTGTTGGCACAGTTCGTAGACCGCGCCCTCCACGCAGCCGCCGGAGACCGAGCCGATCGCGGTGCCGTCGGTGTCGACGGCGAGTGCGGCTCCCGGCTGCCGGGGCGCGCTCCCGCCGACGGCCACCACGGTGGCCACGGCGAAGTCGCGTCCCTGCTCGACCCACCCGTTGAGTTCAACGGCGATGTCCAGCATGTTCGGTCTCCTGAGCGGTGACGTGGAGGGCGGATCCGGTGTCTCAGTGGACGCCGAGCCAGCCCTCGATCGGGTTGAGGGCGAAGTACACGAGGAAGATCACAGTGAGGCCCCACATGAAGGCCCCGATCTCCCGGGCCTTGCCCTGGGCGACCTTGATGGCGACCCAGGAGATGACGCCCGCGGCCACACCGGTGGTGATGGTGTACGTGAAGGGCATGAGGACCACGGTCAGGAAGACCGGGATCGCGGTGGCGCGGTCGGCCCAGTCGACGTGGCGCGCGTTCATCATCATCATCGCGCCGATGACGACGAGCGCCGCCGAGGCGACTTCCTGCGGGACGATCGCGGTGAGCGGGGTGAAGAACAGACAGGCGGCGAAGAAGAGGCCGGTGACTGCGGAGGAGAGGCCGGTGCGGGCACCCTCGCCGACGCCGGTGGCCGACTCGACGAACACGGTCTGGCCGGAGCCGCCCGCGACACCGCCGATGGCGCCGCCGGCGCCGTCGATGAACAGGGCCTTGGACAGGCCGGGCATGCGGCCCTTGTCGTCGGCGAGCCCGGCCTCGGTGCCGACGCCGATGATGGTGGCCATCGCGTCGAAGAAGCCGGCCAGGACGAGGGTGAAGACGATCATGCCGACGGTCATCGCGCCGACTTCGCCCCAGCCGCCGAACTCGACCTTGCCGAAGAGTGAGAAGTCGGGCGTGGAGACCGCGCTGCCGTGCAGTTCGGGGGCGCCGTTGGCCCACTGCTTGGGGGCGATCACGTCGAGCGCGTTGAGGATCACCGCGACGATCGTGCCGGTGACGATGCCGATCAGGATCGCGCCGGGGGTGTTGCGCGCCTGGAGCATGAAGATCAGGAGCAGGGTGCCCGCGAAGAGCAGGACCGGCCAGCCGGACAGTTCGCCGGTGGCTCCGAGGGTGAGCGGGGTGGCCTTGCCGACCTGCACGAAGCCGGCCTTGTAGAGGCCGATCAGCGCGATGAAGAGGCCGATTCCCATGGTGATGCCGTGCTTGAGCGCGAGGGGAATCGCGTTCATGATCATTTCACGGAGGCCGGTGACGACCAGGAGCATGATCACCACGCCGTACATCACGCACATACCCATGGCCTGCGGCCAGGTCATCTGCGGGGCGACCTGCGAGGAGATCACGCCGGACACCGAAAGGCCCGCGGCGAGGGCGAGCGGCACCTTGCCGACGAAGCCCATCAGGAGCGTGGTGAACGCGGCGGCGAAGGCCGTGGCCGTAATGAGGGCCTTCTGGCCCATCATGTCGCCCGCGACGTCCTTGCCGGACAGGATCAGGGGGTTGAGCAGAAGGATGTACGCCATGGCCATGAAGGTCGTGACGCCGCCGCGTATCTCACGCGGAATCGTTGATCCTCGTTCGGTTATGTGAAAGTACCGGTCGAGCCAGGACCTTCCGGCGGGGACGCGCGAGCCGGAGCCCGCTTCCTCTGCGGTGGTCTCCGGTTCGACAGACTGCTGGGTCATGATGCCTACTCCCAAGGTTCAAAGGGGCACCCGCATAAAGCTGGTTGGAATTGCGGGATTTGGGATGGTGCGTGGGCTGCACGACCCGGGGGACGGCCCGAGACGAACGGGGTGGTGCGGGTGGAACGGGTGGTGCCGGTGGTGCGGGTGGTGCCGAGGACCGCGAGCGGGTGCGGTACTTGGAGGCTCCGGACGGTGTGGGCGATGGAAGTGTGACGTTCCTGGGAGGCACACACCGTCCGGAGAGTTGTCAGGCCGGGCCGGTTCCCGTCAGGTGCTCGGGGCGTACCGGTGTCCGGTTGAGCTCCAGGCCCGTCGCGTCGCGGATCGCCGCGAGTACGGCCGGCGTGGACGACAGCGTGGGGGCCTCACCGACGCCACGGAGCCCGTACGGGGCGTGGTCGTCGGCGAGTTCGAGCACATCGACCGGGATGGTCGGCGTGTCGAGAATCGTGGGAAGCAGATAGTCCGTGAAGGACGGGTTCCTGACCTTCGCGGTCCTGGGATCGACGACGATCTCCTCCATCACCGCGACGCCCATGCCCTGGAGGGTGCCCCCCTGGATCTGGCCGATCACGGAAAGCGGGTTGAGCGCCTTGCCGACGTCCTGCGCGCAGGCCAGTTCGATGACCTTGACGAGGCCGAGCTCGGTGTCGACCTCGACGACGGCGCGGTGCGCGGCGAACGAATACTGCACATGTCCGTCGCCCTGACCGGTGCGCAGGTCGAAAGCCTCGGTGGGCCGGTGGCGCCACTCCTCCTCGATCTCGACCACTTCGTCTTCGAGTACGTCGACGAGATCACCGAGGATCTCGCCGCCGTCGGTGACGACCTTGCCGCCCTCCAGGAGGAGTTCGGCCGTGGCCCATGCCGGGTGGTAGGTGCCCATCTTGCGGCGTCCGATCTCCAGGACCTTCTCGCGCACCAGCTCGCAGGCGTTCTTGACGGCGCCGCCGGTGACATAGGTCTGACGCGACGCGGACGTCGAACCTGCCGAGCCGACCCGGGTGTCGGCGGGGTGGATCGTCACCTGCGCGACGCCGAGCTCCGTGCGGGCGATCTGCGCGTGGACGGTGACGCCGCCCTGGCCGACCTCCGCCATGGCGGTGTGCACGGTGGCGACCGCCTCGCCGTTGATGACCTCCATGCGCACCCTGGCGGTGGAGTAGTCGTCGAAGCCCTCGGAGAAGCCGACGTTCTTGATGCCGACCGCGTAGCCGACGCCGCGCACCACGCCTTCACCGTGCGTGGTGTTGGACAGACCGCCCGGCAGCTGCCGCACGTCGGCCGCCTCACCGGCCGCGCGCCACTGCTGCTCCGGCGGCATCGGCATCGCCTTGACGCGGCGCAGCAGTTCGGCGACCGGGGCCGGGGAGTCGACCCGCTGCCCGGTCGGCATGAGAGTCCCCTGCTCCATGGCGTTGAGCTGACGGAACGCGACCGGGTCCATGCCCAGCCGGGCGGCCAGCTTGTCCATCTGGGCCTCGTACGCGAAGCATGCCTGGACCGCGCCGAAGCCACGCATGGCGCCGCAGGGCGGGTTGTTCGAGTAGAGCGCGAAGGCCTCGATGTCGACGTCGTCGATCACGTACGGGCCGACCGACAGCGACGAGGCGTTGCCGACCACGGCCGGGGACGTCGAGGCGTAGGCGCCGCCGTCGAGGACGATCTTGCACTTCATGTGCGTGAGCTTGCCGTCCTTGGTCGCCCCGTGCTCGTAGGTGAGCTTGGCGGGGTGGCGGTGGACGTGGCCGAAGAAGGACTCGAACCGGTTGTAGACGATCTTGACCGGCTTGTCCGTGCGCAGCGCGAGCAGGCAGGCGTGGATCTGCATCGACAGGTCCTCGCGGCCGCCGAACGCGCCGCCGACGCCGGACAGCGTCATGCGCACCTTGTCCTCGGGCAGACCGAGGACCGGGGCGATCTGCTTGAGGTCCGAGTGCAGCCACTGGGTGGCGATGTACAGGTCGACACCGCCGTCCTCGGCCGGCACGGCGAGACCCGACTCGGGACCGAGGAACGCCTGGTCCTGCATGCCGAAGGTGTACTCGCCCTCGACGATGACGTCGGCGCGCTTGCGGGCCTCGGTCACGTCGCCGCGGACGATCGGCTGGCGGTGCACGATGTTCGGGTGCGGGACGTGCCCGATGTAAGGGTCGTCGCGGTTCTCGTGGACGAGGATCGCGTCCGGCGCGGTCGCGGACGCCTCGTCGGTGATGACCGGGAGTTCGCGGTACTCGACCTTGATCTTGGCGGCGGCGCGGCGGGCGGTCTCCGGGTGGTCGGCGGCGACCAGCGCGACCGGCTCACCGTGGTGGCGGACCTTGCCGTGCGCGAGGACCGGGGTGTCCTGGATCTCCAGGCCGTAGGTCCGCACCTCGGTCGGCAGGTCGTCGTAGGTGAGGACCGCGTAGACACCGGGAGTGGCGAGGGCCTCGCCCGTGTCGATGGAGACGATCTCGGCGTGCGCGACGGTGGAGCGCAGGATCTGGCCCCACAGCATGTCCTCGTGCCACATGTCGGACGAGTACGCGAACTCGCCGGTGACCTTGAGGGTGCCGTCCGGGCGGAGCGTGGACTCGCCGATGCCGCCCTTGGTCTGCGACCCCTGTGTCACGTCGAAGGGGATACCGGTGGTGCGGGTGCCGGCCATGTCCTCAGACCTCCTCGGACTGGCGCGCGGCGGCGAGCCGTACCGCGTCCATGATCTTCTCGTAACCCGTACAGCGGCACAGGTTGCCGGAGAGTGCCTCGCGGATGTCCGCGTCCGACGGGTTCGGGTTGCGCTCCAGCATCTCGTCGGCCGCGACCAGCAGGCCGGGGGTGCAGAAGCCGCACTGGACGGCGCCGGCATCGATGAACGCCTGCTGGATCGGCGCGAGCGCCGCACGCGGGGAGCCGCTGAGCTCGCCGGTCTGCGAGTCGGTGCCCTGCGCGGCCCAGCCCTTGGCGTCCTGCAGGGACGTCCCGCGGGAGCCGCCCTCGTGGTCACCGCAGGAGCGCCGCTCGGCGAAGTCCGCGAGGCCCTCGACGGTGACGACGTCGCGGCCCTCGACCTGGCCGGCCGCGACCAGGCACGCGCAGACCGGTACGCCGTCGAGGCGGACGGTGCAGGAGCCGCACTCGCCCTGCTCGCAGGCGTTCTTGGAGCCGGGCAGCCCCATCCGCTCACGCAGGACGTACAGGAGGCTCTCGCCCTCCCACACGTCGTCGGCTTCCTGCTGACGGCCGTTGACCGTGAAGTTGACGCGCATTACGCGACACCGCCCTTCCGAATGGTCCCGCCGTCAGCGCCGCGGTAGGACTCCCAGGTCCACGTCAGGGTGCGGCGGGCCATGATGCCGACGGCGTGCCGGCGGTAGCTCGCGGTGCCCCGGACGTCGTCGATCGGGCTGCAGGAGGCGGAGCAGAGATCCGCGAACTGCTTGGCGACCGAAGGGGTGATGATCTTGCCGTTGTCCCAGAAGCCGCCCTCTTCGAGCGCCGCGTTCAGGAACTCCTCGGCGGCCTTGGCGCGGATCGGGGTCGGCGCGGCCGATCCGATGCCGGTGCGGACCGTACGGGTCTCGGGGTGCAGCGCCAGGCCGAAGGCGCATACGGCGATGACCATCGCGTTGCGGGTGCCGACCTTGGAGAACTGCTGCGGGCCGTCGGCCTTGTCGATGTGGACGGCCCGGATGAGCTCGTCGGCGGCGAGTGCGTTGCGCTTCACGCCGGTGTAGAACTCGTCGATCGGGATACGGCGCGAGCCGCGTACGGACTCCACCTCGACCTCGCAGCCGGCGGCGAGGAGCGCGGGGTGGGCGTCACCGGCGGGCGACGCGGTGCCGAGGTTGCCCCCGACGCCGCCCCGGTTGCGGATCTGCGGCGAGGCCACCGTGTGCGAGGCCAGGGCCAGGCCGGGCAGCTCGGCGCGCAGGTGCTCCATGATCTTGGTGTAGGGGACGGAGGCGCCGAGGCGGACGGTGTCCTGCCCGACCTCCCACTCCTCCAGCTCCCCGATGCGGTTGAGGTCAAGGAGGTACTCAGGGCGGCGGTGGTCGAAGTTGATCTCGACCATCACATCGGTGCCACCCGCGAGCGGCACAGCCGTGGGGTGCTCTGCCTTGGCGGCGAGCGCCTCCCCCCAGCTGGCAGGGCGAAGGAAGTCCATGATCGGCTCTCCTCCTCATTGATCTCGCGGGTCGGTCGTTCGAACGGATCGAGCCACGGGGTGCGGGTACTTCAAAGGCTCGTTCATACGCTGTTTACCTGGAGTGGCCCAAGTACACAGCGACCTACTCCACCAGGGTCAGTCACGGAAACCATGAAGGAGTTGGCTGGCCAGCCTGGACATCTTGTAGATTCATATAAACGGCGGCACCAGTATCCACACCGCTCCCCGGAAACGCACGAAACGCGACGCGACACACGGGCAGACGGCAGGGGCGGCCCCGCCCAGGACAAGCACAATCTTCGAGACAGATCGGCGGCAACGAGATGCGGCTGCGCGCCCTACTTGATACAGACGCGCTGGGCCTCAGGCTGCTCGGCGGCGAGGACGAACTGGACCGCACCGTGCGCGGTGTGATGACCACGGACCTGCGGGACCCCAGCCGCTACCTCTCCGGCGGCGAACTGGTCCTCACCGGCCTTGCCTGGCGCCGCGACGCGGCGGACTCCGAACCGTTCGTACGCATCCTCGCGACGGCCGGCGTGGCGGCACTCGCGGCCGGTGAGGCCGAGCTCGGCGCGATCCCCGACGACATCGTCGAGGCGTGCGCGCGCCACCGGCTCCCGCTGTTCGCGGTGAACGAGTCCGTGGCCTTCGCGACGGTCACCGAGCACGTCGTGCGCCAGGTCTCCGGCGAGCGGGCCGGCGACCTGGCCGCCGTCGTCGACCGGCACCGGCGCCTGATGACGTCCGGCCCCGCGGGCGGCGGCCCCGACGTCGTCCTGGACCTCCTCGGCACCGACCTCGACCTGCGGGCCTGGGTGCTCTCCCCCGCGGGCCGGGCCATCGCCGGGTCGAGCGCGGCGGGCCCCGAGCTGCCCGCCGCCGTCTGCGCCCGGCTCGCGGCCGAGCACCTGGCGGCCACCCGCACGGGGCGGCGCGGACCGCACCGGGTGACGCTGAACAACACGACGTACTCGCTCTTCCCGATCCGCACCGCGGGCCGCGGCGCGGCGCCCGCCTCCCGCGACGTGCGCGAGTCGGTCCTGTCCGACTGGCTGCTCGCCGTCGAGGCGGACGCGAGCGACTGGCCCGAGGAGCGGCTCGACCTGCTCCAGGGCGTGACCCAGCTGATCGCCGTCGAGCGCGACCGCCGCGACGCGGCCCGGACCGTGCGCCGCCGGCTCGCGCAGGAGGTCCTCGAACTGGTCCAGACGGGCGCCGCCCCCGCCGAGATCGCCGCTCGCCTGCGCGTCGCCGCGCCCGTGCTGCTCCCCGGCCTCGGCACCGCCCCGCACTGGCAGGTCATCGTGGCGAAGGTCGAGTGGGACGGCGACGGCATCGAGGGCGGCCCGGTCGCCCAGTCGCTCCTGGAGGAGATCCTCGTCGACCCCCTGTCGGCCGGGCCCGAGCCGTCCGACCGCATCGCCGTCGCCCACAACGGCGACGAGGCCATCGCCCTGGTGCCGCTGCCGGCCGTGCCGGACGAGCACGACGGGTCGCAGGCGGGGCTGCACGCCGACGCGCTCCTGGACTCCGTACGCGATCCGCTGACGGCGGGCCTCGCGGACGACGGGCGGCTCACGCTGGGCGTCAGCGCCGCCGTGCACTCGGCGGAGGGGCTGCGCGGGGCCCTGGAGGAGGCCCGGCACGCCCGGCGCGTCGCCGCGGCCCGTACGGGGCGCGTGTGCGCCGCGGGTCACCAGGAGCTGGCCTCCCACGTCCTGCTGCTGCCGTTCGTCCCGGACGACGTGCGCCGCGCCTTCACGGCCCGCCTCCTGGACCCCCTGCGCGACTACGACCGCAAGCACCGCGCCGAGCTCATTCCGACCCTGGAGGCGTTCCTCGACTGCGACGGCTCGTGGACACGCTGCGCGAGCCGTCTGCACCTCCACGTCAACACGCTGCGCTATCGCGTCGGGCGGATCGAACAGCTCACCAACCGCGATCTCTCGCGCCTCGAGGACAAGCTGGACTTCTTCCTGGCCCTGCGTATGAGCTGAACTCGGGCCGCCCTAGCGGTCTTTCGAACCCCGTCCGCCACCCCATGCGATTGTGAAATCTTTCACCTACCCCCTTGGCCGAGTGCGCCCATCCGTGCTGAGATGCGCGCACGACAGCTCGGCTCAATGGTGTGCTCGGGGAGGGCAACGTGGCGCATACCGCCATGTCTGGTTCCGGAACGACTGCAGGGGACGATCCACTCCAGACCGCGGTATGGCGGCTGCGCTCACGCGCCTGCTGGACCGACGCGGCCGCGCTGCTGGAGCGGCTCGCCGCGACGGACGCGCGGGCCGCGCTCCAGCGGGCCGCGCTGCTCGGGGAGCGCTGCCTCTACACCGAGCAGGGCTGGGCCGCCGCGGAGGACGCGCTGCGCGCCGCCGAGGCCCTGGCCCACGACGACGACGAACGCGGCGCCGCCGCCTGCGAGCGCGGTCAACTCGCCTACGCGGCAACGCTGTTGGGGGTACGTGACCGGGCCGACGAGGCACGCTCCGCGCTCGGCAGGGCCGCGGCACTGCTCCCGCCCGGCGCCCCGGGGCGCCCCCTGCTCGACTTCCGGCGCGGCCTGATGGCGGAGAACCTGTCCGACTCGCCGCAGGCGGCCAGGGCCGCGTACCGCAGGGCCCACGCGGGCGCGACGGCGCACTCCGATCCGCTACTCCTCTCCTTCACCTGGCGCCACCTGGCCGGACTCGCCCTGCGCGAAGGGGAGTTGACGGAGGCCCGGCACGGCTTCGCCGAGTCGCTGCGCATCCGCGAGGAGCTCGGCTACCTGGTCGGCACGGCCCCGGCCCTCGCGTCCCTGGCGGAGGCGGAGCCCGACCCGGAGACGGCGGCCCGCCTGCGCACGGAGGCGTCCCGCCTGTTCCGCCTCCTGGGCGGCGTCCCCACGTGGCTGGCCGAGCACTTGGCGGCGGCGGCCTGAGGGCCGGGCGGGCCGGTCACGGAGGTGGCCCCGGGGCGAGAGGCCCTAGTCGGCCGACCCGGCGAAATGCTCCCGCACCAGCGCCTGCACCACCGTGAGGTCCTGGGCCTCCAGGGCCGCCAGGAGTGCCATGTGTTCCGCGGCGTCGGCCACCAGGTCGGCGCGGCGGGACAGCGGCCCTCCGCCGGGCAGCGGCCACTGCGAGCGGCGGTGCAGATCGTCCGCGACCTGTACGAGCTGTTCGTTGCCGTTGAGGGCGAGCATCGCGCGGTGGAAGGCGCGGTCCGTCTCGGCGTAGTGCGCACGGTCGCCGCCGGCGGCCGCGACGGCCGTCGCGTCGGCGAGGGGCCGCAGCTCGGCCCAGCGCGCCACCGGCACCGTACGGGCGAGCCGCAGCACGACGGGCACCTCGATCAGCGCCCGCACCTCGGCCAGCTCGGCGAGCTCGCGGGCGCTGCGCTCGGTGACGCGGAAGCCGCGGTTCGGCACGACCTCGACGGCGCCTTCGCGGGCCAGCTGCTGCATCGCCTCACGCACGGGCGTGGCCGAGACGCCGAGGCCGTCCCCGAGTGCGGGCGCGGAGTAGACCTCGCCGGGCACGAGGTCGCCGTCGACGAGCGCGGTGCGCAGCGCGTCGAGCACCTGCCCGCGCACGGAGGTCCGCTCGACGCGGGGGCGCGGCAGCGGCGTCTCGCTGTGGGTGTGCTCGCCCCGGGTCTGCTCGGGCACCTGGTGCCACTCGGCGGTGCCCCGCTGCTCGGGAACGCCCGCGGGCAGCCCCGAGGCGGCGCTGTCGGCGCGCGTTCTGGCCTGCTCCACCCCGGTCCTCCCCGATCGTCGGTATTCCGCATTCCCGCGGAATTCGTCCAACGCAGAACCATAGGCGGCTGGGCCCTCAGTTCAAACCCCCGATCGTTCGGGTAAGGTAAGGCTTACCTGCAAACGATCGCGATTCGGTGGTCCCCTGCATGCCTTCCCCCGCATCGGCCCCCGTGGCCACCAGCGCGCTCACGCCCGCGTACACCCGGCTGACCGAGGTGTTCGCGGGTCTGCGGATCATGGAGCTCGCCGAGACCGAGCAGCCCCCTCAGGGCAGCGGCTGGGTCGCCGCCGCGCGGCTCGCGGAGGGCGGACCCGCCCTCGACGCGTTCCTCGCGTGGGACAACGCACAGGTGCTCAAGGACTACGGACAGCAGGCCCGCCCGGACGTCGTCGCCAGCTTCGGCCTGCACCGCTACGCCTGGCCCGCCTGCCTGCTGGTCACGGTGCCGTGGTTCCTGGACCGCCGCGTCCCACGCCTCCCCGTGACGAACGTCGCCTTCCAGCGCACGCTGGGCCGCATGGCCGTACGCGTCACCGACTTCGCGTGCCTGCCGGACGACCCGGCCGCCGCGCTGCCCGGCGCCCACGTGGTGCCGGACGAGGAGGCGCTGCGGGCCGAGGTGCGCGCGGCCGTCGCCGACCACCTGGGCCCCGTACTCGCCGGATTCGGGCCGCGGATGCGGCGCGGCCCGCGCGCCCTGTGGGGCATGGCGACCGACGAGATCGTCGAGGGCCTCTGGTACATCGCCCATCTGCTCGGCGAGGAGCGCCGGGCGATGAGCGAGCTCGAACTGCTGCTGCCCGGCGCGACGAAGCCGTACGCCGGCAGGCCCGCGTTCCGTGAACTCACCGGCCCCGAGGGGCAGTCGCTGCCGACGCGCGACCGCGCGAGCTGCTGCCTCTTCTACACGCTGCGCCCCGAGGAAACCTGCGTGACGTGCCCCCGCACCTGCGACGCGGACCGCGTGGCGAGGCTGAGCGCAACCGCCTGAGCGGGCCGACGGCAACCCCTCCACAATGAACCACTCTTTCGAGTGACGTGATTCGAACTCAACTTCCCTCATTCTCAAGGGAGTTCGAGCGCACGCCCGCTAAATACGCCCCTTCGCACTCCAATGGCGTTCTCTTGTCCCGAAACTCCTTGCGGGCCGGTGGCCCTGAGCCAATATGGCGGCCGAAAAGCCCTACCGCGACGCAAGGGACCCCAGATGAGACTGACCGACATATCGCTGGACTGGCTGCTTCCCGGCGCCGTGCTGCTCCTGGGCCTGCTGGCGGCGGTGGCGGTCCTCGCGCGCAGCAAGCGTGCCGTGGAGAAGGCGGCCGCGTCGTCCGACGACTCGTGGGAGCGCAGCGAGGAACGCCGCAGGCGCAAGGAGGCCGTCTACGGCACCGCGTCCTACCTGCTGCTGTTCTGCTGCGCCGCCGTGGCCGCCGCGCTCTCCTTCCACGGGCTTGTCGGCTTCGGCCAGCAGAACCTGAACCTGTCCGGGGGCTGGGAGTACCTCGTCCCGTTCGGCCTCGACGGAGCGGCCATGTTCTGCTCCGTGCTCGCGGTGCGCGAGGCGAGCCACGGCGACGCGGCGCTCGGCTCCCGGATACTCGTGTGGACCTTCGCGGGCGCCGCCGCCTGGTTCAACTGGGTGCACGCGCCGCGCGGCATCAGCCACGCGGGCGCCCCGCACTTCTTCGCCGGCATGTCGCTGTCGGCCGCGGTCCTCTTCGACCGTGCGCTGAAGCAGACGCGCCGCGCGGCCCTGCGTGAACAGGGCCTGGTGCCGAGGCCGTTGCCGCAGATCAGGATCGTGCGGTGGCTGCGCGCGCCCCGCGAGACGTACGGCGCCTGGTCGCTGATGCTGCTCGAAGGCGTGCGCACCCTGGACGAGGCGGTCGACGAGGTGCGCGAGGACAAGCGCGAGAAGGAGCAGACCCGGCTGCGCAGGCGCGAGCACGAGAAGCTGGAGCGGGCCCAGCTCAAGGCGATCAGCCGGGGCCACCCCACGCTCGGCGGGCGCGGCGGGCGCCAGGTGGAGGTGCAGGCCGCCGTCTCCGCGGGGGCCGGCGCGGGGCAGGGCGGCACGGAGCCCGCCATATCGGAGGACCCGCCGCCCTCACCACAGGAACAGCTCCCGCTGCGCGCGCGTCCCTCCCTCCAAGCCGTCAGGAGCGGCCCTGAAGCCGGCAAGCCCGTCACCGTCGACCTCACGGCGGAGGACGACACCCAGGCCCTGCCGCGGCTCGACTCACTGGAGCAGAAGCTCAAGGACCTCGAGCAGCAATTCGGCTAGGGGCGTCCGGCGGGGGCGGGCGTGCCGTCACGGGCGGTGGCTCCGCGGTGTCACGCGGGGTCGCCGTCCAGTTCGAACCAGACCACCTTGCCCACACCCAGTGCCCGTACGCCCCAGTCGTCCGCGAGGGACTGCACCAGGAGGAGGCCCCGGCCGTTCGTACCGTCGTCGGCGACCGGTACGCGCAGCTTCGGCCTGCGTCCCACGAAGTCCCTGACCTCCACCCGGAGCCGCTTCGGCCCGACCGTGGCCGTGAGGACGGCGTCATGGTCGGTGTGCAGCAGGGCGTTCGTCACCAGTTCGCTGGTGAGCAGTTCCGCCGTCTGAGACCTTTCCGGCGGGCCCCACTCGTCCAGGAGTTCGCGCAGTGCGCGCCTCGCCTCGGGCACCGCCCGCAGATCGGACCGCCCCAGCGTGCGCCTGAGCAGCGCGTCGCCGTCGTCCGTCGTGCTGTCGTCCGCCGCC
This sequence comes from Streptomyces sp. NPDC045026, assembly GCF_056432625.1. Lineage (NCBI taxonomy): Bacteria > Bacillati > Actinomycetota > Actinomycetes > Kitasatosporales > Streptomycetaceae > Streptomyces > Streptomyces sp. NPDC045026. Next base: position 204,195 of record NZ_JBWKIS010000008.1, read on the forward strand.
CTGTCACCGACCGGCGCTTCCTGCGCCGGGGAGCGTTTGGCCACCGTAGTGGGAACGCGCCCTCGTACCTGCCGTTTCATGACCCCCGCCCGCACACCGATGACCTTGTCCCTTCTCCTGCGACCACACTCGAACGCGTACACGGGAATGCATGCCCCGCACGCATGTCCGCACTCCTGTGGATTCATCCACCAACGAACTCGTGGCCCGGCGGGCGCCGGCAGGGCGACCCGTACCGGCTACGGGCGCGGCACGTTACGGATGTTGGAGCGGGCCATCTGCACCATGCGGCCGACGCCGCCGTCCAGGACGATCTTGGATGCGGAGAGCGCGAAGCCCGTCACCATGTCGGCGCTGATCCTCGGCGGGATCGACAGGGCGTTGGGGTCGGTGACGATGTCGACGAGCGCGGGGCCCTTGTGCTTGAAGGCGTCCTTGAGCGCTCCGGCGAGCTGCTTCGGCTTCTCCACGCGCACCCCGTAGGCGCCGCACGCGCGGGCGACGGCCGCGAAGTCGGGGTTCTTGTTCGTCGTCCCGTACGACGGGAGCCCGGCCACGAGCATCTCCAACTCGACCATCCCCAGGGATGAGTTGTTGAAGAGGACGACCTTGACCGGCAGGTCGTACTGGACGAGGGTCAGGAAGTCGCCCATCAGCATGGAGAACCCACCGTCGCCCGACATCGAGACGACCTGGCGCTTGCGGTCGACGAACTGGGCGCCGATCGCCATCGGCAGCGCGTTCGCCATCGAGCCGTGCGAGAACGAACCGATCACGCGACGGCGCCCGTTGGGCGAGATGTAGCGCGCCGCCCACACGTTGCACATGCCCGTGTCGACCGTGAACACGGCGTCGTCCGCGGCGAGTTCGTCCAGCACGGAGGCCACGTACTCGGGGTGGATCGGGACGTGCTTCTCGACCTTCGTCGTGTACGCCTTGATGACGCCTTCGAGGGTGTCCGCGTGCTTCTTCAGCATCTTGTCCAGGAAGCGCCGGTTCGTCTTCGCCTGCACGCGCGGGGTCAGACAGCGCAGCGTCTCGCGTACGTCGCCCCACACCGCGAGGTCCAGCTTGGAGCGCCGGCCGAGGTGCTCCGGCCGCACGTCGACCTGGACGATCTTCACGTCCTTCTGCGGCAGGAACGCGTTGTACGGGAAGTCCGTGCCGAGCAGGATGAGCAGATCGCACTCGTGCGTCGCCTCGTACGCGGCGCCGTACCCGAGCAGCCCGCTCATCCCGACGTCGAACGGGTTGTCGTACTGGATCCATTCCTTGCCGCGCAGGGCATGCCCGACCGGCGACTTGATCCTCTCGGCGAACTCCATGACCTCGGCGTGCGCGCCCGCGGTGCCGCTGCCGCAGAAGAGGGTGACCTTGGCGGCCTCGTCGATCATCTCGACGAGCCGGTCGATCTCGGTGTCGCCGGGGCGGATGGTCGGCCGGGACGTGACGATCGCCGTCTCGACGGACTTCTCGGGGGCGGGCCGGTCGGCGACGTCGCCGGGCAGGGTGACGACGCTGACGCCCGACTGGCCGACCGCGTGCTGGATCGCCGTCTGCAGGACGCGCGGCATCTGCTGCGGGTTGGAAATCATCTCGCTGTAGTGCGAGCACTCCTGGAAGAGCCGGTCGGGGTGGGTCTCCTGGAAGTAGCCGAGGCCGATCTCGCTCGACGGGATGTGCGAGGCGAGGGCGAGGACCGGGGCCATGGAGCGGTGGGCGTCGTAGAGCCCGTTGATGAGGTGCAGATTGCCGGGGCCGCAGGAGCCGGCGCAGGAGGTCAGCTTCCCGGTGACCTGCGCCTCCGCCCCGGCGGCGAAGGCGGCGGTCTCCTCGTGCCGTACGTGGATCCAGTCGATCGCGGAGTTGCGGCGGATCGCGTCGACGACCGGGTTCAGGCTGTCGCCGACGACGCCGTACATGCGCTTGACGCCCGCGCGGACGAGGATGTCGACGAACTGCTCGGCGACGTTCTGCTTGGCCATGACGCACGCGCCCCTTCACGAACCGGGTACTGAGGACCCTGCGGACACTCCGGATACTCCGAACGCTCCGGACACTCGCTTCCCATGAATTCACAGCGGGCGCGGTTACGCCTCCCAAACGGCGGCGGCGGTGCGGTCGTCCGCGTACCCCTTGACCCGCACCTGGGTGTCGGCGAGGAAGGCCGTGAGGCCGGGCGGGCCGCTCCTGGTCCAGCGGCGCGTGAGGTGCCCGGACAGCTCGGGCTCGCCGCGCAGGGGCTCGGCGAGGCCCGCCGTGCACAGCAGGAGCGTGTCACCCGGGCGGGCGACGGAGGCGCGGAAGCGGAACGGATCGCGGGGCTGCTCGGGCGCCGGCTCGTACGGGCTCGGGGGCGTGGTGATCCCGAGGTCCATGGTCAGGCGGTCGCCGTCGGAGGTCTCGGACGGCGGTGAACCGTAGCCGACGACGGGGGCACCCGACACCTCGGAGACCTGCGGTTCGATGTCCTGCCACTCGCCGTCGCGCAGCCGGAACAGGCCGCCCCCGCCGACGCCGAAGAACACGCGGGTGCGGCAGTCGGGGTCGGCGGGCAGCAGGAGGCAGCGCAGGCTCGCCGTGTACTCCTCCGGTTCGAGGCCCTGCTCGGCGGCGCTCGCCCGGAGTCTGCCGAGGCTGCGGTCGGTCAGGCGGTGCAGGCCCGACTTGAGGTCGCCCCGGTGGGCGGCACGGATGTCCTCGGCGAGCCGGGCGTGGCTGCGGCCGACGGCGCGGCCGATCCAGTCGCAGGCCTCGGCCGCCGCGCGGTGCGCCCCGGGCGCGGCGCGGGCGCCGGTGGCCATGGCGACCAGGACGAGGGCGCCGGGTCCCGTGCCGAACCGGGCGGTGAGCAGGCAGTCACGGCGGGGCTCGCCCCGGTACCGCGCGGAGTCGCCGCGTACGGACACCGCACGCAGAGTGGAGGTCCCGTACGTGGCGCCGTCCAGGACGGTGTCGGCGACGAGGTCGTCGAGGGTGTCGGGGTCGGCGGGCGGGAGCGCGGTGGGTTCGGCGTCGTACGTGGGCGGGCCGTCGCCCACGTAGGGGATCACCAGGGGTTCGGGGCGGGCCGCCGGCTCGTCGGCGACGGCCGCGCCCTGGCCGGGGGCTGCGTCGGGGACGGTGTCAGGGGTGGGCGCCTCGGAGCCGGAGGTGTGGAGGCCGGGCGGGGCGGCGGGAGGCGGTGACGGTGGCGGTGGCGGCGGTGGCTGTGGTCCGGGCGGGAAGCTCCGGGGGCGTCCCGGGGCGTGCGTCGGGGGTTCCCAAGGGGCGCGCGGGGCGCCCGGATCCGGCGGCGGATCCGCGGACCGGGCCGGTGCCGGCGGCGGCACCCTCCGCTGCTCCGGGACAGCGGGCGGCTCCGGGACCGGCGCCTGTTCATCGGCCCGTTCGGGCCCCGGCGGCGAGACCGTCCCCGATGCCGAGGCGAAGCGGTCGTCGAGGGTGTCCGGGGCCGGGGTCGGACCCGTGTCGTCGGTGGAGTCGTCGTACAACTGGCCCCACCAGTCGTCGCCTTGGCCGTGTCGGCCGGAGTGCCTCTCCCCCTGCTGGCTCATGCCCTTATTGTCCACCGCACGGGCCGTACGAAAACGGGACACTCGAAAACGACCAGAAATGGCCCCGAATGACCCGGCTTGAAGTGAAACTTGAAGCGAAACTCAAAGCGAAAAAGGTCCGCCGGACGACCCCACCCCCCACGGGAAGGACGCCCGGCGGACCGGCTCGTTCGGTGATCAGCGCACGTCGTAGGCGCGCGTCACCGTCTGTTCGACCGAGTTGCCCTTGGAATCGGTCAGTTGGGCCTTCAGGGTGACCTGCTTGCCGGCGGCGCCCGCGTGGTTCACGGTCGCGCTCCACTTGCCGTCACGCTCACCGGTCGGCGCCTCGGTCCACGTGGTGCCGCCGTCGTAGGAGTACGACAGCTCGGCCGAGGTAATCTTGCCGGGCGTGTAGCCGGCGTGGCCGGTCGCGGTGAGCGTGATCCGCTGGCCGTCCGTGGCGGGCAGCGTCTTGAGGTCGTCCTGCGGAAGGGCGTAGTGCGGGAAGAGCAGCGGGATCCCCTGCGAGTAGACGTTCTCCTCGAGATGCGAGCGGAACGACCAGGTCGTCGTCGTCTGCGTGGAGCGGTTCCAGGCGCCGAAACTCTGCTTGAACGTGTTGAGCGTCAGGTCGTACGACGAGTCGTCGGCCGGGACGTCGAACACACCGAACGGCCAGCCGCTGTCCCCGATGACCTCTCCGTCACGCTTCAGCTCCATGCCGCCGAAGTCGCCGAAGCTGCCCTGGACGCCCTGGTGTTCGCTGTCGCCCCAGAAGCCGGGCGCGACGCCGATCAGGTTGCCCTGACGCTCGGCGGCGAGCGTCGGCTTGCCCGCCTCGTCGAGGGGCGTGGTGGGCGCGAGCACGCCGCCGTACCACTCCTCGGTGCGGTGCTCGCCCTTCTTGTAGGTGCGCACCGGGTCGATCATGAACTCGCCCCAGGGGAAGCTGCTGGAGACCTGGTGACCGAAGCCGGTGGTGCCGGGCGAGTAGAGCTCTGTGCGCCGCGAGGGCGCCGCGACCGTCTCGAACTCGCCGAAGTAGGCCGAGAGTCCGCTGGGGCGCGTGACGCTGGGGATGTCCACGTAGTCGGTGGGCGTACCCATCGCTCGGTACGTCGCCTTGTTCTCGGCGAGGTCGCGGTCGCGGACGGTGTAGGTGCGCGCGCTCTGCACCGGGCCGCTCTCGGGGAAGGCCAGGTTGTAGAGGTACGGGCTCTTCGCCGTGCCCTTCCAGTGGAGGGTCACTTCGCCGGCGCCGATCCGGGTGAGCAGGTCGGCGGCCTCGTCGGACGGGATACCGATGACGGGCAGGGGGCCGCCGATGAAGCCGACGGACGGATAGAAGCGGCCCGGGATCGAGCGGTGGGCGAGGACGGCGGTGGCTCCGGCGTCCTTGGCCTCCTTGGCCACGGCCGCGGCCGCGCCGTCGTCAGGGAGCTGGACCAGAGCGATCTTGCCCTTGACCCCGGCCGCGGCGAGTTCGGCGGCCGTACCGGACTTGGCGTCGACGACCTGGGCCTTGCCGGAGCCGTCGAGGTTCGCGGAGCTCGTCGCCCCGGCCACCGCGTGCAGCGCGGGGCCGCCTTCGACGCCGAAGTCGGAGAGCAGCGGCGCCGCCGCGCGCCAGAGGCTGTCGAACTCGAAGGTGCCGTCGGTGGCCCGGCCCTCGACGTCGGCGTAGTAGCCGGCGATGGAGCGGCCGCCGGACGCGGTGCCCGCGTGCAGCCAGGTGTCGTCCCAGCTGCGGGCGAACCCGAGGGTGACGCCGCGCGACTCGGAGGCCCGGTCGGTCTTCACCGTGAGCCGGTTCGCCTTGCGCGCGTCGAGGACGACGGTGGTGTCCTTCTTGACGTCGAGTTGCGGACGGGCCAGGTAGGAGAGGGAGTTGAGGAGATCGCCCTCGGTGTCGGGCGTGCCGACGAAGCTGGAGAGGAAGTAGCGGCCGGGACGCACCTGGTACGTCTGGTCGGTCGCGCCCTCGTTGAAGCGGCGCTCGCCACTGGCGTCGTCGGTGCCGATCAGGTCGACGGACGACGGCCCGGCGGCGGGCTTGCCGGAGCGGTCGACGAGCTTGACGCGGAGGGTGACCGTCTCGGGCTGCACGTACAGCGAGAACGGTGTGGAGACGCTGACCCCGTCGGCGGTGGCGAGGACACGGCCGGTGACGTCGCCGTACTGGGCCGCCTTGAGCGAGGCCGTGGGGTCGAGCTTCAGGGGGACCTTGACGGTCGCGCCCGCGGGGACGGTGACGGTGCGCTCGCCGAGCTTCGCGACGGAGGAGTGGACCGCGGAGCCGTCGTTGCCGGTGACGCCCTCGACGTCCAGGCTCAACCGCACGGGCTTGTCAGTGGTGTTGGTGTACGGCACGTCGACGGTGGTGCGGTCGCTGCTGTCCTGCGGCCAGTTGAAGCTGCCGCCCTGGACGGCGCTCGCGCCGAGCACCTTCTCGTCGATCGCGGCCTTCACGTCGAGGCGGCCGCCGCCGGTCTCGCGCACGTCGCCCGGGATGTCCGCGTCAGCGGAGGACACGAGGGCCGACTTGATCTGCTGGGCGTTCCAGTCGGGGTGGCGCTGCTTGACGATGGCGGCGGCGCCCGCGACGTGCGGGGTCGCCATGGACGTACCGCTCATGGACTGGTACGCGTAGACGCCCCGGCCGCCCGCGGCGGCGGCCGAGATGTCGACGCCGGGTGCGGTGATCTCGGGCTTGAGGGTGTGCGAGCCGTAGGCCGGGCCGCGACTGGAGAAGCTCGCGGTGGAGTCGTCGCGGTCGACGGCACCGACGGTCAGGACACTCGGGGCGCAGCCGGGCGAGGAGACGGTGTTGTTGCCGGGGCCGGTGTTGCCCGCCGCGATGACGAAGAGGGTGTTCTTCGAGGACTGCGCGAGTTCCTCGGTGGCGGTGGCCATCGGGTCGGTGCAGTCGGTCTGCGCGGGGTTGCCGAGGCTCATGGAGACGACGTCGGCGCCCTGGTCGACGGCCCACTGCATGCCGGCGATGATCCACGAAGTGGCGCCGGAGCCCGAGTCGTTGAGGACCTTGCCGTTGAGCAGCGTGGTGCCGGGGGCGACACCGCGTTGCTTGCCGTCGCTCGCCGCGCCGGTGCCGCCGACGGTGGACGTGGTGTGGGTGCCGTGGCCCTGGTGGTCGGTCGCGTCGGGTGAGTCGGTGAAGTTCTTCGACTCGGCGACGCGCCCCTTGAGGTCGGGGTGGTCGGTGTCGACACCGGTGTCGAGGACGGCGACCTTGGTGCCCTTGCCGTCGTAGCCCGCGGCCCACGCCTCGGGGGCGTGCACCTGCTTCGTCGACCGGTCGAGAGAGGCCTGCACCTTCTCGTCGAGCCAGAGCTTCTTGATCGAACCGGCCGCGCGGGAGCGGGTGTCGGTGACGTCCGCCCAGAAGTCGGTGGCCTTCTTCTTGTCGGCCTTCAGCGCCACGCCGTCGACGGGGTCGAGCACGAGGCCGCGCTCGGCGCCGCGCGGGGCGGCGGGCGCGCTGCGGGCGACGTCGACGGACTTGTCGTAGACCGCGATGAGCGGCAGCGTCCTGCTGTGCGCGTCGTCGTAGCCCTGGCGGACGAGGCCCGTGACGTTGAAGAGCTCCTCGTCGACGCGGCCGTCGGCGATCGCCTTGACGGCGCCCGCGGGGTAGACGTAGAGGTCCTGGCCCGACGTCCGCGTCTGTACGAGCGGGGCGGTGCCGTCCTCGCCGGGGAGCGCGGTCGCCGCGCTGTGGCCCGAGCCGTCCTTGGTCACCAGGATCCGGTCGCCCGTGACGAGGGTGACGACGGAGCCCGCAGCCTCCTTCGCGGCCGCCTCACTGCCGACAAGTGGTCTCTTGGCGTCCCCCCGTGGCTCGGCCACGGTCGGCAGGGCCGCGGTGACGGCCAGGACGACGGCGGTCGCCGCCACCGAGGCCGTACGCGATATCGCGCGCATCGCTCTCCCTCTCCCCAGGTGAAAGCGCAGGTGAATACGGCATAAAGGCCGTATTCCCGGCGGATGTTGGTGCTGCGGTGGCGCCACATTGGCAGAGAGAGCGCTGGCACGGGGAAGATGGGGCGCGGCGGGTTTGTGCCGTGGCCGTTTCCCGCCACGGTGCCGCCGGAACCGAGGCTCGGGGAGGGGCATCGCCGCATGCTGGGTGCGATAGGTCTGGACGAGATGCACGAGAGCGCGTATCGCGCGCTCGTGTCGCTGGGCGCGGCCGACGTGCCCGATCTCGCGGGGCGGCTCGCCCTCGCCGAGTACGAGACCGAGCACGCGCTGCGCAGGCTGGAGCGGCACGGGCTCGCGGCGCAGTCGTCCGCGCGGCCGGGGCGCTGGGTCGCGGCTCCGCCGGGCGTCGCGCTCGGCGCGCTCCTGACGCAGCAACGGCACGAGCTGGAGAAGGCGGAGTTGGCGGCGGCGCTCCTCGCGGAGGAGTACCGGGCGCAGGCCGCGGAGCCGGCCGTACATGACCTGGTCGAGGTGGTCACGGGCGCGGCGGCCGTCGCGCAGCGGTTCCTCCAGCTTCAGCTGGGCGCGACGGACGAGGTGTGCGCGCTGGTCACCGGTAATCCGGTCGCCGTCTCGGGGATGGACAACGAGGCGGAGGAGCAGGCCAGCGGCCGGGGCGTCGCGTACCGGGTCGTGGTGGAACGCGAGGTGCTTTCGATGCCGACGGGGCTGACGGAGCTGTCGGCCGCGATCGGGCGGGACGAGCAGGTACGGCTCGTGGACCGGGTGCCGACGAAGCTGGTGATCGCCGACGGGGCACTCGCGATGGTGCCGCTGACCTCGCGCACGGCGGAGCCCGCGGCGCTCGTCGTGCACGCGAGCGGACTCCTGGAGTCGCTGTCCGGCCTGTTCGAGGCGGTCTGGCGGGACGCGCTTCCGCTGCGGCTCGGCGAGAGCGGCCGCGGGATCACGGAGCAGCAGCCGGACGGGCCGGACGGCACGGACCTGGAGATCCTCTCCCTTCTGCTGGCCGGACTCACGGACGCGAGCGTCGCCAAGCAGCTCGACCTGGGGCTTCGCACGGTCCAGCGGCGGGTGAAACGCCTGATGGAGCTGGCCGGTGTGACGACGCGCCTCCAGCTGGGCTGGCATGCGTACGAGCGGGGCTGGGTGGCACGGGACGTTCCGGCAAAGGCCCGCGGGGAGCACGTCTCACAGGGCTGAGTTCCGCGGCCGGAAGCCGTCCGTGGTGGCGGAGAGTGAACCTCTGCGACTGCGGGTTCTGCCGTTGTCCGGCACTCTTGGCAGATGGGCGCGTGGGAACTCCTGCTGGTGGGAGTGGTGATGCTGCTCGGCCTGTGCGGGGTGCTCGTGCCCGGGGTGCCCGGGTCATGGCTCGTGTGGGCCGGGGTCCTCGTGTGGTCTCTCCAGGTCCCCAACGGGCTGGCCTGGGGTGTTCTGGTCGGCGCCACCGCCGTCCTGCTCGCCGCCCAGGTCCTCCGCTGGCAGCTGCCGCCGCGCCGGCTGCGCGAGAGCGGGGCCACGCGCCGCACCGCGGTATGGGCGGGCGGCGGAGCGCTCGTCGGTTTCTGCCTGATCCCGGTGATCGGTTCGATCCCGGGGTTCATCGGAGGTATCTACCTCTGCGAGCGGCTGCGCCTCGGCCGGCACGGCGACGCGGTCGCCTCGACCCGGACCGCGATGCGCGCCGGCGGCTCCAGCGTCCTGGCCGAACTCTTCGCCTGTCTGCTCATCGTGGGCGCGTGGATCGGGGCGGTGATCTGGGGCTAGACGCTCCGGTTCAGATACGCGTACGGCATCCACGTAGCGCGAGCCACATCGGATCTCTCCCGGCATATTGACGGGCTCTCGTCACATCTCTAGCTTTCCGCGAGGGATAGCTCCGATGAATCGACGTCTGCTTCGACACGTGGAGGCCGCGCCATGCAAAGACCGTCCAGAAGGACCGTGCTCGCCACCGGATCCACCCTCGCCGGGGCCGCGCTCGCGGGCGGGCTGCCGGCACAGGCCACCGCCGCCACCCCCGCCGAGGCCCCCGCCACCACCGCGAGCGCCCCCTCCGAAGACGCCTGGCGCACCGTCCTCGACGACGCCGACCTCGTCTGGCAGCAGATGCCGAAGACCTGGTACGAGGGGCCGTACCTGGGCAACGGCCTTCTCGGCTCGGGGATCTACCAGGAGCCCGGGAAGAACGCGATCCGCTTCAACGTCCAGCACTCCGAGGTCCAGGACCACCGCCCGGAGTTCGGCTCCCTGTTCGGTCTGGCGCGGCTGCCCATCGGCCACTTCACGCTCGAACCCGTCGGCACCGTCACCGGCCTCGACTGGCGCCTGCGCCTGCGTGACGCGGAGCTGACCGGCACCCTCACCACCGACAAGGGCACGCTCACCATCCGAGCCCAGGTCACCAACGCGCTCTCCGTCCTCGCCGTCGAGGTCACCCCGTCCGAGGGCGAGCGCGGCTTCGCGTGGGTCTTCCACCCGGCGACGTCCATCAGCCCGCGTGCCGCGTTCCAGCCGATCCCGGCCGGCTACGAGGGCAATCCGCCCGCGGAGCACGGCGAGTACGACGGTGTCTCCGCCTCCGTCCAGCCGCTCCTGTCCGGCGGCCAGTACGTCACCGCGTGGCGCGAGCGCACCCGGGGCGAGCGGCGGACCCTGTACGTGAACGTGGCGCACTCCTTCCCGAAGCCCACCGCCCGCGACCGCGCCGTCCGGGCGGTGCGCGCCGCGTCCGGACTTCCGTACGACGCCCTCGCCGTGACCCATCGCGCCTGGTGGCGCGCGTATTACCGCAAGAGCTTCCTGTCCGTCCCCGACGCGCGCATCCAGCGCTTCTACTGGATCCAGCTCTACAAGACGGCGTCGGCCGCCCGCCGGGACGCCCCCGTGATGGCGACCAGCGGCCCCTGGCTGGAGCCGACGCCGTGGCCCGCGACCTGGTGGAACCTCAACGTGCAGCTGGAGTACTGGCTGATCCACGGCTCGAACCACCTCGAACTCGACGCCGTCACGCGGGCGTTGGGTGAGTTCCGGGACAATCTCACGGCCGAGGTGGCCGCTCCGTACCGTGCGGACTCGCTCGGCATCCCGCGCACCACGGACATGCACCTCGTGAACGGCGGCGCGACGAGCAACGCGCAGGGCTACGGCGTGGGCATCCCCGGCCAGGACACCCCGACGCCCGAGGTCGGCAACCTCACCTGGGCGCTGCACAACGTGTGGCTGAGCTACCGGCACACCATGGACGAGAAGATCCTGCGCGACGTCCTCTTCCCGCTGCTGCGCAAGGCGATCAACTACTACCTCCATTTCCTGGAGCCGGGAGCCGACGGCAAGCTGCACCTGCCCGCGACGTTCTCCCCGGAGTACGGCGGCAACACCCGCGACTGCAACTACGACCTGATGCTCCTGACGTGGGGCTGCCGCACCCTTCTCGATTCGGCCGAACTCCTCGGCATCGAGGACGAGTTGGTGCCGCGCTGGCGCGAGGTCCTCGCCCGGCGCACCCCGTACCCCACCGACGCCAACGGGTTCATGATCGGCGCGGACATCCCCTTCGCGAAGTCCCACCGCCACTACTCGCACATGCTCGCCGTGTACCCGCTGTACGAGCTGACCGGCCGCACGCCCGACGAACTCGGCCTGATCGAGAAGTCGTTGGCCCACTGGGTCGGCTTCGAAGGAGCCCTCCAGGGCTATACGTTCACGGGCGCGGCCTCGATGTCGGCGCTGCTGGGCAAGGGCGAGGACGCGCTGAAGTACCTGGGCCAGCTCATGTCCCGCTTCATCCAGGCCAACACCATGTACAAGGAGTCGGGCCCCGTCATCGAGACGCCGCTGTCGGCCGCCCAGTCCCTGCACGACATGGTGTGCCAGTCCTGGGGCGGCGTGGTCCGCGTCTTCCCCGCCCTGCCCGCAGCGTGGAAGGACCTCGCCGTCCACAACTTCCGTACGCAGGGCGCCTTTCTGCTGAGCGCGGTGCGCGAGGGCGGCACGACACGCTGGGTGCGGCTCGTGAGCGAGGCGGGCGCGCCGTGCGTGGTGCGGCACGGCATCGCGGGCGCGGTCGACGTGCGCGACGGGCGGGGCCGGCCACTCCCCTACGCGGACGCGGGCGACGGCGCGATCCGGATCACCCTGCGCGAAGGGGACACGGCGCTCGTCACGGCGAAGGGCGACCGCCCCGACCTGAGCGTCGGGCCGGTCACGCCGAACGCGCCCGCCGCGCGCTGGGGACTGCCCGCCTGACGTGAGAGCGTGTGGCCCGGTCCTGCCCGGCAGCGGGCAGGACCGGGCCACGCGCTCCCTTCGTAACGGGATCACAAATCCCTGTCCCACCTCTATGAGATACCGACCGGACGGTATTAACGTCCCCGACCATGCACGCGCTGGCGTGTGTCTCGACACCAGGGAGGCATGATGTCGGTCTCGTCACCGACGGACACGGCGCGGCGCACCAGCCGGCCGTTCCCCTCAGCACTGAACGGCCTCGGCGGCAGACGGCTCGACCGCTACCCCGAGAGCGGTCCCCGGTACTGGTACCTGGGAATCGTCGTGCTCGCGACGATCGTCCTCTACTACCAGCTGTACATCCAGTACGCGGTGTCGACAGCCATCATCAGCCACTACCACATGACGTTCCTGTACTTCGTGTACATATCGGTGGCGGCCAACGCGGTGGGTGCCTTCTCGTCCCTGGTGGCCGGTCTCGCCGACCGGTGGGGCCGGGCGAACATCGTGGTCTACGGCCTGCTGGTGGTCGGCCTGCTCACCACGTTCGCCCTGCCCAACGCGCCGGGCAAGGCCAGCTACCTGGTCATCTACTCGGCCGTGGCGCTCGTCGAGGGCATGATCCTGGTCGCCACCCCGGCGCTCATCAGGGACTTCTCCCCGCAGCTCGGCCGGGCCTCGGCCATGGGCTACTGGACGATGGGGCCGATCATCGGAAGCCTCGTGGTCACCGCCGTCACCTCCCGCACCTTCAGCGGCGCGACCACCTGGCAGGACGAGATCCGCTTCTCGGGCATCAGCGGCCTCGTCGTGTTCGTCGTCGCGCTGTTCGGTCTGCGCGAGCTCGCCCCGGCGCTGCGCGACCAGATCATGGTGAGCCTGCGCGACCGGGCGCTGGTCGAGGCGCGGGCCAAGGGGATGGACACGGAGGCGGTGCTGCGCGGTCAGTGGCGGCAGATGCTCCGCCTCGACGTCATCGGCTCCGCCGTCGCCATCAGCATCTACCTCCTGCTGTACTTCGCCGCCGTCGGCAACTTCGTGCTCTACTTCGCCACGAACTTCGGGTACACCCCGCAGCGCGCCAACGCCCTGCTGAACTGGTACTGGGGAGCGAACGCGATCTCGCTGGTCCTGGCCGGCCTGTTCTCCGACCGCCTGCGCGTGCGCAAGCCCTTCATGCTGCTCGGCGCGCTCGGGTCCATCGCCTTCACGCTGGCGTTCACCCTGCACGCCACCCAACCCCACACCGGCTACTACACGTTCGCGTTCATCGTGGCCGGGATCGGCGTGACCAGCGGCATCGCCTACTCCCCGTGGATGGCGAGCTTCACGGAGACGGTCGAGCGGCACAATCCGGCGGCCACCGCCACGGGTCTCGCCGTGTGGGGCTGGATCGTGCGGATCACCGTCGCCCTGTCCGCCGCCTTCGTGCCGCTCGTGGTCAGCACCGTGACCCCGCTGATCGAGCACGGCGCGGAGGTCAAGGCGGCGTCGGTGCAGGCGGCTCCGGCCCTCGCCATCACGAAGGCCCACCCGAAGCTCTTCGCCGAACTCGGCTCCTACGCACCGGACAAGGTGCCCGCCCCGCTGCTCGCCCAGGCACAGAAGGAAGTCGGCGCCGAAGGGCTGGAGACCGTGCAGAAGGCGGCGCCGCAGCTGAAGATCCTGCGCGAGCACGGGCCCGAGGTGCAGCGGGCGAGCGCGGACAACGCGCACGCGTGGCAGACCTGGTGGTGGGTGTGCCTGGGCGGGCAGGTGCTGTTCCTGCCGTTCATCTTCGTGATGACGGGCAGGTGGCGGCCGCGCGACGCGCGCCGTGACGTCGAGGAGCACGAGGAACTGGTGGCCCGGCAGGTCGCCGAGCTGAAGGAGAGCGCCGCATGACCGCCCCTGCCCAGCTGCACGCACTCGGCGCGCTCGAACAGGCCACCGCCGTCCGCAAGGGCGAGGTCGGACCGCTGGAACTCGTACGACATCACCTGGAGCGGGTGGAGCGCTACGACGAGCGGTTCGGCGCCTTCATGACCGTGACGCCCGACGCCGCCCTGGCCGAGGCGGCGGCCGCGCAGGAGCGGCGCGCGGACGGGGACCTGCCGCCGCTGTTCGGCGTACCGACGGCGGTCAAAGACCTGGTCGACACGGCCGGTGTGCGCACGACGTACGGGTCCAAGGCCTTCGCCGGCCATGCGCCGGAGGCCGACGCCTACAGCGTGACCCGGCTGCGTGAGGCCGGCACGATCAGCCTCGGCAAGACCAACACCCCCGAATTCGGCTGCTGTTGCTACACCGACAACGATCTGACGGGTCCGGCCCGCAATCCGTGGGACCCGGCCCTGTCCGCCGGGGGATCCAGCGGCGGCGCCGCGGTGGCCGTGGCGCTGGGCCTCGTGCCGGTCGCCCACGCCAGCGACGGGGGCGGCTCCATCCGGATCCCGGCGAGCGTCTGCGGCCTGTTCGGCATCAAGCCCTCGCGGGGCCGGGTCAGCTCGGGCCCCGGCGGGATCGAGGTCAACGGCCTTTCCGTACAAGGCCCGTTGGCCCGCAGCGTGCGCGACGCGGCGGCGCTGCTCGACGCGCTGGCGGGTCCCGAGGGGGGCGACCCGCACTGGGCGCCGCCGCTCCCGCCGGGCGAGACGTTCCTCTCCCACGCCGAGCGCTCCCCCGGGCGACTGCGCATCGGCCGGTACGCGCGGCCCGCCGCCGAGGACGTGGCGGTGGACCCCGCATGCCTGGCGGCCTGGGAGCACGCCTCGCGACTCCTGGAGGATCTCGGGCACGTCGTGGAGGACATCCCGACGCCGTTCGGTCCTGAGATCAGCGGCCACTTCGTGACGGCGTGGGGAGTGCAGTCGCTCGGCCACGCCCTCGACCCCGAGGCCGAGGAGCTGCTGCGGCCGGTGACCCGGGCGTGGCGCGCGTTCGGGCGAGGCGTCAGCGGCGAGCAGCTCGCGGCCGCGATCACCGGGATGCAGCGCGCCGCCCGCCGTGCGGTACGGGCGACGTCCGGCTACGACGTCGTGCTCACCCCGACACTGGCGACGCTGCCGCAGCCGGTCGAGTTCTTCGACGAGTCCGGCGACCCGCTCGACAACCTCCGCCGGCAGAGCGCGTTCAGCGCGTTCACCAGCCCGTACAACATGACGGGCCAGCCGGCGGTCAACGTCCCCTTGTACTGGACGCCGGAGGGCGGCATCCCCGTGGGTGTCTCCCTGGTGGGCCGCCCCGCCGACGAGGCGACGCTGATCGCCCTGAGCGCACAGCTGGAGGAGGCGCACCCCTGGCACGACAGGTACGCGCGTCTGCTGTCCTAGCCGTCGGCACGCATCGGGTCCTGGCCGTCGGCACGCATCGGGTCCTGGCCGTCGGCACGCATCGGGTCCTGGCCGTCGGCACGCATCGGGCAACGGCCCTAGGACCGGGGCCCGATGCCTGACGGAGGCGATCGTGCTTGGCTGAGGCATGACCGAATTCAGTGAGGCCGAGCTCACGTATCTGAAGTCCCAGCGCCTGGGCCGGCTGGCCACCGTCGACCCGAAGGGCCAGCCCCAGGCGAACCCGGTGGGGTTCTTCCCGCAGGACGACGGCACGATTCTGGTCGGCGGATACGCGCTCGGGACAACGAAGAAGTGGCGCAACCTCCAGGCGAACCCGAAGGTCGCGCTCGTCGTCGACGACATCGTGAGCCTCAAGCCGTGGAAGGTGCGGGGCGTCGACATCCGGGGCGAGGCGGAACTCCTCACCGGCCCGCACCAGCTGGGCGCGCACTTCAGCGAGGAACTCATCCGCATCCACCCGCGCAAGATCCACAGCTGGGGGCTCGACGGCCAGAGGTCCTAGTGGCCCTACTGGTCCTGGAGGACTCCCTCCAGGGACAGCAGCTGCTGCTTGCGGTCCAGGCCGCCCGCGTAGCCGGTGAGGGAGCCGTCCGCGCCGATCACCCGGTGGCAGGGGCGGACGATGAGGAGCGGGTTGGCCCCGATCGCTCCGCCGATCGCGCGGACGGCCGCGCGCGAGGCGCCGATCTTCGCCGCGACGGCACCGTACGTGGTGGTCGCGCCGTACGGCACGGCGTCGAGCGCCGCCCACACCTTCTCGCGGAACTCGGTGCCCTCCGTGCTGAACTCCAGGTGGAATTCCTTGAGTTCACCGGCGAAGTAGGCGGCGAGCTGCTGCTCGGCGTCCGCGAAGCGCTCGGGTGCGCGCCGCCACCCGAGCTGCACCGTGCGGCCGCCCTTCTGCCCGGGCACGGACAGGGAGGTGAGGGCGCCCGACTCGTCGCCGGTGAGGAGGAGTTCACCGACGGGGCTGTCGAGCACGGTGTAGTAGACGGTCATGACTTCTGCTCCAACTGTCGCTGCGTCCAGAGGTGTTGCTGTGCGTACGTGCGCCAGGGGCGCCAGGCGTCCGGTACGGGTTCCTGCCCCGGCCCGTCGGGGAGGGCCACGTCCGGGTCGGCCAGGGACCGCATGCGGATGAGGGCGGCGGTGCGGGGGTCGACGCCGGGCAGGGCGCGCAGGGCGGCCTCGGCGTCGTCACGGTCGGCGCCCGGGTCCAGGCGCAGGGCCCCGTCGGCGAGGGCCGTGGCGAGC
Organism: Streptomyces sp. NPDC045026; assembly: GCF_056432625.1. Taxonomy (NCBI): domain Bacteria; kingdom Bacillati; phylum Actinomycetota; class Actinomycetes; order Kitasatosporales; family Streptomycetaceae; genus Streptomyces; species Streptomyces sp. NPDC045026. The sequence goes on from NZ_JBWKIS010000008.1 coordinate 220,519, forward strand.
GCGCCGACGGGTCCCGGTTCGCCGGCGAGGTCGTCGGGCGACGGGAAGACATGGGTGAGGGTGCCGCAGGGCGCGTCGACGGCCTTCGCGTACCGCTCGACGAGCCGCGCCGCCTCCGCCCGCCCGGCGAGGAGCCGCACGGCCAGTTCGTCGGGGTCGGCGGCGCCCGGCGCGCGCAGGCCGGGCCGCGCCGTGACGAGCGGCGCCAGGCGCGGGTCGGCGCCGAGGCGCTCGTCGATCGCGTACGGGTCACTGTCCAGGTCGAACAGGCGCCGCAGGCGTCCCACCGCCGTCGTCAGATCGCGCAGGTCGGTGAGGTGGATGCGCGCGTCGAGCCAGCCGCCGTGGTGCGCGGCGCGGCTCGCGGGCGTGGACCTGGTGCGTTCGTCCACGGAGACGACGCCGGTGCCGTACGGAAGGCGCAGGGTGCGGCGGTAGATGCGGGCGCCCGGGGTGCCGGTCATCTCCTCGACGCCGTCGAGCGCCTCGCGGGCGAGGGTGTCGAAGAGGGGGCGGGCCCGGTAGGGGCCGCGGTGGGCGAGGCGCAGGGGGATGCCGGCCGCCGTGGCGGTGGCGCGGGTGGCGGGGGCCTCGGCGCGCAGCTCCGTGGGCGTACGGGCGTAGACCGCGCGGATGGTGTCGTTGAACTGGCGCACGCTGGCGAAACCCGCGGCGAACGCGATCTCCGTGATCGGCAGGCCGGTGGTCTGGAGCAGGACGCGCGCGGTGTGGGCGCGCTGGGCGCGGGCCAGGGCGACGGGTCCGGCGCCCACCTCGGTGGTGAGCTGGCGCTGCACCTGGCGGGCGCTGTAGCCGAGGCGGACGGCGAGCCCGGCGACGCCCTCACGGTCAACGACGCCGTCGCCGATCATGCGCATGGCGCGGCCCACCACGTCAGCGCGGACGTTCCAGTCGGCCGAGCCCGGCACGGCGTCGGGGCGGCAGCGCCGGCAGGCGCGGAACCCGGAGCCCTGGGCCGCCGCGGCGGTGGCGTAGTAGCGGACGTTCTTCCGCTTGGGGGTGACCGCGGGGCAGCTGGGGCGGCAGTAGATGCCGGTCGTCTCGACGGCGAAGAAGAACTCCCCGTCGAAGCGCGCGTCACGGCTGCGCACCGCTTCGTACCGCGTGTCCTCATCGATCATCACGCCCTCCAGTGTGCACTTGCGCTCCGCTTGGGGCTGGCGGAAATCGGACGCGGTCTTGCCACCGGGGGTGCGGTGCCGGGTGCGGGTTCGCCGTGGTTGGCCGCGCCCCGCGGCGGAGCCGCTGGTCGGCACGGACCCGCGCCCCTGGAGGGACGGGGCGCGGGTCCGTGCGTGCCCCTTACATGAAGCGCCCCCGCTTGGCCTCCATCGCGGCGCGGCCCTCGGCGCCGCGCGCCTTCCAGACGCGCCGCATCTCGTCCCGCAGGCGGGCGTCGGTGCGGGCGGCGAGCCGCTGGTTCTCGCGCAGCAGCTTGCGGTAGCTGTCGAGGCGGCGCGGCGGCAGCGTCCCGTCGTCGAGCGCGGCCAGCACGGCGCACCCGGGCTCGGCGTCGTGGGCGCAGTCGTGGAACCTGCACCCCTCGGCCAGCGCCTCGATCTCCGAGAAGACCTGCCCGACGCCGGCCTCCGCGTCGAAGAGCCCGACGCCACGCAGCCCAGGGGTGTCGATCAGGACACCGCCGGCCGGCAGGACCAGCAGGTTCCGGGTGGTCGTGGTGTGCCGGCCCTTGCCGTCCACGTCCCGTACGGCGTGCACGTCCATGACGTCGGCGCCGAGCAGCACGTTCGCGAGCGTCGACTTGCCCGCTCCGGACTGGCCGAGCAGCACGGACGTCCCGCTGAGGAGCGCGCCGAGCACGTCGATGCCGGGGCCCTCCTCCGCGCTGACCGCGAGGACGTCCACGCCGGGCGCCGCCGTCTCCACATCGGAGACGAGGTGCGCGATGGTCACGGCGTCCGGTACGAGGTCGGCCTTGGTGAGGACGACGACGGGCTGGGCGCCGGACTCCCACGCCAGGGCGAGGAACCGCTCGATACGGCCGAGGTCGAGCTCTGCGGCGAGCGACACGGCGATCACCGCGTGGTCGACGTTGGCCGCGAGGATCTGGCCCTCCGACCGCTTCGACGAGGTCGAGCGCACGAAGGACGTGCGGCGCGGCAGCAGCGACCGCACATACCGCGGGTCGCGTTCTTCAGGGTCGACGGCGACCCAGTCGCCCGTGCACACGACCTTCATCGGGTCGCGGGGGACGACGAATTCGGTGTCGGCGCGCACCACACCCTCGGCGGTGACGACGTCACACAGACCACGATCGACACGTACGACACGGCCCGGCAGCAGGCCCTGCTCGGCGAACCGGGCGAACTCGGCCTCCCAGCCGCCGTCCCAGCCGTACACAGCCAGGGCCGATTTCGAGGGAGAAGAGCTCGGGAGAGAACGCGGGAGAGAAGAGGAAGACAAGGGGTGACCCTTCACAAAGGCGGCCCCAGCTGGTCGCGCACAGCGGCGCGAAGGAAGAAGGTAGGTCAGCCGGTGACCACAGAGGTGGACTCGATGAACTTCTGGATGCGGGCAGCGCCCGTCACAACGACAGCCATCGGTCAACACCTCCTGGAATACGCCTCTGCATACGGTGGCCATGGACCACCGCCGGAACGGTTCGGAGACTAGCTCAGGCAAGAGCCGCGGCACCAGGCATTTATCGCCCTCGCGCCCACACCCCCCAGACACCGGCCCACACCCCCCAGACACCGGCCCACAGCCCTGAGTCGGATACCGGGTGAGTGAGACTGCGGAGGGCGGATGACACCTCGTCACATCCCACGCGTCGTACAGCCTCCTCGCTGACCCGACGCGGTACACCTAGCGCTGCAGCCACCCTGATCCCCCCTCCGAAGAGGAGACCGTCGTGCAGCTTCGTCCGATCATCCGGCGCAGGCGCGGCCCGGCCGCCACCGCGGCGGCACTGTTCGTCGCACTGGGGGCCTTGTCCGCGGCGCCCGTCGGGGCAGCTCCGGCGCAGGCGCAGGACGGTGCACAAGTGGTGACGTACCACGGCTATCAGGTGCGGGTCCCGGCCACGTGGCAGGTCGTCGACCTCGATCGGCGCCCCGACACCTGCGTACGTTTCGACCGGCCCACCGTCTATCTCGGCCGGCCCGGCAACGGGTCGACGTGCCCGGCGAGGCTGGTCGGACGCACGGAGGGCCTGATCGTCGAACCGCTTGCCGGTCTGGACCCCCACCGTGTGACGCCCTCCACGGCACGCACCGCCGGTCATTCGGCCGTCGCTCCGGGCGCGGTCTCCACCAACGACGAGATCCAGGTCGCCGTCGAGAGCGCGGGCGTACTCGTCACCGCGGCGCACACCGATGCCAACGAGACCGCGGTACGCAAGGTCCTGGGGTCGGCGACCCTGACGGCGGGCGGCAGTCCCGCGCCGCTGCCGACGGCCCGTGCGGCGCGGACCGCGGCCGCCGCGGGGGCGCAGCCCGGCGAATTCACCGGCCCTGGCTTCGACGCCTGCACCGCGCCCTCCCAGAAGACGATGGACGCCTGGCGGGCCGACTCCCCGTACGGCGCCGTCGGCGTCTACATCAGCGGCCAGACACGAGCCTGCGCGCAGCCGAACCTCACCGCCTCCTGGGTGAGCAAGCAGACCGCGAAGGGGTGGCGGCTCATCCCGGTCGAGGTCGGCAGGCAAGCCCCCTGCACCACCTTCTCCAACAGGATGTCCGCCGATCCGGCCACCGCACGCTCTCAGGGCGCCGCTGCCGCCGTCGGCTCGGTGTCCGCCGCCCGGGCGCTCGGCATCCCGGCCGGGAGCGCCCTCTACAACGACATCGAGGGCTACGCCTCCACCGCCTCCTGCAAAGCGGCCGTCCTCTCCTACCTGTCCGGCTGGACCGAGGCGCTGCACGCCGGCGGCTATCTCTCCGGCTTCTACTCCGGCGCCTCTTCCGGTGTCCGCGACGCGGCGGCCGAGCACGACAATCCGGCGTACACGCGCGTCGACCACATCTGGTTCGCCGCGTGGAACGGCGCCGCCGCCACCGACGCGGGCAGCTACGTCCCGGCTTCCGCCTGGCCGGGCAGCCAGCGCATCCACCAGTACGCCGGTGACGTCCAGGAGACCTGGGGCGGCGCCAAGGTGAACATCGACCGCGACTATCTCGACGTCGGATAGGCCAGGGGCGACAGGGGCTCGGTCACGCAGGCTTCCCCAGCGCGCTTACTCCCGAGTAATATCGCGCGCCAGTCATCCGAGGAGGTTCCGTGCCCCGCCCCGCTTCCGGTTCCAGGCCCCGTTCCAGGGCCCGTTCGTCGTCCACACGCAAGTCCCTCGCGCTCGCCGGGCTGCTCGCCGGTGCCGGTGTGACGCACTTCGTCGCCCCGAAGTCCTTCGACGCCACGGTGCCCCGCGCGCTGCCGGGCTCCGCTCGCGCGTGGACGTACGCGAGCGGCGCCGTCGAGCTCGCGCTGGCGGCCGGAATCGCCCTGCCGTGGACGCGCCGCAGGGCCGCCCAGGCCACGGCCGCGTTCTTCGTGGGCGTCTTCCCCGCCAATGTGCAGATGGCGGTCGACTGGCGCGACAAGCCCGCGCCGCTGAGGACCGCGGCCCTCGTGCGGCTCCCCCTTCAGGTGCCGCTCGTCCTGTGGGCGCGCGGTGTGGCCAAGGCCCAGGAGGCCGGATCATGAGCAAGCGCGTCGAAGTGGGCGACACCGTCGAGGACTTCACCCTGCCGGACGAGAGCGGCGTTCCGACGCGGCTGTCCGAGCTGCTGAGCGAGGGGCCCGTCGTCCTGTTCTTCTACCCGGCCGCCATGACGCCCGGGTGCACGGCCGAGGCCTGTCACTTCCGGGATCTCGCGGCCGAGTTCGCGGCCGCCGGCGCGCGGCCCGTGGGCGTCAGCGGAGATCCGGTCGAGCGCCAGGCGGAGTTCGCCGGGAAGCACACGCTCGGCTTTCCGCTGCTCTCCGACCCGGAGGGCGAGGTCCGCGAGCGGTTCGGGGTCGCGCGCGGCTTCTCGATCGCGCCGACCAAGCGGGCCACGTTCGTACTCGGCCAGGACCGCGTCGTCCTCGAAGTGGTCCGCAGCGAGTTCCGGATGAGCGCCCACGCCGACCGCGCGCTCGCGGTGCTGCGCGAGCGGGCGGCCTGACCACGCCCGGACCGACCGCCCGGACAGAACGCCCGGACCGGGCGGGCGTGCGGCAGGCACCCGCGCCCGGTACTCGCGGCTAGCCGGCCGGCGCGGTCTCCGGCGCGAGGCTGTCCATGAAGGAGCTGACGGAGAACACGGCGCGGCCGGCGCCCGCGGGGCCGTAGCCGGGAGGGGAGGAGAGGCCGAACTCCTCCATCGTGGAGCGGTAGGCCTGCAGGAGCCTGATGTGGTACTCCAGCGGCGCGCCCTGCGGGTTGGCCTTGCCGAGCGGGGTGGTCGGCTCGGGGCACCAGGTGGTGAAGCGGGGCGTGATGCCGTGCGACATGAAGAAGCGCAGGCCCTCGGTGGTGGAGGCGATGGCCTCGTCGACCGTCGTGAAGCCGGACGGGGCGGCCATCTCGACGCCCGCGACGAAGTTCGGGATGACGTTGCGCGCGCCGAAGACGTCCGCCGAGTCGAGGATGCGCTTGTGCCACTCGTCGCGGCCGACGTAGCGCTCCTTGCCGGGGCAGTACAGCTCGAACAGGCGGCGGTCCCACACCTCGTAGTTCGGGTGGTAGATCTGCACGCCGTAGTCCTTGAAGCGCTGCACGTCGTCCTTGGGCAGCGCCTGCGCGACGACCTTGCCGATCCAACGGCCGGGGAAGTGCTCCTCGATGGCCTTGGCGTACAGGCCGTAGAAGTCGGCCTCGTCGCGGCCCTGGAGCTTGGAGGTGATCGCGCCGCCGGTGAGCGTGTAGGCGGTGGAGGCCTTCGCGGTGTCGTACTGGTCGATGATCGAGAGCGCTTCGAGGACCTCGTCGACGTCCTTGACGCCCGTGTACGGACGGCCGGCCGCCTTGTGCTGGCGCCAGTTGTGGTTGATGTCGCAGTACTGGCACTCCTCCTTGGCGCCGAAATACTGGCAGACGCGGAAGACGGTCAGGTAGATCAGGTAGCCCCACTGGATGGTGGGGGCCACCTCCATGACCGACTTCCCGTTGGAGAGCTTGTGCCGGTAGTACTCCGGCATCGGCGGGACGCCGACGTCCGAGATCCGCTTCCCGTCGAGGTAGAGGCCGAGCACCCCGCCCTCGTCGGCAGCGACGCGGTAGGGCGACGAGGGGTTCACGCGGACCGAGACGACCGTGCGGCGCAGGTCGTACGGGCCGCCGGTGAGGATGATCTCCTCCGGCGGGCGGCGCAGCGCGGCCTCGCCGAGTTCGGGGAGCGTGCCGTGGTCGAAGGAGAAGATGAAATAGGACTTCGGCTTGACGTCACCGGACTCGTTGTCGCTGAGCGCGGACTTGTCGAAGGCCACGCCGCCGCGCAGCAGGTCCTCCTTGAACACCGCTTCCCGCGGCACGTGCGGGAAGCGCTCCATCAGGTCCTCGACCAGCGCCGTGCGGCTCTGCATCCCGTTCTCCTCGCTCCAGAACCAGTGCTCGAGAACTCACGGTATGCCCCTGCTTGCCGGTCAGCCCTGCCGGGTCCCCGCGCGCGCCACGATGTGTGCCGGGGCGGTGATGCCGGGCGGCAGCAGCGGGTCGGCGGTGGGTGCGCCCCAGCGGGAGGTCAGGGGCAGGGTGCCGGCCCAGAGGCCGAGGGCGGCGTCGGGCCCGTCGCCGTCGTCGGGGGCACCCGTACGGATCTTGACGGAGGCCTCGTCGAGGGACATTACGAGGAGGGCCGTGGCGGCCAGCTCCTTGCGGCTCGGCTGCCGGGCGTACGTCCACTGGCCCGGGGTCGCGTGCTCGGTGAGGCGGCGCAGGCCCGCGAGTTTCTCGTCGGGGTCGGTGACCGTGCGCGGTACGCCGTGGATCATCGCGCTGCGGTAGTTCACGCCGTGCTCGAAGACGGAGCGGGCGAGGACCAGGCCGTCGACGTGAGTGACGGTCACGCATATCGGCGCGTCGGGTTCGGCGGCCAGGCTGCGGCTCGCCACCGATCCGTGCAGATACAGCTGGGAGTCGTCGCGGCCGTAGACGGTGGGGACGACGACGGGGCGGCCGTCGACGAGGACGCCGAGGTGGCAGACGAACCCCGCGTCGAGGATCGCCTCGAGATCGGTGCGTTCCAGGCTGCCCTGCTCGCGGAGCCTGCTGTGGCGGGTGCGGTCGGTCTGCGGGAGCGTGCGCGACAGCGTTGTCGCGTTCTCGGTCTGGGTCATGCGGTCGGACGGTACTCCGTGGCGATCACCCCCTCGCGGGCGGGGACTTTTGACAACCCCTTTTCTAACCCCTTGTCGAAAGGGTCCGGGCAGCCGTAGCGTCGAAGCCGGCCGAGGAGGGAACACGGTGAAGCGCACATCTCGCGACATCAGGACGGCGAACCGGTACGCGGTGCTGCGCCACCTCATCGCCAAGTCCCCTGCTTCCCGGGGCGAGTTGGCGGCGAGTGCCGGGCTCAGCCAGGCGACGGTCGCCACGCTCGTGGGTGAGCTCACCGCTCTAGGCCTGTTGGTCGAGGTCGGCTTCGAGGAGTCCGCGGGCGGACGTCCGCGCTCGCTGGTCGCGGTCGACGCGGCGGGCGGCGCGCTCGTCGGCGTCGACGTGGCCGAGACGTACGTCCACGCGGAGCTCTTCGACCTCGCGCTGGGCGTCGTGGCGCGCGCCGAGGAGGAGTTGCGGCCCGGCGGGTCCGCCCCGGAGGAGGTCGTCGGCCGGATCGCGGCGGCGGTCAGGACCGCGGTCGAGAGCGCAGCCGCCGCGGACGCGCGCCGGCCGCCCCGGGTGCTCGGCGTGGGCGTCACGATGCCGGGGCAGGTCGACCGCGAGCGCGGCGTCGCCGTCCGCGCCGCGAACTTCGGCTGGCGCGACGTGCCCCTGACCGCGCTGCTCGCCGAGCGCCTCCCGTATCCGGTCCACCTCGACAACCCGCTGCGGGCGGCGACGGTCGCGGAGCTGTGGTTCGGCGCCGCGCGCGGGCGCGACGACGCCGTGGTGATCAACCTCGGTACGGGTGTCGGCGCGGGCCTCGCGCTCGGCGGGACCCTGCACCGCGGGGTCACGAACAGCGCCGGCGAGTGGGGTCACACGACGCTCGTCCTGGACGGGCGGCCATGCAGCTGTGGCGACGCCGGGTGCGTGGAGGCGTACGTGGGCGCGCCCGCCATCATGCGGACCCTGCGTGAACTCGCCCCGGACAGCCCGCTGTTGACCGATGACGAGCAGACCGCGACGATCGGCGCGCTCGGCCGGGCGGCCGCCGCCGGCGACCCGGTGGCCCTGCGGGTCGTCCGGGAGACCGCCCGCCATCTCGGCGCCGCCGTCGCCGACCTGGTGAATCTGCTCAACCCCGAAGTGATCGTGCTCAGCAGCTGGGTGGCGGCCGCGCTCGGTACGCCGCTGCTCGCCGAGGTGCGCGAGGCCGTCGCCCGGCACGCCCTGGGCAGCCCGTTCGCGGCCACCGAGATCGTCCTGTCCCCGATACCGACCGACCCCGTGTGCCTGGGCGCGGCGACCTTCGCTCTGGAGGGCGTCCTGTCGTCGCCTGGCCCGACCGGCACCACACTCACCGCGCACACGACCTGACCGTCGCAGCCACGTGACCGTCGCACAGACCTGACCGTCAAGGAGAACGATGTCCCTCCCCGAGGTGTCCCTCCCCGAGGAATCCGCACTCCCCTACTACGAGCAGGTGTCCCCCGGGACCGGCGGTGTCGCGCCGCGTTCCTGGTACGCCGCCTCCGACGCCAAGTCCCTGTCTCTCAACGGCCCATGGCGCTTCCGCCTCTCGGCGACGGCCGACGGCCACGACGAGTCCTTCGCCCGCCCCGGCCACGACGCGTCCGGCTGGGCGGATCTGACGGTGCCCGGACACTGGGTCCTCCAGGGCGACGGGGCCTACGGCGCACCGGCGTACACGAACACCGTCTACCCGTTCCCCGTCGACCCGCCCCGCGTCCCGACCGAGAACCCGACCGGCGACCATCTGCGCGTCTTCGACCTGCCGGACGACTGGCCGTCGTCGGGAGCGACCGTACTGCGCTTCGAGGGGGTCGAGTCGTGTGCGCGGGTCTGGCTGAACGGCGAGGAGCTGGGCGAGTTCAAGGGCTCGCGCCTGCCGCACGAGTTCGCCGTCCAGGGCTTGCTGCGCGCGGAGGGCAACGTCCTGGCCGTACGCGTCCACCAGTGGTCGTCCGGCTCGTATCTGGAGGACCAGGACCAGTGGTGGCTGCCCGGCATCTTCCGTGAGGTCACGCTGCTGCACCGGCCCGACGGCGCGGACGCCGACTTCTTCGTGCACGCCGCGTACGACCACGGCACCGGTCAGGGCACGCTGCGGGTCGAGGCGAGCGCGGGAGGCCGTGTGACCGTGCCCGAACTCGGCGTCGACGTGGCGGCCGGGGAGCCGGTGACGCTGCCGGTGGAGCCGTGGACGGCCGAGGCCCCGCGCCTGTACGCGGGTGAACTGGCCACGCCCGGCGGGGAGATCATCCCCTTCCGCGCCGGTTTCCGCACCGTCGTCGTGGAGGACGGCGTCCTCAAGGTCAACGGGAAGCGGATCCTGTTCCGCGGCGTCAACCGGCACGAGTTCCACCCGGAGCACGGCCGCACCGTGGACGAGGAGACGATGCGCCACGACGTCCTCCTCATGAAGCGGCACAACATCAACGCCGTACGGACCTCGCACTACCCGCCCCACCCCGCCTTCCTCGACCTGTGCGACGAGCTCGGCCTGTGGGTGATCGACGAGTGCGACCTGGAGACGCACGGCTTCACCCATGAGGGGTGGAACCGCAATCCGGTCGACGACGAGCGCTGGACCCCGGCGCTCCTCGACCGGGCCGCCCGCATGGTGGAGCGCGACAAGAACCACGCCTCGGTGGTGATCTGGTCGCTCGGCAACGAGTGCGGCACGGGCGCGGGCCTGACCGCGATGGCCGGCTGGATCCGCGACCGCGACCCGTCCCGCCCGCTGCACTACGAGGGCGACGCGTCGTGCGCCGACACCGACGTCTACTCGCGGATGTACGCGGACCACGCCGAGGTCGAACGCATCGGGCGGTACGAGGACGAGGGCCCCGAGGCGCGCCGCCAACTCCCGTTCATCCTCTGCGAGTACGCGCACGCGATGGGCAACGGACCCGGTGGACTCTCCGAGTACCAGCGCCTCTTCGAGACGTACGACCGGCTCCAGGGCGGGTTCGTCTGGGAGTGGATCGACCACGGACTCGCACACGAGCGGTACGGGTACGCGTACGGCGGTGACTTCGGCGAGGAGCTGCACGACGGCAACTTCGTCTGTGACGGTCTCCTCTTCCCCGACCGCACGCCGTCGCCCGGACTCGTCGAGTACAAGAAGGTGATCGAGCCGGTCCTGATCGAGGGCGACGGGACGGCCGGCACGGTCCGCGTCACGAACCGCCACGACTTCGCGGACCTCGGCGCGCTCGCCTTCACCTGGTCGTACGAGGTGGACGGCGCACCGGTGGAGTCGGGCCCGCTCGCCGTGCCCGCGCTCGCCCCCGGCGGGAGCGCGGACGTCAAGCTGCCCGCCCCGCCGGACGCGGCGCGGGGCGCACAGACGCAGTGGACGGTACGGGCGGCGCTCGCCGACGACACGGCGTGGGCGGACCGGGGTCATGTGGTCGCCTGGGGTCAACTCCCCGTGTCGGGGCGGCAGTCGGTGGCTCCCGCGAGCGGGGTGTCGCCGGTGCGGGACGCGGATGTCATCAGGCTCGGCCCGGCCGTCTTCGACGCGCGTACGGGCGAGCTGCGGACCGTCGGCCAGGTACCGGTCGCCGGGGTGCGCCTCGACGTGTGGCGGGCGCCGACCGACAACGACGACGGCGCCGACTGGCAGGCGGGCCGGCGGTTCGGCCCGCTGTGGCGCGCGGCCGGGCTGCACCGCATGCGGCACCGACTGGACCAAGTCGCTGTGGAATCAGGGGCGTTGACGGTACGGACGCGGGTGGCGCCCGCGGCCGGCCAGTACGCGCTGGCCACGGAGTACCGCTGGACGGCGGACGACGCGGGCCGCCTGACCCTCACGGTCTCGGTGACCCCCGAGGGCGACTGGCAGGTGCCGCTCCCCCGTCTGGGCGTCCGCCTCGGCCTCCCGTCGTCCGCGACGCACGCGCGCTGGTTCGGCGGCGGCCCCGGCGAGGCCTACCCGGACACACGGGCCGCGTCGCAGATCGGCCTGTGGGAGGCGTCCGTCGACGAGCTCCAGACGCCGTACGTGCGCCCGCAGGAGAACGGCGCGCGGGCGGATGTGCGCCGGGTGGAGATCGGCGGCCTGCGCATCGACGGCGAGCCGGAGTTCTGGTTCACCGCCCGGCGCTGGACGAGCGAACACCTCGACGCGGCCGGGCACCGCACGGACCTGGTGGCCGGGGACACGGTCTGGGTGAACCTGGACCACGCCCAGCACGGCATCGGCTCCCAGTCCTGCGGACCCGGCCCACTGCCGCAGTACGTGCTCGACGTGGCCCCGGCCACGTTCGCCTTCACGTTCTCGGCGGTGGACTGATCCAGGAGGCGCACGGCGGCGAAGGCCTGTTCCGTACCCGGGAGTTGAGGGTGCGGGCGGGCCGGAGTCGATCACGAACACATGCGCGTAGGCGCTAGGTTGTCCCCACTACGACCAGCTACGAGGGATGGCCTTCATGGGCGACGACGCTCCCACGCACGACTCCGCCGAGCAGCTGCACAAGCGGATCGACAGCTCGAAGGCGCACCCGGCGCGGGTGTACGACGTCTTCCTCGGCGGCAAGGACAACTACGCGGCCGACCGGAACGCGGCGGCCGCCGCCCTCGCGGCGAACCCGCGCGGCTACCTCGACGTGCGGCACAACCGCGACTTCATGCGGCGCTCGGTGAACTACCTGACGCGTGAGGCGGGCCTGCGCCAGTTCCTCGACATCGGCACGGGCCTGCCGACGCAGGAGAACGTCCACCAGGTCGCCCAGCGCATCGCCTCCGAGGCGCGGATCGTCTACGTCGACAACGACCCGGTGGTCCTCGCGCACGCCCGCGCCCTCCTGGCGAGCGGCCCCCAGGGCGCGACGTCCTACATCGACGCGGACCTGCGCGATGCGGCGAAGATCCTCCAGGAGGCCGCGAACACCATCGACCTGGACGCGCCGCTCGCGCTCGGTCTCGTGGCGATCCTGCACTTCATCGAGGACGCGGAGGCGTACGACATCGTGCGCACGCTGGTGGAAGCGCTGCCCGTGGGCAGTGCGCTGTTCCTGAGCCACCTCACCTCCGACCTGAACGCCGAGAAGATCGCCAAGGTGGCCGAGACGTACCACGAGCGGGGCTTCACGTTCGTCCTCCGCTCGGCGGCCGAGGTCCGCCGGTTCTTCACGGAGAGCGGCCTGGAGATCGTCGAGCCGGGCATCGTGCCCGCCCACCACTGGCGCCCGGACCACGTCGCCGACCACGACACCGACCGCGCCGCCGCCGGTCACGACGAGGCGTACGTGGCGAGCCTGGACCCGATCGAGCAGACGATGTACCGCGACATCAACGACGTCACCGACGAGGACATCAACGTGTACGCGGCAGTCGCCTTCAAGCGCTGACCCCCTCCCGGCTCCACCGGGGTTAGCGTCGGTGTATGACGTCCCCCTCGTCACCCTCGCTCGCCGGAGCCCTCGCCGCAGGACCGGTCGTCCTGGACGGCGGGCTCTCCAACCAGCTGGAGTCCGCCGGGTACGACCTGAGCGACGCGCTGTGGTCGGCGCGGCTGCTCGCCGAGCGGCCCGAGGCGATCGTGGCCGCGCATCTCGCGTACTACGAGGCGGGGGCCTCGGTGGCGATCACGTCGAGCTACCAGGCGACGTTCGAGGGGTTCGCGCGGCGGGGGATCTCCCGTGGGCGCGCCGCCGAACTGCTCGCCCTGAGCGTCGAGTCGGCGCGCGAGGCGGCCCGTCGCGCGGCGGCGAAGGGGGTGCCGGGTCCGCTGTGGGTGGCCGCGTCGGCGGGCCCGTACGGGGCGATGCTCGCCGACGGTTCGGAGTACCGGGGCCGCTACGGCCTGACGGTGGCCGAGCTCGAAGCCTTCCATCGGCCCCGGCTGGAGGTCCTCGCCGCGGCCGGGCCCGACGTCCTCGCCCTGGAGACCGTGCCGGACACGGACGAGGCGCGGGCGCTGCTGCGGGCGGTGCGGGGGCTCGGCGTCCCCGCGTGGCTGTCGTACAGCGTCGCCGGTGACCGGACGCGGGCCGGGCAGCCCCTGGAGGAGGCGTTCGCGTTGGCCGCCGACGCTGACGAGATCGTCGCGGTGGGGGTCAACTGCTGCGCCCCCGAGGACGTGGGGCCCGCGGTGGCGCTGGCCGCGCGTGTCACCGGGAAGCCGGTGGTGGCCTATCCGAACAGCGGTGAGTCCTGGGACGCGGGGGCTCGCGCCTGGCGGGGCGCGGCCACGTTCACGGCGGACCGCGTGGCCGGCTGGGAGCGGGCCGGGGCGCGGCTGATCGGGGGCTGCTGCCGGGTGGGCCCGGACCGGATCGCGGCCCTCGCCGCGGCGGTACGTCACTGAGCGGCGCGGGTGGCCTCCCGTGCGGCCCGCGCATAATCACGGACGAGCGGCCCGCCGGTCGCCGTCGCGCGAGGTCTTGGACGGGCCACCGGTTCCGGCGAGAGGGTTGATCCAACGGGATCACACTTTGCACAGGGAGTTCGAGATGGCGAAGGTATGGCTGGTCACAGGTGCGAACAGCGGCTTCGGGCGGGCGATCACCGAGGCGGCCGTCGCCGCAGGCGACGTCGTCGTGGCCACCGCGCGCAACACGTCGGCCCTGGCCGACCTCGTCGCGGCCCACCCCGACCAGGTCGAGGCACTCACCCTGGACGTGACGGACACGGCCGGTATCGAGGCGGCGGTGGCGGACGTCGTCGCGCGGCACGGCCGGATCGACGTCCTGGTCAACAACGCGGGCCGCAGCCATGTCGGAGCCGCCGAGGAGACCACGGACGCGGAGCTGCGCGGCCTGTTCGACGTGCACTTCTTCGGGCCCGCGGCGCTGGTCCGCGCGGTCCTGCCGCACATGCGGGCGCGCCGTTCGGGGGCGATCGTGCAGATGAGCAGCATGGGCGGGCAGATGTCGTTCGCCGGGTTCTCCGCGTACAGCGGGACGAAATTCGCGCTCGAGGGCTTCTCGGAGGCGCTCGCGGCCGAGGTGGGGCCGCTCGGCATCAAGGTCCTCGTCGTGGAGCCGGGCGCGTTCCGCACGAGCCTGTTCGGCAACACGAGCGTCTCCGCGGAGCTCGACGGCTACGACGACTACGCAGACACGGTCGGCCCGACCCGGCCGATGGTCGGCGCCGGCGACGGCGAGCAGCCGGGCGACCCGGCGAAGGCCGCGGCCGCGATCATCACCGCGCTCGGGGCGGACGTGACGCCGCTGCACCTCCCTCTCGGCGACGACGCCGTGGACGCGGTCGTGGGCCACCTCGACGGGGTGCGCGCCGAGATCGGCGCCTGGGAGAAGGTGGCGCGGGGCACCGCGTTCAGCGACTGAGCGGGGGCGGCGGGCGGTGTCCGATTCGTTCAAGACCCGTGCGGGGGCGCGTGCCTACGGTGGGGCCATGACCGAGATCACCGCACGATTCGATGCCATCGGCGTCGTCGTCTCCGACATGGCGGCCGCCGTCACGTTCTACCGCCGCCTCGGCCTCGCGTTCCCCGAAGGAGCCGAGGAGCAGCCGCACGCGGAGGCCGTCCTGCCCGGCGGCCTGCGCGTGCTGCTCGACACCGAGGAGACCGTGAAGTCGTTCCACCCGTCCTGGCGGGCACCCGCCCGTGGCGCCTCCCGGCACGGGCTTGCCTTCGACTGCGGCGACGCGGCCGGGGTGGACGCCGTGTACGAGGAGCTGCTGGCCGCCGGGTACGGCGGCGAGCTCAAGCCGTGGGACGCGTTCTGGGGCCAGCGGTACGCCGTGGTCCTCGACCCGGACGGGAACGGGGTCGATCTGTTCGCACCGCTGGCCACCACGGGCTAAGAGGCGTCTGCCTGCCGCTTGCGCACCCCGTCGAGCAGCCGGTCGCGCTGTGCGTCGGACGTCGCGAGGTCGACGCCGACGAGGGCGAGGGCCGTGGCCCCGTCGAGCACCGCGAGGTCGGCGCCCGGGGTCTTGCCGTGGGCGGTGAACTCGGGGGTGTGCTGCTTGGCGCCGCCCGTGTCGTAGCCGACCGTGGGGTGGATGGTGGGGATGCGCTGCGAGACGTTGCCCATGTCGGTCGACGCCATCGTCTCGCCGTGCAGCGAGGTGACCGTACGGCCCAGCTCGGCGGCGGCCCGCGCGTAGGACCGGGTCATCTCCTCGTCCTGGCGCAGGTCGGCGAAGTCCCGTCCGTGCGTGCTCACTTCGAGCTCGGCGCCGGTGGCGAGCGCGCCCGCCTCGAAGCACGCCCTGACCCGCTGCCAGGCCTCCGCGAGCTGCTCCACGGTGCGGGCCCTGACCTCGTAGCGGGCGGCGGTGCGGGCCGGGATGACGTTCACGGCCTGGCCGCCGTCGGTGACGATGCCGTGCACGACGACGCCGGGCGGCAGCTGCTGGCGCAGGAGGCCGACGGCGGTCTGCGCGACGGTCATGGCGTCGAGCGCGTTGACGCCCTCCCAGGGAGCGAGCGCGGCGTGCGAGGGCCTGCCCCGGTAGGCGAGGTCCCAGGCGCCGATGGCCAGCGAGGAGGCGCCCACGGTGTCGGCGGGGGCGGCGTGCACCATCATCGCGGCGGCGACGTCGTCGAAGATCCCGGCGTCCATCAGGAGCACCTTGCCGCCGATGTCCTCCTCTGCGGGCGTGCCGATCAGCTTGACCGTGACGCCGAGTTCGTCGGCGACGGGGGCGAGGCCGAGGGCGGCGCCGACGGACGCGGCGCCGTTCACGTTGTGCCCGCAGGCGTGGCCGATGCCGGGCAGGGCGTCGTACTCGGCGCAGAACGCGATGACGAGGTCGCCGGTGCCATACGTGGCGACCACCGCGGTGGGCAGGTCGCCGGCGCCGCGGGTGACGGTGAAGCCGGCCGTTTCCATGAGGTCGGCGATCCGGGCCGCCGCGCGGTGTTCCTCCAGGGCGGTCTCGGGGTCGTCGTGCAGGGCGTGGCTGAGCCCCACGACGGGCTCGCGCCAGTTTCGTACGGCGCCGGTCACGGCCTTGCGCGCGGTCAGGATGTCGCTCATGCGAGGTCTCCGCTCGGGGCGAGGTGCTGTACGGGGGCGGCGTCGGCGCGGGGCGCGCGGTAGCGCAGGGCGAGGGCCGTGCCGACGACGGCGGCGCAGGCGCACGCGCCCCAGCCCCACAGGTAGCCGGACTCCGCGATGCGCGTGGTGCCGCGCACTGCGTGCGCGGTGAAGAAGCCGCCGATGACGGCGGCGCCGATGGCCGCGCCGAGGGAGAGGGCGAGTTCGTTCAGGCCGACGGCGAGCGCGGTCTCGTGCTCCTCGACGACCTCCGCCGACAGGGTCCGGGTGATCGATTCGAAGAGCCCGGTGGCCAGGCCCACGACCAGGGCGGACGTCACGTACTGGGCGAGGCTGTCGTGGAAGAGGGCCATGCCCAGGAAGCCGAGCGCGACGAGGACGCCGCCGGTGGCGAGCACGGCGCGGTCGCCGATGCTCCGGGCGAGGCGTGGGGTCAGCGTGGACCCGGCGAATCCGGCCGCGAGCATGGCGAGCGAGACGGTGGCGATCGCCTGCGGCCCCATGCCCATGCCGTAGCCGTTCTCGGACCGGTCGGAGCCGAGGAAGAGGGCGTTGGCGCCGAGGAAGCCGATCGTGCCGAACGCG
Organism: Streptomyces sp. NPDC045026; assembly: GCF_056432625.1. Taxonomy (NCBI): domain Bacteria; kingdom Bacillati; phylum Actinomycetota; class Actinomycetes; order Kitasatosporales; family Streptomycetaceae; genus Streptomyces; species Streptomyces sp. NPDC045026. The sequence continues at coordinate 237,391 of NZ_JBWKIS010000008.1, forward strand.
GCGCAGAACGTGTAGCCGCTGACCATGGCGAGCCGCGGGTTGCTCAGCATGCGGACGCTGACCAGCGGGTTCTCGGACCGCCGCTCGACGGCCACCCAGGCCGCGAGGATGGCGACGGCCACGACGGCGAGGCCGATCGTGCGCACCGAGCCCCAGCCCCAGGTGCTGCCCTGCGCGAGGACGAGGACGAGCGCGACGAGGCCCGCGGTGAGCAGCGCCGCCGCGCCGTAGTGGAAGCGGCCGCCGCGCGGGATGTCGCTGTCCGGCAGTACGAGACCCGCGACGACGGCGAGCGCGGCGACGGGGACGGCGGTCCACAGCCCGGCCTCCGCGTGTCCCTCGCTGAGCGCGCCGGCCACGAGCCCGCCGACGCCGATCGAGAGGAGCAGGACGCCCACGAGGAGGGAGATCCCGGTGCGGTTCTGCTCGGGTGCGCGGGAGCGGAGGATGCCCACGAGGAGCGGGAAGAAGCCGACGACGGCGCCCTGGAGGCTGACGCCGACGGCGAGGGTCACGGCGGAGGGCCACGCGGCGATCAGGAGCGAGCCGCCCGCCACCATCGCGAGCGCCACCCGCAGCAGCTTGCGGTGTCCGTGCAGGTCACCGAGCCGGGACAGCAGCGGCGTCAGGACGGCGCAGGCGACCTGGAAGAGCAGGTAGATGTTGTTCTGCCCGACCGTCCCGATGTGCAGGCTCCGGCCGACCTCGGGGAGGAGCGGGGTCAGATAGCCCTGGACGATGCCGCTGAACAGGATGACGACGGCCATCGTCGCGACCATGGCCGGGCCGGCGCTCACCACTCTCGGCCCGCGTCCCGCTCCCGTTATGTGTGTGGACACACCTTCACCTCTGGATCTTCTGGTGGCCGGAACCGAATGTGGTGGCTACTGTGCGGGCCGAGGCACGGACGCCCCCGAATATTCATGGATTCGTACGTACGGAGTGCTTGTGATGCGAGAAACGGTCACCGCCAGCGAGCTCGACCTCGCTCTGGTGAACGCCCTCCAGCTGCGGCCCCGGGCGTCCTGGTCGGAGCTGTCACCGCTGCTCGGCGTGACCGCGAGCACGCTGGCGCGGCGCTGGGACCGGCTGACGCGGGCGGGGCTCGCCTGGGTGTACGCGGCGCCGGGCCGTGAGTTCACCCGCAACCGCTGCACGGCGTTCGTGCTGCTGCGGTGCCGGCCTCAGGAGCGGTCGCGGCTGATCGCCCGGCTGACCGCACTGCCGGAGGCGGTGACGATCGAGGTGACCGCTCCCGGCAGCTGCGACCTGCTGCTCGACGTGCTGGCCCCCGACCTCCCCTCGCTCAGCCGCTTCCTCACGCAGGAGCTGGAGCAGCTGCCGGGGATCGAGTCGGTCAGCGCCCTGCTCGCCACGTCGCTCTACGTCGAGGGCAGTCGCTGGCGGCTGCGCTCCCTCGACCCCTCGCAGCTCACTGCGCTCGTCGGTCAGAGCGCGGCGCAGGAGCCGGCGCGCGGGCTGGAACTCGACCCCGTGGACCGGGCCCTGCTCGGCGAACTCGTCCGTGACGGGCGGCTCGGCCTCGCCGAACTCGCCGAGCGCACCGAAACCAGCCCGCCCACCGTGCGCCGCAGGCTGCGCCGCCTCACGGACTCGGCGGTCCTGACGTTCCGCTGCGACATCGCGTCCGCGCTCGCCGGGCATCCGGTCCCGGTGTCGCTGCTCGGCCGGGTCCCCGCGCGGGACATCGGCACCGTCCACCGCACGCTCGCCGCGCTGCCGGAGTGCCGGCTGGTCGCGGCCGTGACGGGCTCCGCGAACATCTTCGCCACGCTGTGGGTGCACGACCTGGGTGACATCCAGCGACGCGAGACGGCGCTGTGCGCCCGGCTGCCCACGCTCACGGTGACGGACCGCGTCGTCGGCCTGCACACGGTCAAGCGCATGGGGCATCTGCTCGACGAGGAGGGGCGCCGGGTCGGGATCGAGCCGATCTCGCCCTGGTAGGGGCGGCGGCTTCGTCAGACGAGGCGGGTCAGCGGGACGCCCGCCAACTCCTTCACGTCGCGCGCCAGATGGGCCTGATCGGCGTACCCTGCCCGCGCGGCCGTCTCGGCGAGCGGCGCTCCCCCGCGGGCGAGCGCGAGGGCGCGCTGCAGACGCAGGACGCGGGCCAGGGTCTTGGGCCCGTAGCCGAACGCGGAGAGGGAGCGCCGGTGCAGGCTTCGGGGGCCGAGCCCCGCGCTGTCGGCGGTCTCGGCGACGGTGCGGCCCGCGCCGAGCGACGTCACGATGTGGGCGAGGACGGGGTCGGGTGGCGCGGCTCCCCGGTCGAGGGCCACGGCTTCGAGGGCGGCGGCCGGGTCCGGTGCCGCGTCGACGCGTTCGATGAGGCGCCGCACCTGGCCGGAGGGCCACAGGTCCGCGAGGTCGACGCGCCGGTCGCGCAGTTCGTGGGCCGGGACGCCGAGGACGGCGGGCGCGGTGCCGGGGAAGAAGCGGATGCCCGCGAACCGGGTGGCGCCGCTGATGCCGGACCGGTGGGCATGCGTGTCCGGTCCGGCGACGAAGAGGCGTCCCCCGGTCCACAGCAGGTCCATGCAGCCGTCGGGCAGGACGTCCGATTCGGGGCTTCGGCCGTCGCCGTCCGGGGTGACGGTACGGGTCCACAGGACCGCGCCCGCCACACTCCGAGCCGCCCTCTCCCGGTACACGTCAGCCACGTCTTCGAGGCTACGCCGCGTGCGCGGGGTGGCGTAGGCCGGTCAGTTGTGGTCGTGGCGGTCGTGGTCGCGCGGGTTGGGGTCCTGCGGATGGTCGCCGTTCTTGCGCACGTGCGTGCGCAGGCGGGACGACACGTCGTCCGGGGGCAGGAACTTCGACCAGCGCTCGGGGAACTCGGACGGCATGTCCGGGTCGTCCGCGTCGTCGGTGCCTCTGTGGCCCTCGCGGGCGGCGGAGCGGGCGATGTACTCCGCGGCCTGGGCGGTCCGCCACCGCTCGTTGGCGGCGCGGGCGACCGAGGTCGCGACGGACGGCCAGACCCGGTCGATGGCCGCGTTCACCGCGGCGCCGACGAGCACCGCGAACGCCGAGACGCCGATCCACAGGAGCACGGCGACGGGCGCGGCCAGGCCCCCGTAGATGGTGGGGCCCTCGATGGTGCTGGTGATGTAGAGGCGGAGCAGGAAGCTGCCCGGCACCCACATCGCGAGGGCCACGAGGGCGCCGGGTACGTCCTCGATCCAGGGCGAACGCACGGGCACGGACACGTGGTAGAGCGTCGTCAGGAAGACCACGGACAGGAGGAGGACGACGGGCCAGTACAGGACCTGGACCACGGTCTCCGACCACGGGACCAGGGCGATCACCGCGTCCGGGCCCGCGATCATCAGCGGCAGCGCGACCGAGCCGACGATCAGCGCGCCGAGGAACAGCAGGAAGGCGAGCAGCCGGGTCTTGACGATGCCGCGCACCCCGTCGAGCCCGTACATGACCGTCACCGTGTCGACGAACGTGGACACCGCGCGCGAGCCCGACCACAGCGAGAACAGGAAGCCGATGGAGATGACGTCCGGGCGGCCCTTCATCGCGTCGTCGAGGATCGGCCGGGCGATCTCCTTCACGCCCTGGTCGCTCAGGACGGCGCGCGACGCCTCCAGGATGTTGTCGCGGACGCCCGCGATCGTATGGGCGCCGGTCCAGGTGTCGACGTAGGCGAGCAGCCCGATGAGGGAGAGGAGCAGCGGCGGCACGGACAGGAGCGTGAAGAACGCCGCCTCGGCCGCGAGCCCCAGGATGCGGTATTCCATGCAGGAGTTGACGGTGTCCTTGAGCAGCAGCCAGGCGGTCCTGCGCTTCGACACATTGCGATAGAGGGCGCGGGCCCGGTGGAGTCGGCCTCTGCGTGGCCGATCGGGTGTTTCTTTTGCCTGGTGCACGTCCTTACCGTATCTGTCATGGCAGCCACCACCCACGCAGTGACCAACCAGGCTCCGCCCCTGGTGGGATATGACGTTTATGCCGCGGACAGGGCTCTCGCCGAGGGCGTCGAGCGACATCTGGAGCCCTCGCTCACGGCCGGGGTCCGCGAGGAACTCGGCGGCCTCGGCCGCGCCGCCGGATCCGCCCAGGCGCAGGAGTGGGGCGTGCTCGCGAACGAGAATCCGCCGCGGCTGCACACCCACGACCGCTACGGACACCGCGTCGACGAGGTCGAGTTCCATCCGGCCTGGCACCGCCTCATGGCGAAGGGTGTCGCGGCCGGACTCACGTCGGCCTGGTCTCGGCCGGGCGGCCATCTGCGGCGCGCGGCCGCGTTCCTGGTGTGGAGCCAGGTCGAGGCGGGCCACACCTGCCCGCTGTCGATGACGCACGCGGCGGTGCCCGCGCTGCGCGCCGATCCGGCGCTGGCCGCCGAGTGGGAGCCCCGGCTGACCTCGACGGTGTACGACGCGGGGTTGCGGCCCGCCGCTCGGAAGGCGGGCGCCGTGTTCGGGATGGGCATGACGGAGAAGCAGGGCGGCAGCGACGTCCGCGCGAACACGACGCGGGCGACGCCGCTCGCCGAGGACGGCACGTACGAGCTGACCGGACACAAGTGGTTCTGTTCGGCGCCCATGTCGGACGGGTTCCTCGTCCTGGCGCAGGCACCCGAGGGACTCACGTGTTTCCTGCTGCCGCGTGTCCTGGAGGACGGCACGCGCAACCCGTTCGCGATCCAGCGGCTCAAGGACAAGCTGGGCAACCGGTCGAACGCGTCGGCCGAGGTCGAGTTCGACGGGACGTGGGCGCGCCGGGTCGGGGACGAGGGGCGCGGGGTGCGCACCATCATCGAGATGGTCGCCGCCACGCGCCTGGACTGTGTGCTCGGTTCGGCCGCGATCATGCGGCAGGCCGTCGCGCAGGCGGTCCACCACTGCACCTACCGCGAGGCGTTCGGCGGCCGGCTCGTCGACAAGCCGCTGATGCGCAACGTGCTGGCCGACCTGGCGCTGGAGTCGGAGGCGGCGACGACGCTGGCGCTGCGGCTCGCGGCGGCCCAGGACGCCGTGCAGGACAGCGGGTCGGAGCAGGAACGGGCGTTCCTGCGGATCGCGGTGCCGGCCGCCAAGTACTGGGTGACGAAGCGGTGTACGCCGGTGGCGGCGGAGGCCCTGGAGTGCCTGGGCGGGAACGGCTACGTGGAGGAGTCAGGCATGCCGCGGCTGCTGCGCGAGTCGCCGCTCAACTCGATCTGGGAGGGGTCGGGCAATGTGCAGGCGCTAGACGTCCTGCGGGCGTTGCAGCGCGAGCCGCAGGCACTGAACGCGTTCCTCCAGGAGGTCGGCAAGGCGCGCGGGGCCGATCACCGTCTTGACGGCGCGATCAAGGGCCTGCTGACCGAACTCGCCGACCTGGAGGGCATCGAGGCGCGGGCACGCCGCGTCGTGGAGCGGATCGCTCTGGTGCTCCAGGGTTCGCTGCTGGTGCGTCACGCGCCGCCGGAGGTCGCGGACGCGTTCTGCGCCTCGCGGCTCGGCGGGGACTGGGGTTCGGCGTTCGGCACACTCCCGCACAGCCTGGACCTGCGGTCGGTCGTCGAGCGGGCGCGCCCCGTGAGCTGAGCAGCCGGCCCTGGGCCATGGTCTTGACGACTGAGGTTACGGGGGTGATGCTGCGCCGACACGGCATCACCCCCGCCCTACAGGCCCCCTTGAGGAGCTCCCGCGCCGCCGGAGCGGCACGGCTTCAGCTTCGACCGACGTACGGCTGTTCGCCAGAGTTGCAGAGGGTTGCAACTGTCGTGCCCGCCTTTCGGCCCCACGCGGGCCGGGGAAGCGGCACGATAGGCGAACGTCCCCACGCACTGGTCTGTTTCAAGAGGACCTGTTTCAGGAGGACCCGTGACGCAGAAGAACTCGACCGTCGATCTGGGCCGGCTGTCCACCATGGACTGCTCACTGGCCGCGCGGCTCCTGAAGGATGTCCGCGCCGCGACGCTGTCGGGGCAGCAGCCGCAGATCCTGCCGCGTCCGGTGATCGGCGAGTCCTGGGGCCGCATGCTCCGCAGCGGCGTCGACCCGGACCGTGACGTGCGGTCGGGGCTGCTGAACGTCGAGGAGATCGAGGAGCGCCGCCAGGCCTCCGGGCTCCTGGAGATCCTGCCGGTGCTGCGCGAGGCGCTGGTGACCGTCGCGGACGCGGCGCACCACATCATGGTCGTCTCCGACGCGGACGGGCGCATCCTGTGGCGCGAGGGCAGCGCGGCGGTCCTGCACAAGGCCGACCAGCTCGGCTTCGAACTGGGCGCGGACTGGGCCGAGGAGACGGTCGGGACGAACGGGGTGGGTACCCCGCTCGTGGCGCGGCGCCCGGTGCAGGTGTTCTCCGCCGAGCACTTCGTGGTGTCCCAGCACTCGTGGACGTGCACGGGGGCGCCGATCACGGATCCGCGCGACGGGCACCTGATCGGCGTCGTCGATGTGAGCGGGCCGCTGGAGACGATGCACCCGGCGACGCTCTCGCTCGTCGGGGCGGTGGCGCAGCTCGCGGAGGCGCGGCTGCGGGAGCGCCATGTGGCGGCCCTCGACCGGTTGCGGGCGGTCGCGGCGCCGGTCCTCGCGCGGATCGGCGGCCGGGCGGTCGCGGTGGACGTCCGGGGCTGGACGGCGGCGGTGACCGGGATGCAGCCGGTGGACCGGATCGCGCTGCCCAAGTCGCTGTCCGAGCTGTCCGAGCTGTCGGACGGGCGGGCCCTGGTGCCGACGCTGGGGATGTGTGCGGTCGCGCCGCTGCCCGGCGGCTGGCTGCTGCGGCCCGACGGGCCGGACGGGGCGGCCGAGCCGCTCGGCGGCACCCGTGTCGTACTGGACGTGAGCAGGCCCCGGCGCTGGTCGGTGACGGTGACGGACGGCACGCGGTCCTGGTCGCACGAGCTCAGCCCGCGCCACGCCGAACTCCTGTATCTGCTGGCCCTGCACCGCGGCGGGCGCAGCGCCTCGGGCCTTGCCCAGGACATGTTCGGCGACCCGACGCGCACGGTGACGGTCCGCGCCGAGATGTCGCGCGTACGGCGCTACCTCGGCAGCCTGCTCGGGCACCGCCCGTACCGCTTCCACGAGGAGGCGGACCTGGAGGTGGTGCTCCCGCAGAGCCCGGTGGACCTGCTGCCGCACTCGGTGGCGCCCGGGGTGCTGAGATCACGTTCGACGCCACCGCACTGAACCGGCCCGACAACAGCGGGTATTTCAAGGGCAGTTGAAGAGTTCGCCCTTCAGACCCGGGCGAGGATGACCGAGCGCGTGAGGTGGCGGGGCCGGTCCGGGTCACGGCCGCCGGCCAGCGCGACCGCCACCGCGAGGCGCTGCGTCCGCACCAGTTCGGCCAGCGGGTCGAGACCGCCGGCCACCCACATGCCGCCGGTGGCGTGCACCTCGTCGGCGAGGCCGGCGGGCGCGTCGCCGAGCATCCAGGTGGCGGTGCCCCGGACCGAGACGCTGATCGGGCCGTGGCGGTACTCGTGGGCCGGATAGGCGCCGGCCCAAGGGAGTTGGCTCTCGCGCATCTTGTGGGCCGCCTCGCCGGCGAGCCCCACGGTCCAGCCCCGGCCGAGGAACGTGAACTGTGTGCAGCCGACGAGCCACGGGGGCAGCGGCTCGGCCAGCGCGTCGTGCGCGTCGTCCACGACATCCTGCGAGTGCAGCCCGAAGTGGGTGCGCAGCACGGTGAGGGCCGAGGTCGGGAAGCGGGTCTGCACGACGGACTTCTCGTCGGCGAAGCCGAGGACGACCACGTCGTCGGCGGCCGACGCCACGGGGGTCGCGGCGTCCGTCGTGATCACGGTGGTCCTGACCCGTCCACGCAGCCCGGCGAGGAGGCGGAGCACCTCGGTGGTGGCGCCCGAGCGGGTCAGGGCGACGACCCGGTCATAGTGGCGTCCGGCCGGGAACTCCGAGGCCGCGTGGGCATGGGTCTCGCCGTGGCCGGCGTCCTCGCGCAGGGCGGCGGCAGCCTGCGCCATGAAGAGCGAGGTGCCGCAGCCGACGATTGCGACCCGCTCGCCCGGCTCGGGCAGCAACGCCCTCTGCTCCAGGGCGAGTTCGGCCGCCCGGTCCCAGCACTCGGGCTGGCTGTGCAGCTCGTTCTCGATATGACTCATGGCGCACCCTCACATCCCAGCGCATGCTTGGTTGTGCAAGTTATAGCGTGCTTTCAAGCATTTGGGATCAGCCAACCGCACCAAACCCGGCCGGGAGTCCATGGACGCGCACCAGAAGTCCATGCACCGGCCCACGTCACACGCAGATGACCTCGATGCCCTGCGCCGTGATCTCCTCGACGAGCGCCTCCGGGGCGTCCTTGTCCGTCACCAGGATCGACACCGCGTTCAGCGCGCACACCTGGGCGAACGCCCGGCGGCCCAGCTTCGAGGAGTCGGCCACCACGATCACCGTGCCCGCGCGTTCGGCGAGCGAACGGTTCGCGCTGGCCTCCGACTCGTCGTGGGTGGCCGCGCCGAAGTGCGGGTGGACCGCGTCCACGCCGAGGATCGTGTAGTCGAGGGCGAGGCTCTGCAGGACGGACGTGACGAGCGGGCCGACGAGTTCGTACGAGCTGGGCCGGGCCACTCCGCCCGTGACGACGATCTTCACATGGGGGCGGATCGCCAGCTCGTTGGCGATGTTGATCGCGTTGGTGACGACCGTGAGCGCGATGCCGCCCGAGGTGCCGCCCGGATCGGTCCGTACGGCAAGTTCCCTCGCCACCTCGGACGTTGTCGTGCCGCCGTTGATGCCGATGACGGAGCCCGACGGGACGAGTTCGGCCACCGCCTTGGCGATGCGCTGCTTCTCGTCCGCCTTGCGGGCCGTCTTGTAGCGCAGCGGCAGGTCGTAGGCGACGGAGCTCACCACGGCCCCGCCGCGCGTGCGGGTCAGCAGGGACTGCCGGGCCAGTTCGTCCATGTCGCGCCGGATCGTGGCAGAGGAGCAGCCCAGTCGTTCGGCGGCCTCAGTGACATCGAGATGGCCCTGATTGCCCAGTATTTCCAGCAGTTGGGTCCATCGGGCAGGTGCGCCCACTTGTTCCTCCTCGCGACGCGCGTAGCGTAACCCGCGCCGTTCTCCGCATCCAGACGTGATCATCCGCGCACGTACACGTGACCGTCTGTGTGCGCACGCAGGCGTGGACGGGCCCGCCCCTCCGACGGGCCCGCCCACGCCTGCGCTGTGGCTGCTACTCCCCCGCCTCGCGCGGCAGTTGACCGCCGTCGAAGTACGCGAGGAGCTCCGGCTCGAGCTCCGGGACGTCGTACGGCACGCCCCCTTCGCGCAGCGAGCGGGTGGCGAGCGCGCCCGCGGCGACGCTCATCCGGGCCGCGACGGGCGAGGTGTCGGTGAGGCCGCCCTCACGCGCGAAACGGCAGAACTCGTCGATGATGCGCTCGTCGGCGCCGCCGTGCGAGCCCTTCGCCTCGGGCACGCGGTACACGATGTCGGCGTCCTTGCGGTAGCCGCTCGGGCCGGTGTTCCAGACCCGGACCTCGTCGCCGGGGCTGTCCCCGAAGTTCTCCAGGCGGCCCTCGGTGCCGATGACCGTGTAGTTGCGGAAGTAGTCGGGGCTGAAGTGGCACTGCTGGTAGGCGGCGATGACGCCGTTGTCCAGCTGCATGTTCATCACCGACACGTCCTCGACGTCCACGACGTGGTGCAGGTCGTGGCGCTCCGTCGGCGGCCAGTCGAACTCCTTCAGCCAGCCGTCGGGGCGCGGGGTGTCCGGCTCGCGGCGCGGCAGGTCCCCGTAGACCATGAGGTCGCCGAGGGCGTTGACGCGCTTGGTGTAGCCGCCGGCCAGCCAGTGCACCACGTCCAGGTCGTGCGCGGCCTTCTGGAGGAGGAGGCCCGTGGTGCGGGTGCGGTCGGCGTGCCAGTCCTTGAAGTAGTAGTCGCCGCCGTACGAGACGAAGTGCCGTACCCACACGGTCTTCGGCTCGCCGATCTCGCCGCGCGCGATGATGTCGCGCATGAGGCGCACGACGCCCATGTGGCGCATGTTGTGGCCGACGTAGAGGCGGGTGCCGGTCTTGTACGCGGTGCGCAGGATGGTGTCGCACTGCTCGACCGAGATGCCGAGCGGCTTCTCGACGTACGCCGGCTTGCCCGCTTCGAGCGCCTCGCAGGCGATGGCCTCATGGGTGTCGTCGGGGGTGGCGACGATGACGGCGTCGATCGAGGGGTCTTCGAGGAGCCTTCGGTAGTCGTCGACGGCGCGGGCGCCCTCGTACAACTCCGGTACCTTCGCCCTGATTTCAGGGTCGAGGTCGGCCACCGCCGCCACGACCGACCCCTTGCCGGGGCGGTGCGCGGCGGTCGCCAGGTTCCGTCGCAGTCCGAGCCCGATGACTCCGATGCGCAGGTCTTCCACGTGCGGGTGTCCTGTTCTGTGTGCGATAAGCCTGGGGATGCGGGGCGGTGCGACGCGGTGCTACTTGCTCGCCGCGATAGCCTTCTCGAACTCGTCACGGATCGCGTTGCCCGCGTCGCGCTGCCACTTGGGCAGAGCTTCCTTCTTGAAGTGGGACAGCGGCTTGCGGCCGGACACAATGTCGATGATGGACACGCGCATCTCATCGGTTGATGAGGCGTACTTGTTCGCGTAGGTGTCCGAGAAGTAGCCCGTGGTCGGATTCGCCTTGCCCAGCTTCATCAGCGCGACCTCGGTCTCGTGGATGGAGCGGGTGGTGTCCGACTTGCCAGGCAGGTAGAGGGTCTGGGGAGCGTTGCCGAAGAAGTTGATGGCCTGCCGGGTGGTGAGGACCTCGGCGTTGCCCTTCTTGTTCAGCAGCACATCACCGTTCTTGGCGCGGGTGTGGTGCGTGCCTTCGAGGCCGTTGTCCAGGAAGAGCCGCTCCTCGGAGCCGAACGGGGCGCTGAGGTAGTTCATGATCTGAAGCAGGGTCTCGATACGGTCCTTGCTCACCTTGTTATTAATGGCGGTGAAGCCGACCGAGCCGTAGCCGTACCAGTAGCTGGGAGTCATGCCTTTCTCTGCGGCAAACGGGACGACGACCTTCTCCGGCCAGTCGTACATGTTGCTGTCGTTGAGGAAGCCCGGGAACGACTGGACGTGCAGTCCGAGGAACCCGCCCTCCATCTTCTCCAGCGTCGTCGGCAGGTTCGGGTCCGGCCAGAACAGCTGCGCCTTCTGGCACTTGATAGCGAACTCAATGGCCGCAAAGTACTCATCCGTCTCGTAGAAGTGGGTGAGCTTGCCGCCGTCCAGGCTCCAGGTGTTGGGCGCCCCGTGCCACATCGCAAACTGAACGATGTGGTTGTAGTAGGCCGGCTCGAGGACGTACTTCTTGCGCTTGACGTCAAGGAGTTCCTTCGCCTTGTCGAGGAAGTCCTGGGCGCTGTCGAACTGGACGCCGCCGACCGGCTTCCAGAAGTCTTCGTTCGCGACGTAGACCTGACCCTGTCGGCCGTACGGGACCGCAAGGCCCCAAATCTTGCCGTTGATTACGGCGGTCCGCCAGGCGAATTCCGGGATGTTGGCCAGGTTCGGGTACTTCTTGACCGCGTCGCCGGAGAGATACGAGGTGAGGTCGTGGAACTTCGCTTCGAGCAGGGCCGGGACGTTCTTGAGGCCTTGGTTCGGCGGGAACCACATCAGGTCAGGGAGGTCCCCGCCCGCGATGGTCGCGTTGAACTTCGCTCGGTAGACGTCGTCGGCTCCGAGGCCGTTCACAATCGTCATCTGCATGTCCGAGCCCAGGCGCTTGTTGAGCTCCTGCCAGTACGCGTTGCGGTTCATCGCCGGAGCCGCGGTGGTGAATGTCTCGGTGAGCGCGGTGAACGGCTTGCCGTCGCCCGGCTTCTTGGTGACGCTGCGGACAGGGTTCTTCGGGTAGCGAAGGTATGCCGGGTCCAGGCCCTGCGCGTTGCCCGCCAGATCTGGAGCCGGCACGTTGGCAGGAACGTACGTGGGCAGTTTGAGCTTGGCCGACGCCTTGGCGCCACCCCCCGACGCCGCGCCGGAACCACAGGCCGTGAGGGAACCCGCGCCTGCGACGGTGAGGCCGGCGACGGTCGCGGCACCGAGGAACCCGCGGCGGTTGAAGTCTCTGGAGGACATGACTCTCCTAAGGGGCGAGGAGCGGTTGAGGGCGGTGGCTCAGGGGGGTGACTCAGGCCTTGATGGCGCCGGTGAGGACGCCCTTGACGAAGTACTTCTGGAGGAACGGGTAGACCGCGATGATCGGCAGGACCGCGAGGATGAGCACGGCCATCGACAGGGAGGTGCTGGCGGGCAGCACGCTCACGCCGAGCGCCTTCGCGTTGAAGGTGTCGCCCTGGAGGACGTAGCTGCGCAGCACCACCTGGAGCGGCAGCTTGTCCGGGTCGTTGATGTAGAGCATCGCGTTGAAGAAGCTGTTCCAGTACGTCACCGCGTAGAACATGCCGACCACGGCGATGACGGCCTTCGACAAAGGCAGCACGATCCGGCACAGGATGGTGAGTTCACCGGCGCCGTCGAGGCGGGCCGCCTCGTGCAGCTCGTCGGGGATGCCCTGGAAGAACGCCCGGACCACGATGATGTTGAACGCGTTGAGCAGGATCGGCGCGATCATCGCCCCGTAGGTGTCGAGCAGTCCCAGCTCCTGCACCACCAGGTAGTTGGGGATGATGCCCGGCGTGAACAGGAACGTGCCGACGACGACAAGGAGCAGCGGCTTGCCCGCGAAGGTCCGCGGCCGGGAGAGGCCGTAGGCGAGCGCGATCGTGCAGAGCAGGCTGAGCGCCGTGCCGACGACGGTGATCCCGACGCTCACGACGGCGGCGCGGGTGATGACGCCGCCGGAGAGGACCACCCGGTACGACTCGAGCGTGGGGTGCGAGGGGAACAGCACGTAGCCGCCGTTCGCGGCGAGTTCGGCCTTGGAGGAGAGGCTGGTGCCGATGGCGAGCAGGAACGGATAGCCGACCGCCACGATCATCGCGACGATGACGATGAACTTCAGCGTCTGGGCCGCCGGGTTGGGCTGTTCCATCCAGGCGGGGCGCTCGGCGGAGCCGCGGCGCTTCCTGCTGCCGGTGCGGGCTTTGCGGCCCTCCTGGCTCTCGGGGCGCAGGGTGGTGGATATGGGCGCGGTGCTCACTGGTAGACCCCCTGCTCGCCGAGGCGGTGCGCGAACTTGTTGGCGAGGACGATCATGACGAAGCCGATGACGCCCTTCATCAGGCCGGCGGCGGTGGACATGCCCCAGTCGCCGTCGACGACGCCGTGGAAGTAGACGTAGGTGTCGAGGACTTCGGAGGCGTCCCGGCCGACGTTGTCGCGCTGGAGGAGGATCTGCTCGAAGCCGACCGACAGGATGTCGCCGAGACGCAGGATGAGCAGCATGATCATCACGGGCCTGATGCCGGGCAGCGTGATGTGCCACATGCGGCGCAGCCAGCCCGCGCCGTCCATCGCCGCCGACTCGTACAGCGAGGTGTCGATGGAGGCCATCGCGGCGAGGAAGATGATCGCTCCCCAGCCGGCGTCCTTCCAGACGCTCTGGGAGGTGATCAGGTAGATGAAGGTGTCGGGGTTGTTCATGATGTTCCCGACGTGCACGCCGTGCTCGTTCAGGTAACTCGTGACCGTGCCGGCGCCGCCGAAGATCTGCTGGAACATGCCGACGACGACGACCCACGACAGGAAGTGCGGCAGGTAGACGACCGTCTGCATGAGGCGGCGGGTCTTGTTGCTGATCAGCGAGTTCAGGAAGAGTGCGAGGGCGATCGGCGCGGGGAAGTAGAGGATCAGCTGGACGGCGCTGATCTTCAGCGTGTTCCAGACGGCCGTCCAGAACTCCGGCTGTTCGAGCAGGGCCTTGAAGTTGTCCCAGCCGACCAGCGGGCTGCCCTTGAAGCCGAGGTAGGGCTGGTAGTCCTGGAACGCGATGCTGTTGCCCGCGAGCGGCAGATAGAAGAACACCGCGAAGTAGAGGATGCCCGGCACGCACAGCAGGAGCAGGGTGCGGTCCTGCCTCAGCCGCTCGCGCAAGGTCCGCCGGCCGGTGGGCTTTCGCCCTTTCCCACCCGACGCCCCCTTCGTGCCGGGCGTCCCCTTCGTGCCGGACGCCTTCTTCCTGCCCGACGTTCCGGGTGCCTCGTGCGTTAGGTCGGGCGGGTTTTGCGATGTGGGCGTGGGCGATGCGGACGCAGCGGCCGACACATTCACCTCCTGCGTCGAGTGGCGAGCGGGGGTTGGTTTTCACAGGGCCCTCGCGGGGGCTGCGGCCCGGCGCGCGAGGTACCGGAATCTTGCGTCAGCCTGCCAACGAATGACAAGACTTGATTGGTAACTATTTAGATCTTGCAGCTTCACGCATGAAACGCGCAGGCAACGAACACGGCCACCTCAGGTTCACGCACCGCCCCCGACCTGGGCGAAGCTGCCGTTCCGTGTTTGGACTAACGCCCGCTGGTGTTTGGACTTTGGTGGAAATTGCTTCCTAGGGCGCTGGATCGCCCACTAGACAGTGCGTGTTCGCACCGTCGCAGCAGGGAGAGACATGAGCAGATCCCCAGGCAGACGCCGCCTCTCGGGAGCCGTCGGCGTTGCCCTCGCGCTGACCCTGGCGGGTGGTGCCGTCCCGGCCCTCGCCGACCCCGCGCACACCTCCTTCTCGGATGCGGAAGCGGCCGGCGACGGCGTGGCGATCACGTCCGGTGCCCTGTCCGTGAGCGTCGCGAAGGACTTCCCGCGCGTGCTCTCGTACACCGACCGGGCGAGCGGGGCGCGGCTGCTCGGCAGTACGAGTCCGGTCACCGAGGTGACGCTGAACGGCAAGGCGTACAAGGTGGGCCTCAAGACGGCGCCGAAGGTCACCGCCCACCGGGCCGCGTACACACTGGTCTTCCCCGATCTGCCCGGCGTCGAGATCGACGCGGCGCTGGAGGTCGCGGGCCGGGCCACCACCTTCAAGGTGACCGCCGTGCGGGACACCGGGGCGTTCCGGCTCGGCACGCTCGACATACCGGGCCACGACCTGATCTCGGTGGGCTCGACGGACACCGGCGCCGAGACCGCGTTCACCCGGCTCGACACCGACTCGACGCGCACGGCCGACGTGTTCGGCAAGGTCACGGCGTCCACCGCGCCCGACGCATCCCCGGTCGGCGCCTCGTACGCGATCGTGAACACCGGCTCGCTCGCGGCGGCCGTCGAGTCCAACTCGACGTACGACAAGCCCGCCGGAGCCACCGACGGCGACAACGCCCGCTTCTGGCACCAGGCCCGCAAGGGCGCCGACGGCAGCGTCCGCGTCGGTGTCTGGTCGGGCCAGTGGACCTACCGCGGTGCCGGCGCGCCCGCCCCGGAGAAGGAACTGCCCTGGGCGAAGGTCGTCGTGACGCCCGACGCCAACGGCGACAGGGCGGTGGACTGGCAGGACGGCGCCGTCGCCTTCCGTGACATCGGCATCAAGGTCAAGGGCGGCGACAAGACCCCGGACCGGGTGATCACCCATATCCCGTACAACTTCGCCAGCCAGGCCACGCACCCCTTCCTGCGCACGCTCGACGACGTCAAGCGGATCTCGCTCTCGACGGACGGGCTCGGCCAGCTGAGCATCCTCAAGGGGTACGCGTCCGAGGGGCACGACTCCGCGCACCCCGACTACGGCGGCAACATCAACAAGCGCGCGGGCGGTCTGAAGGACCTCAACAAGCTGCTCAAGGGCGGCAAGAAGTGGGGCTCCACCTTCGGTGTGCACGTGAACGCCACCGAGGCGTACGCGGAGGCGAACGCGTTCGAGGACAAGCTGGTGGACAAGTCGAAGCCCGGCTGGAACTGGCTCGGGCAGTCGTACTACATCGACCAGCGTCACGACATCAACAGCGGCGACCTGGCCAGGCGCTTCCAGCAGCTGCGCGACGAGACCGACTCCAACCTGTCGCTCATCTACATCGACGTCTACTACACGCACGGCTGGATCGCGGACCGGACGCTGACCGAGCTGAAGAACCAGGGCTGGGACATGGCCACGGAGTTCGGCAACAAGTTCGAGCGCCAGGCTCTGTGGTCGCACTGGGCCAACGACCTCGACTACGGGCCCAAGACGAACAAGGGCCTCAACTCGAAGATCATCCGTTTCATCCGCAACGGTGAGAAGGACGTCTGGAACGACGACCCGGTGCTCGGCCAAACCGCGCTGGTCGGCTTCGAGGGCTGGACCGGCGAGAACGACTGGAACGAGTTCTCCGCCAACGTCTGGGAGCGCAACCTCCCGGCGAAGTTCCTCCAGCACTACCGCATCACCGACTGGGACAAGAACGACGTCACCTTCACGGGCGGCGTCCGCGGCACCGTCTCCGACGGCAAGCGCGAGGTGTCCCTCGGCGGCGCCAAGGTGATCGACGGCGACTCCTACCTGCTGCCCTGGAAGTCGGAGGACAGCAAGCGGCAGGACAAGCTCTACCACTGGTCGAAGAAGGGCGGCACGAGCACCTGGACCGTGCCCCGACCCTTCGCGGGGACACGGCAGTTCACCGTCTACAAGCTGACGGACAACGGCCGCGTCAAGCAGTCCACCGTCAGCGCGAAGGACGGCAAGGTCACACTGACCGCGACCGCCGGACAGCCCTACGTCCTCTACCCCGACCACGCGCCGAAGCAGGCCGACGCCGACTGGGGCCAGGGCGGCAAGGTCAAGGACCCCGGCTTCAACGACATCGCCCTGGCCGACTGGAAGAAGACCGGACCGGTCACCAGTGACCGCGACGGCCTCGGCCACCGCGGGGCGGCGCTCGGCGGCGGCAAGGCGGCCGCGATCGAGCAGCGCGTCACCGGCCTCACGCCCGGCAAGCGCTACAGCGCGTCCGTGAACGTCGAGGTCGAGCCCGGCAGGACGCGGCCCACGACCCTCGCCGTCGGCGGCGCGAAGCTGACGGTGGACCGCTCGACCGCCAAGAACTACATCGCGGGCGACGAGCGGCACGGCACCTACTACCAGCGGGTCAAGGTCCACTTCACCGCGCCCGCCGGCGGCGCCACGACGCTGCGGATCTCCGCGGCGGGCGGCAGCGACGCGAAGGTCGGGCTCGACGACGTACGGATCGTGGAGAACGACCCCGCGACGAAGAAGGGGACGGTCGCGTACGACGACTTCGACGCCGTCGACCAGGGCTGGGGCCCCTTCGTGAAGGGCGAGTCGGGCGGTGAGAACGACCCGCGCACGCACATCGCGCAGAAGCACGCCCCGTACACGCAGGCCGGCTGGAACGGGAAGCTCATCGACGACGTGATCGGCGACGGTGAGTCCCTGAAGTCCCACGAGGAGAACGACGGCCTCGTCTACCGCACCACTCCCGCGTCCGTGCCCTTCGAGGCGGGCCACGCCTACAAGGTGGAGTTCGACTACCAGAACAGCCACGCGGGCGCCTACCAGTGGACCACCGGGTACGACACGGTCACCGGCGGCGAGCCGACCGGCGTGACCACCCGCAGGACCGCACTGCCGCAGCAGCGCACCACCGGCCACTTCAGCGAGCGGGTCGTCGGCGGCTGCGGTGACGTGTGGACCGGACTCACCAAGGCGGAGAACGCCCCCGAGGGCGCCGACTTCGTCCTCGACAACTTCACCGTCACCGACCTCGGCACCACCGACGAGCGCACCGCGTGCGCCACGCTCGGTCTCACCTCGGCCAACGCGACGCTGGAGCCCGGCAGCGCGAACAAGGTGACGGCGGCGTTCGCCAACCACGAGGCGACCGCGGCCAAGAACGTCGAGGTGACGCTCGACGTGCCGGAGGGCTGGAAGGCCGAGGCGGCCGGCGCGACGACGTTCGACTCCGTCGCCGCGGGCGCCAAGGCGACGGCGACCTGGAACGTCACACCGCCGGCGGACGCCGAGTACAAGAGCTACCCGCTCACCGCGAAGGCGTCGTACGAGGCGGGCGACGGCACCAAGTCCCTCACCGACGGCATCTCGATCCACACCCTCGCCCCGCCGCCCACCAAGGACACCTGGGTGAGCGACATGGACTGGGTGTCGGCGGAGAGCGGCTGGGGGCCGCCCGAGAAGGACCTCTCGAACGGCGAGGCCGGCTCCGGCGACGGGCAGCCGATCAGCATCGGCGGCACGGCCTTCCCCAAGGGCCTGGGCACGCACGCGCCCGCCGACGTGAAGTTCTACCTCGGTGGGAACTGCGAGGCGTTCACGGCTCAGGTGGGGGTCGACGACGCCCAGAAGACCGCGGGCTCGGTCCAGTTCAGCGTGCTGGCGGACGGCAAGAAGGTCGCCGAGAGCCCGGTCCTCAAGGCGTCGGACAGCGCGTACAAGCTGGACGCCGACGTCTCTGGCGCGAAGTACGTCGAGCTCGTCGTCGGTGACGGCGGCGACGGGAACGGCAACGACCACGCCAGCTGGGGCGGAGCGAAGTGGCTCTGCGGCTGAGGTGACACCGTGAGGAACGAGGGGCCCCGCATGCTTTCGGCGTGCGGGGCCCCTCACCGTGTCCGTACGGGCCGCTCAACCCGCGCCCTGGTACCGCCGTAGCCCGGCCCGCCAGATCAGCCCGGCCGCCGTCAGCGTCGTCGCGCCGCCGAGCAGCAACAGGGCGATACGGCCGAGGAGTTCGAGGCCGCCGGAGGCGAGGGCGAGCGTCGGGTAGTAGCTCAGGAGGCCGAAGGGCAGGACGAACGTGAAGACGAACGCGACGGCGGAGTCGTAGAGGGTGAGGGGGAACTTGGCGAGGTCGGCGGTGTTGCCGACCAGGAGGGAGACGCTGTTCTGCTCCGCGCCGTCCCAGAAGACGAGGCTGTTCGTGGCGAGGTTGAGGGAGCCGACGACGAGCACGCCGTTGCAGACGGCGACGACGAGTACGGCGAGGGACGCGGCGCTCACGGCGAAGGCGCCGTGCCGGGCCGCGAGGACGAGGAGCGTCAGGCCGAGGACGACGTCCCCCGCGCCCGCCGGGTTCGCCCGCAGCGTGCACAGCTGGAGGAGCGGCGACAGCGGCCGGGTCAGGAACCGGTCGAACTCCCCCTTCACGACGAGGTGCCGCAGCTCCCACACCCCGTCGAAGAGCATGACGCACAGGCCGCGCGGCACGATCGCGAGCGCGTACGTCACGGACAGCTGCCAGATCGTCCACCCGGCGATGTCCGGGACCTGCCGCAGGATGATCCACACGGTCCCGAACCCGGCGGCGTGCAGACAGAACGCGCCGAGCACGCCGATCACGAAGTCCGCCTTGTACTCCAGCTGCGACTGGAGGCGGATCCGGTACAGCTTGGCCACGGACGCCACGTATCTCAGGCTGGGGCTCGGCACCGGTTCATCCTCCGTTGACGGTCAGGTGGTGGCGCGCCGCCCGCCACAGCCGGACCGTGAGGGCCACCATGACCGCGGCCCAGGCGAGTTGACGCGCCAGGGCGAACAGGGCGTCGTCACCGGTGAGCCGGCCCAGGTACATCTGCACCGGCGTGGACACGATGGCGCTGAACGGCAGCCACTCGGCTACGACGCGCAGCGGCGCCGGGAAGAGGGCGAGCGGGACCATGCCGCCCGCCATGAAGGTGGTCACGGCCTGGCGCGCCAGGATCAGGCCGTACGCGCTCTCCGTCCAGAAGCACAGCAGGCTGGTGAGAAAGCAGAGCATCGCGTTGACGGCGACCCCGACGGCCAGGGTGAGCAGGAAGAGCAGGGCGGCGGCCGGCGAGTGCGGGGGCAGGGCGTGCAGGAGTACTCCGCCGATGAACGCGGTCCCCGCGAGGGCGCCCGCCATGTGCGGGGTACCGGCGCCGAGTGCCCTGACGAGTTGCATCACCGGATAGTTCACGGGCCGTACGAGATCGAGGGCGACCTGACCGCTGCGGATGTCCCGGTGCATCTGCATCTCGGCCTGGAAGGCGAGGAGTTGGCCGAGCGCGTAGGAGAGCAGGACATAGGTGCGCATCTGGTCCCAGGTGTATCCGCCGACACTGGTGGCACCGGCGAAGATCGAGCGCCAGAGGTAGTAGAGGACGGCCGCCCAGACGGCGTTGCCCGCGAGGTCGACGAGGACGGCGCGACGGTGGGCGAGGGCCTGCTGGAGGGAGGCGAGGTAGAGCGAGCGGTACGGGGGGCGGACGACGGGGCGTACCGGGTGCGCGGGGGCAGGGTGTACGGGTACGGGGCGTCCGGCGTGCGCGGGCTCGGGTGTCCTAGAGAGCGGCATCCACTCCGCCCTCGTACAGGTTCCGGATGATCTCCTCGATGCTGGGCGCGCCGACCTGGATGTCGTCCACAGGGAGGGTGGCGAGGGCCTCGGCGATGACGTCGCGGGTGGCGAGGGTGCCACGGTCGTGGCTGATCTCCAGGGTGTTGGCGTCTCTTTGACTGACCGTCACCTGCGAGCCGAAGCGCTCCAGCAGCGGCGCCGCGGTGAGCCGTGCGGCGCCGCTCACGGTGACGGTGCGGCGCGTGCCGTAGCGGGCGAGCATGTCGGTGACCGGCATGTCGAGGAGGATCCGCGCGCGGTCGATCAGCACGATGCGGGTGCAGAGCGACTCGACGTCGCCGAGGTCGTGGGAGGTGAGCATGACGGTGACGCCGCGCTCGCGGTGCAGGGTGGCGAGGAACTCGCGGAGCCGCGCCTTCACCGAGACGTCGAGGCCGATCGTGGGTTCGTCGAGGAAGAGGACGGGCGGCGCGTGCAGCAGCGAGGCCGCCACGTCGCACCGCACGCGCTGGCCGAGTGAGAGCTGGCGGACGGGCCGCTCCAGGAGGTCCTCGATGCCGAGGAGTGCGATCAGTTCGTCGAGGCGGGTGTCGAACTCCCGCTTCGGTACGAGGTAGATGTCGCCGAGCAGGCGGAACGACTCGCGCACGGGCAGGTCCCACCACAGTTGGGTGCGCTGCCCGAAGACGACGCCGATGTTGCGCGCGTTCGCGACCCGGTCCTCGTACGGGACGACGCCCGCGACGCGCAGGTCGCCCGAGGTCGGGGTGAGGACGCCGGTGAGCATCTTGACGGTGGTCGACTTGCCGGCGCCGTTCGGGCCGACGTAGGCGACGCTCTCACCGGGCGCGACCGCCAGGTCGACGGCGTCGACGGCGGTCCGGTCCTCCCACTCGCCGCGGACCAGGTGGCGCAGCGCCCCGCGCATCCCGGGCCGTTTCCTCGCGACGCGGAACCTCTTGGTGAGGGCCCGCGCCTCGATGATGTGCTCGGCCACCACTCAGCTCACGGCGCCGAAGTCCGCGCTGATGTCCTCGCCGCGCAGGGTCCTCGCCGGGTAGGAGAGGGCGAAGATCGCGTGCGGCGGTCCCGTCTCGAGGTCGTCGTCGACGTTCTCCCCGGCGAGGATCCGGCGCGCCAGGTACTGGCACGAACTGCCGTACACGTCGGGGTGGTTGGCCACGATCGTGGCGCGCAGCGCGAGGTCGTGGACGCGGTGGCGGGCGAACATGCCGTCGACGCTGGTGCGGTAGTGGAGCAGCGGTTCGGGGACGGTCGTCATATGGCCGCCGTGCTTGCCGACGGCGATCCAGAAGTTCCAGTCCTCGTACGCGGGCATGCCCTCGTGGTAGCCGCCGGCGCGCTGCCACGCGGAGCGGCGGAACATGGCGCAGTACGGCGCCTGGTTCACCGACGTCGACGCGTCGAAGTCGTAGTCCGGGTACTCCCAGATCCGCTCCTCCACGCCGAAGGAGCGCAGAAAGGGCCGGGCGACCTCGGCGGTCGGGTCGCGGTCCAGGGCGGCGGCGAGCTTCTCCAGGGCGTGCGGCTCGTAGTGGTCGTCCGCGTCGAGGCAGGCGACGTAGCGGCCGCGGGCCACGGATATGCCGAGGTTGCGGGCGCGCCCGAGGCCGCCGTTGCGGGTGAACACGAGGGTCACGGCCAGCTCGGGGTGGGCCGCGGCGAAGGTCTGGGCGACGTCGCGCGAGGTGTCCGTGCTGCCGTCGTCGACGATCACGAGTTCCCAGTCGGCCGTCGTCTGGGCGCGGACGCTCTCGAGCGCCCGCGGCAGCATCCGGTCGTAGTTGAAGCAGGTGACGACCACGGAGACGAGTGGGGTGCGGGTTGAGTGCTGCTGCATCTGGCCTTCCTGACCCGGGATGTTGCAGGAACGCACAGCAGTATGCACGAAACTGCTCGATTGAGAGTCCCTGCGTGCAAAAACAAGCAACTATCGCTACGGTTCCTTTCTGTTCGCCACGCGACCACCTCCCACAACAGGGCACAAAAAGCACCAAGTTGAAGGAAGGCCAATGGGGATCACGGGAATCATGGGCAGCGACACCGCGCTCACCGCACAGGACCGCAGACAGTTCGAGGAGGAGGGCTATCTCGTCCTGCCGGGCTTCCTCCCCGCCACCCTCGCGGACCGCGCGAAGGCCGAGGTCGACCACTGGGTGGACTCGGGTGCGCGGCAGCGGTCCATAGCCTCGGCCGTCTCCCCCGACGAGTACGGGCTGCCGCCCCTGATGGAGCTGGAGATGGAGGCGCACGGCCGGATCCTGGCCCACCCGCCGCTGCTCCGCCTCCTCGCCGGACTGATCGGCGGGCCCTTCGCCTTCCACCACCTGCACAGCGACCGCCGCCCGCCGAACGCGCCCGGCAAGGACTGGCACCACGACTACGAGCTCGGCCCGCGGGCGGAGCGCACGCACACGATGATTCACGCCCTGCACTACCTCGGCGGGCTCGACGACTCCGTCGGCGGACTCGCCGTACTGCCCGGCTCGCACCGCGAGACCGCCGCCAAGACGGCCCGCGCCCACCTGGGCACGTCCGAGCTGCCGGGCGAGGTCTTCATCAGCGAACTGCCGCCCGGCTCCACGGTGTTGATCCACTCGGCCCTGTTCCACACCCGCCGCACGGCCCCCCACGGGGAGAGCCGCGAGCGGTACATGGTGGACAGCTCCTACGCGCAGACGGGGGTGCGCTGGCGGCCGGTGAAGCCGTACTGGCGGCACATGCTCGCCCGCGCCCGGGAGCTCGGGCTCGCGGGCGACGAGTGGCCGGAGCTCTTCGCCGAGCGCCACTTCACGGAGTACGAGACCGCGCAGGCCGGGCGCCGGGGATGACGGACGGGACGGGGCGGACGAGAGGGCCTAGGGTCTTTCGTTTGGATCAGGCCAGACCCCGCGAGCCCGGCGTGATCCAAACGAGAGGCCCTAACCGCGGCCGACGTACGGCATCGCGCTCGGCATCACCGTGACGGACTGGATGTTCACGTCCACCGGGAGCTCGGCCATGGCGGCGACCATGTCGACGACATGGCGGATGTCCATGGTCGGCTCCACCCGCCGGCTGCCGTCCGCCTGGAGGACGGCGGGCTGCGGCCGGTCGGCGGGAGTCACGTTGCCTATGTCGATCTGCCCGCAGGCGATGCCGTGTTCGCGGCCGTCGAGGGAGAGCGAGCGGGTCATCCCGGCGACGGCGTGCTTGGCCGCGGTGAACGCGATCGAGTCCGGGCGCGGCACGTGCGCCGACGGGGCGCCGTTGTTGATGATCCGGCCGCCGCGCGGGCTCTGCTCCTTCATCATCCGGAACGCCGCACGCGAGCAGAGGAAGGTACCGGTCGCGATGGATCCCATGACGCGGTGCCAGTCGTCGGCCTCGACGTCCTCCGTGGGGATGTACGGCATCGTCTCCGCGGCGTTGTTGAACAGCAGGTCGACGCGGCCGAACCGCTCGCCCACGGCGGCGAAGAGCCCCGCCACCGCCTCCGGGTCGGTGATGTCCGCGGGGAACGGGACCGCGCGGTCCGCGTGCTCCCCCGCATCCGCGGCCGTCGCCTCGAGGAGCGCCTCGCGGCGGCCCACGAGGACGACCGACCAGCCCCGCGACAGGAGCCCGAGCGCGCAGGCCCGACCGATTCCGACGCCGGCGCCGGTGATGACGGCCACCTTCTCGACCATGTCCGTGTTCCCCTCTTCAACATTTCAGGATCTCTCGGGCATGGAGTCTCACTCCCACCGGAATCTGTGTCAACGCCTTGAAAACAGGAGGAATTGATGGCATATCACAAGAGCCGCGAGCTCTTCGAGCGCGCCCGAGGGTCGCTCGCGGGCGGCACCAGCTCCTCCTCCCGCATCACCACCACCGGGTCGGAGCCCCATCCGCTGTACATGGAGAGCGGCTCCGGTGCGCGCATCAGGGACGTGGACGGCAACACCTACGTGGACTACCTGCTCGCCTACGGCAGCGCCGTCCTCGGCCACGCGAACCCACTGCTCACCGACGCCCTCTCCACGGTCCTGGCGAGCGGCACGATGTTCGGCACGTGCAACGTCCCCGAGATCGAACTCGCCGAGAAGATCCGGGAGTCGGTGCCGTGCGCCGATCTCGTGCGCTACGCCAACTCCGGCTCCGAGGCGGTCCAGGGCGCGATACGGGCCGCGCGCGGCTTCACCGGGCGCTCCCTCGTCGTCAAGTTCGAGGGCCACTACCACGGCTGGACCGACACGCTCGCGGTGTCCAGCAAGTCGACGCGGGAAGAAGTCGGCCCGTACGAGGCGCCGTTCGCGAGGCCGCACTCGCGCGGCATCCCGCAGGGCGTGCTCGACGACGTGGTGGTCTGCCCGTGGAACGACGCCGAGGTCCTGCGTGACGTCCTCGACGCGCACCGCGGCCGGATCGCCGCGGTCATCTGCGAGCCGATCGTCGCCAACAACGCCTGCACGATGCCGGTCCCGGGCTATCTGGAGACCCTGCGCGCGGAGTGCACGCGGCGCGGCATCGTGCTCGTCTTCGACGAGGTCTGCACGGGGTTCCGCACCGGACCCGGCGGCGCGCAGGCCCTGTTCGGGGTCGTGCCCGACCTCGCGGTCTACTCCAAGGCGCTCGGCGGCGGGCTGCCCATCTCGGCGTTCGCGGGCTGCCGGGAGATCATGGAGCAGGTCGGCGACAACCGGATCAAGCAGGGCGGCACGTACAACGGTTCGCCCCTGTGTGCCACGGCCGCCCTCGTGACCGTCACCCGGCTCGCCGACCCCGCGGTCAGCGGCCGGATCGACGAGGCGGGACGGCGCGTCATGGAGGCGGTGCGCCGGGCGTCCCGCGACCACGGCGTGCCGTGCGCGGTCCAGGGGGTCGGCGCGATGTTCCAGATCGTGTTCTGTGCGGACGGCGCCCCGACCCGTCACTACCGCGATCTTTTCGCCGCCGATCTGGACCGCTACGAGCGCTTCCGCCACGAGCTGCTGGTGCGCGGCATCCATGTCAACGTCTACGGCCTCGCCTGCTGGTTCGTCTCCGCCGCGCTGGAGGAGGACGACATCCAGCGCACCTGCGAGGCCGTGGACGAGGCGTTCGCGGCGCTGTGACGACCCCGTGCGCTCCCTCTTGCCCCGCGCCGCCCGATGCCGCAGGATGTGCCCGGCGCGCTTGATCATGCTCGAAGTTCCGAGTTTTCAATCAGCTTCACGCATGGAACTCAGGAACTCCCGCACAGCGCAGCCTTACGCGCTCTCTTCACTCATCCACCTCCATCACAGGCAGGTCTTTCGATGACTGGACGCTTCACCCGTTCCCTCAAGCGGCGGTCCGTGCCGCTCCTCGCGGCGCTCGGCCTCGCCGCCGGAGCCGGCCTGGCCGCCGCCCCCGCGGCGAACGCGGACGACACCACCGGCACGACCCCGGGGACGTACACCTACTACTCGTTCCCGTCGGCGGCCGACGGGCTCAGCGAGGTCACCTGGTCCACGACGGTCGAGAAGGACCCCGGCTACAACGCGAACACCTTCTGGAGCCACCAGTTCGGCTTCAACGTCGGCAACGGCGCCTACATCGGGATGCAGCGCAACGGCGGCGACAAGCCGACGTTCCTGTTCTCGGTGTGGGACAGCTTCGAGCGCAAGCCCGGCTCCGAGGGCAGCTACTGCCTCCAGTTCGGCGGCGAGGGAGAGGGCTCCAGCTGCCGCATGAACCACGACTGGGAGGAGGGGCACACCTACACCTCCACGGTCGCCTACGAGGGCGACGGCTGGTTCGGCGCCACGATCCACGACAGGACCACGGGCGAGTCGTTCAAGCTCGGCAGCGTGCAGACGCCGGCCACCGCCATCAAGTCCACGGGCCTGATCGACTGGGTCGAGTATTTCGAGTGGAACGACCCCCGGGCGACCTGTTACGACCAGCCGTACTCGGACGCCCACTTCGGCCTGCCCACGGGCACTGCCGTCGGCGCCGGCGCGGCCGTCGGCTCGGTGACCAAGACGAAGAGCAACCCGCCGTGCTCCTCCGCCGTGGACGCGCGTCCCGACGGAAGCACCAACCAGCGCCTGTCGCTGGGCAATTCGAAGCGCGCCGAGATCTCCGCGCCCGACGACAAGTGCCTCGCCCCGCGCGGCACGGCGAAGGACGGCACGGCCCTCACGCTCGCCGCGTGCAAGGACAACGGCCCCGGCGCCTTCGAGCAGTCCTGGGTCCTCGCCGCCGACGGCACGGTGCGGCTGCCGTCGGACTACTGCCTGACGGCGAGCGACAAGAAGAGCGTGCGCATCACCGACTGCGGGGGCGACATCACGGTCGGCGGCAAGGTCACCGACCCGGCCAAGCTGTGGAAGTACAACCCGGGCAGGAAGACCCTGGTGAACCAGGCGACCGGGCGCACCCTCACCCGCGACGGCTCCGGCGTGAAACTCGCACCGGCCGGAGCGGGCACGCAGCGCTGGAACGCGCCGGTGCCCGTCAGCGCCCCGTAGGACGCCCCCGACCCGGATCAGGGCGCCCCGACCGGAATCAGGGCGCCCGTCGATCGTCACCGGGCGGACGAACTCCCATTCCACGCGCCGATGTTGGGCGCCGCTCCCGGCACCACCGGGTTGCCCGCGAAGTCGCGGGTGCCCGCGTCGGCGAGCGGCGTGCCCGCGCCGAGTGCGGGCGATCCGGCACGCAGGGCGTAGGCGGCCGCCGCGTCCCCGTAACCCGTGGCCGTGCCCGGCCGGGTGAGGAGCGGGTCGGCGGTGGTGCCGCCCGGGTCGGCCGGCGCCGCCCCGATCCCGTACAGCGCGTTGTGGGACGCGGTGACGCCGCCGGAGCGCAGGGTGAAGGCGGCCGTGCCGGCGCCCTCCTTCACGACGAGGTTGTTGTCGAAGGCGATCTCGTGCCGGCTGGTGGTGTTCTCGTTGACGACGGTCTGGCTGACGCCGTCACCGACGTAGATCGTGTTGTGCAGGAAGCGGACCCCGGAGAACGAGCCGCGGCAGGTCTCGATGCCCCTGAAGTGGTCGTTCTGGCTAATGTTGAAGCGGATCATGGCGTCGCCGAGAGTTCCGTCGGCACTGCAGACGAGGAAGAAGCCGCCCGCGTTGTCGTGGCTGTAGTTGTACTGGAAGACCGTTCCGAACGAGCCCTCGTCCACGTCGTACGCCATGCCGTCGCGGGTCGTCTCACCGCCGGACGTCTCGTTGTACTGGAAGACGGTGCCGTCCGCGTCCCACGGCCACATGCCCGCGTTGTATCCGGCCGAGCGCCGCTGGAAGCCGTGCAGGGTGTTGTGCTCGACCAGGGCGTCCTTGGTGGCGGTCATGACGATGCCGTCCCCGCCGAGGTCGTTCAGGGTGTTGCCGCGCACGACGACGCCGGTGGACGGGACCCAGTGCGGGCCGCTGGGGTCGTAGCCGCTGATGGCGGGCCGCTGGTTCCAGCTGGACGCGAAGAAGATGCCCTCGCGGTCGACGGTCCGCAGGGTGTTGTTCTCCACGCGCACGTCGTCGTAGCGCGTCTCCTTCGCCGACCCGGTGACGGAGAAGAGGATGCCCGCGGAGCCGTCCACGTCCTTGGTGTCGTCCCCGCGGATGTCGTGGATGTCGAGGCCGGTGAGGCGGTAGTGCCTGCCGGTGCCGTAGTCACTGAGGACGACGCGCACGCCGCGGCGCTTCGTGCCCGGGTTCGCCGCGTTGGTGATCTCCAGGTCGGAGACCTCGATCCACTGCGTGTCTTGCAGGAGAACGGTGTCGGGGGCGCCCGCGCCGTCGATCACCGGTTTCGCCCCGGTGCCGTAGGGGGCGATGCGGACGGGGCTGCCGGGGGCGCCCGCGCCGTTCGGGGCGAGCGTGCCCGTGCAGCGGGTGCCGCGCTTGAGGAGCACCTGGTCGCCGGGGCCGAGGTGCTGGGCGTTGACGGCAGCGAGCGTGCGCCAGGGCGCCGCCCGCGTGCCCTTCTGCGGGCCGGCCCCGGCCCGGCAGTCGACGTAATGGGCTCGGGACTTGAGCGGGGAGGCGGCCGTGGCGGCGGGGGCGGCCGCGAGGGCCGTGACGCCGGCGGTCGCGGCTGCGCAGAAGGCGACGAGCGCGGCGCTGACACTGCTGCGTCTCATGACGTACCTCCGTGGGTGGTTGCGGGTGCCGGAGAGGAGGGAGTCGCCCGGCGGGACGGCTCAGAGCGTGCCGCCCGGCCCGGCCCGACTCCATGGACTTACCGAGACGGTTCCTGGACATCCGCCCGGCCGGTTGCGCGTGCGTGCGTGCGGCGGGTCTGCCCGTATCGCGGACCGCCTTGGCCTGCCCGCGGGGCTCGTGATTGCCTGACGCACATGAGCAACATCGCTGTGACCACCTGGTCCCTGGAGCAGACCGCTCCGTCCGACCTCCGGCCGGCCCCCGCACCCGAGGGCGACGACCTGCGCATCGTGCGCGCCGAGGTGCCCTCGCCGGAGTTCAGCCGCTTCCTGTACGCCTCCGTCGGCGGCGACATCCTCTGGACCGACCGGCTGAGCTGGACGTACGCGCAGTGGCAGGAAGTCCTGGCGCGGCCCGGCACCGAGACGTGGGTGGCGTACGAGAAGGGGACCCCGGCCGGTTACGTCGAGCTGGAGGCGCAGGACGACGGCGTGGTCGAGGTCGTCTACTTCGGCCTGATCCCCGCCTTCCGGGGCCGCCACATCGGCGGTCACCTCCTCTCCTACGGCGTCGAGCGCGCCTGGGACCTGGCCGAGCGGTGGCCGGACCGCGCGCCGACGAAGCGGGTCTGGCTGCACACGTGCAGCAAGGACGGCGAGCACGCGATGGCCAACTACGAGCGGCGCGGGTTCCGCCTCTTCGACACGAAGGTGGAGGAGGAGCCCGAGGTGGCGACGCCGGGGCCGTGGCCGGGGGCGTAGCCATCCCGTGGGACACGAGGGGCGTCGCGGGTCACCGCGCCGCCCCTTCGCGTATCCGCCGGCCACTGGCCGGTCCATTCCCGTGCCACCCAGTGACCCAGGACACACCTGTCCGCGATGCGAGACAGTCTCGTCCACTTTATGGACAGTGGTGGACTGGGCCGAAAGTCCCATGACACGCTTCCGCCATGGATCGAGCTGGAATTGCCTTGGTGAGTCGACGACACGTCGATCTCTGCCGCATGTCCAGCGCCATGTGTCCGGTGAGCTGACTCCACCAGCACCGCCGCACTTTCTCCCCGTACAGCACCCTGCGCACCGCCGCGCCCTCGCGCGAAGTGTGCTGGTCAAAGCTGCCAGAGCCTCCGCCCGCCTGAAGGACGTACACCCATGGCTGCCACCCCTGAAAAGCCCACGACCGCCGCGCCGCGCCGCAAGGTGAGCCGTCACCGCGGCGAGGGCCAGTGGGCCGTGGGTCACTTCACGCCGCTCAACGGCAACGAGCAGTTCAAGAAGGACGACGACGGTCTCAATGTGCGGACACGCATTGAGACGATCTACTCGAAGCGCGGCTTCGACTCCATCGACCCCAACGACCTCCGGGGCCGGATGCGCTGGTGGGGGCTCTACACCCAGCGCAAGCCCGGGATCGACGGCGGCAAGACCGCGATTCTGGAGCCGGAGGAGCTGGACGACGAGTTCTTCATGCTCCGTGTCCGCATCGACGGCGGCCGGCTGACCACCGAGCAGCTGCGCGTCATCGGCGAGATCTCGCAGGAGTTCGCGCGCGGCACCGCCGACATCACCGACCGGCAGAACATCCAGTACCACTGGATCCGCATCGAGGACGTGCCGGAGATCTGGCGGCGCCTCGAAGCGGTCGGGCTCTCCACGACCGAGGCCTGCGGTGACACGCCCCGCGTCATCCTCGGCTCCCCCGTCGCCGGGATCGCCGCCGACGAGATCATCGACGGCACGCCCGCCATCGACGAGATCCAGCGGCGCTTCATCGGCAACCCGGACTTCTCCAACCTGCCGCGCAAGTTCAAGAGCGCGGTCTCCGGGTCCCCGCAGCTCGACGTGGCGCACGAGATCAACGACATCGCGTTCGTCGGCGTGAACCACCCCGAGCACGGCCCCGGCTTCGACCTGTGGGTCGGCGGCGGCCTGTCCACCAACCCCAAGCTGGGCCAGCGCCTCGGCGCCTGGGTGCCGCTCGACGAGGTGCCGGACGTCTACGGCGGCGTCATCGGCATCTTCCGCGACTACGGCTACCGCCGCCTGCGCACCCGTGCCCGCCTGAAGTTCCTGCTCGCCGACTGGGGCACCGAGAAGTTCCGGCAGATCCTCGAGGACGACTACCTGCAGCGGAAGCTGGTCGACGGCCCCGCGCCCGAGCAGCCCGCCGGCACCTGGCGCGACCACCTCGGCGTGCACCGCCAGAAGGACGGCCTCTTCTACGTCGGCTTCGCGCCCCGCGTCGGCCGCGTGGACGGCACGACCCTCACCAAGATCGCCGAGGTCGCGGGCGCCCACGGCTCCGGCCGGCTGCGCACCACCGCCGAGCAGAAGATGATCGTGCTCGACGTGGCCGAGGACCAGGTCGAGTCGCTGGTGGCAGCGCTGGAGGCGCTGGACCTGAAGGTCAACGCGTCGCCCTTCCGGCGCGGCACCATGGCCTGCACCGGCATCGAGTTCTGCAAGCTCGCCATCGTCGAGACCAAGGCGCGCGGCGCCTCGCTCATCGACGAACTGGAGCGTCGCGTCCCGGAGTTCGACGAGCCCCTCACCATCAACATCAACGGCTGCCCGAACGCCTGCGCCCGTATCCAGGTCGCGGACATCGGCCTCAAGGGCCAGCTGATGCTGGACCAGGACGGCAACCAGGTCGAGGGCTACCAGGTGCACCTGGGCGGCGCGCTGGGCCTGGAGGCCGGGTTCGGCCGCAAGGTCCGGGGACTGAAGGTCACCGCGGCCGAGCTGCCCGACTACGTCGAGCGGGTCCTCAAGCGCTTCCAGGCGGAGCGCGAGGACGGCGAGCGCTTCGCCACGTGGACCGCGCGCGCCTCCGAGGAGGCACTGTCGTGAGCGAGCGCGCCGCACCCTTCCACTGCCCCTACTGCGGCGACGAGGACCTGCGTCCGAACGAGACCGGTCACGGCGCCTGGGAATGCGCGGCATGCAATCGGGCCTTCCAGTTGAAGTTCCTCGGTCTGCTGACCCGGGGAGTTCAGCGCAACGACGGTGGAGGGGAAGACATATGACGACCACTCGGACCACGCAGGTCACCGACCGGACCGAGCCCGACCTGCGGGAGCTCGCCGAGCGCGCCGGGCGCGACCTGGAGGACGCGTCCGCCCTGGAGATCCTCACCTGGGCGGTCGACACGTTCGGCAAGCGCTTCTGCGTGACCTCCTCCATGGAGGACGCGGTCGTCGCCCACCTCGCCTCGCGCGCCAGGCCCGGCGTGGACGTCGTCTTCCTCGACACCGGCTACCACTTCGAGGAGACCATCGGCACCCGGGACGCCGTCGAGGCCGTGATGGACGTGAACGTCATCACGCTCACGCCCCGGCAGACCGTCGCCGAGCAGGACGCCGAGTTCGGGCCGAAGCTGCACGACCGCGACCCCGACCTGTGCTGCGCCATGCGGAAGGTCAAGCCCCTTGAGGACGGCCTGAGTTCGTACACGGCGTGGGCCACGGGCCTGCGCCGCGACGAGTCCCCGACGCGGGCGAACACCCCGGTCGTCGGCTGGGACGAGAAGCGCCGCAAGGTGAAGGTCTCGCCGATCGCCCGCTGGACGCAGGACGACGTCGAGGCGTACGTCGCCGAGCACGGCGTGCTGACCAACCCCCTCCTCATGGACGGCTACGGCTCCGTGGGCTGCGCCCCCTGCACCCGGCGCCTCCTCGAGGGCGAGGACGCACGGGCCGGCCGCTGGGCGGGAAGCAACAAGACCGAGTGCGGGATCCACGGCTGATGCCCGGGACCACAGAGACTTTGGAGAAGCAAGTGACCGGAGCCACCGTCTGGCTCACGGGTCTGCCGAGCGCGGGCAAGACCACCATCGCCAACGAGCTCGCCGAGCAGCTGCGCAGCGACGGCCGCCGCGTCGAGGTGCTCGACGGCGACGAGATCCGCGAGTTCCTCTCGGCGGGCCTCGGCTTCAGCCGCGCGGACCGCGACACGAACGTGCAGCGCATCGGCTTCCTCGCCGAACTCCTCGCCCGTAACGGCGTGTTGACGCTCGTCCCGGTGATCGCGCCGTTCGCGGACAGCCGCGAGGCGGTACGCAAGCGCCACCAGGCCGGCGGCACCGGCTACCTGGAGGTGCACGTGGCCACGCCCGTCGAGGTGTGCTCCGTGCGCGACGTGAAGGGCCTGTACGCGAAACAGGCGGCGGGCGAGATCTCCGGGCTCACCGGCGTCGACGACCCGTACGAGGCGCCCGAGTCGCCCGACCTGCGCATCGAGTCGCACACCCAGACCGTGCAGGAGTCCGCGGCGGCGCTCTACGCGCTGCTCACCGAGAGGGGTCTCTCATGACGACCGTCGCACCCACCACAGGCGAAGAGACCGACAGCCCGTACGCGCTCTCGCACCTGGACGCCCTCGAGTCCGAGGCCGTGCACATCTTCCGCGAGGTCGCGGGCGAGTTCGAGCGGCCGGTGATCCTCTTCTCCGGCGGCAAGGACTCCATCGTGATGCTGCACCTGGCGCTCAAGGCGTTCGCGCCGGCGCCGGTGCCGTTCACGCTGCTGCACGTCGACACCGGGCACAACTTCCCCGAGGTCCTGGAGTACCGCGACCGCGTCGTGGCCGAGCACGGCCTGCGGCTGCACGTCGCGTCCGTGCAGGACTACATCGACCGCGGCGTCCTCAAGGAGCGCCCGGACGGGACGCGCAACCCGCTGCAGACGGTGCCGCTGACGGAGAGGATCCAGGCGGAGCGCTTCGACGCCGTGTTCGGCGGCGGGCGCCGCGACGAGGAGAAGGCGCGCGCCAAGGAGCGCGTGTTCTCCCTGCGCGACGAGTTCTCCCAGTGGGACCCGCGCCGCCAGCGCCCCGAGCTGTGGCAGCTGTACAACGGCCGGCACGCCCCCGGCGAGCACGTGCGCGTCTTCCCGCTGTCCAACTGGACCGAGCTCGACGTGTGGCAGTACATCGCCCGCGAGGGCATCGAACTGCCGGGCATCTACTTCGCCCACGAGCGGGACGTCTTCAAGCGCTCCGGCATGTGGCTGACCGCCGGTGAGTGGGGCGGCCCCAAGGAGGGTGAGAGCGTCGAGAAGCGCCTCATCCGCTACCGCACGGTCGGCGACATGTCGTGCACCGGCGCCGTCGACTCGGACGCGGCGACGCTGGACGCCGTGATCGCCGAGATCGCCGTCTCCCGGATCACCGAGCGGGGCGCGACCCGCGCCGACGACAAGATGTCCGAGGCCGCGATGGAAGACCGCAAGCGCGAGGGGTATTTCTAAATGAGCACCACCACAGAGCAGTTGGCCGATCTGTCGGCCACCACCCTGCTGCGGTTCGCCACCGCCGGTTCCGTCGACGACGGCAAGTCCACGCTCGTGGGCCGCCTGCTGCACGACTCCAAGTCGGTCCTCACGGATCAGCTGGAGGCGGTCGAGCACGCGTCGCGCAACCGCGGCCAGGAGGCGCCCGACCTGGCGCTGCTCACCGACGGCCTGCGCGCCGAGCGCGAGCAGGGCATCACCATCGACGTCGCCTACCGCTACTTCGCCACGTCCCGGCGCCGGTTCATCCTGGCCGACACCCCGGGCCACGTGCAGTACACCCGGAACATGGTGACCGGCGCGTCCACGGCCGACCTCGCCGTCGTCCTCGTCGACGCCCGCAACGGCGTCATCGAGCAGACCCGCCGGCACGCCGCGGTCGCCGCGCTCCTGCGCGTCCCGCACGTCGTGCTCGCCGTTAACAAGATGGACCTCGTCGACTACGCCGAGTCCGTCTTCGCGTCGATCGCCGAGGAGTTCACGGCGTACGCGTCCGACCTGGGCGTTCCCGAGATCACCGCGATCCCGATCTCCGCGCTCGCCGGTGACAACGTCGTGGAGCCGTCCGCGAACATGGACTGGTACGGCGGCCCGACCGTCCTGGAACACCTGGAGACGGTCCCGGTCAGCCACGACCTGACGAGCTGCCACGCGCGCCTGCCCGTCCAGGTCGTCATCCGCCCGCAGACCGCCGACCACCCCGACTACCGCGGCTACGCGGGCCAGATCGCGGCCGGCACGTTCCGCGTCGGTGAGTCCGTCACCGTGCTGCCGTCGGGCCGCACGTCGAAGGTCTCCGGGATCGACCTGCTGGGCAAGGCGGTCGACGTGGCGTGGACGCCGCAGTCGGTGACCCTCCTCCTGGAGGACGACATCGACATCTCGCGCGGCGATCTGATCGTGCCGAGCGGCGACGCGCCCGCCACCTCGCAGGACGTCGAGGCGACCGTCTGCCACGTGGCCGACCAGCCCCTGGCCGTCGGCCAGCGCGTACTGCTCAAGCACACGACGCGCACGGTCAAGGCGATCGTCAAGGAGATCCCCTCGCGGCTCACCCTGGACGACCTGTCCCAGCACCCCGAGCCGGGGCAGCTGGTGGCGAACGACATCGGCCGCGTCAAGATCCGCACCGCCGAGCCGATCGCGCTCGACGACTACGCCGACTCGCGCCGCACCGGCTCGTTCCTGCTCATCGAGCCGGCCGACGGGACGACGCTCGCCGCCGGCATGGCGGGCGAGGCGTTCGGGGGCAAGCCGCAGGCCGCCCGCGCGGAAGAAGCCGCGCAGGCGACGGACGAAGACGGCTGGGACTTCTAGTCATGACCCCCATCACCCTCGTCGACGTATACGCGACGTTCGCGAAAGAGGGCGGCCGCGTCGGCAGCGGCACCCTCGGCGCGGGCCAGGGCGGGGTCGGGCGATGTGCGCGATGACGTACGCGCACTGCCTGCGCGCCCACACCCCCCGCGACCTGTTCGTACGAAGACGAAACCCTGCCGACCTCCCGGCCACGCCCTGAGAGCGTGACCGCCGGGCCAACGAGAGGACCACCTCCCGTGCCTGCCAACTCCGCCTCCTGGCGCCGCGGCCTCGCCGCCGTCGCCGCCCTGCCGCTCCTCGCGCTCGCCGCGACGGCCTGCGGCTATGGCTCGCAAGCCAAGGACGACACGTCCGACAAGACGAACGTCGCCGCCAAGGGCAAGAAGCTCTCCGCCGACACCGTGAAGATCGGTTACTTCGGGAACCTGACGCACGGCACCGCCCTGGTGGGCAACCAGAAGGGCTTCTTCCAGAAGGAGCTCCAGGGCACGCAGGCCAAGTACCAGATCTTCAACGCGGGCCCGTCCGAGATCGAGGCGCTCAACGGCGGCTCCATCGACATCGGCTGGATCGGCCCGTCGCCGTCGATCAACGGCTTCACCAAGTCCCAGGGCAAGAGCCTGCGCATCATCGGCGGTTCGGCGTCCGGCGGGGTGAAGCTCGTGGTCAACCCCAAGAAGATCAAGTCCCTGGACGACGTCAAGGGCAAGAAGATCGCCACCCCGCAGCTCGGCAACACGCAGGACGTCGCGTTCCTCAACTGGATCGCCGAGAAGGGCTGGAAGGTCGACGCCAACAGCGGCAAGGGCGACGTCTCCGTGGTCCGTACGGACAACAAGATCACCCCGGACGCCTACAAGTCCGGCTCCGTCGACGGCGCCTGGGTGCCGGAGCCGACCGCGTCCAAGCTCGTGGCCGAGGGCGGCAAGGTCCTCCTCGACGAGTCGGATCTGTGGCCCGGCAAGAAGTTCGTGATCACGAACATCATCGTGTCGCAGAAGTTCCTCAAGGAGCACCCGGACGTCGTCGAGGCCGTGCTGCGCGGCTCGGTGAAGACGAACGCGTGGATCAACGCCAACCCGGACGAGGCGAAGGCCGCGGCCAACAAGCAGCTGGCCGCCGACTCCGGCAAGGCACTGCCCGCGGACGTGCTCGACCCCGCCTGGAAGTCGATCCAGTTCACAGACGACCCGCTGGCCTCGACCCTCGACACCGAGGCGGCGCACGCGGTGAAGGCGGGCCTGCTGGAGAAGCCCGACCTGAAGGGGATCTACGACCTCGCGCCGCTGAACAAGGTCCTCAAGGCCGAGGGCAAGGGCGCGGTCGCCGACGCCGGCCTCGGCGTCAAGTAACCGCGTCAGGCAAGCCCGTAATCGCTTGAGTTCCCAGGAGGTGACGACCATGGCAACGACCCTCGCCAAGGCCGCGGACGGCGGCACGCAGACCACCGGCCACGCCGCGCGGATCGAGCACGTCTCGAAGTCCTTCGCCACGCCCGCCGGGCAGCAGCTGGTACTGGACGACATCACGCTCGATGTCGCTCCGGGCGAGTTCGTCACCCTCCTGGGAGCCTCGGGCTGCGGGAAGTCGACGCTGCTCAACCTGGTCGCGGGGCTCGACCGGCCCTCGTCCGGCGAGATCAGCACGCAGGGCCGGCCGGCCCTGATGTTCCAGGAGCACGCCCTCTTCCCGTGGCTGACCGCGGGCAAGAACATCGAACTGGCCCTGAAGCTGCGCGGCGTCCCGAAGGCGGACCGCCGCACGCGGGCGGAGGAGCTCCTGGAGCTCGTCCGCCTGAACGGCGCGTACGGCAAGCGGGTCCACGAGCTGTCCGGCGGCATGCGCCAGCGCGTGGCGATGGCGCGGGCGCTCGCGCAGGACAGCCAACTGCTGCTGATGGACGAGCCGTTCGCCGCGCTCGACGCCATCACGCGTGACGTGCTGCACGACGAGCTGACCCGCATCTGGCGCGAGACGAACGTCTCCGTCCTGTTCGTCACCCACAACGTCCGCGAGGCGGTGCGGCTCGCCGAGCGGGTCGTGCTGCTCTCGTCGCGGCCGGGCCGGGTGGCGCACGAGTGGCGGGTGGGCATTCCGCAGCCGCGCCGCATCGAGGACACCGCCGTGGCGGAACTGTCCGTCGAGATCACCGAACAACTGCGTGGGGAGATCCGCCGCCATGGCCAGCACTGAGACGACGACCGCGAGCAAGGACACGGGCGCCGTCAAGGACACGGCCCCCGGGCAGGACCTGGCCGGTCTCGAAGCGGGGCTCGACGCCCTGGAGACCGTGCACACCGCCCGTACCCCGCTGCGCCAGACGCTGGTCCAGAAGGTGCTGCCGCCGCTGACGGCGGTGCTCCTGGTCCTGGTGGTGTGGCAGGGACTGGTCTCGTTCAAGATCGTCGACGACCCGAACAAGCTGCCCTCGCCGTCCGCGGTGTGGGACGAGGTGTCCGCCGCGTGGATGCAGGGGACGCTCCTCGACTACATCTGGACGAGTGTGTCGCGCGGCCTGCTCGGCTTCCTGCTGGCGCTGGTGATCGGCACCCCGCTCGGCCTGGTCGTCGCCCGGGTCCGGTTCATCCGGTCCGCGATCGGCCCGATCCTG
This sequence comes from Streptomyces sp. NPDC045026, assembly GCF_056432625.1. Lineage (NCBI taxonomy): Bacteria > Bacillati > Actinomycetota > Actinomycetes > Kitasatosporales > Streptomycetaceae > Streptomyces > Streptomyces sp. NPDC045026. The sequence goes on from NZ_JBWKIS010000008.1 coordinate 274,879, forward strand.
TCCGGCCTCCAGTCGCTGCCCTCGGTCGCCTGGGTCCCGCCGGCCGTGATCTGGCTGGGCCTCGACAACAAGATGATGTACGCCGTGATCCTGCTCGGCGCGGTCCCCTCGATCGCCAACGGCCTGGTGTCGGGCGTCGACCAGGTGCCGCCGCTGTTCCTGCGGGCCGGCCGCACGCTCGGCGCGACGGGCCTGCGGCACACCTGGCACATCGTGCTGCCGGCCGCGCTGCCCGGTTATCTCGCGGGTCTTAAGCAGGGCTGGGCGTTCTCGTGGCGCTCGCTGATGGCCGCGGAGATCATCGCCTCGTCGCCGGACCTCGGTATCGGCCTCGGCCAGCTCCTGGAGAACGGCCGCAACGCCAGCTCCATGTCCATGGTCTTCCTGGCCATCTTCCTGATCCTGATCGTCGGCATCGCCATCGACCTGCTGATCTTCAGTCCCCTGGAGCGGCGCGTCCTGCGCAGCCGCGGTCTCCTGGTGAGGAGCTGACCCAGCCATGTACCAGCGCCCCGCCCGCCCGGTTCTGCTCGTGATCGCACACGGCAGTCGCGATCCGCGCCATGCCGCGACGGTCCACGCGCTCGTACGCGAAGTGCGGGCGCTGCGGCCGGGGCTTCGCGTGGAGACGGGGTTCCTGGACTTCAACGTTCCATCGGTGAACGGCGTCCTGGAGTCCCTGGCGGCCGAGGGTGTGCGCGATGTGGTCGCGCTCCCCCTGCTCCTGACGCGCGCGTTCCACGCGAAGGCGGACATCCCGGCGGTCCTGCGGCAGGCCCCGGCCCGGCTGCGGATCCGCCAGGCTGAGGTGCTCGGCCCCTCCCCGCTCCTGACGGCAGCGCTCGAACGCCGTCTGTACGAGGCCGGGCTCACCCCGGCCGACAAGCCCACGACCGGGGTCGTCCTGGCCTCGGCGGGCTCCACAGACCCGGAGGCGATCGCAGTGATCGCTGAAATCGCGCGGGAGTGGCGGCACACCGGTTGGTGCGCCGTGCGACCTGCGTTCGCCTCCGCATCTCTGCCCCGCACGGAGGACGCCGTGGCCGGGCTGCGCGCCGACGGCGTCCGCCGGGTGGCGGTGGCCCCCTACGTCCTGGCCCCCGGCTTCCTCCCGGACCGCATCGCCCGCGGCGCCTTCGAAGCGGATGTCCTCGCGGACGTACTGGGCCCGGCGCCGGAGGTGGCGCGGCTGCTCGTTCGGCGCTATGAGGCGGCGACGGTACGGGAGTTGGCGGCGGTGGGCGCCTGACGCGACGCGTCAGATGCCCGGACCGCTGCCCCTTGTCCCCGTCCCTCTCTTCCCGGAGTGACTCAGCGCGGATCCCGCCCGCTCAAGGCCACCACCCGGTGGAACAAAGGTGCGTCGTCCGGCACCGGGACCGCGTCGGCGAAGCCGTCGTACTTGCGGTATTCCTCCGCGTTCGCCTCGACGACGTCGAGCAGGAGGCGGGCCGTGTCGCCCGGGACCTGGAACTTCTGGCCGGTGGCGTGGGCCACGTCCCAGCCGTGGAGGGCCAGTTCCGCGACGAGCAGGCGGGCGACCTCGGGCGCGGGCGTCTTCGCGAAACCCAGGTCGATCTCGCCCTCCCACGCCCGCGGGTCGGACCAGGCGGCGACGGCCCGTGCGAGCTGTGCCGCGTAGGCCTCGGCCCAGTCGGCGTTCGCGGTGAAGTCGCGGGCGGTGAGGTCGTCGGGGAGCTGCTTGCGCAGCGCCCGGTGCTCCAGGCCGTGCGAGGAGTAGAGGACCCAGTGGTTGACGAGGGTGCGGACGTCCCAGTCGCCGCATCCGCTCGGCTCGGGCAGGCGCACCGCGTCGACGCCCCGCGCGACCCTGGCGGCCTCCGCGGCGCATTCCTTCATCGACGTGTACTCGATCATGGAGGTGTACTCGTTTTCCATGCGGAAAGCGTCTCGCGCGGGGGCCGCCGGCGGCTTGAAGAAATGCGACAGGTCAGCGAGTCGCCGCGTCGGCCGCCGCCACGAGGTCCGCGACCGTCATCGACCCGGCCGGGCGGCGCTCGCGGGCGAAGCGGTCGGCGAGCGACTGCAGCATGTCGTTGACCGGGGTCGGCACCCCGTACAGCCGTCCGAGCAGCCCCATCTCGCCGTTGAGGTAGTCGGACTCGATGGTGCCCGTGCCCCGGCTGAGGGACTGCCACGACGAGCCGCCGCTGCGCTCCGAGCCGTCGAAGGGCTCGAAACAGATCTTGTCGCCGCGGGACTCCTTCTCCTCCTCCTGGGAGGCGAACGCGATGCCCGCCGCGGCGAGCACGGCCTCGCCCTCCGCTCGGGCACGCCGATGGAGGGCGATCCCCTCCTCGCTGGTGAGCACCCCGGACACGGCCTCGATCGCGTTGGCCAGGTTGCCGAGGAGCTTGGCGTACTTCCAGCGCATCACGTCGGGCACGACGGGCGACTCGAAGAGGGACTTCTCCAGGTCGGCGGAGATGCGGCGGGCCGTCTCGTCGGTGCCTCCGGGGAACCGGCCGATGTGCAGGATGCCGGTGAGCGGAGTGCCGGCGGCGGACACGACGCCGGGCTCGACGAAGGTGGCGGGCAGCCACACGCACATGCCGTACACGCGCCGGAAGAGCCGCAGCGCAAGGCGCTCGCTCTCCACTCCGTTCTGTGCGCAGACCAGCGGCAGGCGCTCGGCCGCGGTACCGCCCCCGGCGACCGGCCGCCCTGCCCAGGCGTCGAGCGCGGCGACGCTGTCCTGTGTCTTCACGGCGAGCACGAGCACGTCGTCCGGGCTCAGTTCGCCGAGCTCCTCGGGCCCGGCGACGACCGGGAGGCGGTGGATGTGCGGGCCGTCGGGGGTGACGAGCCGCAGCCCGTGGTCCCGCAGTGCCTCGTACTGCGTGCCGCGAGCGACGAGGATGACGTCGTGCCCGGCCTGGGCGAGCCGGCCGCCGATGGCGCCGCCGACCGCTCCTGCTCCGACAATGAGATAGCGCATGCCAACGAGCCTGTCACAGAAGGCTGTAGGGGCCATTCACGATCAGGTAAACCCTCGCGCCGCTCGCACGCCGGCGTGCGAGCCTGCTCCCCGTGCGCACCCGATTGGCTCTCTGGGGGGCCGGACTCCTCTGTCTGCTCGTGGCGGTTCTGGGCGGCTGTTCGGCCTCCCGGCAGTGGCGGCAGGCCGAGCGGATCGACGCGGCTCCGGTCCGGGTCACCGGAGTCGTCACCGCCGTCGAGCACGTACCGAAGAGCGACGACGAGCAGGTGATCGCCTACGAGGTGCGAGGTCACCGGCACACCGTCAGGAGGTCGCTGGGTACGGGCCCCGGCACCCCCGGGATCGGTCACCGGGTGTGTCTGGAGGCCGACCGCGGCCGCCCTGACGTGGTGCGGCTCTGCGGCGAGCGGTACCCGTCGGGCGACGACATGTATCCCACGTACGTCCTGGTCGCGGTCGCCGGAGCCATCGGGGCCTGCGTCGTCGCGGGCGTCGCCGTCGGCCTCCGCCGCGGCTCCCGCGCACAGCCCGCGCCCTGACCTGACCGCCCGCCGCGCTCACTCCCGGCTGTACGGCGTCCCCTGATGGAAGTACAGCAGCCAGTCCTCGTCTGACTGCCGCCACAGTGAACTGCGGTGCGCACAGGCGCCGTTGCGGTCGGTGTCGAAGGTCAGGTGGACGAGGCCCGGGGCGAGTCGCACGCCCTTCATCCGCGAGACGGTGAGGGGCCGTACGCCCGGTTCGGTCGTCGCGGAGAGCTCGGCGATGATCGAGGCGCGGTCCCAGCGGCGGCCCGAGGCGCCGAACTCGAAGTAGTCGGGGTGCAGCAGCGCGCCGAGGAGCTCCGCGGAGCGGCGCACCTCCGGGTCGAGCAGCCGCAGTTCCCCCTCGATGGCGGCCTCGACGGCGGTGTCCAGCTCAGGCACCGGTCATCTCCACGAGCTTGACGACGGTGTTCCAGTTGCGGGAGGTGGCGATGAGGCCCTTGTTGAGGGCCGGCCGGGAGAGCACGGCGCCGAGCTTGGAGCGGCCGAGACCGTCGGGGGCGTACAGGTACAGCTCGCGCGGGCCGAGCCGGAAGTCCTCGGGGGCGAACTCGGCCGGGTCGACGGAAGCGAACCGCTCGGGGTCGACGGGACCGGAGAAGTAGGTGACGTGCAGTTGCCTGCCTTCGAGCGAGTCGGCGGGGAAGGGGCACGCGTCCGCGACCGACGCGAGGTAGGCGTGGTCGCGCACGATCACGTCCACGGCGAAGCCGAAATCCTTCTCGATGGCCGCGCTCAGCTCGGCCGCGAGGCTCTCCTCGTCACCGTGGCCGCTGGTGAACGTCGCGTTGCCGCTCTGGAGATACGTCTGTACGTCGCCGTGCCCGAGCCCTTCGATCAGGGGGCGAAGCCGCGCCATCGGGACCTTTTTGCTGCCGCCCACATTGATGCCGCGGAGCAGTGCCGCGTACGCCTTTGTCGCCATGGGGACACGATAGAGCCTGCCTTCGGGCCCCGACCGGATCAGCGCGGGGCCCGAGGACAGGCACTGGGCGGCCGCCGCGCCCCGTGGGGGAGGGCGCGGCGGCCGCCGGTCAGGGGTGTTGCTCGTGCTACTCGACGATCTTGAGGAGCTTGTTGGGCGTGCCCTCGCTCGCGTTGGAGATCTTGTCGGGGGTCGCGCCGTCGGTCAGCGCCTTGGAGACGTCCGCGGGGGTCGCGTCCGGGTGACCGCTCAGGTAGACGGCGGCGGCGCCCACGACGTGGGGGGTCGCCATCGAGGTACCGGAGATGGTGTTGGTGGCGTCGTCGCCGGTGTTCCAGTCGGAGGTGATGTCCGAGCCGGGGGCGTAGATGTCCACGACGGAGCCGTAGTTGGAGAAGTCGGACTGCTCGTCGTCCTTCGTGGAGGAGGCGACGGTGATGGCCTCCTTGACGCGGGCCGGGGAACCGGCGGACGCGTCGGTCGACTCGTTGCCCGCCGCGACCGCGAAGGTGACGCCGGAGGCGATGGCCTTCTGGACGGCTGCGTCGAGCGCTTCGTCGGCGCCGCCGCCGAGGGACATGTTGGCGACGGACGGGCCCTGGTGGTTCTTGGTGACCCAGTCGATGCCCGCGACGACCTGCTCGGTGGTGCCCGAGCCCTCGTTGTCGAGGACGCGGACGGCGACGATCTTCGCCTTCTTCGCGACGCCGTGCGCGTCACCGGCGATGGTGCCGGCGACGTGCGTGCCGTGGCCGTTGCCGTCGTCGGCGTTGTCGTCGTTGTCGATGGCGTCGAAGCCGGAGGTGGCGCGGCCGCCGAAGTCCTTGTGGCTGATGCGGACGCCGGTGTCGATGACGTACGCGGTCACGCCCTCACCGGCGCTGTCCGGGTAGGTGTACTTGTTGTCGCCCGCGGTGTCGGCCTGGTCGATGCGGTCCAGACCCCACGACGGCGGATTGTCCTGGGTCGCGTCGATGTGGAATTTCTTGTTCTGGACGACCTTGGCGACCGACGAATCGGCGGCGAGGCGCTTGGCCTCGGTCTCCGAAAGGTCGTTCACGGAGAATCCGTTGACGGCGGAGGAGTAGGCGCGCTTCAGCTTGCCGCCGTACTCCTTGGCGAGGTCCTGCTTGCCGTTCTTGTCCGTCTTCTGGTCCAGCAGCACGATGTAGCTGCCGGAGACGGCGCCCTTGGCGTCGAGGCCGTAGACCTTGCCCTCGGCGGGGGTCGAGGCGCCGGCCAGGGAGCCCGCGAAGAGGGTCACTCCGACCGCGGTGGCAGCGGTGGCTATCGCCGCGGTGAGCTTGACCGTGCTGCGGGCACGCTTATGAGTTGCCATGAAGAGGGGTCTCCTCGTGGTTTCTGTGGGGGGTTTGTGGGGGGTTTGCTGATGGTTCTCAACGATCCCCCGGCAATCTCCGGAAGATCTCCGGGGGTTGGCACGAAACACTGTCCGATTGACGCGACCAGATCAAGACCTACATACAGCTGTGACTTGTTCAACAAGTCTTCGTAATAACAATTCGGGCTTCGGCCGACACTTCGGACCCCGGGAATTCCCCATAGATGTGGACGAGAGCGTGAGGGTGTGACGACGGCGTACGGCTGAGGTACGCGTCGGGGGTGCCCCGCGGGACCGTCAGGTCCGGCGGGGCACCCCCGTAGGTTCGAGCACCCTCGCGTTCAGGCCGCCGCGGCCTGCCGCCCGCGCGCCGCGAACGAGTCGATCGTGCGCGTGAAGTCGCGGGTCGACAGCAACAGCTTGTAGATGATGGCGAGTTCGAAGACGAGCAGCAGCGCTCCGGACACGACCGTCGCCCACAGGACCTGGTCGATCAGCGGGCCGATCATGAAGACGCCCATCTGGAACTCGATCCCGCTGATCAGATGGGTCCGGATGCGGTGCCGCAGCAGGAACGAGCGCATCCGCAGGTATACGGGGAAGCGGCTCCTGAACTCCTGGTGCAGGTCGACCACTTGGGGTGCGGGCCTGGGTGCGGCCTCCTCCACGATCCCCTCGGCCGAACGTGCCTTCTGGAGGTCCTGCTCGATGTCCGCCTCGGGGTTGTCGCGCAGCAGGTCCTCCATGAAGGCGAGCTCGGCCTCATTCTCGGCGCGCCGCGCCTCCTTCACCCGTTCCTTGATCTGCTTGCGCATGGAGTGGCGGATCTTGAAGATCTCCAGGGAGTTGATGTAACGCAGGGTGTCGAGGCCGACGACGGCCAGGGCGAGCCAGATGTAGAGCTCGTCACCGGTGCGTTCGTACTGGCCCGCCATGAGCGCGACCCCGCACACCATGACGCGGATGCGGTCGAAGACGAAGTCCAGCCAGGCGCCGAAGACGGACCCCTGGCCGGTGAGCCGGGCGACCTTGCCGTCCATGCAGTCGAGGATGAAGGACAGGTGGTAGACGACGGCGCCGGCGATGAGCCAGCGCCAGTCGCCCAGCCAGAAGAAGACGGCGGAGCCGAGGCCCAGGACGAAGGCGCCCCAGGTGATCTGGTTCGGGGTGATCCTGGTGCGCATCGCGGTGAGCCGCACCAGCGGCGTGGCCACCGGGTCGACGAGCAGCACGGTCCACCACGCGTCGCGTTTCTTCTGGGTGATGCGGCGCACCTCGTGGAGGGGCGGTATGTCTCGGCGCATGGCTGGTCAACTTCCTGGCGTTCGAGGTGAGTTCATCTCACGCTAGAAAGCCCTTCACGCAAGGTTCAAGTAGCGCAGCGTGCAACCTTTGACCGGGGGTAACGGTCGAACCCCGTGACCAAGTCGATGACTCCACCAGGCACCACCTGCGTTACCCGAGCGTTATGGAATGACCCGACCGTTACCTGATGTGCGCGATCGCTTCACGCCTGACGTGGAACCGGACCGCCCTTCTCTTCACGCCTCCCGCGCCACCAAGCCGGCTTCCTGCTCGACGAGGTCGGCCGCACGCTGCGTACCGCCCTCTCCCGCCATCTCCGTCTTGATCTCCTGGAGGCGGCGCGCCACCTCGGGGTCGGACACCAGGGCGAGCACCGTTTCCCTGAGCTTTTCGGGCGTGGCCTCCTCCATCGGTACGTGGCGTGCGACGCCGAGCGCCTGGAGCATGTCGGCGTTGCCGAACTGGTCGACGGCCTGCGGGACCGCGACCATCGGCGTCGCGGTGCCGAGGCCCTCCTGGCTGCCGCCCGCGCCCGCGTGCGTGATGAAGGCGTCGGCCTGCCTCAGGATCGCCAGCTGCGGCACCCAGGAACGCACCTCGACGTTCGCGGGGATCTCCCCGAGCTCCTTCTCGTCGGTGAACTTGCCGACCTGGAGGACCATGTGCCAGCCGGGGAGCCCGCCGAACGCCTCGATGCAGGCGCGATAGAAGGCGGGCTGCTTGGTGAAGGTCGAGCCGAGCGAGACGAGGAGCACCTTCTCCGCGCCGGCCGGTCGCTGCCAGCCGCCCTGCGCCGAGCGGTCCCCCTGGCAGGCGCCGACGAAGGTGTAGCGGCGCTCGTCGACCCGGTCGGCGTTCGGCTGGAGCGCCTTGGGGATGAGGACGAGGCAGCGGTCGGGGCGGCCCATGAAGTCCTCCACCGAGATGTCGATGCCGTTCGACCGGATCCAGTGCTCGAAGTTCTCGTAGAACGCCTTGCCGCGCGGCGTCTGCTTCAGCGGCTCGAACATCGGCTTGCCGACCTCTTCCTCGTAGCCCTCCCAGGCGACGAGGTTCGGTGAGAACTGCACGATCGGGACGTTCCACCGGTGGGCGAGCACGCGGGCCGGGTACGCGGTGATGTCGTAGAGGACGAGGTCCGGCTCGTCGTTCTCGTAGAGGTCGACGATCTGTGGCAGCGCCTGGATCGCGTCGGTGAGGAAGGGTTCGATGTTGTCGATCAGCTCCGTGCCCCACGCGTCCGGGTCGCCGTCGGTGGGCAGCGTCGATTGCCAGATCTTGGGCTCGGCCCCCGCCTCGGCGACCTTCTCGGCGAACTGCGGCGGGATCGCGTACGTGACGCGGTGCCCACGGGCCACGAGCTCCCGGATCACCTCGATGCTCGGGTTCACGTGCCCGTGAGCGGCGATGGAGAACATGGCGATATGGGCGTTCCTGGGGACGGTCATGACGTCACCGTAAGCGAGACGAACCGTCTCGTGCAAGTAAATTACGCCGCCCTCGCCGACCTCTACGCGTAGAACCGGGAGACGCTCTGCAGGACGCACGCCGGCTTGGCCGCTCCCTCGATCTCGATGGTCCCGTCGACCGTGATCTGCACACCGCCCGGCACGTCCTCGACCGCGGAGAGGCGCGCGGCCAGGCGGATGCGGGAGCCCGCGGGCACGGGGGCGGGGAAACGGACCTTGTTCAGGCCGTAGTTGACCTTGGTGGTCACGCCTTCGACGTCCAGGAGCTCGGTGAACATCGGGATGAAGAGGGAGAGCGTCAGATAACCGTGCGCGATGGGCGCGCCGAACGGGCCCTCCTTGGCCCGCTCGGGGTCGGTGTGGATCCACTGGTGGTCGCCGGTGGCGTCGGCGAAGGTGTCGATCCGCTCCTGCGTGACGTCGATCCATTCACTGGTACCCAGGTCGCTTCCGGCGAGCTTCTTCACTTCGGCCAGGCCGTTGACGGTGATGCCCATGCGGGGCTCCTTCGATGGGTGGTGATGAGGGGGCTGATGCGGGTGCTGATGCCGGCGTCGCCGAGGTGGCGATGAGGGTGCTTCAGGGTCATGAAGTGCCGTGCAGGCGGCGGACGTCGGCCTTGACGAGCTTTCCCGAGGCGGTGCGGGGCAGGGCGTCCACGACGACGGCGGTCTTCGGGATCTTGTAGGGGGCCAGGCGCCCGGACAGCGACGCGAGGACCTCGTCCGGGTCGGGCGCACGGCCTTCGCGGGCGACGAGGACCGCCCTGCCGACCTCGCCCCACTTCTCGTCGGGTACGCCGATGACCGCGCACTCCGCGATGTCCGCGTGGGCGAGCAGCGCGTCCTCTACCTCGGCGGGGTAGATGTTCTCGCCGCCGGAAATGATCATGTCTTTGAAGCGGTCGACGATGGTGACGTAGCCGTCCGCGTCGATCCGGGCGGCGTCCCCCGTCCGGAACCAGCCTTCGGTGAACGCGGTGGCGCTCTCGTCGGGCAGCCCCCAGTAGCCGGGCATGACGTGCGGCCCGCGCACGAGGACCTCACCGGTCTCCCCCGGCTCCACCGGCGCGAGATCGGGCCGCGCCACGCGTACGTCGCTGAAGAAGTGCGGCACGCCCGCCGTGCCCGCTTTGCTGACGGCGTGCTCGGCGTCGAGGAACAGCGTGCCGGGCGCCGCCTCGGTCATCCCGTAGCCCTGCAGGAAGGTGAGTCCGCGCTCCTGGTAGGCCGCGATGAGCGGGGTGGGGACGGGCGAGCCGCCGCAGTTGAGCATCCGCAGCGAGGACAGGTCGGCGTCCGGCCAGCCCGGTTGCCTTGTCAGCTGGTCGAACATCGTAGGGACACCGAACATGAAGGTGACCCGGTGGCGCTCGACGAGTTCCAGGGTCGCCGCCGGGTCGAACGAGCCCACCAGGACGCAGGTGCCGCCCTTGAGCAGCACCGGCAGGGTGAGCATGTTCAGGCCTGCGGTGTGGAAGAGCGGCGCCGCCACGAGCGCGATCTCGTCGGCGATCAGGTCCTGGTCGACCAGGACGTTGACCGCGTTCCAGGTGAGGTTCCCGTGCGTGAGCATGGCGCCCTTGGGGCGGCCCGTCGTCCCCGAGGTGTACATGATGATGCACACGTCGTCGGGTCCGACCTGCTCGTCGATCGGGAGCGCGGGCGCGGCGGCCAGCAGGTCCTCGTACGCCGGTCCGTCCGCCGCCACGGCGGTGCGGATGCCCGGCAGGTCACCGGTGCGCGCGGCGGCGTGCAGCAGCACCGTGGCGCCGGAGTCCCGTACCTGGAAGGCGAGTTCGGGCTCGGCGAGCCGGGTGTTGAGGGGTACGAAGACTGCGCCGAGGAGCCCCGTGGCGAACAACGCCTCAAGGAACGACGGGTGGTTGGGGCCGAGGTAGGCGACCCGGTCGCCGCGCCGGACGCCGAGCTCCCGCAGGGCGTGGGCGAGCCGGGTGGTGCGCTCGTGCAGCACGGCATAGCTGACGGTGGTGGTGCCGTGGATCAGTGCGGTGCGGTGCGGGGTCTTGCGGGCCCGGCGTGCGGGCCACGACCCCAGTCCCTCGTTGCGCATGTCCGGCCCCTTTACGGTTTCGCCAGCCCGAGCAGCCTGGCGGCGTTCTCCTTGAGGATCTTCGGCCGGACCTCGTCCTTGATCGGGAGCTTCGCGAAGTCGGCGAGCCAGCGGTCGGGGGTGAGGACGGGATAGTCCGAGCCGAAAAGGACCTTGTCCTTCAGCAGGGTGTTGGCGTACTGGACCAGCTGCTGCGGGAAATACTTCGGCGACCAGCCGGAGAGGTCGATGTGCACCCCGGGCTTGTGGGTGGCCACGGCGAGCGCCTCGTCCTGCCAGGGGAACGACGGGTGCGCGAGGATGATCTTCAGATGGGGGAAGTCGGCGGCGACGTCGTCCACGTGCATCGGGTTGGAGTACTTCAGGCGGATGCCTCCCCCGCCGGGCACGCCCGCGCCGATGCCGGTCTGGCCGGTGTGGAAGAGCGCGACGGCGCCCGTCTCCTCGATCACCTCGTAAAGCCCGTACGCCATACGGTCGTTGGGGAAGAAGCCCTGGATGCTGGGGTGGAACTTGAAGCCGCGCACCCCGTACTCCTCGACCAGGCGCCGGGCCTGCCGGATCCCGGCGCGGCCGCGGAAGGGGTCGATGCTCGCGAAGGGGATCAGCACGTCGGGGTTGGCGTGCGCGGCCTCGGCGACCTCTTCGTTGGGGACGGGCTCGGTGCCGGTGGCGGACTCGGCGTCGACGGTGAAGACGACGGCGGCCATGCGGCGCTCGCGGTAGTAGGCGGCGGTCTCCTCAAGGGTGGGCTTCCGGTTCCCCTCGACCTTGAAGTAGGCGCTGGACGCGGCGTGCAGCTCGTCGTCGAGCGAGGCCCGTCCCTTGGACGACACCTCGGCGTGCGTGTGGACGTCGATCGCGGTGAGTTCCGCCAGGTCGATGCCGCTCATGCCGTGACCACGCCCTCGGGGGCCTTCGGGAGGCGGGGCGCGGGGATGCCGACGGTCTGCGGCTCGCGGCCGACCGACGTGTGCCAGGTCTCGGCGATGGTCCGCGGGCTCCAGCCGCCGTCCGCGTAGGCGACGGACACCTCCTGCGGGTGCGACCACAGGGTGAGCTTGTCGCCGCCGATGCCGATGCACTGGCCCGTGACGTCCCGGGCCGCGTCAGAGGCGAGGAAGGGGACGAGCGCGGCGCAGTCCTCCGGCGTGCCGAAGCCCTCGCCCCGGCGCAGGAAGCCCGGCAGCGGTTCGCCGCCGCGCAGCGCGTCGACATAGGGGGCGAAGGCGGGGATGGTCTCGGTCATCGCGGTCGCGGCGACCGGCACGACGGCGTTCACGGTGACGTCCGCGCGGGCCAGCTCCATGGACCAGGTGCGCACCATCGCCGCGATCCCGGCCTTGGCCGCCGCGTAGTTGGTCTGCCCGAAGTTGCCGCGCTGGCCGGCCGGCGAGGCGACGAGCACCAGGCTGCCGCCCTCGCCCTGCTCCCGCAGGCGCACGGCGGCGGCTCGGGCGCAGGTGAAGGTGCCCCTGAGGTGGGTGGTGACGACGGCGTCGAAGTCGTCGTCGGTCATCTTCCACAAGACCCTGTCGCGCAGGATTCCGGCGTTGGTGACCATGACGTCCAGCCGCCCGAACTCCGAGACGGCCCGGCCGACGAGGCGCTCGGCGGCCTCGGTGGTGCCCACGGGGACGACCTCGGCGACGGCCCGGCCGCCGGCCTCGGTGATCGTCTTGACGGCCTGCGCGGCGACGTCCGCGTCGATGTCGTTGACGACGACGCTCGCCCCGGAGCGGGCGAGGGCGGTGGCGTAGGCGAGACCGAGTCCGCGGCCGCTTCCGGTGACGACGGCGACCTTGCCGGAGAGGGAGATTGAGGGTGTGTCAGGCACTGGGTGGGTCCTTCCAGGTACGGGTACCGGCCGACGAGAAAGACGCTATGGCCAATCATTGTTGTCGTCAATAGTTGCCGTGAGCCTTGAAGTCCTTCATGCTGGAGCCTCACGCACGACCTCACGCACCCCCGTGCCCGCACGGACCGACCCCGGAGCCCGACATCACTGACGAAGAGGCGCCCTGGATGCGCGCGCTGCACGCCGACACCGGCTATCTCCTCTACCGGCTCGGGCTGCACTCGGGCCGGCTGTTCAACGCCACGCTCGAAGAGTTCGGCCTGCGGCTGCGGCACTACGCGCTGCTGCGCTACCTCGCCACCGTGGAGGGCGCCCTGCAGCGCGAGCTGAGCGAGCGGCTCGGCTACGACCCGAGTGCCATCGTGAGCCTCGTGGACGACCTTCAGGAACTCGGCCTGGTGGAGCGCGGACCCGCGCCCGGCGACCGGCGCAGCCGCATCGTCGCCCTCACCGGCCGCGGCAAGGACGTCCTGCGCGACACCGACAAGGGCAGTCGGCGCGTCACCGACGAACTGCTCGCACCCCTCGCTCCCGGGGAACGGGCCACGTTGCAGGCCCTGTTGGCGCGGGTCGCGGAAGCGGACCGGGGCTGACCCTCCGGTCATGACAGAGCCGCCGGACATGACAGAGCCGTCGCAGGACTCCGCGGGCGCGGCGCGCGGCCGTTCCGCGGCGGAGCGTCTCCTCGCGGTGCTCGGCGCGTTCGACCACCGCAGACCCGCGCTGTCCCTCACCGAGATCGGCCGCAGGGCGGGACTCCCGCTGGCCACCGCCCACCGTCTGGTGGGCGAACTCACCGCGTGGGGCGCCCTCGAACGTGACGCTGCGGGCAGTTACCACGTCGGGCTGCGGATCTGGGAACTCGCGGCGCTGGCCCCGCGCGGCCCCGCCCTGCGCGAGGCAGCGCTGCCGTTCCTGGAGGACCTCTACGAGGCGACCCACGAGAACGTGCATCTCGCGGTGCGCGACGGCCTCGACGTCGTCTACATCGAGCGGCTGTCCGGCCGCCATGCGGTCGGCGTCCGCAGCCGGCCCGGGGCGCGCTGGCCGCTGCACGCGACGGGCGTCGGGCTCGTCCTCCTCGCCCACAGCGCCAAGTCCTTCCAGGACCAGGTCTGCGGACGGCCGCTCGCCGCCTTCACGCCGCACACCCTGTCCGACCCGGCCGGCCTGCGCCGCGCCCTGGCCGAGGTGCGGCGCACCGGCTGCGCGGTGGCCGACCGTCAGATCACCGACGACGCGGTCTCGGTGGCCGCGCCCGTGCGCGGGCCACGCGGCGACGTCGTGGCCGCGGTCTCGCTCGTGGTCCCCTCGGCCGGGACGCAGCCGCACTCGCTGGTCCCGGCCGTACGGCTCGCGGGGCGCGGCATCTCGCGCGCGCTGGGCTGGCGACCCTGACGCGTCAGGAGGAGACGGCGGCGGCCGGACCGTCGGCATCCCGGACGGCCGTGTCCGCGCCTTTCTCCAGGCCCTTCCCCAGGCGCTTGCCCCGGGCCGGGCGCAGGGCGACGAGTACGAGCAGCGCCGAAAACGCCGCGGCCGTCCCGCAGACGACGAACCCGATCGCGTAGCCGTGGCCCAGCGCCTCCAGGGCGTAAGGTCCCGCCGCCCCGGGTGGTGAGCCGGCCGGTACGGAGTTCAGGGCGAGCGGGCCGCCCTCGGCGAGGACCTCCCCGGCCGCCGCTCGCGCGCCCGGCGCCAGGTCCGATGCACCGATCGCGCCGTCCAGGTGGGACGCCGCCCGGCTGAGCGCCACCGCGCCGATGACCGCGGGACCGAGGGTGAAGCCGAAGTCGCGCAGCAGGTTCGTCGAGGCGCTGGCCATGCCTGCGAGGTGGGCGGGGGCCGCGTTGACGGCGGTCGCCGTCACGGAGGAGACGGTGAAGGCGAAGCCCACCCCGACCAGGCCGAGCGGCAGGATCAATGAGGGCAGGGCCCGGTCGGTCACGCGCAGCGAGGCGGCGACGAAGTCGCCCGCGGCCATCAGGACCAGGCCGCCGGCGAGCAGCGTACGCGGCGCCACCCGGGCGAGCAGCCGGGTGGTCAGCGGGGTGAGGAACGGGGTGATGCCGTTGAGCAGCAGGAAGGCGAACGCGGTGCGCAGCGGGCTCTGGTGCTGGATCGGGCCGAGCCGGATGCTGGCCGCGTAGGCGGTGCCGAGGAAGGCGAACATGCCCACGACGGTGACGGCGGAGGCCACCGCAAACGACCGGTCGGCGAACAGGTCGAGGCGCAACAGCGGTGAGCGCGCGCGCAGTTCGGCCACCACGAACAGACCGAGAAAGACGGCGGCGACCAGGAAGGCGGTCACCACGGGCACGGAGGCCCAGCCGTCGTCCGGCCCCTGGATCACCCCGTAGAGCAGGGCGAACGCGCCGACGCCGATGGTGATCTGGCCTCCGATGTCCAGCGAACGGCCCTCGGGCGCGCGGGAGTCGTGGGCGAGCAGGAGGCTGGTGAGGGCGCTCACCGCCGCGATGGCCGTCACCACGGCGAAGGCCCACCGCCAGGAGCCGTAGGTCCCGGTGATCCCCCCGAGCAGCGGGGCGAGGAAGCCGCCCGCGGACAGACTGGACGCCCACAGGGCGATGGCGCGGGTGCGGCCCGCCGCGGTGGTGCTGCCCGCGGCGATCATCGCCAGCGAGGTGGGGAACAGGGCCGCGGCGCCGAGCCCGGCGAGCGCCTGCCCGGCCCAGAGCTGGTGCACCCCCGCACTGGCGGCGGCCACCGTCTCGCCGATACCGAGGAGCACGGCGCCGCCGACGAGCAGCCGTTTACGCCCGAAGAGGTCACCGAGGACACCGAAGGTCAGCTCCAGGACGGTGACGGGGAGCAGGAACGCGTCGGATATCCAGGTCAGTTGGGAGCCCACCGGGTGCAGATGCTCCTGGAAGAGGCCGTTGAGGGTGGCCGGAAGGGCGATGCCGATCTGGGCGAGGCAGACCGCGAAGCATCCGGCGATCAGAGTTCCGGCGGTGAAGCGGCCGGTGATTCTCCGTGCGCGCATGGGACATCCCTGGGTCGAAGGTTCAGGGGAACGGAGTGCGGGGGTGCCGCCGGGAGTACCGGCGAATGCGTGGAATGTAGAGCGCAATAATTGCGGAGGTCAATAATTAGAGCCCGCCGGAATTCTCCGGCTTCCGCCCGGCGGAAGAGCCGTTGCCGCGACCTCGCCCCCGTCACGACGCTGGTGGCACACCACGGCACGGCGAAGCAGAGCCGCTTCGCCCTTCAGGGACGGGAGTGCCATGTCCGAGTTCGCGCGCAACCAGTGGTACGTAGCGGCGTACGGGACGGAGGTCGGGCGGGAGCTGCTCGCCCGCACCGTCCTCGGCGAGCCGATCGCCTTCTACCGGACCGAGGACACGGGCGAGGTCGTCGCCCTGGCCGACCGCTGCGTGCACCGCCGCTTCCCGCTCTCGCAGAGCAGGCTCGACGGCGACAAGGTGGTCTGCGGCTACCACGGCTTCACCTACGACACGACCGGCACCTGCGTGTACGTCCCCGGCCAGAAGCGCGTCCCCCGTACCGCCAGGGTGAGTTCGTACCCGGTGGCCGAGCTGGACTCCTTCGTGTGGGTGTGGATCGGCGACCCGGAGCTCGCCGACCGGACGACGATCCCGCGGGCCCCGCACCTGGCCGACTCCGCGCACTGGACGACGGTCGGCGGCATGGAGCCCATCGACGCCGACTACGGCCTGCTCGTCGACAACCTGATGGACCTCTCCCACGAGACGTATCTGCACGGCGGCTACATCGGCACGCCCGAGGTCGCCGACACCCCCATGACGACCGAGGTCGACGAGGGCGCGGGCGTCGTCCGCGTCAGCCGGCACATGGACGACGCCGAGTGTCCGCCGTTCTACGCCAACTCCACCGGCATCAAGGGCCGCATCACGCGCTGGCAGGACATCGAGTACCACGCCCCGTGCCTGTACCTGCTGCACAGCCGCATCGCCCCGCAGGGCGTCCTGCCGCGTCCGGACGGCACCGACCCGGACGCCTTCCACGTGGAGATCACCTACGCGATCACCCCCTCCACGCGGAACCAGGTCTACGACTTCTGGGCCGTCTCCCGCGACTTCGGCCACGGCGACGAGGAGATGTCCACGTTCCTGCGCGACTTCAACCACGAGGTCGTCATGCAGGACGTGAACGCGCTGAACCTGCTCCAGAAGACCCTGGACACCGAGCCCGTCGGCTACCAGGAGCTCAGCATCAACATCGACACGGGCGGCCTCGCCGCCCGCCGGATCCTGTCCCGCCTCGCCGCCGAGGGCGACCGGTCCCAGGCCCCCGACACCGTCGCCCGATGAGCCGCCCGCCCACCGCCGAGGTGTACCGCGTCGACTGGGTCCCCGGCACCGACGAACTGCACGGCATCTGCCACTGCGGGGCCGAGCACGACACACAGGATCCCGAGGCGATGTGGCAGTGGATGCTGTCCCACCCCGATCACCAGGAGGACGACCGGTGACCGTGACCCCGCCCTACGAAGCCGACCTCGTCGTCGCCGCTCGCACCGAAGAGGCCGACGGCGTCGTATCCCTGATGTTCCGTCACCCCGAGGGGGCGACACTGCCGCCCTGGGAACCGGGTGCCCACGTCGACCTGGTCCTGACGGACGACATGGTCCGCCCGTACTCGTTGTGCGGCGACCCGGCCGACCGCACCACCTGGACGATCGCGGTCCTCCACGAACCACTCGGACGCGGCGGATCGGCGTACGTCCACGAGAAGCTGACCCCGGGCGCGGTCGTCCGCGTCCGGGGGCCGCGCAACCACTTCCCGCTCCACGACGCACCGGGATACCGCTTCGTGGCGGGCGGCATCGGGATCACCCCGATCCTTGCGATGGTCGCCGCCGCCGAAGCGGCGGGCGCCGAGTGGAGCCTGCTGTACGGCGGCCGGACGCGCGGCTCGATGGCGTTCCTCGATCAACTCTCCGCCTACGGCGCGAAGGTACGCGTCGCGCCGCAGGACGAGACGGGCCTTCTCGACCTCGACGGGTATCTCGGCCCGCCCGACACGGACGGCGACGGCACCCTGGTCTACTGCTGCGGCCCGGGACCGCTCCTCGACGCCGTCGAGGCCCTGGGCGCCGCCCACACCGAGCGTTTCCGTCCTGCGCAGGACGGACCGGACGGCTCCGGCGGCACGGACCACGCCTTCGAGGTCGAGCTGCGGCGCTCCGGCCGCACCCTGACCGTGCCGCCCGGCCGCAGCATCCTGCACACGGTCCAAGAGGCGGGGATCGAGGTGCTGTACTCCTGCGCGGAAGGCACCTGCGGGACCTGTGAGACCGACATCGTGGAGGGCACGGCGGACCACCGGGACTCGGTGCTCACCGCCGACGAGCGGGCGGCGGGCGAGACGCTGATGATCTGCGTCTCGCGCTGCCGGGGCCCCCGCCTCGTCCTCGACCTGTGACCCTCTCTCCCTCTCCCTCCCTCTTTCCCTCCGCGTCCCGCCCTACCGCTGATACCTCGCGAGGACCAGATTCCCGTCGTTCACCAGGCGTTTGCGCAGTTCACCGAGGCCGATCGAGCCGCTGTAGTACTCCTGGAGCGCGGGCGTCGCGACCTTGTCCTTCCACTCCGCGTAGCCGCGCACCGACTGCGCGGGGGCCGAGCGGAGGTCACCGGCGAGGGCCGTGCCGGTCGCCCAGTCGTTCTTCTGTGTGCGCAGGGCCGGGTCCTTGAGGGCCTCGGTGCCGGTGGGCAGCATCCAGTCGCCGAGCGCGAGGCGCACCATGTTGGGCGGCCGCAGCAGGAAGTCGATGAACTGCGCGGCCTCCTTCTTGTGCGGGCTGTCCTCGGCCACGGACAGGGTCTGCGGGGAGACTCCCTGGGCGAGACCGTCACGTCCCGCGGGCGCCGGGAGGACCTGCCAGTCGAAGCCCTTCGGTGCCTGCTGGACGATCTGCTGACGGTAGGAGAAGCCGAGCGGGACCATGGCGTACTTGCCGGCGAAGAAGCCGGGGAGCGTGTCGGAGCCGCCCATGCCGAGCGTCGCGCCCGAGGCGCTGCCGTCGGTGTCGACCTGGTCGTGGACCGTGCGGGGCACGACCTGGTCCGCAGCGTCGAAGCGGACCGTCACCTTGCCGTCCGCGCCGCGGTGGAACATGCGCCCGCCGGCCGAGAGGGAGAGGTTGAGGGTCGCCGAGACGGGCTCCTTCAGCGGCCACGCGACGCCGAACTTCTTCTTCCCGCTCAGCTTCTTCGTGATGGTCCTGAACTCGTCCCAGGACCAGGGCTTCGCGGGTGTCGGGATGCGCACGCCCGCCGCCTTGAGGATCTTCGCGTTGGCGATGAGGACGCGCGGCTCCTGGAGGAACGGCACGCCGTAGACGCCGTCGCCGAAGGTCGTGGTCTCCCAACTGTGCTGCGGGATGTCGGACTTGAGGCGGGCGGGCAGCAGGTCTCGCAGGTCGGCGAGGTAGCCGCCGTACGCGAAGTCCGCGAGGTCGTCGGAGGCGTCGTGGATGACGTCGGGCGCCTCCCCTCCCTCGAAGGAGGTGAGCAGCTGGTCGTGAACGCTGTCCCAGCTGCCCTGGACGTACTTGACCTGGATGTCCGGGTGGGTCGCGTTCCACTCCTTCACGAGCTGCTTGTTGGCGTCGACGGACTCCTTCTGCCAGGCCAGGGACTGGAATTCGAGAGTGACCTTGCCGTCGTCGTCCGTTCCGCCCGAGGAACAGCCGGTGAGCAGCAGGGCCACGGCCGCGGTGACGGCGGCCAGCCGGGATACGCGCCTCATGACTTCACCGCCCCGGTCAGCATCCCGCCGGTGAGTCTGCGCTGGATCAGCGCGAAGATCACCAGCGAGGGCAGGGTCGCGAGGAACGCGGCGGCGGCCAGCGGCCCCAGGTCGGCGACGCCCTCCGCGCCGAGGAAGTGCGTCAGGATCACCGGCAGCGTCTGCCGCTCCGGGGTCTTCATCAGGACGAGCGCGAAGAAGAACTCGTTCCACGCGGTGATGAAGGCGAACAGGGACGTCGCCACCAGGCCCGGCGCAAGCAGCGGCGCCGTGACGGAGACGAGCGTGCGCAGCTTTCCGGCTCCGTCGACGGCGGCCGCCTCCTCCAGCTCGGGCGGCACGGCCCGGACGTAGCCGACGAGCATCCACAGCGCGAAGGGCAGCGACCACACGACGTAGACCATGGTCAGGCCGGGCAGCGAGTTGATCAGGTGCAGGTTCTTCAGGATCAGGAAGAGCGGGATGATCAGCAGGACGAACGGGAACGCCTGGCTGACCACCACCCAGCCCGTCGCCGCACGGGACAGCAGCGAGCGGTGGCGGGCCATCACGTATGCCATCGGGGTCGCGATGACGACGGCGATCAGGGCCGCGCAGACCGCGACGAGCACGGAGTTGGCGGCGGCCCGCAGGAGGGGCTGCTCGTCGAAGGCCTGCCGGAAGTTGGCGAGCGTGGGGTCCTTGGGTATCCACGTGGGGTGCAGGCTCGCGAGTTCGCGGGGCGGCTTGAACGCCGTGGAGATCAGCCACAGGAACGGGAACGCGAGGAAGACGAGATAGGCGAGCAGCGCGAGGTACTGGCCCGCGCGCGCCGGCCTGCTCGGCCGGATGCCTGTCCGGGTACGGCTCACTGCTCGTCGCCTCCCTTGAGCCGGCCCACGAGGTAGAAGGCGAGGATGATGGAGATGACCGCGACCATCACGCAGCCCATCGCCGCCGCGTAGCCGAACTGGCCGTAGCGGAAGGCCTCTTCGTAGGCGAAGAGCATGGGCAGCCGGGTGCGGCCGCCCGGACCGCCGTTGGTCAGGACGTAGACCAGGGCGAACGAGTTGAAGTTCCAGATGAAGTTGAGCGCGGTGATGGCGAGGGCGACCGGCCTGAGCGCGGGCCACGTCACGGCGCGGAAGCGGCCCCAGGCGCCGGCGCCGTCGAGGGCGGCGGCCTCGTGGAGTTCGCGTGAGGTGTTCTGGAGTCCGGCGAGCAGGGCGACGGTGGTCTGCGGCATGCCCGCCCAGATCCCGACGACGATCACGGCGGGCAGCGCGGTCGCCAGGCCGGTGAGCCAGTCGCGTCCGTCGCCGAGGCCGAGGTCGCGGATGGTCTCGTTGAGGATGCCCGCGTCGGGGTTGTAGACGAGGCGCCACATGATGCCGACGACCACCTCGGGCATCGCCCAGGGAATGATCGCGAGCGCCCGTGCCAGCCAGCGGAAGCGGAGGTTCTGGTTGAGCAGGAGCGCGAGGCCGAGCGCGAGCAGGAACTGAGGGACGGTCACCCCGACCGCCCACAGCAGGCCGATCCGGAACGAGTCCCAGAACAGCGTGTCGTGCAGCAGGTCCTGGAAGTTGAGCGCGCCCACCCATTGGGTCGGCGCCGTGCGGCCCGCCTGCGAGTCGGTGAACGCCAGCGCGATGCCGTAGAGGAGGGGCCCGACGCTGAGCACCAGGATCGGGATGAGGGCGGGCAGGACCAGGAACCAGGCGGCGCCTCGGTCCGCCGGGCGCCCACCGCCCGGTGGCCCTGGCGCGCGCTTCCCCGTCCGCGTCGTTGCGGTCGCCAATGTCACGTGTCCGGCTCCTTCGGGCGACTGGGTGTGGCACCGGCCGCCCCGGCGGCCTCCGTCATCGTGCTGAGGGACCCGTGACTCGTCAAGCCGGTGCGCACGACGTTGTCCGTTACGGCGTGGACCGGGGCGTATGCGCATGTGGAACGGGTGCGAGACTGGGCCCGGACCAGGGGAATCGGCGGGAGGCAAGTGATGGACGAGGCGCAGGCGCGGAAGGTGCTCGCGGCGGCGGGGATCCCCGGCGGGCAGCGGGGCGACGGGGCGGAGGGCGGCGGGCGGGAGGCCGAGCTGCTCGCGCTCGGCGAGAACGCCGTGTTCGCGCTCGGCGACCTGGTGGTCAAGGTGGGCCGCGACCCCGAACTCCTGGAGCGGGCCCGGCGCGAACTCGCCGTCGCGGGCTGGCTCGCCGGCCAGGGAGTGCCGGCCGTACGGGCCGCCGAGCCCGAGCCGCTCCTCGTGGACGGCCACCCGGTGACGCTGTGGCACCGCGTTCCGGCCGCGCTGCGCCCCGCCGAGCCGCGCGACCTGGCCGAGCTGCTCCGCCTCGTGCACGCCCTGCCCGCGCCGCCCTTCGCGCTGCCGCGCCGCGAGCTGCTCGGCGGCGTCGAGCGGTGGCTGCGGCTCGCGGGCGACGCGATCGACCCCGCCGACGCCGCGTATCTGCGCGAGCGGCGCGACGGCTTCGCGGACGCGGCGGCGGCGCTCGTCCCGCACCTGACGCCGGGCCCGATCCATGGGGACGCGCTGCCGCGCAATGTGCACATCGGCCCCGACGGGCCCGTCCTCGTCGACCTGGAGACGTTCTCCGCCGACCTGCGCGAGCACGACCTGGTCGTCATGGCGCTCTCCCGCGACCGGTACGGCCTCGACCCCGAGGCGTACGACGCGTTCACGCGGACGTACGGCTGGGACGTGCGGGAGTGGGACGGGTGCGCCGTGCTGCGCGGCGCGCGCGAGACGGCGAGCTGCGCCTGGGTCGCCCAGCACGCGCCGACCAACCCCAAGGCGCTCGCGGAGTTCGGGCGCAGGGTGGCGTCGCTGCGGGACGGGGATCCGGCGGTGCGTTGGTACCCGTTCTGAGGGCGGCCGCCGGGGGCGCGTGACTGAACCTCCGCCCGGGAGTGGGTCGTTGGGGTCCCACCCAGGAGTGGGTGGTTGGACTCCCGGGCGGGAGTTGTTGGACTTTCGCTCCGAATTCATCCGATCTCTTTCCTGCGGTGGGGTCCTGGAGCAAGGTACGGCGGAGTTGGCCGACCCTTGCTTGGAGGACCTGATGCCCACGCACCCCGAACCTGGCTCCACCGAACCCGGCTCCCCCGTCTCCCGCCGCTCCGTCCTCAAATACGGTTCAGCCATCGGATCTCTCCTGGCCCTGAGCCAGGTCCCCGCCTTCACGGCGCAGGCGGCGCCGAGACCCGGCGGGCACCCGGCCACGCCTCGCCTCGTCCCCGAGGCCGACGCGCTCGCGCTGCGGTACGGGTCCCCGGCCGCCGAGGACCAGCTCATGCGGGAGGGGCTACCCATCGGCAACGGCCGCCTCGGGGCCGTCGTCTCCGGACACCCCTCCCGCGACGTCCTGTCCGTCTCGGACATCACCCTGTGGTCGGGCGGGGCGAACGACGCACTGGAGTCGGACGGCCAATTCCCCTACGACACGGCCCACTTCGGCTCGTACGGGGTCCTCGTCAAGGCGTATCTGGAGGTGCCGGGGCACGACCCGTCCGCCGTGAGCGGCTACCGGCGCCGCCTCGACCTCAGCAACGGCCTGATGACGGTGGAGTACGAGCTCGGGGGCACCCGCTTCCGGCGCGAGGTCTACTGCAGCCACCCCGACGACGTGATCGTCGTCCGGCTCACCCGTGTCGGCGGCGGCACCTGGAGCGGACGCCTCACGCTGACCGGGACGCGCGGTGAGCCAGTCGCCGTGGAGCCCGCCACCGCGTCCGCCGGTTTCGCCGCGAAACTCGACAACGGCCTCGCGTACGCAGCTGTCGCGCGGGCCGCGACGCACGGCGGCGGCACGGTCGGCGCGAACGGCTCCTCGGTCACCTTCGAGGGCTGCGACGAGGTCCTCCTCGTCCTGAGCGGCGGCACCTCCTACTCGCCCGGGGCCGAGGGGTTCATCGACCGCGACGCCGACCCGCGCGCCACCGCCACCGCGCGTACCGCCGCCGCGGCGAAGCTCGGCGCGCCCCGTCTCCTCGCCGCCCATGTCGCCGACCACCGCGCCCTGTTCGACACCATGAGCGTGGACCTGGGTGCGTCCACCGACGCGCAGCGGGCCCTGGACACCGACAAGCGGCTGCTGGCCCGGCAGGCCTCCGGCGGCCGCCCCGACCCCGAACTCGAGGCCTCGTACGTCCAGTTCGGCCGCTACCTCACCGTGTGCGGCTCGCGCTCCTCGCTGCCGCTCAACCTCCAGGGCCTGTGGATCGACCGGAACGACCCGGCGTGGATGGCGGACTACCACACCGACATCAACCTCCAGATGAACTACTGGCCCACCGACAGGACCGGCCTGCCCGACTGCTTCGACGCGCTCGCCGACTACTGTCTCGCCCAGGTCCCGCACTGGGAGAAGCGCACCCGCGAGCTGTTCAACGACCCCCGCAACGGCTTTCGCAACACGAGCGGCGCGATCGCCGGCTGGACCACCGCGATCTCCACCAACACGATGGGCGGCCCCGGCTGGTGGTGGCACCCGGCGGGCAACGCGTGGCTGTGCAACTCCCTTTTCGAGCACTACGAGTTCACACTCGACCGGCGCTACCTGGCGAAGATCCTGCCGCTCCTGGAGGGTGCCTGCGCGTTCTGGGAGAAGCGGCTCGTCACGACGACGGTGAAAGACCCGAAGACCGGGGCGGACGTCGAGGTCCTCGTCGACGACCACGACTGGTCGCCGGAGCACGGCCCGACCGACGCGCGCGGCATCACGTACGCCCAGGAGCTGGTCTGGCAGCTCTTCGAGAACTTCCGCACCGCCACGGCGGCCCTCGGCACGTCCAAGGCGTACGCCCGCCGCGTCACCGCCCTCCAGGACAGGCTGTACCTGCCGCGCGTCAGCCCCGCCACGGGCTGGCTGGAGGAGTGGATGGGTGGCGCGAACCTCGGCGAGACGCAGCACCGGCACCTCTCCCCCTTCGTCGGCCTGTTCCCCGGCGACCGCGTCAGCCGCGACCGCAGCCCGCACGACGTCCTCGTCGGCGTCGACAAGGGGCTCACGGCCCGCGGGATGGACTCGTTCGGCTGGGCCTGCGCGTGGCGGGCGCTGTGCTGGGCCCGAATGAAGGACGCGGAGAAGGCCTATCAGCTCCTGGGCACCGTCCTGCGCCCCTCCGTCAACCACAGCAACGGCACCGCGCCCAACTTCTTCGACATGTACCAACTGGGCGGCGACAGCTCGGTGTTCCAGATCGACGCCAACTTCGGCGCGACGGCCGCCGTGATCGAGATGCTGCTCTACTCCCGGCCGGGCCTCGTCGAGCTGCTGCCCGCGCTGCCGGTCGCGTGGGGCGCGTCGGGCAAGGTCACCGGGATCGGCGTGCGCGGCGGGTTCACGGCCGACCTGGAGTGGAAGGACGGCGTGGCGACGAAGCTCCGGCTCACCTCGACCGGCGGCCGCACCACGCGCGTACGGGCCGGCTCCTGGTCGAAGGACGTCACCCTGAAGCCGGGGGCGAGCATCTCCCTGACCCCCTCGTACGCGTCTCAGCGCTACGTCCTCGTCAACCGGGCCGACAGCCGCCTGGCGATCGAGGTGTCGGGGACCGCCGAGTCCGCGCCCCTGGTCCTGGGCGCGCGCACGGGCGGCGCGGCGCAGCAGTGGAAGTTCGCCGAGACCCTGGACGGCGGCCACCGCCTCACCAACGTGCACTCCGGACTGACGGCGGACGTCAGCGGCGGCCAGGCCACGGAGAACGCCCCCGTCGTCCAGTACCGGGCCACCGGCGCCGACAACCAGCACTGGCGCCCGGAGCCCACCGACGGCGGCCATGTCCGCCTGGTGTGCGTCCGTACGGGCAAGTCCCTCGGGGCGGCGGGCGGTTCGGCTGCGGCGGGGGCGGCGGTCGTCCAGCAGACGTACACGGGCGCGGCGTCACAGCAGTGGCGACGAGTGGCCGTGTAGGCGGCAAGGGGCGGGGGCTTCATCTGGCCCGGCCGGTGGCGCCGTGAAGCCCCCGCCCCACCACTCAGACCCCGGGCCCCGTCAGCTCCCGCATCGGCCACGTCGCCTCGACCACCGCCTGCGCGTCCCCCTTGCGGCGCAGGAAGGACTGGAAGTCCGTCGCCCACTGCGCGTACCACTCGATCTGGGATGCGTGGAGCCGCGCCGGCCCGAGGGAGGCGACCTTCGGGTGGCGGCCGGCTATCGCGGCGGCGAGGCGCGCGGCGGCGAGGGCGTCGGCGGAGGCGTCGTGCGCGGATTCGAGCGTCACGCCGTACTCCTGGCACACCGCCTCGAGGTTCCGCTTGCCCTTGCGGTAGCGGTCCACGGAGCGGTCGATCGTGTACGGGTCGATCACGGGCGCCGGGTCCACGCCGCCGAGCCGCTCCCGCAGCGACGGCAGGCCGTGGCGGCGCAGCTCGGCGGAGAGCAGGGTCAGGTCGAACGTGGCGTTGTACGCGACGACGGGCACGCCCGTGCGCCAGTACCCGACGAGCGCCTCGGCGATGGAGTCCGCGACCCGGTCGGCCGGCTCACCCTCGGACGCCGCTCTCTCGTTGCTGATCCCGTGCACGGCGACCGCGTCGGCCGGGATCTCGACCCCCGGGTCGGCGAGCCACTGCCGGTGTCCCAGCGGCCTCGCGTCCTTGACCTCTATCACCGCGCCCGTGACGATGCGCGCCTCGCGCGGATCCGTCCCCGTGGTCTCCAGGTCGAAGCCGACCAGCAGCTCCTGGTGCCATCCCATCGCGGCCCCCTTCTTCATGGTGCGTCCCCGTGTCTCCCCCAGTGGTCACCACGATGACATGGGGCACTGACAACGGGCCGGGGACCTTCCGCTTACCGCCGCGCGGCGGGGTCAGGACACGGGCCGGGCGTCCGCCCACGCCAGCTCGAATTCCTCGCGATACGTCGGGAAAAGTCCGGCTTCCTCCCCGTCGCGGGGAGCGTTCGCCTTCAGCACGCGTCCGGGGCCGCGCAGCACGAGGACCGGCGCCTCCATGCCCCTGGCCCGGCGCAGATACGACTGGACGACCCCGACGCCGTCCGACCCGTCGCCGTCGACGAGATACGCGGTGAACCGTGGCGTCTCGTCGTAGACCTGGATCTCGAACGCGCCCGGGTCACGCAGCCGGGCCCGGACCCGGCGCATGTGCAGGATGTTCATCTCGACGGCGCGGCTCAGCTCGCCGCGCTTGAGGCCCAGCTCCCGCTCCCTGCGCTTGACGGCGCTGGAGGCGGGATTGAGGAAGAGCAGCCGCACCCGGCAGCCGGACTCGGCGAGCCGGACGAGGCGGCGGCCCGAGAAGTTCTGCACCAGCATGTTCAGGCCTATGCCGATGGCGTCGAGGCGGCGGGCGCCGCCGAAGATGTCCTCGGCCGGGAACTGGCGAAGGAGCCGCACCCGGTCCGAGTGCACGCCCACGACGTCGGCGTACCGGTCGCCGACGAGTTCCTCGACGGCGTCCACGGGGAGCCTGCGGGCGGACGGCACGTCGGAGCCCGCGCCGAGCATCTCCAGGAGCCGCCCGGAGGCGCGCTCGGCCTGAGCGAGGACGGCCTCGGACAGGGCACGGTTGCGGGAGACGACGTTCCGCGTCACCTCTAGCTCGTCGAGGGCGAGTTCGACGTCGCGGCGGTCGTCGAAGTACGGCTCGAAGCAGGGCCAGTGCTGCACCATCAGCTCGCGCAGCTGCGGCAGGGTCAGGAAGCTGAGGACGTTGTCGTCGGCCGGGTCGAGGAGATAGCCCTTGCGGCGGCTCACCTCACGGACGGCGACGGCCCGCTGGACCCACTCCTGACCGGCGGGCCCGGCGGCGGCCACGACCCAGTCGTCGCCGTGGACGGGTTCGTAGATGGGGCGCAGCACGGCGGCCACCACGGCCCGCAGCCGCTGTTCGACCAGATTCAGCCAGATGTAGGCGCGGCCGGCCCGCTGCGCGCGCGTGCGCACCTCGCTCCAGGCCTCGGCGCCCCAGGCGAACTCCGACTCCGGTCCGATCTGGGATCCCATGTCCATGGGCCGCGCCAAGGACACCGCTCCGGGCGGGACGTCAGCGGAGCTCCCCTCGTGACCTGCGTCACCAGGGGGCAGCTCCAGCCCACCCGAGCTCACCCACGCACCGCCTTCCGCTCCCCCGAGCACTCCCCAGCAACGATCAAGGAAGGGTACTCCGGTAGCGGTCGGCGGTGCAGCCGGATGGGCAGGGCAGTTTCTCAACTACCGTTTCTGGGCACGCCGTTCTGGTCCGCGAGGTCGGCGGGAGTGAGCGGATTCATAGCGGTCACGTCCCTGGGGGCCAGTGAGAAGCCCTGCCAGTGGACCGGCATGGGCTGCTGGTCCTCGTCCCGGGCGATGTGGTGGAACCCGATGTTGACCCAGGTGATCGGGTGCGTGAGCGTCTGCCCGCCGACCCACTTGTCGACGCTGGCGCCGCCGCAGTGCCCGGCCGGGTTGTCGCTCGCGTACTGCTCGCACTTCTTGTACTCGGTGAAGTACACGTCGTGCTTGGTGAACGAGCGGCCGGGGAACTTGGCCGTGCGGCCGGGCACGAACTCGTAGGACCTGGGGTGGCCGTCCTTGTTCTTGCCCGCGGTGCTGACGACCCGCCACCAGCGCATGTCCTTGGCGTCACCGGCGAGTTCCTTGGTGACGGGGGTGCGGGTGGTCTTCGTGGTGGGGCTGCCGTTGCCGCGCGGCGCGGTGACCTTGGAGTCGTACTGCTCGACCTTGCTCTTGGGGGAGCCGTCGAGGCCGAAGTTGAGCCGCCAGAAGACGTTGTGGGCGTGGCTCTCGGCATAGGCACGGGCGCCCTTGCCGATCGGCCAGCCCTTGCCGTCCGTGCCGTTGTAGTCGTACGGGGAGAGGCTGCCGGTCGCGCCGACGTTCGACGTGATCGTCCCGTCCGAGGAGAACCGCCACTCGGTGATGTACTCGTACCAGGACGCCTTGTTGACCGTGTAGACGAGGAGGTCCTTGCCCTGGGCGGTGTAGACCTTGCCGCTGCCGCCGGTGCTCTCGTCGTCGTTGAGCCGGTACGCGTGCCCACGCGCGCGCGTGGTGGTGCACAGGCCCTGCACGTTGCCCCGGTCGGGCACCTTGACGGTCTTGATGGTGCCGCCGGGGCACTCGCCGGGCTTCAGGTTCTGCAGGGCGTACCCGAAGTCGGTGCCGGTGACGTCGTCGTACTCGTTCGCGCCGTCGTCGTAGGGGACGTGGACCTGCGCGAGGCGGGCGCTGGTGAGGACGGCGATCGGCTTGGGCTCGTCCTTGGGCTGATAGCTGACGTTGTCGAGGACGAGCCCGGACAGCGTGTTGTAGTGCCAGCACATGCGCCAGGTCGTGCCGCCGTCGAGGACCTGCTCGATCTTGTACGCGGTACTGCAGGCCGGGGCCGCGGCGGCGGGGGCCTGCGGGGCGGCGGTGGCGGGGCCTGCGGCGCTGACGGCGGTGCCGAGCAGCGCGAGGGTCGTGAGGGCGACGGCGGCCCGGGAGCGGGCGCGCCGAAGTCTGTTGACGTGCATACGGAATGGCTCCTTCAAGCAGGAGGAGAGGGAAAGGTCGAGGGCCTGCGGCTCAGCCGAGGCGGCCGACGGTGCGGGCGCTGAGGTCGACGACCAGCGCGCGGGTGTCGATCCACGGCCCGTTCCTGACCTTGGTGACGACGCGCAGGCACCGGTGCTCGCCGCAGGCGGTGAGGCCGGACGGGACGTGCGCGACGGTCTCCTTGCGGAAGACCATGCCGCTCAGCTCGAGCTGGTCCGTGCCCGTCAGCTGCTTGCCGGTGGCGTCCTTGTAGTCGTTCTTCAGGCCGGCGCCGAGCGGGTTCGCGATGAGGAGCTGGGTGGCCTCGCGCAGTTCCCCGGGGCTCGGCGGCGGCTGCACGCCGTGCGCCGTGTCGGTGTTCTCGACCTTGCCGCTGTCGAGGTTCACGGTCCGGGTCACGACCGTGTCGGCCTTGTAGTCGTAGTAGACGACCTCGGCGCGGCGCTCGGCGGCCTGCGCGCCGCTCTGCGTGGGGTCCACCTCGCTGAGGTTCGTGGACAGGTGCTGCGGCCCCCGGTCGCCCTCGACGTCCCGCGCGCTCCTGCGCAGTCCGTTGCTCGCCACCGCGATCTGTTCGGCGCGCTTGATCTCGTCGTCGGTGAGCGGGTCCCTGCCGACGCCCTTGTCGCCCTCGTGTGGCGCGGCCTCCACCACGCCGTCCTTCGGGATCGCGTCCTGCTGGGCGGAGCCGGCCTTGGCCTGGTCACCCGCGCCCGCCTCCCCCGGCAGGGTCACGCCCAGCAGCACGGCGGTCGCCGCGGCCACGACGGCCGCTCCCGCCATCATTTTCCCCAGATGGCGTCTTGCGAGCTCTCGCACATCTTCCCCCTGTTGTCCCCGCGGCCCCACCTGTGGGCGGACGGGTATGCGTGGTCTTCCTGTAAGAGGGGCCCAATTCCTAGGTGGTTCCGTCACTTTCGGGAAGACTCTGGCGGAAGTCGCCCGGGGCATCCGGGCCGGAAGTGGAAGAGTCGTACCCATGCAGGTCTGGCCTGGACAGGCGTATCCACTCGGTGCCACTTACGACGGCGCCGGCACCAACTTCGCGGTCTTCTCGGAGGCCGCCCGGCGCATAGAGCTGTGTCTGCTGCACGACGACGGGTCGGAGACCGCGGTGGAACTGCGGGAGACCGACGCCTTCGTGCGGCACGCGTATCTGCCCGGCGTCATGCCGGGCCAGCGGTACGGCTTCCGCGCGCACGGCGCGTACGCCCCGGAGCGGGGGCAGCGGTGCAACTCCTCGAAGCTGCTCCTCGACCCGTACGCGAAGGCGATCAGCGGCCGGATCGACTGGGGCGAGGCGGTCTACGGGTATCCCTTCGGGTCGCCCGACAAGCGCAACGACCTGGACTCGGCGCCGCACACGATGTCCTCGGTCGTGGTCAACCCGTACTTCGACTGGGGCGACGACCGTTCGCCGCGCACGGAGTACCACCACACGGTGATCTACGAGGCCCACGTGAAGGGCCTCACGATGACGCACCCGGCGCTCCCGGACGAGCTGCGCGGCACCTACGCGGCGCTCGCGCACCCGGCGATCCTGGAGCACCTCACGGAGCTGGGCGTGACGGCCCTCGAACTGATGCCGGTCCATCAGTTCGTCAACGACCACCGGCTGGTGGAGACGGGCCTGAACAACTACTGGGGCTACAACACCATCGGCTTCTTCGCGCCCCACAACTCCTACGCCTCCTGGGGCGACCGCGGGCAGCAGGTCCTGGAGTTCAAATCGGCCGTACGCGCGCTGCACCAGGCCGGGATCGAGGTCATCCTCGACGTCGTCTACAACCACACGGCCGAGGGCAACCACCTGGGCCCGACACTGTCCTTCAGGGGCCTGGACAACGCCTCGTACTACCGCCTCGCGGACGACCGGCGCTACTACATGGACACGACGGGCACCGGGAACTCGCTGCTCATGCGGTCGCCGCACGTCCTCCAGATGATCATGGACTCGCTGCGTTACTGGGTCACCGAGATGCACGTCGACGGGTTCCGCTTCGACCTGGCGGCCACGCTGGCACGGCAGTTCCACGAGGTGGACCGGCTGTCGTCGTTCTTCGACCTCGTGCAGCAGGACCCGGTGGTCTCCCAGGTGAAGCTGATCGCCGAGCCGTGGGACGTCGGCGAGGGCGGCTACCAGGTCGGCAACTTCCCGCCGCTGTGGACGGAGTGGAACGGCAAGTACCGGGACACCGTCCGGGACCTGTGGCGGGGCGAGCCGCGCACCCTCGCCGAGTTCGCCGGGCGGCTGACCGGTTCGTCCGACCTCTACCAGGACGACGGCCGCCGCCCGCTCGCCTCCATCAACTTCGTCACGTGCCACGACGGCTTCACGCTGCGCGACCTGGTCTCGTACAACGAGAAGCACAACGACGCGAACGGCGAGGACAACCGCGACGGGGAGAGCCACAACCGGTCGTGGAACTGCGGCGTGGAGGGCGACAGCGACGACCCCGGGGTGCTCGGTCTGCGGGACCGTCAGGCCCGCAACTTCATCGCCACTCTGATGCTCTCCCAGGGCGTGCCGATGCTCAGCCACGGGGACGAGCTGGGGCGCACGCAGAACGGCAACAACAACGCCTACTGCCAGGACAGCGAGCTGGCCTGGGTGCGCTGGCCCGAGAACCCCGAGAACCCCAAGAACCCCAAGAACACCGGGCAGGACTCCCTGCTGGCCTTCACGCGCGCGATGGCGCGGCTCAGGCGGGACCACCCGGTGTTCCGCAGGCGCCGCTTCTTCCACGGGCGGCCGGTCGAGGGCACCCACGACGATCTGACCGACATCGCGTGGTTCACGCCGGAGGGCGAGGAGATGACGCGGGACGACTGGGGCGCGGCGCAGGCACGGGCCCTGTCGGTGTTCCTGAACGGAAACGCGATCTCGGAGCCGGGCCCCAGGGGCGAGCGCATCTTCGACGACTCGTTCCTGCTGCTGTTCAACGCCTCGCCCGACGCGTTGGAGTTCCTCGTGCCGGTCAATCACGGGCGCCAGTGGGAGGTCGTCGTGGACACGGCGCTGCCCGAAGGGGTGCCGCAGGGGACCGGCGCGAAGGTGCAGGCCGGTGACCGTCTCACGCTCCTCGACCGGAGCCTGACGGTGCTGCAACGGCCGGCGTGACTCCCGGTCCCGCGGGGGTCTTGACGAGGAGCGCGACGCCGAACGCGAGGGCCGCGGCCACGCTGCCGACCGTGAACGCCGCGGCGGGGCCGTGGGACTGGGCGAGGCGGCCCGCCACGGCGAGTGTGACCGCCTGCCCGCCGACGAAGGCGCTCGAGGCGAACGTCATGCCCTCGGCGATCCGTTCGCCGGGCACGGCGCGTTCGGTGAGTCCGAAGCCGGTGATCAGATTCGGCGCGAAGACGGCGCCGAACACGGTCACCGCCACGTACAGGCCCGTCATGCTCTGTGCGCCGATCAGCAGGAGGGACAGGAGCGCGGCGGCGGCCGTGGTGACCCGCCAGCGCAGCGCGAGCCCGAAGCGCTCCGGCACGGCGGCCATGGACAGGCCGACGACGGCGCTCATGACACCCATGGCGGCGTAGACGAGGCCCGCCTGGTCCTCCTGGCCGAGCTTCTGGGTGAGCGCCGTGATCCCGGCCCCGCAGCCGCCCAGGAGGACACCGAGGAAGACGAGGCCGAGGCGCACGAGCCCGACCTCGCGCGGCATGCGGGGGCGCCGGTCCCTCGGCTCCTTCAGGGCGGGGGCCGCCACGGGGCGGACCGCCGTCGCCGTCGGGTGCAGCGCGAACGCCGTGCCGCAGCCGGCGACCAGGAGAGCGGCGGCCCCGAACGCGTACGCGGGGTGGCCGACGAAGGCCGCGACGCCGATCAGGGCGGGCCCGATGACGAACGACAGCTCGTCCATGGTGCTCTCCAGCGAGAGCACCGTGTTCACGACGCGCTCGTCCGCACCCCCGCGGCGGACGAGCGCGACGCCCCGGGCCCTGGCCAGCGGACCGATCCCTGGCACCGTGGCCCCGGCGAGCACGCCGAGCGCCATCAGGAGCGGCGTGGAGAGCCCCGCGAGGGCGCCGAGCGTGTAGCAGGCGATCGCGAGGGCGTTCAGCAGCGAGCAGCACAGCACGACGCTCCGCTGACCGTGCCGGTCCGCGAGCCGGCCGACGACGGGCCCCATGGCCACCTGGCCGAGCGCGAGCGCGCAGGCCACGGTCCCTCCGGTCGCGAGGGAACCGCTCGTCCTGGTGACCAGCAGGACGCTGCCGAACAGGATCACCGCCAGCGGCAGCCGCCCGAAGAACGAGATCACCGGGAGCAGCGCCCCGGTCGCCCCGAGCACCTCGCGGTATGTCGCCGACGTTCCCCCCACTGCCTGTGCCATCGTTCGAAACTATCGACGGCGCCGGTGACATATGCATGCGGCGATGACACGAAAGACGCCGGGGCGGGTACGTAGGTTCGCATGACGCGCATGACACCGGACCATCACGGGGGCGAGGTCCCCGCCCCGCCCACGGCCACGTACCGGCTGCAGCTCCAGCCGTCCTTCCCGTTCGCCGCGGCCGCCGGCGCCGTCCCGTATCTGGCCTCGCTGGGTGTCTCGCACCTGCATCTGTCGCCGGTCCTGGAGGCCGTCCCCGGTTCCACGCACGGGTACGACGTCGTGGACCACGCGCGCGTGCGGGACGAGCTGGGCGGTGAGGAGGGGCTGCGGGCGCTCGCGCGCACGGCGCGGGAGCACGGGCTCGGCCTGATCGCCGACATCGTGCCCAATCACATGGCGTCGGCGGCCGGGCTCAACCGGCCGCTCCAGGAGGTACTGCGGGACGGGCCGCACTCCCCGTACGCCCACTGGTTCGACATCGACTGGGAGGCGCAGGACGGGCGGGTCCTGCTGCCCGTGCTCGGCCACCGGCTGAGCCACGAGCTGGACCACCTGGAGGTGGACGGCCGTGTGCTGCGCTACTACGAGCACGCGTTCCCGCTGCGCGAGGGCACGGAGACGCTGCCCCTTCCGGAACTGCTCGACGCGCAGTGGTACCGGCTCGGCTGGTGGCGCCTGGCCCGCACCGAGCTGAACTACCGGCGCTTCTTCACCATTTCGGACCTGATCGGGGTCCGCGTGGAGAACCGGGAGGTGTTCGACGCCACGCACGAAAAGATCGTCCAGCTGCTGCGCGAGGGCGTCCTCGACGGGCTGCGCGTCGACCACCCCGACGGCCTGGCGGACCCCGGCGCGTACCTCAAGGACCTCGCCGACGCGACCGCCGGGCGCTGGACCGTCGTCGAGAAGATCCTCGGCGAGGACGAACAGCTGCCCGCCGCCTGGCCGGTGGCCGGCACGACGGGCTACGACGCGCTGCGCCGGATCGACGGCCTGTTCACCGACCCGTCGGGCGCGGACGAACTGCTCGGCCTGTTCCGGCGCTTCACGGCGGCGCCCGCCGACCGGGGCGGCGACTGGGACGCCACGGCGCGCCGCGCGGCGTACAAGGTCGTCACGCACGAGCTGGCGGCCGAGGTGGACCGCCTCACGCGCGAGGCGGTCAGGTTGTGCGCCGCCGACGCGGCCCTGCGCGACCACGCTCCGTGGGCCCTGCGCGCCGCCGTATCCGAACTCCTGGTGCGCCTCGACGTGTACCGGCCGTACGTGACCGGGGGCGCGGACCCGGAGAGCGTGCTCACGCCCGGGGACGCCGAGGACGCGAAGGGGGTGTTCGCCATCGCCGAGGAGGCCGAGGCGGTGGACACCGTGCGCGAACTGGCACTCGGCAGGCGCGGGTCGGGCCCCGAACACGACGCGTTCCGGGCGCGGTTCGCGCAGACGGCGTCCGCGCTGCGGGCCAAGGCGGTCGAGGACACGGCTTTCTACCGGCACGCGCCCCTCCTGTCCGCGACGGAGGTCGGCGGTACGCCGCAGAGCCCGGCGGTGGACCCGGAGTCGTTCCACGCGTACTGCGCGCGCGTGCAGCGCGACTGGCCGTACACGGGCACCGTCCTGTCGACCCACGACACCAAGCGCAGCGCCGACGTGCGGGCCGGGATCTCCGTGCTCACGCAGTGTCCCGGGCGCTGGGACGGGCTCCTCGCGGACGTCACCGAGCGGACCGCGCGCGAGGGCGGCGCGAGCGCGCCCGATCCCCAACTGGCCTGGGCGGCCTGGCAGACGGCGGTCGGGTTCGATGAC
Source organism: Streptomyces sp. NPDC045026 (assembly GCF_056432625.1). Lineage (NCBI taxonomy): Bacteria > Bacillati > Actinomycetota > Actinomycetes > Kitasatosporales > Streptomycetaceae > Streptomyces > Streptomyces sp. NPDC045026. The sequence continues at coordinate 309,764 of NZ_JBWKIS010000008.1, forward strand.
CGGGACGGCGAGCGGCTCCAGGGCGCGATGCTCAAGCACGTGCGCGAGGCGGGGCTGCACACGAGCTGGACCGAGCCGGACGCGGACTACGAGAAGGCGGTGCGCGACTTCGTGGCGGCGGGCCCGTGCGGGCCGCCCAGTCAGGCCGTGGCCGCGTTCGCGGACTCGTTGCGGCCCCATGTGCGGGCGAACGTCCTGGGGGCCGCTCTCGCCCATCTGACGATGCCGGGGGTGCCGGATGTCTACCAGGGGACGGAGCGCGAGTACCGGGCGCTGGTGGACCCCGACAACCGGGCGCCGGCCCACTTCGACCTGGAGCTACTGGAGCGGCTCGACTCCGATGAGGGGTCCGAGCCCGACGACCTGCCCGGCGAGCTGTGCGAGGAACTGTCCGACGAGCTGTCCGACGAGAAGCTGGCGCTCACTGTCGCCGCGCTGCGGCTGCGCCGGGCGCATCCGGACTGGTTCGGCGGCGAGTCGACGTACGAGCCGCTGGCCGCGCGGGGGGCGGGCGCCGCGCACTGTGTGGCGTTCGCGCGCTCCGGGGAGGTCGTCGCCGCCGTGACCCGGCTGTCCCTGCGCCTCGCGGAGGCGGGCGGCTGGCGCGACACGGAACTGTCGCTCCCGGAGGGTCACTGGGTCGACCTCCTGGCCCCGGGAAGGGAGTTCACGGGCCACGCGCGCGTGGATGACCTGTTCACCCGGCTTCCGGTGGCGCTCCTCGTACGGGCGTAGACGGTCGACCGAGGAGCACCGGCGGCGGCTTCGGGCCGGGGCCGCACCAGCAGTGAGGCACTGGATGCCGCCTTCTTGACAGGTGCCGCGCAGCGTGGGGTACTGCGGATGCGACGCGGGGAGCACCAACGGGGGTGAGTCACCTGACGGAGCAGCGCTACCCGAATGTGGCCGAACTGGTCCAGTCAGCACGGGAGCTGGCGACTCACCGACCCGACCTGTGCGTTCTACGCCAGGTCGGTACCTCACGCGCGGGCCGGCCGCTGCACCTGTTGTCGGTGGGGCACGACCACCGCGCGGTGCTCGTGGTCGCCGGTGCCCACGCGAACGAGCCGACCGGTGGTTCCACCCTACAGCGGCTTGCCGAACGCGCCTTGTTGGAGCGGGAGTTGCGCACCGACTGTTCCTGGCACTTCCTGCTGTGTGCCGACCCGGACGGCGCGGATCTGCATCGCACCCCCGCGCCGCGCACCCTGCTCGACTACCACCGGCACTTCTTCCGCCCCGCGGGCCCCGAGCAGCCCGAGTGGTCGCCCTCCGTACTGCCGCCGGACCGGCTGCCGCCCGAGACGCGGGCCCTGACCGCAGTCATCGACGAGCTGCGCCCCTTCCTCCAGGTGTCGCTACACGGCACCGATCTGGGCGGCAGCTGGGTGCAGTTGACGCGCGACATACCGGGGCTCGCGGAGCCGTTCGCCAAGTCGGCGGCGGAGCTGCACATCCCGGTGGAGACGGGGGCGTCGGACGCGGCGGGCTGGCCCGCTGCGGGCCCCGGCGTCCATGTGATGCCGGAGCCCGGCGCCGAGGCCGCGTTCCCCAGCCTGCCGGACGACGCCCGGCACAGCACCTGGCACCACGCCCACCGCTACGGCGGCCGCACCGCGATCGTCGAGGTGCCGATGTGGGCGAGCGACCTCGTGGACGACCCGGCGCCGCACCCCGCCCCCGACCGGGCGCTGCGGCGCCTCGCGCACCGGCTGAGCCGGGACACCCTCCTGGTGGAGGAGATCCTCCGGTCGGCGCTGCCCCGGCTTCCCGAGGTGGACGTGCCGCTGATGCGGGCGGCGCGGTGGGCCGTCGCGCTGGTGCCGGGCCTCGCGGACGACTGGCTGAAACCGCCGCCGCCGGACGCCACGATGGCGTACGTGGGGAGCATCGACGCGTTCTCCAGACGGCTGCCGCTGCGGGCCGCCGCGATGCTCCTGCGGGTCCTGAAGGAGGCGGACGACCCGGACGCGGAGCGTCTTGAGCAGTTGGTGACGCACTGGTGCGATGCGTTCGCGGAGCGGTTCAGGGCGCGGTGGGTGCCGCTGGAGCACCAGGTCGAGCATCAGGCGCGTACGACGGTCGCTGCGGTGCGGCACACGCTCGCGGCGGGCGACTGAATGCGGACATCCCTTGAATCGACCGGAGTCGACAGTGCTCGCGGCCTAGTCGGCGGACAGCCGGAACGACATCCGTCCGAAGGCGACCTGGTCGCCGTCCTGGACGACTGCCGCCCCGACGACCCGCCGCCCGTTGACGGACGTGCCGTTGGTGGAGCCGAGGTCACGCAGCACCCACATGCCGCCCTGCCTGCTCAGTTCGGCGTGCACGCGCGAGACGGTCTCGTGGCTGAGGCGCAGCCCGTTGGCCGGGTCGCGCCCGATGCGCAGCGGGTACGGGCTGTCCGGCCGCGGCAGTTGAAGCTTCGGGAGCCGCTCGCCCTGCCACGCCCCGCGCAGCCGCACAGTGAACCCCGAGACCGCTGCCACGGTGCCGAAGACCATCCGGGACCAGCGGCCCTCGGTGTGCAGATCGGCGGTGAGCGCGGCGAGTTCGTCGGACCGGCGGGCGGCGAGGGCGAGTTCCATGCGCCGTACGAACGTGTCGTGCGACAGCCTGCCGAGTGCGGCGCCCTCGCGGAGTTCCCGCAACGCCCTGTCGCGCTCGGCGTCGGACAGCCGCGCGGGATAGGTCTGGTGCTCGGACGAGGAGGCCACGTACGTGATTGTCGGGCAGCGCGGCCGGGGTGTCCAGAAAACCACGAACTTCAACCCGTCCCCCGTACGGCCTTGACCAGCAAGGACGGTGGCCGGACGCGGTGGAGGGGAAAACCGGGCGCGTACGGCGCGTGCCCGCTGCTACGTTCGGCGGCCCGGACCGCCGCCGGGCGCGTTCGCGTAGACCAGGAGAATTCTTGACCACTGCACCGCAGGGAAGCCCGCACCCGACGCACGGCGACGCGGATCTGGTCGTCCGCGCGCTGGCCGAGGAAGACGTTCCGCTTTTCCGTACGTTCGACGATCCGGGCCTCGTGGGCCGTGTCATCACCGGCGTCGGCTTTTCCACCGTCGCCGAGGGCGGCGACTACCGCCCCGAGTGGACCTGGGTCGCCCTGCGCGAGGGGCGCGTGGTCGCGCGTGCCGCCTGGTGGGGCGGCAAGGACGACACGGAACCGGTGAACCTGAACTGGTTCGACGTCCTGGAGGACGACATCGAAGCGGGCACCGAGCTGCTGCGGCGGGCCCCGTTCGACGTCGAGTACGAGCTGATCCTGCCCGCGGGCTGGCGCGAGGACCCGCGGACGCGGGCGGCCGCCGAGGTGCGGATGGAGGCGGTCACCCGGGCCGGGAAGAAGCTCCTCGTGGAGCGGCTGCGCTACCGGTGGACTCCGGAGAACGGCCTGCCGGAGCGTCCCGGCCGCCTGGAGTTCCGGGCGGAACCCGACGACGAGGTGATCCTCGACGTGCTGCGCCGGGTCCACTCGGCGACGCTCGACGCGCACGCGCTGCGCACCATCGAGGAGTCGGGCCTCGCCGCGGCCGCGCAGGAGGAGCTGGACTTCTTCCACTGGTGCCCGTCACCGCGCGAGTGGTGGCAGCTGGCGTACACACCGGAGGGAGACCTGGCCGGCCTGCACATCCCCGCCCACAACCCCGGCGGGCCGTGCATCGGGTTCATCGGCGTGGTGCCGGAGCAGCGCGGCCACGGCTACGCGTACGACCTGCTGGTCGAGTCGACCCACCTCCTGGTGGAGCACGGCGCCGAGTTCGTCGCGGGGGCGACGGACGACGGGAACTTCCCGATGGCGGCGAACTTCACGAAGGCCGGGTACCCGGTCACGGAGAAGCGCATCAATTTCGTCTGAGGTTCACCGGCCCCTTCGGCCGGCGGGTCCGATCCGGCGAGGAATGCGCGGAACCCTCGCCGAATCCCGGCGGATCACTGTCCGCTGACGCAGGATGGACGGGTCGTCACTGTCGGCAGACAAGGGGGAACCGTCCGTGCAGTTCGAGGTGTGGGCACCACAGGCCGAGCGGGTCGCGCTCCACTGCGAGGGCACCACGCGCGCGTTGGAGCGCGACCCGGACCGGGAGGGGTGGTGGTCGGGCGAGGCGGACGCGCAGGACGGTACGCGCTACGGGTTCGCGCTCGACGACGGGCCGGTGCTGCCCGATCCCCGATCGCGCCGCCAGCCGGACGGGCCCGACGGCCTGAGCGCGGTCGTCGACCACGAGCGGTACACGTGGCGCTCGGAGTCGGGGCCGGGGCACGGCCTCCCCGGCGCGGTCCTGTACGAGCTGCACGTGGGAACGTTCACGCGCGAGGGCACGCTCGATGCGGCGGCCGAACGTCTGGGTCACCTCGTCGAATTGGGCGTCACGCACGTGGAACTGATGCCGCTGTGCCCGTTCCCCGGGCAGCACGGCTGGGGCTACGAGGGCGTCAGCCCCTGGGCGGTCCACGAGCCGTACGGGGGCCCCGAGGCACTGAAGCGCTTTGTCGACATGGCGCACGGGCTCGGGCTCGGCGTCGTCCTCGACGTGGTCCACAACCACCTGGGCCCTTCGGGCAACCATCTGCCCGCGTTCGGGCCGTACTTCACCGAGACCCACCACACGCCGTGGGGCGCCGCGGTCAACCTCGACGCGCCCGGTTCCGACGAGGTGCGCGCGTACTTCGCCGGCAGCGCGCTCGCCTGGCTGCGCGACTACCGGCTCGACGGGCTGCGCCTCGACGCGGTGCACGCGCTGCGCGACACACGCGCGGTCCATTTCCTGGAGGAGCTGTCCACGGCCGTCGACGCCCTGGCGGAGGAGCAGGACAGGCCCCTGTTCCTGGTCGGCGAGTCGGACCTCGGCGACCCGCGCGTGATCACCCCGCGCAGCCACGGCGGCCTCGGGCTCCAGGCGCAGTGGAGCGACGACTTCCACCACGCCCTGCACACGGCGGTGACGGGCGAGTCCCAGGGCTACTACGCGGACTTCGCGAAGGCGCCGATGGCCGCGCTCGCCAAGACCCTGAGCCGGGGCTACTTCCACGACGGCACGTACTCGACGTTCCGGGGCCGGCATCACGGGCGTCCCGTCGACCGCACCCGCACCCCCGCGCACCGACTGCTGGGCTACGCCCAGACCCACGACCAGATCGGCAACCGCGCGCAGGGCGACCGGCTCTCCGCGACCCTCTCCCCCGGGCTCCTGGCGTGCGCAGCCACGCTCGTGCTGACCGGGCCCTTCACACCGATGCTGTTCATGGGCGAGGAGTGGGCCGCCGGCACCCCGTGGCAGTTCTTCACGGACCACACCGACCCGGCGCTCGCGGACGCCGTACGCAAGGGCAGGCGGCGGGAGTTCGCGTCGCACGGGTGGGCAGAGGAGGAGATCCCCGATCCCCAGGACCCGGCGACCCGTGAGCGTTCCTGCCTGGACTGGTCGGAGCCGAACGACGGCGCTCACGCGCGCGTGCTGGCTTGGTACCGCGAGCTGATCGCGCTGCGCCGCGGCCGGGCCGACCTGACGGACTCCGACCTGGCCGCCGTGCGGGTGGCGTACGACGAGGGGGCCCGCTGGATCGCGTACCGGCGGGGAGATCTGCGGGTGGCGGTGAACCTGTCGGACGAGCCGGCGGCGGTGCCGGTCGGCCGGAACGGCTACCGGGTGCTCGCCGCGTGGGAGCCGGTGGGACTGCCCGGCGAGGACGGTCTGCTCACCGTCCCGCCGCAGTCGTGCGCGGTGCTCGTCGGACCGTAGGGGGTTTTGGCCCGTCCCCGGGACGGGCCAACTCGGCGCGCCGGGGGTCGTGGTCGAAGGTCGGACCGCAGAGGTCCCAGCCCGTCCCCGGATCCTTGTCGGCCACCCCCTCACGAGCCCTCGGCCGAGGAGGCGTCGGACCGTAGGGGTTCCCACCCGTACCCGGGCCATCGTCGGCCACCCCCTCACGAGCCCTCGGCCGAGGAGGCGTCGGACCATAGGGGTTCCCACCCGTACCCGGGCCCTCGTCGGCCACCCCCCTCACGAGCCCTCGGCCGAGGAGGCGTCGGACCGTGGCCGGTCTCAGCCCGCCTCCGGGTCCTTGTCGGCGAGCTCCGTCACAAGTTCGAGGAGGATCGCCTCCCACGCGCGCTCCAGCTGGGTGCGCAGGAGCGGCAGGGGGCTGTCGTCCGTGCCGTGGAGGCGCTCACCGAGGCGTACGAGTGTGTCGCAGCGGGCCAGCCACAGGCCGCGCAGGCTGGCGCGGGCGCCGTAACCGGCGAGGGTCGCCGCGCGGACGGCCGCGCGGGCGCCGACCGCGATGCTCAGGCCCGCGATGTCCTCGGCCGGGTCACCGAGGACGGCGTCGGTCCAGTCGAGCACCCCGCGCACCCGGCCGTCGGGCGTCACGGTGAGGTGTTCGCCCTTGAGGTCGTGGTGGACCACGACGGCGCCGGGCTGCGGGGCGAGCTGGGCGGCGGCCTGCGCGGCCAGCTGCGCGAGGCGCGCGGGTTCGAACTCGCCGTCGCGGCCGAGGAGTTCGGCGGACCGAGCAGCCTCCCGACGCAGCACATCGAGGGAGCGCGGCGGCGTCCTGACGAGGCCGAGCGCCTCGGCCCGCGCGGCGGGCACCTCCCGCAGCCCGCCGAGCAGCCCCGCGAGATCCTCCTCGCCGGCGGCGGTGACGTCGACGACGTCGCCCGACGCACCCTGCAGCCGGGTGTCGAGGGTGTAGGTGCGCCCACTCGCCCACTCGCCGGACGCGAGAGAGGCGGGCACGGCAATGCCGACGTGCTGGCGCACGAGGTCGCGGAGCCTGATCTCGCGGCGCTGGCGGGCGGACGACGACGCGTCGAGGGCGAGGCGCAGCACATAGCGGGTGCCGACCCACCACGTGGAGTGCTCGCCGCCTTCAGCCACTGGTCTGGCATCGAGCTGCTCGCCGTCGGGGAGGAGGGCGCCCATCAGTCTGCGTACGGTGTCCTGGGTGGGCTGCGGAGCGTCGGACATGGCGTCTAGCTCACGATCGCCATGTCCCGAGGCGTGCTGTTCAGCCGTCGTCCGCCGTCCTCGGTGACCGTCACGATGTCCTCGATCCGCACACCGAAGCGGCCCGGCAGATAGATGCCCGGCTCCACGGAGAAGCACATTCCGGGAACGAGGGGCTGCTCCTCGCCCTCGATCATGTAGGGCGGTTCGTGCGTGGTGACGCCGATGCCGTGGCCGGTGCGGTGGATGAAGAACTGGCCGTAGCCGAACTCGGTGATCACCGCGCGGGCGGCGCGGTCGACGTCCTGACAGGCGGCGCCCGGCTTGACCGCCGCGCAGCCCGCCGCCTGCGCCTCGCGCACGACGTCGTGGACACGCTGCTCTTCGGCGGTCGGCTCGCCCACGTGCACGGTGCGGGAAGTGTCGGAGCCGTAGCCGTGCTTGAGGCCGCCGAAGTCGAGGACGACCATGTCCCCGTTCTCAATGACTCGCTCGCCCGCCTCGTGGTGCGGGTTGGCGCCGTTCGGGCCCGATCCGACGACGGTGAAGTCGACCTGGGAGTGCCCGAACTGCCGCAGCAGGTCGGCGAGATCGCCCGCGACGTCGCTCTCCCTGCGGCCCGCGAAGGACACCTTCTTGATCTCCTCGTACGTGGCGTCGGCGGCCTCGCCCGCGGCCGTGAGCCGTTCGAGTTCGGCCGCGTCCTTGACGGCGCGCAGCATCGGCAGGGCCTCGGTGAGGGAGGCGTACGACGTGTCGGGCAACGTCTTCTGCAGTCCGATGAGGTGCATCGCCCACGCGTTGTCACTGATGCCGAAGCGCCCGGAGACGTCGAGGAGGGGCGCGGTCACCGCGTAGGGGTCCTTGCCGTCGATCCAGTCCCGCAGGGTGAGGGCGTCCGCCCCCACCGCCTTCGCGGCGTCCGGGGCCTCCAGGGTGGGCACGACGAGTACGGGGTCCCGGCCCGGGGCGAGGACGAGCATCGTGAGGCGCTCGGTGTCCGCGGTGGGCGCGTAGCCGGTGAGCCAGACCATGTCGGGGCCGGGGGCGACGAGGACGCCGGCGAGTCCCGCGTCGGCCGCGGACCGGGCGGCGCGCTCCATACGGGCCTTGTAGTCGTCGGCCGTGAACGGCGCGGGCGTGGCGGTCATCCGGTCCTCCGGGTGCTCCGAGCTGAACCTTGCTTCTCCGAACAGGACGTACGGGCAGCATCCTGCCCGCCCGACGGGCCTGACGCGAGTCTGTTCCCGCATGGGCGCGCCCCCTGACCCGACCGTCACCTAACGCCTTCCCCTTGATCAACCATTATAACTAATGGTTAGATCGGGTACATCCATTACTCCCCTTCTCCGGAGGTCGTACGACCATGCTTGTACTGGCCCAGATCAGCGACCTGCACCTCGACGGGACCCCGCGTGCCACGGAGCGCGCCCGGCGCGTGATCGACCACCTCCGGGCGCTACCAGGACCGCTCGACGCCCTTCTGGTCACCGGCGACATCGCGGACCACGGAGCGGAGTCCGAGTACGAGGAGGCCGCGGAGCTGCTCGGGCTGCACGCGGGCGAGCTACTGGAGGGCGAACTGCACGACGGCGGGCCACATCAGGGTGGGCCCCGCGACGGCGACCGCCCCTTCCCCGCCCTGCCGTTCCCGGTCCTCACCTGCCCCGGCAACCACGACCGCCGTGAGCCGTACCGCAAGGTGCTGCTCCGCGAGCCCGCCGTCCCGGGGCCGGTGAACCGCGCCCACCGCGTGGGCGGCGCCGTGGTCCTCATGTGCGACTCCAGCATTCCGGGCGCCGACGAGGGCCGGCTCGACGAGGAGTCGTACGGCTGGCTGGAGGACACCCTCGACGGGCTCGACGGCGAGAGCCCCGTCCTGCTCGCGTTCCACCATCCGCCGGTGGCACTGCACCACCCGCTGCCCGACGCCTACCAGCTGGCCCAACCGCGGGCGCTGGCCGCCCTGTTGGAGCGGCGGCCCGAGATCGCCGGGATCATCGCGGGGCACGCGCACACCCCGGCCGCCACGGTGTTCGCGGGCCGCCCCCTGGTGATCGGTCCGGGCGTGACCTGGACGCTGCGGCTGCCCTGGGAGGGCGAGGGTGCGGCGGACCGGGACGCCCCGGTGGGCCTGGCCTTCCACATCCTCGACGACGAGCAGCGGCTGACGACGCACTTCCGGGTCGTGTGATCCCCGGCCGCCCGGCCTGATCCGAACGAGAGGCCCTGGGGTCTTTCGTTCGGATCAGGCCGGATCAGGGAGCGGGGGCATGGGGGTCCCCCTGCTCGAGCGCAGTCGAGAGCTTGGGGGAGCGTGCATCGCAAGGCGGAGGAGGGAGTCGACGCGATGGGGGCCCCTGCTCGAGCGAAGCCGAGAGCTTGGGGGAGTCGGGGACCGACGACAACGCCGCGAGGTGCGGTGCCAGACCTCGCAAGCCCGGCCTGATCCGAACGAGAGGCCCCGGCCCCCTAAGTCACCACTCCAGGGGTCACCGCCAGCGCCTGGCGCACGCCCGACTCGTGCCGGACCGTCAGCGTGACCTGCCGGCCCGGATGTGCGGACTCGACCGCCTGGGCGAGGTCGCCCGCGGAGCCGATCCGGGTCCCGCCGAAGGCGATCAGCACATCACCGCGAACGAGACCCGCCGTGTAGCCGGGACCGGGCACGTGCACGCCCACGAGCAGTGCCCCCGCGTCCTTGGGCGCGTCCACCGCCTCGACGCCGAGCGCCGCCCGCACGGGGCGTGCCGACGGCGACGGCGACGGCAAGCCCGTGGGAGCGGCGGACGGCGCGGGCACCGCCGAAGGCCGCGGCGCCGCCCCCGCCTGCTGCTGCATCTCGGCCAGCTTGCTCATGCCTATGACGGCCGCACCGACCGTGCCGAGGCCGACGCCCGACAGCACGAGCACCGCCCCGAACAGCAGCCCGAGCAGCAGGGTGACGAGGCGCTTGCCGCGGCGCCGCGCCGCGTGCGGGCGGCGGCCGCCCGAACCGTTCCCCCGGGCGGCGGCCGACGCCTCCCGACGCGGGGCTCCTGGCATTGACTTGGGGCGCAACGCGGTCTGTTCCATGGCCCACCTCCGGCCAAAGCTCTACCCGTCCGCACCCGGCGCGACGATCCCCGAACGAGTGAGACTGAACCGGGCATTTCTGGCATCGGGCGATCTCGGTCTCCCCCAGGGCGTCCGTGGAGTCGGCACGCAGGACGGGCGGAACGGCCAACGGCGCGACGTACGGCCTCGGTTCACCGTCCGCCACGGCGGGCGCGGAGTCCCGCACCGCGCCCGCCAGCCCTTCCATGATCCTCGTTGTATCCCCCGTGGCCCGGCCGGTCAGTGGCCGCCTTCACCCCACAGGACTCACCACACCCCACGAAGATCCCGCGAATCCCGCATTCCGGGTGACAGGGGTCGGCAACTGTCCCGGCACGAAGCCATGCGCGCGCCGGGCCAGGTCATCGGCTCCGTAACGGCGGCATTCGGCGTGCCAGTTGAGGATCCCGGCCATCCAGTTCTGCAGCTCCACCACGTAGCCGTCCATGGTCTCCCGGGCTTCCCGCGACAGCTTGAAGTCGTCGTACAGGACGGGGAATTCATGGCTGGCGACATGCTCGAACTGCTGCATGCGCTGTGTCATCAGGTCGTGTACGACGCCGAGTCCGGTCGGGTAGTCGCAGCCGAAGAAGTTCTGTACGACGAGGATGCTGTTGTGGATCTCGCCCTCGTACTCGATCTCCTTCTGGTACGAGAACACGTCGTTCAGGAGCATCGCGTAGTCGACGGCCGCGTTCTCCAGGGAGCGGACGGGGCCGCTGCGGTAGACCTCGGGCGGCACGGCGGGGCCGTGGCCCATCCGGCTCAGGCTCATGGTGAGGTCGGCGCCGAAGGTGGCGCGGCGCATCTCCAGGTAGTCGACGGGGTCCGGGATGCGGTTCTGGAGCTGGTTGGACAGCTCCCACACCCAGCTCTCCGTCATCACGTCGATGGACGCCTTCAGGGTGCGCCGCTGCTCGGTCGTCATGCCTGCGGCGGTGCGGATCCACAGGTCGGCGAGGCCGCGCTCCATCGCGTTCACCGGCGGCGGGATCTCGCCGCCCTCGACGGGCATGCAGGCGGAGAGCCGCTCGGTGCACAGCTTCGCCGCGGCGAGGTCACGCCGGTGCCCGAACACGAGCGGGTAGTAGTCGTCCCCGTACGTCCCCCAGGCCAGCCAGGCGGCGCTCAGGTCCAGGGCGTCCTGGTCCCCGTCGGGGTCGATACCGGCCGAGCACAGGGGCAGGTCGTAGGCAGCGAGCTTGTCCTCGTCCCAGACGCCTTCCTCCAGGATGCCCATGGCGTGCGCCCAAGGGGTGATGCGCCGGCGGGCCTCCTGAAGGCCGGAGTTCAGCCGGAGCCGGAACGGCATGTAGAAGTCGGGGAGCAGGGACGGCCCCACCTTCTGGTACGGCACGTGCGTGTAGGCGCGCAGGCGTTCGGCGCCGGCCGCGGCGAGCAGCGCGCCGATGTCCGCGCCCGACGTGCCGATTCCGGTGGGCCCCGCCAGGGGATTGCTCCCGGTCGCCCCCTCGTTCATGTAGCGGCTGGAGCGCAGGTGCCATTCGTGGCCGCCCGACTGCCAGTCCTGCAGACCCCGTGTGTACGCGGCGACAGCGGCGAGCTCGGACGGCGTGAGCCCCTTCTCCACGGCGAGGGCGGGCACTTCGGTGAGCGCGGTGTGCTCGAACTGGTGGAGGCGCGAGGTGAGGATGTCGTTGACGGCCTGCGCCGCCTCCTGTGTCGTGCACCCGAAGAAGGTCTCCAGGACCAGCACGCCGTTGCTCAGCTCGCCCTCGTCCTCGACCTCGCGCTGGTACGAGAAGAGGTCGTTGCGCAGGTGCACGGCGTCGGAGAACGTCTCCATCAGGACGCGCAGCGGCCTTGACCCGGCGACGGGCGCGGGCACTTCGGAGGTCGCGTACTCGACGAGCCCCGCCGACCAGGGCGCGCCGCCGACCTTGCGGCGCATCTCGATGTACTCGACGGGATTGGAGATCCGCCCCTCGTTGATGTTGGACAGCTCCCACATCGACTCGTTGAGGAGGTGTTCCGTCGACTCGGCGAACCTTCTGCGCCAGTCCACCGACATGGCGGGCACGGTGCGCGCCCAGAGGTCGGCGAGGCCCGCCTCGACCGGGTTCCGCGGCTCGGGCACGGGGGTCGACAGGTCCATCGGCATGAACAGGGGCAGGCGGTCCAGATAGGCCTTGCCGCCCTCGCGGTCCTGGGTCCGCTTGAACGTCTCCAGGAAGTGGTCGTCGAAGAAGAAGACCCACACGTACCAGTCGGTGACGAGCGACAGGGCGGGCCCGTCGCAGTCGGGATGGGTGTACGCGCACAGCAGTCCGTAGTCGTGCGCGTCGAGGTCGCTCTGCTCCCAGATGCCCGACCCCTCCAGCATGCCCATCTCGCGGGCCCACTGTGTGGAGTGCGCCCGCGCCTCGTCGAGGTGTGGATTGAGCCGCGCCTGGTACGGCATGTAGAAGTGCGGCAGTTCGAACGGCTGCGTCATGGCCCGGCCCTACCCGTGGCCCTCGGCGGGCATCCGGACGGCGGCACATGATCGCACCTTCGCGTGAACCTTCGGCCGAGAGGCCCCCGGACGGGGAAAAGGGCGGTACCCGATCCCACCCGATCCCCATCTGAGGAGTCTTCGGTGAGCCAGGCCACGGAGCCGTTGATCGTCGTCGGTGTCGACGGTTCGAAGCACTCGAAGGAAGCCCTCCGCTGGGCCGTGCGGCAGGCCACGCTCGTCGGCGGCCGGGTGCACGCCGTCATGAGCTGGGAGTGGTCCACGAACCCCTTCAGCCTCGGCGGTCCGGCGGACGGGGGCACGGTGGCCGGCGGCCGTGAGCTCCTCTCCCCCGCGGAGACCTCGCGCGGCAAGCTCCTCGACGTCGTCACGGAGACGGTCGGCGAGAGCCCGCCCGTCCCGGTGCACAGCCGCATGGTGCACGGGCCCGCGGCGAGGGTCCTCGTCGAGGCGTCCGGCGCCGCCGACCTCCTGGTCGTGGGCACCCGCGGCTACGGCGGCTTCAAGGGGGCGCTGCTCGGCTCGGTGAGCCAGCAGGTGACGCAGCACGCGCACTGCTCGGTCGTGGTGGTGCGGACGAAGTCCGACAGCTGACGCGCGCGGGGGCCCGCCCGCGTTGCCCACCGGACGGGGTGTCAGCGGGGCGTGCCAGAGTGCCCTCATGGACGATGCCCGAGGGTTCCCACGCCAGTACGCCCGTACGCGCCGCTTCGCCCTGGGCGCGCCGAGCCGGTTCACGGTCTCGGCGGACGGCGAGCGCGTCCTGTTCCTGCGCACGGGCGGCGGCGCCGACCCCGTGAGCGCGCTGTGGCTCTACGAGGACGGTGACGAGCGCGTCCTCGTGGACGTCTCACGCACCGCGCGCGCGGGAGACGTGCCGGCCGCCGAGCGCGTGCGCAGGGAGCGGGCGCGCGAGAGCGCGGTCGGGCTCGTCTCGTACTCGGCCGACGCCGAGTGCCGCACCGTCGCGTACGCCCTGTCCGGTGCGCTCTGGGCCGTCCGCGTCGCGGACGGCGTCCCGTTCCCCGTGTCGGCGGCCGGCCCGGTCGTGGACCCGCGCCTGTCCCCCGACGGCCGCTCGGTCTCATACGTCACCGGCGGCGCCCTGTACGTCGTCACGCTCGACGGCGAGGACCGGCTGCTTGCGGCGCCCGAAGGCCCGGACATCACCTACGGGTTGACCGACCACGCGTCTTCGGAGTCGATGGGCCGGGCGCGCGGTCACTGGTGGGCGCCCGACGGCGGCGCGCTGCTCGCCGCGCGCGTGGACACGTCGCGCGTGCAGCGCTGGTATCTCTCGGACCCGGCCGACCCTTCGGCGCCGCCCCGCGCCGTGCGCTACCCGGCGGCGGGTACGGCCAACGCCGACGTGTCCCTCCATGTGCTGCGCCTGGACGGCTCGCGGGCCGAAGTGGACTGGGACCGCGGGGCGTTCGAGTACGTGCCCGTCGCCGGGTGGGACGCGCACGGCCCGTTCGCCGCGGTGCAGAGCCGCAACCAGCGGACGCTGCGCACGCTGGCCGTGGACCCCGCGACGGGCGCCACCCGCGTCCTGGACGAGCAGCGCGACGCGGCCTGGGTCGAGCTGGTCCCCGGCGCTCCGTGCCGCACGGCGTCCGGCGCACTGGTGACCACCCGCGACGAACAGGACACACGCCGTCTCGTCGTGGCCGGGAAGCCGGTGACCCCGGTGGGCCTGCAGGTCCGTCAAGTCCTCGGCGCGCAGGGCGAGTCGGTGCTGTTCGAAGGCGGCGACGAGCCCACCGAGACCCACGTGTGGACGTGGGCACCCGACGCGGGCTGCGTCAGGCTCACGGACACTCCGGGTGTGCACACGGCGGTCTCCGCGGGCGGCACCACGGTCCTCGTGAGCCGTCGGGAGGACCGGGTGACCGTGGAGGTGATGAAGAAGGGCCGGCCCGACGGGGAGATCACCTCGCTCGCCGAGCGTCCCGTCGTCCCCACGCTCCCCGTCCATCTGCGGCTCGGCGAGCGGGAGTTGCGCAGCCAGCTGTTCCTGCCGTCGTGGCACACGCCGGGCAGCGCCAGGCTCCCCGTCCTGGTCAACCCGTACGGGGGCCAGCACCTGCTGGTCGCCACGCGCGGCCTCGGCTGGCCGGCGCACCTGTCGCAGTGGTTCGCCGAGCAGGGCTTCGCGGTCCTGGTCACGGACGGGCGCGGCTCCCCGGGGCGCGGTCCCGCGTGGGAGAAGGAGATCCGCGGCGACATCCTGACGCACGCGCTGGACGACCAGGTCGCCGCCGTGCACGCGGCCGGGGCGGACTTCCCCGACCTCGACCTGACGCGGGTCGCGATCCGCGGCTGGTCGTTCGGCGGTTTCCTTGCCGCGGGCGCCGTCCTGCGCAGGCCCGACGTCTTCCACGCGGCGGTGGCGGGCGCGCCGCCCACCGACCAGCGGCTGTACGACACCCACTGGAAGGAGCGCTATCTCGGCCATCCCGACGAGGAGCCCGAGAACTACGACCGCTGCTCCCTGATCGCCGACGCGCCCCTGCTGCGCCGGCCGCTCCTGCTGGTGCACGGGCTCGCCGACGACAATGTGGCGGTCGCGCACACCCTGCGCCTGTCGGCGGCGCTGCTCGAGGCGGGCCGCAGCCACCAGGTGCTTCCGCTGCCGGGCGCGACGCACATGGTCACGCAGGAGGACGTCGCGGAGAACCTTCTGCTGTTCCAGCTCGACTTCCTGAAGAAGTCCCTGGGGATCTGACCCAGCGCCGAGCGGCGAGGGGCGCGTGCCCACCAGTGCGCATGCTCACCAGTGCACGTGCCTACCAGTGCGCGGGACGGCTCAAGGTCTTCGGGATCCTGGTCGAGCCGTCCCCGCGGGCCGCGTTGACCTGCGCCTGCGTCAGGAAGATGCTGCCGGTCAGGTCGGCGCCCTGAAGGCGCGCGTCGCGCAGGTCGGCCCCTATCAGGTCGGCCTCGCGCAGGTCGGCGCCGGTGAGGTCGGCCGCTATCAGGTAGGCGCCGCGCAGGTTGGCGCCCCGCAGATCGGCGCCCTTGAGCCGGGCGCCCATCAGGTCGGCGCCCCGGTGGTTCTTCTTGCGGCCGGGCACGGCTGCCCGTACGAGCTCGCTGACCTTCAGGAGCGTCTCGCTGACCTCGCCGCGGAGGGTGGGGACGTCGGCCGCGGCGAGGGTGGCGGCGTCGGCGCGGGTGAGCTCCTCGATCCCGTCGAGGGCGCGCCGCACCTCCGCGTGCGCCGGGCGGGCCCGGTCGAGCTCCAGCGCCTCGGTCAAGTACCAGAGCAGTTCGTGCAGTTGGCGCATGACGGGGAAGACGTCGAACATCGTTCGCGCGGTCCCGCGCGACGTACGCCAGTCCTCGCCGCCGAACGTGACCTGTGACACCTGCTGACCGGCGCCGAAGCAGTCGAAGACCGTGCAGCCCGAGTAGCCCTTGTCACGGAGCGTGGCGTGGATGCCGCAGCCGAAGTCGTCCTGGAGGTTGTGGCACGGCCGGCCCGCGGCCTTGTCCGCGGCGAAGTCGGAGGACTTGGCGAAGGGCAGCGCGACGCAGCACAGGCCGAAACAGCTCCCGCAGTCGGCGCGCAGGTCGAGCCGGCGGCGGTGCCCGGCCTCAGGGACGGCGCCGGGGCCGAAGCCATCGGTCGCCACGGTCTCAGGACGGGTTTCGCGCTTCTGGGACAACGGGCCCGGTCTCCTACGTGGTGTCTTCGAGGTGGGCCCCATACTCCCTGATGGCGCGGGCGGCGGACCCTCGCGGGCCCAGGTCACCCGCCGGGCCCGGTACCGTGGGGGAGGAACGATCTCGTGGGCCTCCTGGCGGGCTGCGTGAACCCAGGAGGAATCAGATGACGACGAACCGCGGACGCAAGCACGTGATCCGGCACCGGATGACGTCGACCGGAGAGTCGTACGTCGTCGCCGCCAAGAATCTCAAGGCGATGAAGGACATGGGCGCCACCGCGGAGGCCGTGCGTACCCAGCGCTGGCGGCCCGCGGACTCCCTCGACGTCCCCTGCCCCTGCGGCGGCACGTGCGAGCCCGGCGAGAAGTGCGACCGCTGCCACGCCCGCCACCGCCACGTGGGCCGCGCCCCCGGCAGCCTCACCGACGTCGAGACGTGGCTGGACAAGTACGACTGCATGGGCTGCGCGTCCTCGTACACGCTGACCGTCGTCCTGCCCGGCCGGCCGTGGGGCATCGCCGAGACGGTCGTGCAGGGCGGCTCCGCGGAGCCGGTGGTCCGGGCCCGCGTCTTCCCCGGCGTCGTCCACCCGCTGATGCGCCCGGAGACGCCGGCGGAGGACTGAGCCTCCGCCGGAGCCCCGGTCAGCCCGCTTCGGGCGCCAGCTTCAGCGAGATCGAGTTGATGCAGTACCGCTGGTCCGTCGGGGTGGGGTAGCCCTCACCCTCGAAGACGTGCCCGAGGTGCGAGCCGCAGCGGGCGCAGCGCACCTCGGTGCGGACCATGCCGTGCGAGCGGTCCGCGATCAGCTCGACGGCGTCCGTGTCCTTCGGGTCGAAGAAGGACGGCCAGCCGCAGTGCGACTCGAACTTCTCGCCCGAGGTGAAGAGCTCCGCGCCGCACGCGCGGCAGGAGTAGACACCCTCGGTCTTGGTGTCCGTGTACTCACCGACGAAGGCGGGCTCGGTGCCGGCCTGGCGCAGTACCGCGTACTCCGCCGGGGTCAGCTCCGCGCGCCACTCCTCGTCCGGCTTTTCGACGTCGTACGACATTCAGCTCAGTCCTTCACTTGGCAAGGCGTTCCAGGATCTGCGGGCCGAGCTCCGTGACGTCACCCGCACCCATGGTGAGAACAAGGTCGCCCGGCTTGGCCATTCCCGCGATCACGTCGGGCACGGTCGCCTTGTCGTGGACGGCGTCCACGTCGGCGCCCGCCGCGCGGGCCGCGTCGATGATGAGGCCGCTGGTGATGCCGGGGATCGGGTCCTCGCGGGCCGGATAGATGTCCAGGACCACGGACGCGTCGGCGAGGGCGAGGGCGTCGCCCATCTCCTTGCCGAGCTCCTGGGTGCGGGAGAAGAGGTGGGGCTGGAAGACGACGAGGATCCGGGAGTCCCCCGCGGCCGAGCGCATCGCCTCGAGGTCGGCGGACATCTCGGTGGGGTGGTGCGCGTACGAGTCGATGACCTGTACGCCGTTCTCCTCGCCCTTGAGCTGGAGGCGGCGCTTGACGCCGGTGTACGACTTCAGCGCCGCGGCCAGGTTGCGGGAGGGGATGCCGAGCGCGACGCCGGCGGCGAGTGCCGCGACCGCGTTGTGCGCGTAGTGGCGGCCGGGGACCGAGACGGTGAAGGTGAGCAGCTTGCCGTCGAGGAGGACGGTGACCTCGCTGGTCAGGCCGCGCGGGGTGACCTTGTGGATGCGGACGTCGGCCGCCTCCGACTCGCCGTATGTGACGACCTTGAGGGACGTCGTGTCGCGCAGCCGGCGGGTGAGCTCGACCGCGCCGGACTGGTCCGCGGCGATGACGAGGGTGCCACCGGGGACGATCTTGGAGGCGAAGGTCTCGAAGGACTCGTAGATCTCGTCGATCGACGCGTAGTTGGCGTGGTGGTCGAGCTCGACGTTGAGGACGATGGCGACCTCGGGCGCGTACTTGTGGAAGCTGCGGTCCGACTCGTCGGCCTCGGCGACGAAGATCTCGCCCTCGCCGTGCAGCGCGTTGGAGCCGGGGGCGTCGAGGTCGCCGCCGATGGCGTACGAGGGGTCGAGGCCCAGGGAGGAGAGCGACACCGCCAGCATCGACGTGGTCGTCGTCTTGCCGTGCGTGCCGGCCACCGCGATGGGGCGCAGGCCGTCCATGAGGGAGGCGAGCGCGTCGGAGCGGTGGACGACCGGGATGCCGAGCTCGGCGGCGCGGGCCAGCTCGGGGTTGTCGGCGCGGATCGCGGAGGAGACGACGACGCAGGTGGCGTCCGGCGCGAGGTGCGCGGCGTCGTGGCCGATGTGGACCGTGGCGCCGAGCGAGCGCAGCGCCTCGGCCGTGGCGGACTCCCGGGAGTCGCTGCCGGCGACCTGGGCGCCGCGCTGCGCGAGGATCTTCGCGATGCCCGACATTCCGGCGCCGCCGATGCCGATGAAGTGCGGTCGGTCCATGGCGGTGGGCAGGCCGGGTGCCATTGGTTTCTCCCTGGGACGGTGTGCTGCTGCGTGCCCACTGTGCGGGCAGGCTCAGCCTACTTTCTCCGCGCACCCGGCCTGCGCAACCCTGTTGCCGCCCCGGCGGCTACACCTTGCTGTACGAGAAGAGCTTCAGCACCGGGACGCCCACCTTGTGCCGGGCGCGCGAGGCCCAGTCGCGGTGGAAGAACTCCTCCACGTAGTGCGGGTCGGTCAGGACGATGACCTCGTCGGCGCTGATCTCGTCGACCAGGGACTTCAGCGCGTCCAGGGGGTGATCCTCGACGAGGCGGCCCTCCGCCTGGCAGCCGGCCTGGTGGAGTGCGGTGAGGGAGACCTGGAGAGCTTGTTCGCCGGGTTCCGCGGCGTCCTCGCCCTCGGGTACGTCTCTTTCCTTCGCCGCGTCGTCGAGCTCTCCCATGGCGACGTCGTCGATGGCCCGCAGCAGGCGGTCGGCCTGGTCGCCGCGGGGCTGGAGCAGCACATGGAAAGCGACTTCCTCGTCACCGTGCAAGGTGGTGACGAACTCCACGTCGGCGGACGTCAGGGCCTTCTCGATCATCAATACGCTCGTGAACACGACAGGCGCCCTTCTTCTCTCCTCCGTGGGCCGTCGACTCTCGACCGGTCCCTGCGGAAACCATCCTGCCCCGTGACCGCACGGGGTCTGCGAGATTTAGTGTGCCCAGCGGAAGGAAAACGGAACGGCATATTCCGCTGATTGTCAGCCCCGACGGTATCGGGTGAACAGGAACCCGGCCTCTTCCAGCACAGAAGCCATCTCGAAACGTTCGGGAACGGTCAGGGACGGTCCGCCGGCAATCCGCTGCGCGTCTCCGGCGGCGAGCATCGGCGACAGCGTCAGGCAGAGTTCGTCGAGCACCTGTGCGGCCACGAACTGGCCGAGCATGCGGGGTCCGCCCTCCGTGAGGAGCCGGCTGAGCCCGCGCTCCGCGAGCGCCCGGACCGCACGCTCCGGCTCCACCTTGGCGCCCTCGCCGGCGATCAGCACCTCGGCGCCCGCCTTGCGCGCTGCCGCCATCCGGTCGGGCGGCGCTCCGGCGCCGGTGACCACGAACGTGGGGACGAGGGGCGAGGTGAAAAGCGGAAGGGAGAAGTCGAGGTCCAGGCTCGCGGTGATCACCGCGATGGCCGGGGCGGGGCCCTGTCCGGCCGCCTCCCTGCGCGCGGCGAAGGCCTCACGCGCGCGTGCCGGGCGATAGCCCTCCAGACGGACCGTTTCCGCACCGACCAGCACGGCGTCCGCGAGCCCGCGCAGGGTGCCGAAGATCCGCATGTCGGCGGGGCACGAGATGCCCTGCGAGCGGCCGTCGTGCTGGGCGGCACCGTCGAGCGTGGAGACCATGTTGGCGCGCAGCCATACGTCCTGCCCGGCGGGGTACGCGTAGGCGTCCGCGAGCTCGTCGAGACTCCACTCACGGGGTTCGTGGGCCGCGTGATCTGCTGTTTCGTACGTCACAGGGAACAGGCGTCGCATGTCACGCAGTGTCCCACGGCGTCTAGAGTTGGGTGCTGTGTCGTCCTCCACCACCGCCCCGGCCCAGAGTCCGATAGCCGACGCGGCCCCGCTGTCCCTGTGCGCCCGTGAGCCGCTCGTCCCCGCGGACCGTCTGGTCGCCGAGATGGTGCCCCCGCCGCGCTTCGACTCGGTCCGCTTCGAGACGTACATCCCGGACCCCAATCAGCCCAGCCAGACCGAGGCGGTGCAGGTCCTGAGCGGCTTCGCGGCCGGGCTCGGCGGCGCCCACGCCAGCGGTTCGGGCAAGCGGAGGTGGTTCGCCAAGAAGCCCGCGGCCCCCACCGGGCCCCGCGGCGTCTATCTGGACGGCGGCTACGGCGTCGGCAAGACCCACCTCCTCGCCTCCCTCTGGCACGCCGCCCCGGCGGCCCCCGAGCAGAAGGCGTTCGGCACGTTCGTCGAACTGACGAACCTGGTGGGCGCGCTCGGCTTCCAGCAGACCGTGCGCACCCTGGGCGAGCACCGGCTGCTGTGCATCGACGAATTCGAGCTGGACGACCCGGGCGACACGGTCCTGGTCTCGACCCTGCTCGGCAAGCTCGTCGACGCGGGCGTCGCGCTCGCCGCGACCTCGAACACGCTGCCGGGCAAGCTCGGCGAGGGCCGGTTCGCCTCCGCCGACTTCCTGCGCGAGATCCAGGGCCTGTCCGCCCACTTCCGCCCCTTGCGCATCGACGGCGAGGACTACCGCCACCGCGGCCTGCCCGAAGCGCCCGCCCCGTTCTCCGACGAACAGGTGACGAAGGCGGCGTACGCGACCCCGGGCGCCTCGCTCGACGACTTCCCGCATCTGCTCGACCACCTCGCGCGCGTGCACCCCAGCCGCTACGGCGCGCTGACGGACGACCTGAAGGCGGTCTGCCTCACGGACGTGCAGCCGGTCCCCGACCAGTCGACGGCGCTGCGCCTCGTCGTGCTCGCCGACCGGCTCTACGACCGTGAGGTCCCGGTGCTCGCCTCCGGCCTCCCCTTCGACCGGCTGTTCAGCGAGGACATGCTGAACGGCGGCTACCGGAAGAAGTATTTCCGTGCGATCTCCCGGCTGACCGCGCTCGCGCGGGACGCCAAGGGGCTCGTGGGCGAGTAAGGCGCGCGGGCTCACGCACGTGCGGGGGTGGCGTGTGACGGCCGGGACACGAGGGACAGGCCGTCGCACGCGTGGTTCCGGTGAACCATGCCGCGTGATACACACGACCGGGTCACCGTTCCTGTCCGCCAACAGGAGGTTGCCCCATGTCTGAAGCACGTACCGCACGTACCGCTCAGTCCTCCGCAACACGACGTCAGGTCCTCGCGCGCAGCGGCGCTTCCGTCGCCGCGATCGCCTTCGCCGGAAGCTTCTCCGAGCTGTTCGCGGGCACGGCCGCCGCGCAGAGCCCCGGCAAGCAGGGCTACGGCCCGCTGGTGCCCGACCCCGCCGGACTGCTCGACCTGCCCGCGGGTTTCCGCTACAAGGTCCTCTCGCGCGAGGGCGACCCGCTGCGCTCCGGCGAGGGCAAGGTGCCCAGCAACCACGACGGCATGACGGCCCTGAAGGGCAGACACGGCCGGGTCCACCTGGTCCGCAACCACGAGAACCGCGTCACCGCGAAGATCGCCGTACCGGCCGTCGAAGGGCTCACCTACGACCCGATGGGCAAGGGCGGCTGTACGGCGCTCACCCTCGACCAGCACAACAACGTCCTGTCCGAGCGCGTCGCCATCGCCGGCACGGCCGTCAACTGCGCGGGCGGACACACCCCTTGGGGCACCTGGCTGACCTGCGAGGAGACCGAGGACAAGGCCGGCACGAACGGCTACACCAAGGACCACGGCTTCATCTTCGAGGTCGACCCGGCCGACCCGCGCCGCTCCGGAGCCGTGCCGCTGACCGCGATGGGCCGCTTCCAGCACGAGGCGATCGCGATCGACCCGAAGCGGGGCGTCGTCTACGAGACCGAGGACGCCTTCGAGAAACCGTTCGGCCTCTTCTACCGCTTCCTGCCCGAGAAGCCCGAGGGCGGCCTCGGTTCCCTGCGGGCGGGCGGAACGCTCCAGGCGATGCGGGTCCCCGGGGTGCCCGACCTCTCCGTGATCCAGGAGACGGGCGCGGTCTTCGACGGCATCGAGTGGGTCGACGTACCCGACCCGCTCGCCGCGCAGACCCCCATCCGCCTCCAGGACTTCGGCCCCAAGGGCATCACGCACGCGCAGAAACTGGAGGGCTGCTACTGGGGCGGCTCGTCCGTCTACTTCGTCTCCTCCTTCGCCCACAGCGCGGAGGGCTCGGCGGCCGATCACTTCGGGCAGATCTGGCGCTACGACCCGAACAAGCGCCGGCTCACGCTGGTGATCGTCTTCGGCCCGAGCACCGACGTCCAGCTGCCGGGCGAGGAGCCCGACAACATCTGCCTGGCGCCCAGCGGCGGGCTGATGGTGTGCGAGGACGGCGAGGGCGCGCAGCACGTCTTCGGGGTGACCCGCCGCGGCGACGTGTACGCGATGGCGCGCGGGCGCCAGAACATCGGCACGGCGCAGGAACCGGCGTGGGGCGAGTTCGCGGGCGTCACGTTCTCTCCGGACGGCGACACGATGTACGTCAACTGCTACACACCCGGGACGACCTTCGCCGTGACGGGCCCTTGGCAGCGGTAGCGCCGCGGCCCGGTCCGTCGCACGATCGAGGGACCTGACGGGAAGGGGTGCGTGGTGGCCGAGGCCGACAAGGGCACGAAGCGGAAGGGCAAGGGCGAGACGGCCAAGGGCGCCGGGAAGTCCCGGGGCAGGGCCGGAGACCAGCCCGTCGCGCTTCGTGAACTGCTGCGCATCCCCGCCGGCAAGCCCGTGAGTCTCGCCTCCTACGACGCGCGGGCGACGCCCGCGGGCCCCTCGGGCAAAGCCGCAGGCCGGGAGGCGACCGCCCAAATGGGTGAACGCCTTGCCGACCTCCAGGAACGCCTGTGGGCCTCCGGCACGGCGGGCGACCGGCGCCGGATCCTGCTGATCCTCCAGGGCATGGACACCAGCGGCAAGGGCGGCACGGTCAAGCACGTCATCGGCCTCTTCAACCCCTCCGGCTGCCGCATCAAGGCGTTCAAGGCGCCGACGTCCGAGGAGCGCGGCCATCCGTTCCTGTGGCGCATCATGCGGGCGCTCCCCGAGCCCGGCGAGATCGGCATCTTCGACCGCTCGCAGTACGAGGACGTCCTCGCCGCCCGCGTCCGCGGCCTCGCCCCGCGCCGTCAACTGGGCGGCCGTTACGGCCAGATCAACCGCTTCGAGGAGTCGCTGGCCGAGGACGGCGTGACGGTCGTCAAGTGCTTCCTCCACATCTCGTACGAGGAGCAGCGCGAGCGGCTGCTCGAACGGCTCGACAACCCGGAAAAGCACTGGAAGTTCACCATGGGCGACGTCGAGGACCGCGCCCTGTGGCCCGCGTACCAGGAGGCGTACGAGATCGCGCTGGAGCGCTGTTCGACGGACGCCGCGCCCTGGTACGTCGTGCCGGCGGACCGCAAGTGGTACCGCAACTGGGCTGTCAGCAAGCTGCTCCTGGAGCATCTGGAGGCGCTGGACCCGCGGTACCCGAAGGCGGACTTCGACGTGGCCGGGGCGAGGGAGCTGTTGCTGGCGCGGGGGTAGGCGCCTGCGCCGTGGCGTCCGGCAGCCGGGCGGCGCACAACTGCGCACGGCCACCTGGCGTGCCGTCCCGGCGCCTTGGGAAGGGTCCTATGGGTTCCGTTGCGGGACCCGTACGACCCTTCACGGCTCCCTCTTCGGAGGCCGGCCCCCTCGGACAAGGACACGGGACACATGGAGCGACACGCAGCCTGGGAGTTCACCGACGACCGCGGGCATGTGGCGGCCGCGGGGGACGTGCCGTTACGGGTGGTGGCCTACATACAGGCCGGCGCCACGCTGTGGGACCACGGGATACGACCGGTGGGGATCTTCGGTTCGTTCCACGACGGGGACCTCGCCGACCCGGCCAAGGCGGGGACGCTGCCGCTCGGCGAGGTCCGTTACCTGGGGGCGGGCCACAGTGTGGACCTGGAGGCCGTGCTCGCGGCCGAGCCCGACCTCGTCGTCGCCGTCACCTACGGCGGCGGTCAGGTGTACGGCGTCGATCCCGACGTGGCGAAGCACCTGGAGGAGCACGTCCCGGTCGTCGTGGTCGACGTCGGGCAGGGCCGTTCGCTCACCGCGGTCAGGGAGCGCTTCGCCGAGCTGGCGCGCTCGCTCGGTGCGCGGGACCGGACCGGGACCGAACTGGAGCGCGCCATGCGGGAGTTGGAGCAGACCGCGCGGGACAACCCGGGGCGGGTGCTGGCCCTGTCGCCGGGAGGACCGGACAGCGTCCATCTGGCCCGGCCCGCCAAGTGGCCCGACCTGAGCGCGCTGACCGCACTCGGCGTGCGGACCGTCGAACCGCCACAGGGGCCGGGCGCCAACTGGAACACCGCCGGGTGGGCAGAGGCCGCCGCGCTCACTCCCGACATCGTGCTCGTGGACTCCCGCGCGAACGCCGCCCCGCGCGAGCAGTACGCGGCGGACCCGCACTGGCAGCAGGTCGCGGCCGGAGCACGCCTGCTCCCCTGGAACCCCGAACTCCCGGCGAGCGAGTCCGCGCACGCGCGGTTCTTCGACCAGGTGGCGAGGGCACTGCGGGACACCTGAGCCCCGCCCTTCGCCCACCTGGCCCGACGCCGCACCGCACACGCGGCACGATGCGCAATTCATCGCATTAGTACGTTTATTGTCGCCGCGTGATGACCTATGTACGGAGATTTGCACTGGTCTGCGCCCTGGGCGCGCTGGGGGTCGGAGCCGCCGCATGCGGTGGGAGCGGTGGATCCGCCGGGCACCCGGGGCGGGCGGTGGTGGGCGCGTCCGCCTCCGCCGATCCCTCGCGCCCGCCCACGCTCGCGCCCGGACCCGCCGGTCTCACCCCCGTGTTCAAGAACGCGCCCCACCCGCGGGACCGCACCGTCGCCCTCACCTTCGACGCCGACATGACCGCCGACGAGGGCCCCCGCGCGGCGGCCGGTGAGCACTTCGACAACCCGGCCCTGATCGCGACACTGCGCCGCCTGAAGGTGCCCGCGACCGTGTTCATGACCGGGCGGTGGGCCGAGGAGTACCCGGCCGAGGCCAGGTCGATCGGGAGCGATCCGCTCTTCGAGGTCGCCAACCACTCGTACAGCCACTACGCCTTCACCGGTAAGTGCTACGGCCTGCCCACCATGGCGCCCGCGCAGATCCGGTCGGACGTGGAGCGCGCCTTCACCGCGTTCCGCAAGGCCGGTGTGAAGCGCACGGTGCCGTACTTCCGCTTCCCGGGCGGGTGTTACGACCAGGAGGTGCTGCGGAGGCTGACGCCTGCGGGCGTCACGGCCGTGCAGTGGGACGTGGTGAGCGGGGACGCGTTCGCGACGGACTCGGACGCGGTGGCGCAGCAGGTGCTCGACGGGGTGCGGCCCGGTTCGGTCGTCATCATGCACTGCACCCGCAGCGCGGCCCCGGCGACGGAGCGCGCGGTGCGCGCCGTCGTCCCGAAGCTGCGGGAGCGCGGGTACCGGTTCGTGCGGGTGTCAGAGCTGATCGGGTCGACGGCGGGCCGCTAGCGGAGGCACCGGGGGGCTGGTTCGGGTCCTATTAGGCTGGCCGCATGGCTGCTGACGACTGCGACGGTACGAGCCACGCCAACGGTACGAGCCCGGATAACGGCCCGGAACCGTTCGCCGAGTGCGTGCTGTGCCGCGAGCCCACCGAGTACCCGGAGTCCCGCAAGGGCGTGACGCTGTGCCCCGTCTGCGAGTGGCAGGAGGCGCAGCGCACCGCCTGCTCAGGGTGATCGCGGCGGCCGCGAAGGCCCGCGAAGAACCGATCTTCCGCCTGGCAGACTGGTCCGGTGAGCAGTGACGACCAGACCCTCCCGAACGACGCCGCCGACGCCTCTGCCGAGGTGCCGCAGGACAGCCCCTTCCGGTCCGAGCGGACCGCGCGTGACGAGTCGCCGCAGTTCGTGCTGCCTCTCGTGGCGCGGATCGAGCGGGCCGCTCCCCCGGCCCGCACCGACGCACTGGAGACGGCGGCCCGCGCGGTCCTCGTGATCCTTTCCGATCCGCGCGCGACCGGCGAAGGCGAGTGGGCGCAGGTCATGCGCGACTGGCAGGACGCCCGGATCCGCAAGGTGGTGCGGCGGGCCCGCGGCGCCGAGTGGCGCAGGGCGGAGGCGCTCGACGGCATCACGGTGACGGGGAAGTCGGCCGAGGTACGGGTGTTCCCGCCGGTCCCGCTCGACGGCTGGCCCAAGGATCTGGCCCGGCTCCAGGTGTCGGGAACGGAGCTGGACGACCCGGAGCCCCCGGCGGACCCGGACCGCACGGCACCCGTCCTGTGGCTGAGCCCCGACCTCGACATGACGGCGGGCAAGTCGATGGCCCAGGTGGGCCACGGCGCGCAGCTGGCCTGGTGGGAGCTGTCGGACGAGCAGCGCGCGGAGTGGCGCGACGCCGGTTTCCCGCTCTCCGTGCGCACTGCGGACGCGGACCGCTGGGCCGGCCTGACCACGAGCGGTCTTCCGGTGGTCCGGGACGCCGGCTTCACGGAGATCGCCCCCGGGAACACGGTGGTGGCCGAAGGGGGAAGTCACTTCTGTCCTCTCCCGCGCGCACCACGGCCGTAGGCGGGCTGCTCCGCGCCGGCGTCCGGGGCAGCCCGCCTGCGCCGGACCGGCGCAGGCGGGCAGTCCGGTCAGGCTCTCAGGACGCCGGGACCTTCAGCTTGTCCCAGCTGGTCTTGCCGGGAATGCCGTCCGCGTCCTTGCCCTTGAAGCCGAGCTTCTGCTGCCAGGCCTTGTAGGACTTGCGGTCGGCGTCGGTCCACTCGGGGCTGGGCCCCTCCTCGTAGTGGTCGCAGTCCTCGGCGACCAGGCGGCGGCCCATGGCGGTGATGAGCGCGGACTTCTGGCCGTTGTGGAAGAAGCCGCTGCCCGGAAACGGGGCGTGCGACGGCTTGGACGGCGTGGGCTTCGGGTCGGGCCCGGGGTCGGAGCCCTGGGACTTCCCGGCGAGCCGGTCGGCGATCCGCTTGCGCATGCCGTCCATCGTGAAGCCGCGCGGGTCCTGCTTGCCCGGCTGCCACTCCTTGTGGCCGATGACCGACCGCTCGCTCCAGCCGTAGTGACGGCAGATCGCGGCGGACACCTTCTCGATGGCCTCCTTCTGCGCCTCGGGCCAGGTGTCCTTGCCGTCACCGAGGTTGATGCACTCGAAGCCGTAGAAGTGCCGGTTTCCGTCGGTGTCGGCCTCGTTGTCGTGCGGCAGCTTCGACTCGTTGACCACGGCGCGCAGGACGTCGCTGTCGCCCAGCCCCGCATGATTGGCGCGGCCGTTGCCGACGAGGTGGATCTCGCCCTTCTTGTCGATGACGCCGTGACACAGCGGCCCCGGCAGGCCCGAGTAGCCGTTGTAACAGATGTTCACGGAGGCGTCCGTGCCCGAGGTGACGGTGTGGTGGATCATCACGCCGTTCACCGGGCCCCACGGACCCTTCGTATTGCGGTTGTGCGTACGCCAGTTGCGCACCTCGTGGACCGTCAGACCCTCCTTACGCAGGATCTCCACCAGCTTGGACGCGCTCAGAGGTGTGGCCATCACTCGTCTCCTTCCACGGCGGACTCCGCCTCTGCGGTGGTCTGCGACCTCCCGTGCGAGGGGTCTTCGGCCGCGAGCTCCTCACGGTGTGCCTGTTCCTCCGCCGCGAGGGTCGCCTCGTCCGCGGCCGGGATGCTGGTCGCGAGCGGGCCGAAGGCGAGGCGCAGGTCGACGGCGCTCTCCTCGCCCTTGACCAGGGCCAGCGGGGCGAAGTGGCGGGCGATGCCGGCGGCCCCCTGGAGCAGCGGACGGCGCGCCGCGTCCACCGGCCATTCGACGCTGCCGGTGGCGGTGCGGGCGGGGACGAGCCAGTGGTCACCGGTGCGGTAGGTGCCGCCCTTGGCGAAGTACACCTCGACACCGTCCTCCAGGGGCAGCCACTCCCCTTCCGCGACGGGGACGGCGCCGCCCTTCAGGGCCGCGGTACGGCCCTTGCGCTTCGGGCCCTCGCGGTGGTCCCAGCGGCGCACGAACGGGTGCAGGTGGGGAAGCCTGCCGACGCCCGGCTCGGGCTCGGCGGACAGGCGGACCCGGCGGCCGGGCAGGTCGAGTTCCTCGACGCGCAGCAGGGGCAGGGCTTCCAGGCGGGAGGCGTAGGCGGTGTCCGTGAACTCGACGAGGTCGCCGACGTCCAGGTCGAGCTTGTCGTCGTGACCGAGGGACGCCAACTGCACCCAGGCGCCGTCCAGTTCGTCGACCGGGAAGACGACCGAGCCGTTCTCGCGGGACCACTTGAAGGTGGCGTCCTTCGCCTCGCCGCCGGCATGGACCTCGACCCGGTACAGCTGGTTCTCCGGACCGCGGTAGCGGGCGTCGGGCCTGACCAGGCACGGGTCCTCGTCGGCGTGGTCGGGCCGCTCGCTGCGGGCGGCCAGCCGGGCGGTGGCCGCCGCCTGGCCCTGCGCCCACTTGTCGAAGGCCGCGCGGACGACCTCCTTCGACGGGTCGGCGTCCTCGATCGCCAGCGTCGCGAGGGACAGCGGCAGCACCTGCCAGACCACCTTGACGCGGGCCGCGGTGTCCGGCATCGCCGCGCCGAGGGCGACCTCGCGCAGCGCCGGGTCCTCGGCCGCGTTCACCGACCGCTCCCACACGTTCAGGTAGACCACGAACGGCGACTGCGCGGGCGAGGGCAGCCGGTCGCCGGGCTTCTCCGGGTCGCGGAAGGCGTCGGGCTGGTCCCAGTAGGTCCAGTACGAGGGCGGGGTGGCCGTGTCCGCCGCATCCTCGGCGCTCTCGGCGTCCTCGTCCGGCACGGGCGTGCCGGGCGCCGGGCGGTCCGCGTCGAGCAGGATGCCGTCGACGTAGTAACGGCCGCCGTGGATGTAGAGGGTGTCGATGTCGTGCTTGCCGCCCACGTACTCGATGCGGAAGCCCGCTGCGTCGCGCGGCCCGCCGTAGCGGCCGATCAGGTCCGCGGCGAGGGTGCGGGCCTGGTGGAGCTGGATCGCGGTCTGCTCGTTGGCGTCGGCGTCGAGCTGGACACGGCCCTGCTGGGTGACGACCGCGGAGTAGTGCCGCTCGGGGTGGAAGGTGAGACGGGAGAGATCAGCGTGCATGAAGGGGGTCCCCCTGGTTCAGGAAAGTGCGGGTGGGTCGTACGGCGGCACTGCTCATGTCACGAAGAAGATTCCGGCGTCCGTGCCCGCGGGCGTGTACTCCGCGAGCCGTGCGCGCAGACCGTCCTCGCGCTGCGGCCGGTACAGGTCGTGGAAGGCGCCCATCTCGGCACCGTCGTCCGCGCCGCGCCGGATCTCCTCGGGGGAGCCGTCGGCCAACTGCCCGTACCAGGGCGTCCCGTAGCGCACGGCGGCGAACAACGGCTGTACGCCGGGGGTGAGATCGGGCTGGCAGCGGTGCCGTCGTGGCGTGCGCGAGCTGGCGGGGACGTACGAGTACCGCAGGCAGCCGATGCCGCGCCGGGCCACCTGCAGCCTGCCCGTGAAGACCGAGTTCTCGGCGATCTCCACCGCGTGCGTGTGGACTTCGCCGATGACGGTCGCGCGGTGCGCGTGCAGCACGGCGTGGGCGAGGCGGCAGTCCGGGGCGGACAGGGCCTCGCGGTCGTGGCCGGTGGCGTCCAGGATGCTGTCGCGGAGGTGGATGTCGAGGGGGTCCTCGCCGACCTCGTCACCGATGACCTCGATGGTGCCGAGAACGCTGTGCTCGATCTGGAGGCAGGCGGTGGTGCGGTCCAGGACGATGCTGGGCTCGTCGGGCGAGTGCGGCTCGCACTCGGGCTCCAGTGACCAGCCGGGTACGAGGGTGGTGTGCCGTACGACGACGGCTCCCATCGGCCCGGTGACGTTGATGCCGCGCCCGGCGACCAGCAGCCCGTCGAGGACGATGCGCGGCCGCTCGTACGGGGCGCAGTCGTCCGCCACGGCACGGATGTTGAGGGCGTCGGGCCGGTTGCTGTACCAGTCGAGCAGGCGCAGCACCGGCCGCGTGCCCTCGGCCGCCCGGAGCTCCAGCCGGTCCCCGGGGTCGAGGTCGAAGTCCAGCTGCTCCTGGTAGGCGCCGCTGTGCGTGATCTCGATGATGCCGTCGGGGCCGGTGCGCTCCGCACGGCGGTCGTGCTGCCAGGCCCGGTACGCGTCCATGATCTGCCGGTACGGCTGTCCGGGGCCGACCCGGTAGAAGGCGGCGTCGGGCCGGCCCACGCGGTCGGGCCGCTCGTACTCGCCGCCGCCCATGTCGGCGCCGGACGCGTAGTGGTAGTCCACCCACACGCCCTGCCGGGGCGCCGAGCGCGCACCGAACGCGATCCGCCCGAGCTCCGGGTCGACGGCGATCTGACCGCGCTTCGGCCGGTAGCGCCAGTCGGACAGATCGGTGACCACGATGTCGGACGGCGGTACGGGCTTGTCCTCGCCGTCGCGCCGGATGACGAAGCTCTTGCCGGGGCCGTAGTAGTCGAGGAGACGGTCGTGGAGCAGGCGGCGGGTGATGAACGCGGGGACGTTGTCGACCGTGGCGATGTGGGTCGGCGACGGCTCCGGGACCGGCTCGGTGACCAGGGGACTGTCGTGGCCGAGGATCGAGAACGTGTAGAGGTTGCGGGCACGGTCGATGCAGTACGCGGGAGAGGACGTCAGCGCGTACGCCTTGAGCCGCCAGACGAAGAGGCCGACACCCGACGGGGTCCAACCACCCTGCCTCCTGGCCGAGTTGGCGCGGCGGATGTCGACGGTGCGGGCGGTGCTGTCGAACGGGCCGCCGGCGAGCGCGAGCGCCGAGCCGTCCCGGAGGTCGAGGAGGCGGCCCCTCTGCCCGGCCGTGTCCCGGTACAGCTTCACCGACTGGTGGTGAGCGACCAGCCGCGACAGCTCGACAGCCCGCGCGGGCCAGCCCGCGACCTGCTCGGAGATCTCCTCCAGCAGGTGCAGCGTCCCCTTGCGGCGGCGGGCCGCGACGGTCGCCGCCACGTCCGCGCGCGGCGCGACGGCCTCGGCCAGCGCGGCACGCCCGCCCTCGTGCAGCCCTGCGGTGAGGACGCGTTCGTAGCCCGGCAGGGTGCGGTATCCGACCAGGTCGCCGAGGTACGGCAGCACCCAGGGGGCCGCCGTCTCGACGAACAGGTCCTCGTAGCCCTGCTCGACGCCGTCGCGGACCCGGTCGAGCTGCTCGGCGACGACCGCGAGCAGCGCGCGCAGCGGCTCGCCCTCCTCGGCGTCGCGCAGGAGGTGCCAGCGGGGCAGCAGGGCGGCGAGGCCGTCGGGTTCCCGGTTCGCTGTGTGGGCTGTCGAGTCGAACTGGACATCCGCTGAATGCGCGGTCATCACTTGACCTCCGTCAGGATCAGGGTGTCCGCGGCTCGCGGGGACAGCAGGGCGAGCTGGGCGGGGCGGATGCCTCGGAAGACGAACACCGACCGGCCCTTCGCCAGGCGCCGGGTGTCGGTGATGTCGGGGTTGAGGCGCAGGAGTTCGGCGAGCGGAATGCCGTAGCGTGCGCAGACCGCCGACAGGGTTTCGCCGTCGGCGTCACGGACGGTGTGGATCTTCTCGTCGTACGTCGCCTCGTGCGCCAGAACACTCGACCGCGGCGGGCCGGGGTCGGCGAGCAGCTCGGCGAGCTCTTGTGGGGTGGCGGACGCGGGGACGCCGTTGAAGACGTCGACGTCGACGTAGTCGACGCCCGGCACGGTGTGGGCCGCCGCGAGGAGGTCGGAGAGCCGGGCCGGCTGCCCCAACTCGCCTCCCTCGTAACCGAGTCGGCGCAGCAACACCTGCCGCAGCCGCGGTTCGACGAACTCCCAGGCGTGGTCCGGAGCGACCTTCACCCTGGCGGCGACGAGCAGCAGGACCAGTTCGCGTACGTCCACACGGACGGGCAGGTTGGCGTCGCCGTACTCGGTGAGCGCCGCGCGCAGGGCGCGCAGGGTGTCCGATTCCTGGCTGTCGCCGTCCAGGGGCACGTCGTCGGTGCCCGCGACCGTCACGTGCAGCACGCGCCGTCGTCCGTCGAAGAGTTCGCGTGCGGCGGCCCGGCCGATGCCTGCCCGGGAGCGGGCGAAGTCCTCGTAGTCGGCCGCCGAGACGAGCCGGTCGAGGGCGGAGACGGCCAGCGGGATCGTCCGGCGGGTCAGGCCCGGACCGTCCGCGTCGGCGCCGCCCGTCGCCGGGCGGGGGTTCGTGACCGCGGTGACGCCGAGCGGGCGGGTGAGGGGCTGGGTGAGCCGGTCGGCAGGGACGTCGGCGGCCTTGCCGGTGCCGAAGCGGTAGCGGGCGTGGACGTTCTCGTGACCGCTGGGCAGCCGGGCCCCGTGCACGCCGTCGCCGAAGGTGACCGTCGTCCGGCCGTCGGAGGCGGTGCCGGTGATGTAGATCCGATCGCGCGGGCCGCGGCCGGCGAGGCTGTCGACCTCGTGCCACAGGACGCCGTCGATCCGGATCTCCAGCACCGGTGTGGCGCCGAGGGGGTTGTCGTCGGCGAGCCAGGTCAGCGGGGACTGCCACAGGGCGAACGTCTGGTTGACGCGGTCCGAGTCGCCGCTGCCGATGGCCTCCTCCCGGCTCTCGCCGTGGGTGGCCTCGACGACGTTTCCGAGGATGCGGACCGTCTCGCGGCGGTAGCGGTGGGCGAGGTCGGTGGTCAGGGTGAGGTGGGTGTGGACGCGGTCCCCCGGCAGGTGCGGGTCCACGGTCGCGTCGGCGGCGGCGATCGTGACGACCTCGGTGGCGGTGACGCCGACCGTCCCGGGGATGTCGCTGCGCTCGCCGGTCACGACGAGGGTGCGGCCGGCGCCCAACCCGTCGTACAGCTCGGCGAGTTCGATCCCGTTGCCGTGGACCTCCTCGCCGAGCGGCTCGTCGGCCAGGCGCAGCGGCGCGCCCGCCGCGTGCACGGTCGTGTCGCGGATGTGCGACAGCAGGACGTCGAACTCGTCCAGCCAGGGGTCGGCGAGGGTGAGTTCGGTGCCGCGGCCGGTGATCCCGTAGTTGGCGTACGCCGCCGTACGCACAGCCACGACCTGGGTGGTGACGAAGGCGAGCGCGGCGTCGCCGGGTATGCCGTCCTCGGCACCCTTGGCGGGGCGCTGGATCGCGACCCAGCTGCCGACCGTGATGCCGGTGTGCACGGCGTCGAGCTGCAGCACGCGCCGGTTGACGGGCGCGGGCTTGTCGGCGATGACGATCTCGACCTTGGGCTCGCTGCTGCCCACCCCGTAGCGCAGGCTCACCTCGTACTCACCGTGGGTGAACTGCTCGGTGGCGCCCGGACGCAGGGAGATCTCCTGCGTGGCGCCGTTGTTGATGCCGACGTGGATCAGGCCGTCCTCGTCCGGACGGGACACGAACAGGGTGCATTCGGGCAGACCGTCGCGCAGGCGCGCGGTCACGCCGGGCTCCTGGGAGTCGGCCGGACCAGGGGTCCCCCCGCTCGATCGGGTTCGGGAGTGGGGGAGGTTGAGCCAGCTCAGCTCGCGGTCCTGGGGGGAGCGCGTCGACAGGTCGACCTGGCCGGGGCCGAGCGCGAAGGTGATCTGCCCGGGGATGGGCAGGGGTACGGCCCGCTGGTCGGAGCCGTTGCCCTCGATGTACTGGAACTCCGCCCGGACCGGCGTCTTGCCCGCGGTGTCGTGGACGACCCTCAGGCTGGTCAGCACGGCCCCGGTGAGCGGCCAGTCAGCGCTGCGGATGACCCGGCCCTTGTCGTCCTGGACGGGCTTGAGCGGGGCCGTGGCGCCGAAGGGGGCCGCGGTGACCCGCATCGCGAGCAGGTCGCGCAGGAACTGCGCGCTGCCGGGGGCGACGGCCGCCCTGCGCCAGGCCGGGTACAGGCTGCCGAGGCCGGGGTTGAGCGCTGCGATCAGGCGGGCGGTGTCGGTGCCGGGCCGCCGGCTGCCGGTACCGGCGCCGACGGGTTCGGTCGGCGCCGGGGTGCGCAGGGCGGGAAACACGGCCGTCAGCGCCTTGAAGGCAGCGGTGCGCGGATCGCCCCCAAGGGGCGCGGGCCGTGTCGATATGCGGCTTTGCCGCGTGGGCGCGACCAGCCCCGACGGCGCCGCAGACGGAAGACCACCCTTCGCGGCACTCTCATCAGTCTGAGCGGGAGCCAACTCCATTGCCCGCTCACCGAGTTCGTGCAGCACCGCCTGCAGCTGCTCGAACCATCCCGCCACGTCCCCCCACGGAGTGGCCAGCACCTGCGCCTCACCGAGGCGGGCGACGGGCTCCGCGAGGCAGGCCGCGAGACTCTCGGGTGTCTTCACGTCGTCCAGCGCCGCACGGAGCGGGGTCAGCACCTGGTCCTCGAAGTCCTCGATCAGCCGGCTCACCGGCCGCGGGTTCGGGACCTCCGGCGTAGGCGGCTCCTCCCCCGGCTCACCGGGAGCCGCGGGCTCGGCGATCCACCGCCGCACCTCGTCGACCAGCTCCTTCAGCGTGGGCGGTGCCGACTTCTGCAGGGAGATCGCCGTGATGTCGTCGTCCCGGTCGACGCGCACGGCTGCGACGGGCAGCAACTTCCTCTCTCCGCCCGCCTGTTCGCCGAAGACGAAGAGCAACTGGTCGCCGGTCTGCAGGGAGTTCACGGTGCCTTCGACGAAGAGTTCGGAGCGGCGCTCCAGATCCTGTGGGGTGACCAGGGACGGCCGGCGCCTGCGCACCTTCAGCTCGTTCCAGTCCCAGCGGGCCATCAGGTCCCGGCCGGTCTCGAAGGTCACGGACTCCTCGTCGGCGGAGGCGGGCACGCCGTGGGTGCGCGCGCCGCGCGGGATCAGCACGGGCAGCGTCTCGGCGCGCGGGTCGCGTTCGAGGGTGTACGCGAGGTGGGTGGCGGCGGCGACGCCCGGCCGCGGGCGGTGGCCGACGAGCCGGCCCAGCAGGACCAGCGACCGGTGCTCGCCCGCCGTGCGCAGGTAGGCCTCGTCGGCGATCCGTTCCGAGTGGAACGTGAGCAGGTCGCCGAGGACGGCGGTGGCGTCGAGGAGGCCGATCGCCGGGTCGTCGGGGGTACGGACGGTCAGTCCGCCGAGCGCCGGGTACGCCGGTGAGGCGAGCCGGTCGAGCAGGGCGGCCAGGAAGGAGCCGTACTCGCCGACGCGGTAGTCGAGGGCGGTGCGGCCGGGCGGGTTGTGCAGCGGGGCGGGCGCGAGACGCTCGTCGTGGCCGCCGCACGCGCCGCCACAGGAACAGGCCTGGCTCATCGGGCACCTCCCAGGGATATCGCCAGGTGGCCGTTCTCCGGCCGGTCCGGGTCGTTGTCGCACGTGGCGATCTCCAGCGGGCCGAGCCTCAGCACGCCGTCCTCCCTCTCTCCTCGATCCTGCTCGAACAGTCGCCGCAGACGGTCGACCTGGACGTTCTGCACGCCCGGCACGGCCGCGGCGACGGCGACCAGACGGCTCAGGCGGACGGGTTCACCGAAGGTCAGCGCGTCCGGGTGGAAGAACCCGAGCCGTCCGCCGGAGAGGCGGCCGCTGCCGAGGACCCGGTACAGCTCGGCCAGCACCTGCCCGTGCTGATGGCCGGGCGCGGCGCACACGCTCAGCGCGATGTCGAGCGGCACCAGGCGGGCGGGGCCGACCACGAGGTCGTGGCCGATGCGCCGGTACGCCTCCAGGGACTGCTCGACCCGGGTGAGCAGCTCGGCCGACGGCTGTGCGCTGCCGTACGCGTCGATCGCGACGTGGGCCTCCTGGACACTGCCGGTCCAGCGGATCTCCGCCGCCGCCCGCTGGACACCCGGCAGGGCGCGGGCGAGGTCCGCGTAGTCCTCGGCGGTGACCGCGCGCAGGCGGGTGCGGCGCAGGTCGAGCGGGGCCAACTGGCGTGCCTGCTCGACGGGTTCGGGCTCGACCCCGCCGGTGGCGGGCAGCGGGTTGCGGACCACGGTGGCCCGCGGGTGTTCACAGTCGCTGTGGACGACCAGGTGGTTGATGGCCTCCGCGCCGACGTTGCCGGCGATGCCCCCGCCGAGCCGGTGGTGCAGGGCGAGCCGGCTGCCCGGCGTCGGCCTGGCGCCGTGCCGGCCGTCGCCGAAGCGCAGGGCGACGCGGCCGTCGTCCTCCAGCTCCCCGACGAAGTGCCGGTCGCGGGGCCCGCTGTGGAGCAGGTCGCGGCGGGGCGTCCAGGTCAGATCGCCGTCCTCGACGTGTACGGCGGGCAGCGCCTTACGCGGGTCCTGGCCGAGCGCGGCGGCCGCGGACCCCCGCAGCACGGGCTCGTCGGGGTGCAGTCCTGCCGCGTACGCCGGGCCCCAGCTGTGCGCGATCTCCCAGGCGATGTGCCCGTCGAGGACCGCGCCCGCACGGGCCCGGGACGCGAGGATCTCCGCACGACGCAGCTTCGCGTCGAGCAACTCGTCGCTTCTGTGCAGGAGTTCGCGCAGGGCGCGGACGGGATGCGTACGGAGTTCGAGCCGCTCCAGGACCTTCAGGCCGTAGAGGACGGCGAGTTCTTCGACCTCCTCGTTCCCGAGCCCGTCGCGGTCGCGGGCGCTGCGCCACAGCTCGACGAGCCGCTGTCGCACCCGCCCCGCGATCGCGGCGATCCGCTCGGCCTGCCCGGCGGCCACGACCTGCGCGTCCGGGAACGGCACCGCCTGCACGACCGGGGAGCGGCCGAGTACGGGGCGGAAGCGGGGCGCGATGCCGGGGTAGACGGATTGCGCGAGCAGGGTGCGCAGAGCGGCCGTCTGGGCGTACGCCGTGCCGGGTGTCACACGCTCGTGCCGCTGCCCGGCGCGCTCCAGACCGATTCCGGCGCGGACGGTCGCCGCCTCACCCACCACCTCGAACAGTTCGCGGACGTCGTCCGGTACGAGTGCCTGCCCGTTCGCCGCCCGGTCCGTGAGGGAGTTGATGAGCCGGGCCGGTGCGTTGCCCTCGTTCCGGTCGCCGCAGCCGAAGGCGGGCTCGTCGCAGGGCGCGACGACGGCCGGGCCGGGCGGCACGGTGGCCGTCTGCGGGAGTCCGGTGAGGGTGCGGCCGTGGTCGACGAGGACGACGTTGCCGCGGGCCAGGCTCACGTCCTCGACGGGCAGGCAGTCGCGGCCGCCGCGCGTGGTGAGGCAGAGCGGGAAGCGCAGAGCGTCCTCGGCGGCCCAGGTGACCTCCAGGACCGGCTGGTCCTCGATGCGGTCGACGCCCGGGGTGACGGAGGTGAGGCGCACGGCCTGGCGGTGGCGGGGATCGGCGTCGCCGGGGGTGCCGGTGCGCGGGCCCTTCACCTCCTCCAGGACCAGCACGTCTCCGGGGCTGAGGGCGAGCCGGCGCTCCCGGCAGGTCTCCGGGTCGTCCCACTCGTCGCGCAGGGTGGCGGAGGTGGCGCCCGCGGGCAGGGTGCACACCTCGCCGCCCCAGGTCCACAGGCGGATCCTGTTGTGCGCGGCCTTGAGTTCCAACGGGTCGGCGGTGACGACCGGTTCGAAGACCTCCACCGAGCCGCGCTCGTCCAGGTCACCGAGGTCGCTCTCGTCGATGACCGTGCCCGGTTCGGGCCGGTCGTGCGGGTCGAGGGTGCGCACGTCGACGGAGGCGAAGCGGAACGTGCCCGGGGCGAGGGTGGTGTCACCGGCGGTCTGCACGGTGACGTACGCCCGTGCGGTGCAGCCGTCGTTCATGGCGTAGTCGATGAGCCGGACGTGTCGCCGTACGGAGACCCGGCGGCGCGCGGTGTCCAGGTAGGCCTCGGTGGCCACCGCGTCCTGCTGGTAGCTGATCTGGTCGCCGGTGTACGCGAGCAGCTCGACGAGCGTGACGCCCAGGTCGGCGGGGTTGCGCTCGACCCAGTCCGGGGTGGTGAGCGCGAGCCGGTCAAGGAGCAGCTTGCGGATGGTGTCGTAGTCGCGGGCCGTGTAGTCGACGACGGGCGCGTCCGGGAAGTCCGCCTCCTGGGGCTCGGGCTCCTTGCAGTCGAAGGGGGTCGGGCAGTCGGGCCGGAAGGAGAAGGCCGCGCGGTGGTAGCGCTGGTCGAAACCGCGGAAGGGCTCGGTGCCTGGCCGCCCGTACGGGTCGGCCTCGACGAGCGAGAACACGTACTCCGAGGTGTCTCCGGCCCGGTCGAGGGTGACGTAGAGCCGGTCGTCGAGCTCCGGGTCCTCCTCGCGCTCGATGCTGACGTCGACGACTGTGATGTCGGTGAGTCCGGTGATCCGGCGGCCGCCGTCGATCCGGACGTTCTCCGGCCCGAGGCCGTGCGGCGCCTTGCCGAGAAACATGACGGTGAGCAGCAGCCCGTCGTCACTGACCTCGACGGAGTCGACTCCGTTGAGCTGAGCGGCTCTTACCTTGACGCGGCGGGAGGTGGTGGTAGCGGTGGTCACGCCGCCCTCCCTTCGAAGACGTCGTCCGCACGGGTTCCGGTGGCGTGCAGGACGTACGACAGGTGGACCCGTACGGCGTCGTCGGCGCTCTCCACGTCGAGGGCCACCACGTCGATGAGGTCGCCGAGCCAGCGCTGGAGCGAGGCCTGCACGGACAGTTCGAGTGTGCTGACGAGTTCGGGGCTGTTCGGGGTGAAGACGAGATCGAGGAGCCCGCAGCCGAAGTCGGGGCGCATCACCCGTTCGCCGGGGCTGGTGAACAGCAGCTGCTCGATCAGGTCGTGGACGTGCTCGCCGTGGGCGGCGTGCGCGGTGCGTCCCCGGCGGTCGGCACGGAAGGGGAACGCGATGTCGCTGCGCGGGCGGGTTCCGCGGCTCGTCGGGCTCATCGGACGGTCACCTTTCGCTGTGCGGCCTGGACGACGGGCGGCCCCTGCGGCACGAACGCCGCGGTGAAGCACTGGGCCGCCGAGGTGTCGAGCAGCACGGGTGCGCCGTCGACCGTGATGCCGGTGCCGTCGGCGGTCCAGCGGACCGAGACGCAGGGCGTGTGCACACCGGCGACGGTGTGCGGGCAGCCGGTGACGATGTACGCGTGCGTGGCCGACGCGACGGCCACGCCCCCGATGCGTACGCCGCCGGAGGGTGTGGTGGCGGCGGTGACCCGGCCGCCGTGCGGGCAGCCGATCACGGCGCCGGCATCGAGCAGACTCCCGGACACTTGGTGCTTCCCCCGTCTTCTATCGCTTCGAGAGCACGGTCAACTGGCCCTCGTTGATGGTTACTTCGTTGCCGCGGAGCACGACTTCGGCGCCTGCGCCGGTCGCGATGACCACGGCCTCCTTGGTGATACGGATGTACGCGCCGCCTTGGGCCTGGAGCAGGATTCCCTGCTCGGCGCCGGCGGTGTCGTTCATGACGAGCTTGTGCGCGGCCGGTGTCTGTACGACGACCGGCTTGCTGGGCGAGTTCGCCGCCAGCTCACGCCGCGCATCGGGCGGCAGTTCCTCGGCGGCGCCGTACCAACACCCGGTCCAGACCGGGAAGCTGGGGTCTCCCTGCTCGAACTCCACCCACACGCCGGCGCCCGGCGGCGGCACCACGAACTGCCCGGCCTCGGGCCCGGTGAACGGCAGGCACGGAAGCGCCCAGGTGGACGCCTCGTCACCGAGGACGTCCGGGACCTCGACCGTGATACGGCCGATGCGCAGCGGATCGTTGTTGTCCACGACCCGCCCGCGGAACTTGCCGAGGTAGCGATTGCCGTCTGCCGCCATGCTGAACTGCTCCTGATCAAGGGGTTGTCGTTACGGACGGACGTAGTTGCTGCGCGCCTCGAGCCCCTCCCTGGAGAGGGTGAAGTTCTGCTGGAACGACCCCGGGCGCAGGTTGTGCGTGACGGACTTGACGTAGTAGTCGCCGTCGTAGGCCCGCCCGGAGCCGCGCACGCCGACCAGCTGTCGGGGTTGCAGG
This sequence comes from Streptomyces sp. NPDC045026, assembly GCF_056432625.1. Classification (NCBI taxonomy): domain Bacteria; kingdom Bacillati; phylum Actinomycetota; class Actinomycetes; order Kitasatosporales; family Streptomycetaceae; genus Streptomyces; species Streptomyces sp. NPDC045026. The sequence goes on from NZ_JBWKIS010000008.1 coordinate 349,850, forward strand.
ATGTACCCGTGCCGGTTCACGTCGAGCGAGCCGGACCCGGAGACGACGTCGGCGGAGACGGCGGCACGGGCGAGGAGTTCGGCCTCGGCCTGCTCGCGCTGCTGCTTGGCCGTCCCGGACAGGGTCCTGCGCTTGAGGGCCGGGGTGGGCCGGCGCCCGAGGGGCGGCCGCAGGGGGCTGATCGGTGGCTGCGGAAGAAGAGTCGACTGCCGGGTCCCCGGATCCTGCCACCGCGCCTGCGGCTCTTCCCGCGCCGTCCCGTCGTAGGCGAACGTCAGCTGGTCCACGGTGCTGTTGGCGTCCATATTGACGTTGAGTGCGTGCTGACGGATGCCGAGCCGGACCTCGGGGCCCCAACGGGCCGAGGACTGGCCGGGGTTGGGCCCCGGCTCCAGGTAGAAGGTGTAGCCGTTGGCGCGGGCGAGATCGGTGACGTACTGGAGGTCGGTACCGGTCTGGTAGTGGACGCGCAGGTCCTGGTGCGGGGGCTGGGCGATCTTCTCGGCGTAGACGTCGGGCCGGATGCCGTAGTCGGAGTACCGGCGCAGGATGGCCAGCACCCGCTCGGAGGGCGGGAGATTGGGGTACCGGGCGGTGCGCTCCTCCAGGTCCATCAGCAGCGTCAGGTCCTCACCGGTGACGGTGAGGGTGGAGTGTCCGGGCTGGTTGCTGGCACCGACTTCCTGCCGCACGACGAGTCCGTCGAAGAGCACGTCCGGGGTACCCCGGACGCTGACCGTGACGATGATCCGGGTCTTCGGGTCGAAGAACCCCTCGGGCAGCAGCCGCTGGTTGATGATCCCGGTCTTGGTGAGGTCGAAGGCGATCTGAAAGCCGCTGCGCTCCCCCGCAGTGGCCGTGATCTGCGCCGACAGCAAAGCCTCGGTCACCTCGGCCGGCACCGGCCGGGCGAGCTTGGGCCCCATGAGGAGCGTGATGTGGACGGGGCCCTGCCCCACGGGCTGCTCAGACACGCCGGTCCCCCAGCGGCAGCGCGCCCGGCTCCGGTATGTCGACGACCCGTCCGGCCTCGTCCGTCAACTCCCGTGGATCGAGTACGGGGTTGGCGTCGGCGATGCGCCACCACTGACCGACGTCGCCGAAGAAGCGCTGGGCGAGCAGATCGGGGCGCTGGCCGGCGCCGACGACATGCTCCCGGGTCTCCTGCGTGTCCAGCGGCGGCAGCAACCGGCGCTTCGCGTAACGGACTTCGGTGCCGTCCGCGAGCCGGTGCACCCCGATCTCGGCGTCGTGGTAGCGGCTGCTGCGCGGGTACGGGTGCGCGCCCGGTATCGCTCCCAGCGCACTCTCATAGGACTCGATGTCAGCCATGGCGGTGTTCCTCAGCCCCTTCCGCTCAGTACGTCTGCTCCCGGCAGCCCGAGGGCCCCGAGACTGCCGCCCCGCGCGGCGGCGGCGAGCCGTTCCTTCTGCGCAAGGTGCGCCATGTACAGATCGGCCCCGCGGTGCCCTGCGGGCAGGTCGCTGACGGTGAGGATCTTCATGCCGATGCCGAGGGACGCCCGGATCGGGTTGAGATTCACGTCGAACGCGGACTCGTTGACGGACAGTTCGGTGAGCCGCACGGGCATGACCCGCTTGCTCCCCCACGTGAACAGCGTCAGCGGCATCTCGATCGGGCTGATCTCGATGGTCCCCTTCTGCGACAGCCTGCTCGCGGCGCGCAGCTGCGCGGTGGTCGGCTGCACCAGCATTTCGAGGGTCGCCAGCTGCGGGTGGATCCCGTCGGGCGCCGCGATCTCCAACTGGTCGGTGGCATCGATCTCGGCGGTGAACTTCCAGGTCTCCTGGGCCGGCCCCTTGAGACGCAGCGCCTCGTTCCGGTCTCCCCCACCACTGCCTCCGCCGCCACCGTCGCCGCTGTCGCCGGCGGTCTGGGGCGCGATGCTGCGCTCCAGGGTGTCGGGGTTGAACTGCAGCACGATGACGCGCTGGGGGGTGCCGGTGTCGGGGTTGACGACGACTATTCCGGAGCGGATGGGCTTGGGGATGTCTGCGTAACGGGTCATGGGGATTCCTCGTTCTGCCGGGTCGGGTGGTCAGGCCTGGTGCCGCACGCTCGAGACCTGGCACGAATCGCACCAGAAGCCGTAGAGCGTTCCATCGAGGTTCATCCGGCCGAACGGGCTCGGGCCGCTGTCGATCGACGCGAGGAATCGCATGACGCACGTGCATTCCGGGCAGCGCGGCTGCGGTTCCGGAGTGATCCACCTGGGCAGCCCACCCACCTGATGGCGGGCGTTGCCGCCGGTCGCGTCCAGGCTGATCCCCAGCTGGTTGGGGTGCGTCTCGAGTGTCAGGGTCCGCGCCCCGGGAACGATGTACGCGTCCGTCTCGCCGCTTCCGCACGGTCCGTCGAAGACGCCGAGCCCGTCCGGGGTGATCTTCACCGTCACGGAGTCCGCCGCATAACAGCGGCAGGTGTACCAGAAGAAGGAGGGATCACCGCTCAAGGAGTAGGGCAGGTCCTCTGCGCTGAGCGTGAGGACTCGGGCCGTAGGCCGGGCGCAGAGTGGACACAGCGGAACCTCTCCCGGATACGTGCCACCCATGCTGTGCGGACTGTCGCCCCGGTCCGCCACGAATCCCATGTAGGCGGGCTGATGGCCCGCCCTCTCCGCCGAATCGGGCAGCCGGCCGGCCATTTCCACGAAGGTTTTCCAATCGGCAGGCTCGGAGATCTCCTCACGCAGGCCGAGCAGTGCCTGTGCCGCCGCTTCCGTACGCATCCGGGCCAGCAGGTCCAGAGCGCCGATCTCGTCTTCCTCACGCCACTTGTCCACGAGCCCCGGTACATCGCCGTCCGGTGCGCCGGACATCATGCCGAGCCGAATGTCGGGGTCCTCGATGCTGCTCAAGTAGGGGCGCAGCAGGCCGGGTTGATACAGCCCCACCTCGTAGACGACGTCGACCGACGGGGCGTCCGGGTCTCCCCCCTGGACGTAGTCGCTCACCATCTCTTCGAGCAGCTCCGTCCGCAGCCAGGGGACCAGCCGTCCTGCCGCGGCCACCAGGTCCTCGTGGTCACGCAGCCGCCTGGCGGCGCGGGTCTTCTCCTCGTGGAGTCCGGGGAGCAGGGCAAGGTACAGGGCGGCGCATTCCGCGACGCGTCGATCCTGCGTGGAGAGAAGACAGGCCACCGCCTCAGCTGCCCCCCGGTCCGGTTGAGCGGACAGCCAGGCGGCGATGCGGTCCGTGGTCTCGGCGACCGAGAGGGAATCGTCGTCGATGAGTTTCCGGGAAACGAGTTCGAGGTTCATCGGCGTTTCACCTTTCTGGGTCGACGACGACCGTGCCGGAGCGGATGGGTTTGGGGATGCATGGCTCATCCCATGAGGAGGGGTGGCAAGCACCCCGCGCGCAACCTCCAGAACGGTCGGCTCGAGTTCCTCGAACGGGTTGTCCCGACCGAACCTGGTGAGCGATTCCTCATATCGATAGTGATCGAGAGCCACACCTACTGCCACAACAGAGTCACTCCGCAACAGTTCGAAGAATGTGTCGACACCTCCCTCCCCGGAAGCACGCTTGCGGCGAAGTTCACCGAGTCTCGGGTCAGGAATATCCCATTCATGCCAGTAGTAAGAGTCGAACGACATGCCGTCCCCTTTTACCCGTGAACCGCCTTGATGGCTTTCGGCGGAGTTATTCCATGAATCAGCACCTCCTGCGGTACGAGACGGGAACAGCCCTACATACCTGCAGCCTCGTATGCACGCAGGACAATGGCGGCCCTCGCTCGCACTTGATCTTCTGGGTCGTGTTCCCTGATCTCCTCCAGCAGGGGTTTGAACTCCGGCCACTCCATATAGACAAGAGATGAAATGGCAATGTCCCGAACGCGGTAATCATCGTGTTCGCGGGAGGCCTTGGCGAAGGCATCGAAGAAGCCCTGATCGAACTCGCGCGGCGCCCCGAAGCCCGCACGCACCAATGACTGAGCGAGACGTCGTGGATCCTCCTCGTCCTGGATCGCGCGCAGCAGGTCGGCGACGCTTTCGATTTCACCTTCCAGGTCATCGTCCATCTGCCGCACGACCCGTTCGGGCAGCTCGAGACTATTGCCGACGGCGACAATGCAGCAGTCGTTCGAGATATGGCTTTCCAGGTAACCGAGCACCACCTGCTCGGTCACTCCCCAATTCACCTCACGACCCTTGCCCTTGTCGAAGTCCCGGTCGGCTTCGTACACGACAGGCCAACCGTACGACTGCGCCAACTCGTTGATTTCGTCGGCCATCGGGCAGTGCCGTAGAACTCGCCGTCGTGTCCGGTACACCATGTGCTGCCCCTTGCTCTGTCTTGCCACGGTCTTGTCTTCAACGCCCGTAGAGATCTTCCATCTTCTCCCGGATCACTTTCTTTATCTTCTGCAGCACTTCCTGCTTCGAGGCCGGATCGTCCACTGCTACGTCCAGCTCATTGATCCATGCCTTGATGATGGCCACTTCCCGGTCGGCGATCGAATCCGCTCTGTCGATGCTTGCCTGCGATTTCAGCCCCCTCTTACCGAAGAGCTGAGACTTCAAGTTGTCCGATTCCTGAACGGCGCCCGCCTGGGTTTGGACCCAGCGTGGCTTCCCGTTCTTGGAGAGCACCGGGTTGCCCTCCGCGTCGAGCAGGCGCTCACGCTTGCTGGCCTTGGACATGGGCATCATATCCACGGCATTGCCCCAGTCCATCTTTCCTTGCGTGGCCAGATCGACGGCCATCGCCTGGGTGACCATTGCGGCGGGGTTCCTGGAGCCCTCTGCCAGAACCACCCAGGTGCCCACCCCTCTGACGAAGTCATCATCGACGCCCGAACCGGTTGCGTGCGTCGTGTTCTTCAGGAACTGCCGGAGGCCGTCATTGATATTTCCGAGGCGCCCTGGATTGTTCTTGAGTTTTGCCATCCACTTCTTCAACTGGCCGTAACTTGGATCCGTCAGTTCGCCGGTGAAGGGATCGCGAACCGAGATGAGGAAGTTTCTCGGATTTCCGCCCTGCTTCAGGTTCCGCTCCACGCGGGAGGTGGACGACTGCGGCGGGTTGCCGATGAAGTTCAGGTTGTCGATGTCTCCCTGGCGGCGTCGCTTTCCGAGATCAGTGCCCGTGTGCGGATCGCTTGCCGTATCGAGGTGCTCGGCCAGTGCTCCGGCCGAGGCACCGCGCACTTCGCGTTCCACATCGCGGTTTGCGCCCCGAGAAGTGACCCCACCGAAGCTGACCGGATCGGGAGAGCCTGGCTGGCCGTTGCGCTCGCGATCTGTCCTCGTCCTCAGCTCCGCACCAAGTTCCCTGATGTACTTGAGCAGTTCATCGCGGTCAACCTCGGCACATCCGCTGAGAACCTCGACATCGGGATTGAGCCGGCCCCTGATGTTGAACACGGCGGATCCGACGACGTCGAGACCAGTGAGCCGGTACCAGCGCTGCAAGCCGGCGAGAGCCAGCCGCAGCACGCGCTTGTCGGTCCCCTTGTCCAGGCGCTGCTTCAGGATCGGGCGAATCCGCGCGGCAATCTTCTGCAGCCGCGCCTCCTTCGACTCCTTCGACTTCTCGTCCTTCTTCCGTCGGTCCTGGTTCCGCCTCTTCTGCTCGTGCTGGCGCTGCTTGTCGTCGCGCAGCCGGTCCTTCTTCTTCTTGAAGAAGTTCCGCAGCTTCGACGCCCCGTTCTTCAGGGCCTTGCCGAGCTTCGACTTCTTCAGCTTCCGGCCGAGGGTCTTGGCCGCGTTGCCGACCTTCTTCAGGGCGGACTTGACGGCGCCCTTGGCCTTCGACAGAGCCTTGCCCACCGGGGACTTGGGCTTCTTGGGCTTGGTCGGCTTGGGGCCGTCGATCTCCTTCTGCTTCTTCTTCGGAGCGGACTCGGGGGTCTTGTCCTTGGCGGGAGCCTGTTCCTTGTCCGGAGTCCGGTTCTTGGAGGGGTCCTGTTCCTTCTCGGGTGCCCTGTCCTTCGGCTTCGTCTCCGCCCCGTCGGGCTTCTTCGCCGGGCCCTTCGGTGTCGCGTGGTCCTTCGGCTTCACCGGGGACTTCGGGTCAGGTGAAGGCCTGCCCTTCGGCTTCCGCTCGGTGCCGGGCCTGGACAGCGCCTGCTTCGCGTTGCGCATCGCCCCCCGAGCCTTGTTGACCGCCGAGCCCGCCGCCTTCTTCGCCCCGCCCCCGACCTTCTTCAGGCCGTCCATGATCTTCTGCGCCATGCCCTTGAGCCGCTTGCCGACGCCCTTCGTCGCCGAAGACAGCTTCTGGAGCAGGAAGTTGGTGATCAGGTCGAGGAGGGCGACGACACCCGCGGCGACCGCCTCCGCGAACAGGCAGGCCGCCGGCCCCGCCTTCACGGCCTTCAGGTACGCCCAGAACTTCGAGAACGCGGACAGGATCGAGCTGATGCTCTGCCAGGCCGACATCAGGCCCTGGACGATCGTCAGGATCGCCCCCGCCGCCGGCACGATCATCGAGACGACCTTCTCGATGACCAGGGTCGCGATCATCATCGGGAGGGAGGCGATGATCGCGTCCCAGGCCATCTTGCCGATCTGTTTGATCGACACGCAGCCCTTCACCAGGACGTCGATCACTGCCTTGCCGAGGCCGAGGATGCCTTCGACCTTGGTGTCGAACCATCCCTTGACCGCCACCTTGATGGCGCCCCAGAGGTGGTCGGTGATGCCGGTCTTCGCAGAGCTGCCGGCCTTCGAGATCCAGCCGCCCGGGTCGGGCGCGATGTCGGCGACCAGCGCCGCGAACTTCCCGAGCGCCTCGATCGCCGCCTGCGCGAACTTGATCGCGCCCATGATGACGGCCTGGTAGGCCTTGATGACCGCCTTGACGCCTGCTTCCAGGACGTCCAGCAACTTGTTCAGGCCGGCCGCGAGCGCGTCCAGCAGGCTGTTGACCGCCTTCTTCAGGCTGTCCGCCAGCTGGTTGACCTTCGCGATCGCCGCGTCCCGCAGGCCCTCGATCGCCTTGCGGAAGCGGTCCCGCAGCTCCGGGAAGGCCGCGAGGAGCACGTCCCCGATGGCGATCAGGACGTCGGCGAGCGCGTTGATCGCATTGATCGCCAGATCGCGTACGAAGTCGATGGCCTGGTTGGCCCACTCCTTGAACTTGTCGATGATCCCGTTGACGGCCTTACGGGCCGCGTCGAAGACCGCGGTGACCGCCGCGAGAAGACCCTTGAAGAAGTCGGCGACCTTGTCGGCGATCCAGCCGAACAGGCCGCCGGAGGGCTTCTTCTCCTCCTTCTTCTTCTTGGCCTCCTTCTCGGCGTTCTCGCGCTCGGTGTCGATCTGCGAGTTGTCCTTGTCCTTGCGCGCGCCGACCTCCTTGTCCTTGTCGTCGCGCGCCTTGACGATCTCCTTGTTCTTCTTGCCGTGTTCGTCGTCGGACTTCTTGTCCGCGTCGTCGACCTTCTTGTCCTGCTCGGTCCGCCAGTCCTCGCGCTGCTTCTGCGTTTCGCGCGCGACGCGGCCGCGCTCGCCGGTCTGCTGCTGGGTGCCCCGGTCGACCTCACGGTCGATCTCGGTCTGCTTGTCCTGCTTGGCCCGTTGCTCGCCCTGCTGGTGCTGCTTCTCCTTGGACCCGAGGTCGCCCTGCGCCTTGCCGGCGGCGCCGGTGATCTCGGAGCCCTTTTCCTGTTTGGCCACAGCGCCGACGCCGGCCTTCGGCGCGGGCGTGGCCTCCAACGCCCCGCCCTTGCCGCCGCCGGAACCACCGGACGCCTTGCCGGTGAGCTGCTCCCGCGGCGCGTTCGGGAAGACCTGGTCCTCGCCCATGGGCTTGGCCGCGTCGGCCCGGCCCGTCGACTGCAGGTCGGACTGCTTGTCCTTCAGCGCCTTGGCCTGGTCGTCGGTGCGCTTGGGATCGCTGGCGCCCTCGAGACGGATCTTGGGGGCCGGGCCGACGGTCTTGTTCTCGAGTTGTGGGTCGGTGGTCGGGACGGCGTCGGCCGCGGCTTCGACGCTCTTCGCCTCGGACTCGCTGAGCCCCTTGTCGGGCACGGCGGGGGCCGGCGGCGGAGACACGTTGTCCGTGGGCTGCTTGCCCTCGGCCTTGTCACCGCCCTTGGCCTTCTGCTTGTCGCCCTGGTCCTCGGGGCCGAGCTTCTCCACCTTGCCGGTGACCTGCGGCGCCGCGGGAGCGGCCTGCGGCGGCGCCGAGCGCGTCTGCGGCGCCCCCGAAGGACGTTCCCGCGTCGGCGGGGCCGCGTCGAGCCGCTTCTGCTCCTCGCCGATCTTCTTGTCGGCGGCCTTGTCGACCCCGGGCATGGCGGCGGCCGCCTGGTCGGGCGCCAGTTTGCTCACGGTCTGGACCGCGGCCTTGGGGTCCTGCCCCGAAACGTCCGGCGGTTCCTCCTGCTTCTGCTCGGGCGCGGCCTCACCACCGCCCCCTCCGCAACTGCCCTGCCCGCCCTCGTCCTTCTCGGGCGCGGGCGCGGGCGGCGCGCAGCCGCCGCCGTCCTTCTCCAGGGACGCCTCGGGCCGGGGCGCGGCCGTGTCAGCAGCGGTCTGGCCGGGCCCGTCGGTCTGTTCGGCGGCCGGGCTGACCGCCGCCTGAGCGACGGAGGGCGCGGCACCCGGTCCGGCGGCGACGTTCGGCCCCGTCTTCTCGGCAGCACCGACCGGTCCGCGCGGCACGGCGCCCGGCCCGGTCTCCTTGGGCACCCGGCTCTTGGCCTGCGGCGCCTCGCGCTCGGACCGGGGCGGTTCGGCTCCGCGCCGGGCGGCGGGCGAGGGGTCACGGTCCTCGACCGGGGTCTTGGGAGTCTGCGCACCGGCGGGCCGGGACACGGCCGCCGTCACCGGACTCACCACGGTGGGGGCGGGGCCCGCGGCCGACGACCGGGACTCCACGGTCGTACGGTCCTGCTGGTCCCGCTTCTCCTCCTGCCCGTCCTTGGCGTCCGGCTGGTCGTCGTCGCCGTCCGCCTCGGTGCCCTCGTCCTCCTGTCCCTTGGTCTGCTCCCTCTCCTGCTGCTGTTCCGGGTCGGGCTTCTCGGCCTCGGGTTCGGGCCGCTCCTTGTCCTGGGTCGCGAGATCCGGGCCGACCTCCTGGTCGAGCGGCTTCTCGGTCTCCTGGAGGTCCTTGGTGCCGCGGTCCTGGGCCTGCGCCGCGGGCCCGTTCTCGGGCTGCGGGGCCTCACCCTCGACGGGCCCCTCGTCCTGGCCGGGGGCCTTGGCCTCGGGCCCGGCACTGTCCTCGTCCTCCTCCTGGTCCCGCTTCTCCCGCTCCTGCTCGATCTTCTCCGCCTTCGTCGGCGGCGGGGCGGGGAAGGAGGGCAGCGACGGTTCGGAGGCACCCGGCTGAAGCTTGTCCGCGGTCGGTACGGCGGACAGGTCGAGGTCGGCGTCGGGCAGGTAGTCCTCGGGTCTGATCGCCGGCTCATCCTGCGCGCCCGGCGCCCCGTCGCCGTCGTCCTCGCCGCCCGCGACCTCCTGATCGGCGCCCGCCTCGAGGCCGAGGGGCCGCTCCTCTTCCCGCGGCTCGGCCTCGGCGCCGCCGTCCTCATCCTGCTCGTTCAGCCCGTGCTCGGACAGCGCCGAGTCGGACCGCTCGGCCCGCTCGTCGACCTTCTCGGGGCGTACGGGGCCGGGCTGGGCCTTCTGCTTCGGGTCCGGTTCCGCGTTCTTCGACCCGGCGCCCGGCTGGGTCTGGTCGTCCCGCTCCTTGCGTTTGTCGGCGCCCGGCGCGCTCGCCTGCTGCGGATCGGCCTCCTCGCGGTCGCGCTGCTCCTTGCGCTCCTCCTTGGCCTGTTCGGCGCCTTCCTGCTGCCCCTGTACGCGCTCGTCGGAGGCCTGGTCGGTGCGTTCGCGGTCGGCGGCGCCCTGCTCGTCCTCCTGCTGCTGCTCCTCATCGGCCTGCTGCCGGGAGACGTTGCGCTCGTCCTCCTGCTCGGTGCGCCGGGCGGTGTCCTGCTCCTCGGTGGCGGCGTCCGATCGGGCCCGGCTGCGGTCGCTGCCGCTCTTCTCGTCGCGGGCCTTGGCGTCCTGCGTTTCCTCGCGGGCGTCAGCGGCGCGCTTCTCGTTCGCACCCCGGTCGGACTCCTGCGCCTTCTTCCACTGGGTGCGTTCGACGCCGAGCGCTTCGAAGAGGTCGGTCTCGGGCAACGGCGTTTCGGCGGGCTGGAGTTCGACCGGGCCGGGGCGGGCCTGGTCGGCGATCTCCAGGAGACGGTCGTACTCGGGTGTCAGCAGACGGTTCTCGAGGCGGTCGACAACCGCGTCCTCCAACTCCTGCGACATACGCGCCAGTTGGAGCCGTACACGGCCGGAGGCGTCGGTGGGGTCGCCACGCAGACTGCGCAGCACATTGCCCGCGAGCCGGTCCACGAGGGTCGCCGGGTCGACGGCCTCGGCGCGCATCCGGTCGGCGTCGACGGTGGCGTAGCGCAGCCAGCCGGGTGTGGCCTGCCCCTCCTCGACCTGCGGGGCGGACTCCTCCTGAACTACCGCCTGAGCGGCTTCTTCCGCCTCCCGCTCGATGGCCTGCTGCGGCAGACTCACGGCGCCGAGCTCGCGGCCGGCCCGCAGCGCGCCGAGGCCGTGCGGGTTCTGCACCGTGTGCTGCAGCTCGTGGGTGAGCAGCCGGCGGCCCTCGTCGGTGCCGGGCCGGTAGGCGCCCTCGCGGAAGAAGACGTCCTGGCCGACCGCGACCGCGTCCGCGCCGAGCAGCTCGGTCAGCTGCCCGGCGTCCCGCCCCGTGTGCAGCCGTACCCGGCCCAGATCGTGACCGAGCTGCTCCTCCAAGTCCCGTCTCAGGCCGGGGTCGAGAGGCTGTCCGGCGCCGCTGACGATGTTCTTCGGCTCGGGCGCACGGGACTTGGCGGCCCGCTCCTTGCGCTTGCGGCGCCGCTGCTCGGCAGTCTGCTCCGAACGGGCGTCCTGGGTCCGGGAGCTCACCGGCCCACCTCCCCGTGACCGCTCAGTCCCTCGTGCACGGCACGCGCCAGCTCCTGTCCGAGTCGTCGCGCGGACAGTCCGGCGGGCAGGGGCGGCAGCCCGGACAGCGCGTCGACCGAGAGGGGACCGTCCGCCGCCAGGGGTACGCCGTGCAGCCGTACCAGCCGGGTCAGTTCACTCTCGAACGCGGCCGAGACGCGCTCCGGATCCGCCCGGAAGCCGTCGAGGACCAGCTCCCCGATCTCCACGCGGATCGCGCTCGGCTCCTTGCCTCGAGGGGCACTCACACCCATCCGCGCACCTCCGTGGGCGTCAGCGAGCGCTCCAGCTTCAGGTACTCGGTGCGGGCGGCGGCGAGCATGTGCCGCATCTGCAGCCGGTCGCCCTCCTCGGCGGCCAGGAAGGCCCCGGACAGGGCGATGTTGCGGATCGAACCGCCGGCGACGGTGAGCTGGGCGAGCAGCGACGCGTCGATGTCCTTCACCGGGGCCTGCGGCGGCAGCACGCGGCGCCAGATCTCGGCGCGCTCGTGCTCGGCCGGGAAGGGGAAGTCGACGACGAAGCGGATGCGCCGCAGGAAGGCCGTGTCGAGGGCGTTCTTCATGTTGGTGGTGAGGACGGCCAGACCCCGGTAGGCCTCCATCCGCATCAGCAGATAGCTGACCTCGAGGTTGGCGTACCGGTCGTGGCTGTCCTTGACCTCGCTGCGCTTGCCGAACAGTGCGTCGGCCTCGTCGAACAGGAGCAGCGCGCCGCCGCGTTCGGCGGCGTCGAAGACCCGGCGGAGGTTCTTCTCGGTCTCGCCGATGTACTTGCTGACCACCTGCGACAGATCGATGACGAACAGGTCGAGGCCGAGTTCCTTCGCCATGACCTCGGCGGCCAGCGTCTTGCCGGTGCCGGAGCCGCCCGCGAACATCGCGGTCACGCCGAGGCCACGGCGCAGGGTGGCCGCGAACCCCCACTCCTGGTGGACGGTCGCCCGCTGCCGCACATGCGCGACGATCTCGCGCAGCACGCTCGTCTGCCGCTCGTGCAGCACCAGGTCGTCCCAGCCGGCCTGTGGCGCGATCCGCCGCCCCAGCTCGTCCATGCCGATCCGCGCCTCGTCGAGCCCGGCGTGCCAGGCGAGTTCGGCGGCGTCCAGCTCGTCCTCGTGTGGCAGCCGGCGGTGTACGGCGGCGGCCGCGGACCGTACGACATGCGGCGGCAGCTGGAACTGGGCGACCAGGGAGCGTAGTTCGCCCTCGTCCAGGTCCACGCCCTCGAACGCGCCGGTCCACAGGCCGAGTTGTTCCTCGTCGTCGAGTCTCGGCACGACCACCCGGGCCCCGTACGACCGCTCCGAACGCAGCGGATCCTCGCTCGACACCACCACCGGTACAGCGGCCCCGGCCAGGAACGACTCGGTCGCCGCGCGTTGGTCGCGGTCCAGTTCGCCCACCTCGACGAGCAGCGCCGAGGGCAGCAGGACCGCCTCGCGCTGCCACAGCCGGCCGAGCCGGTCGCGCTCGACCGGGTCGGACGGCACGTCCTCGGCGCTCATCGAGTAGAGCCCGAGTCCCGAGCGTGCGGCCGCCGCGGCGGCGAGGTCGGCCCGGCTGCGCAGGTCCCCGCCGGTCACCTCGACGAGCGGCGCCTCGGAGTCCGCCGCGCTCGCCCAGCCCTCGGCGAGCCGGCTCGCGACCAGGTCGTACGACGGCGTCAGCTCCGATGGCGCAGGCGTGCGGCGCAACTGGCCGTGCAGCCGTGCGTCCAGATAGGGCGAGCCCAGCAGGAAGTGCAGGATGCGCTCGTCGAGGCGCAGCCGGGAGGTCGTCAGCCGCGACTCGTCGTCCAGCTCGACGATCCGCCAGCGCCTGAGCGGCGCCACGGGCGTCAGGGCACTCCAGTGCGGCTCGGCCAGCGCGGCCAGCGCGAGCGAGAAGGTGGGGTACGTCCGCTCGGGGTCACCACTGGCGGCGGCACACCGGGCGGCGGCCGTGGGCTCCAACTCGTGGGCGGCGGCGAGGAGTACGAGGTCGCGCTCGAAGGGCGTGATGCTGAAGCAGGAGACGAGGGCGTCGAGCGGGGCGGTGCCGGGGCCGCCGGGCGCGGTGGCGAGTTCGGCCCCGGGTGCACCGCCGCTCTCCTTCGTGACACGTGCCGCATGCGCGTCGACGCGGGCCAGGACGCGCCGGATCTCCGCGGTCAGCGTCGCGCCGCCCGGTCCGGCGTCCGCCGCGCTCTGTTCGTACGTCCCCATGTCCTCACCTGCCCCCGTCGTCTCCATGCCGTGTCACTCCTGCGCGGGCTTGGCGGCCCGGGGCGTTGTCTTGCGCGTGCGTGCCGGGGCCTTGGCCGGGGATTTCGCGACGGCCTTCGCAGGGGCCTTGGCTGCCTTCTTGGCGCTCGGGCGGGCCGGGGGTTCGGCCTCCCGCTTCACCGCATCGCCTGGGGAAGGCTCATTCGACGGCGCGTCAGGCGTCGGCTCCGCCCCCGGCGGGACCGGCGCGCCCGGCGCCCCGAACGGCAGCACCCGCACCTCCGGCCGCTCCACCGGCTTGCCCGCCACCGGAGTCTCCCGGCCGTCGATGAGGACGAGGGCCGCCTGGTAGACCACCGACAGGGTGTAGGGCGTCTGGTAGAGCATCCCCCACAGCTTCGACGTCTCGTCGACGTCCATCACCGTCGGCGTGAACCGCACGCGCTGCGCCGACTCGGCGAGATTGCTGCCCGCCAAGTACGGCCGTTCTCCGGCGAGTTCGATGACGTCCTTCGGCAGGACCGGTATCTCGTGCAGCGCGCGTACCACGGAACCGATCAGCCGCTGCCCGACCAGTTCCGTCTCGTCGCCGTACGCGGTGATGAGGAAGTGCAGGTCGAGTGCCGCGACGGGCCGCTTGACCAGCGTGCCGTCGGCCGCACGCGTCGGCAGGTCGTTGTTGCGCTGCGAGGTGTCGGGCGTGACCTGGTACAGGAACACGGAGATGGTGGGCTCGGTCGGCGGGTCGGCCGGCGGCTTGCGCGGCTCGACCTTGACGGCCATGTCGATCTCGGGACCCAGGTTGGACTCGATCAGCAGGGCGAGGGCCTGGGTGACATGCGCGAGGGCAAGTGCGTTGCTCATGGCGTCAGTTCCTCGGTTCCTCTCGGCCTGCTGGTCGTCGTACTGATCCGTGTCCGCGGGTCACTCGCGCCCCCGCGCCAGGTATTCCGCGAGGCTCAAGGTCGCCCCGGTCCTCCCCGCGGCAGGCGTCCGGGGGCGTCCGGCGCCGGGTGCCTCGCCCGCCGTCACTTCGAGCCGCCCGATCTGCACCTGCACCACCTGCTCGGTGGCGCGTGCCGGCCTCCGGGCCGCGGCCTGCCGTACGGCGTCGCGCGTTGCGGCCGGGCCGGCGGCGCTGGGGGGCAGCGCCGCCGACCCGGCGCGCGGAGCGGCGCCCCTGCCCGGGGGGACGGGCACGGACACCGCGGTCTGTGCCGGTTCCCGCTCCGCGCGCACCGCCGCGCGCCGCCCGGTGTCGGGCAGCAGTGGCGGCGCGGGCGCGACGGACGTGGCGGGACGCAGCAACGGCGCCTCGACGCGGGCCGGAGCGGCCGGACGCGGCCCCTGCGGCTCAGCCGCCCGCTCCGTGTGGACAACGGTGCGCTCCCGTTCCGTGTGCGTCCGTGCCGCCACGACCGTCGGCGACTGCGCATCCGGCGGCGGGACGGCCGGCGGCGTGGTCGCGGGCCACAGCAGCGCGTCCTCGCCGGGTGCCGGTGCGGCGGCCCGTACCGCCTCGACCCGCTCGAACGGGCCGGGCAGCCGGGGCCGGACCTGCGCCGCGTCCGGTCGCGGGGCGGTGTGCCGCGCGAGCAGCCGATCGAAGAAGTCGGCGCCGTCCGGCGAGCCCCCGGGGCCCTCGGAGTCAGACATCCGCACACAGCTCCAGGTAGTAGCGGCGCCGCGTCGGGCTGAGCGCCAGGATCTCCGGCTCGCTCCAGCCGTAGGCGGTGGCGAGCAGATGGACGTCGAGCAGCACGTCCCGTGCCCAGGCGTCCAGTTCGGTCCACAGGTAGGAGGCGATGTCGAGCTCGGCCCGGGTGGCCTGCCCGCACTCGGGGCAGGCCACGTTGAGCGCCAGGTCGGCGCCGGGGTCGGCCGCCTCGACGGCCTCGACGATCCGGCGCTGCACCGGCGCGGGCAACTCCCCGGCCGTCACCGCCGTCCCGTCGTGCACCGCAGAGACCAGGCATCGCGCGAGCAGTGCCGTACGCGGGTCCGCCGTCCGGGCCGCCGCCGTCAGGTCGGCGACGCCGGGCAGCCTGAACTCGACGTCGCAGCCGTCCTGTTGCACCCGCACGGCCGACTCGCCGCGCCCGCCCAGTGACCCGGCGAGCTCCCCGGCGTCCAGGTCGAACTCCATGTCCTGTCCGCAGGCCTCGCACGCCAGGCGCACCTGCATCCGCTCGCCGAACAGCGCCCGGCGCAACGCGAACAGGTCCGCCTCGCGCTCGCCCACCGGCAGTGCCGGCAGCCGTTCCGCCCCGACGTCCGGTCGTGCCGCGCGGTGCAGCAGCAGCGCACGCCCGACCGGAGCCTCGCCAAGGCCCGTCTCCCAGGCGGCCAGCAGTTCGGCCGCCCCGGTGATCACCATGCCCACTCCGTTCCTACTGCCGGCGGAGCGCTCAGGCCGGGTTGAGGAACGAGGGCTCCTCCGGCTCGGGCACCTCGTAGTCCCGCTCCCAGCCCTCGCACTCGAGCTTCAGCGACTGGATGGCCACCGCGTTGGCGTTGGCGTCCAGTTCGCCGAGGACCTGGTACTCGCTGGGCCAGGTCCGGTACAGCTTGTGCGACACGGCGACTTGGCCGGCCTCGTTGAGGACCTGGATGACGAGGTCCTTGCGGAAGTCCGCGAGGGACACCTCCGAGCCGAGGCCCGCGCCGACCTGCCAGACCTTGTTGGCCCAGCGGTCGAACTCGGGGTCGTGGGTCACCCCGCGTTCGAGGGTGATGCCCTCGAACTCCGAGCGCCCCGGCGACTTGCGCGGGGAGGAGGGGTCACCGCCGTGGCGGTGCTTGACGACCTCCGTGGTCCGCTTCAGCGGACTGATCTTGCTGATGCCGGCGACCGTACGTCCGTCCCACAGGACCAGGAACTTGAAGTTCTTGTACGGGTCGAAGCGATGGGCGTTGACCGTGAACTCAGCCATCGATTTCCTTCAGCTCTCCCTGGATCCCGGGCCGCTAGAGGGCGAACTGCCCGGACGTCTGCTGGATCTTGACGACCACGAACTCGGCCGGACGGACCGGCGCGATACCGACGAGCACGTTGACGATGCCGTTCGCCACGTCCTCGTCCGTCGTGGTCTCGCTGTCGCACTTGACGAAGTACGCCTCCCGCGGCGTGCTGCCCTTGAAGGCGCCCTGGCGGAAGAGCGTGTGCAGGTACGAGGAGGCGGACAGCCGGATCTGCTGCCACAGGCTCTCGTCGTTGGGCTCGAACACGACCCACTGCAACCCGCGCTGCAGGCTCTCCTCCACGTGCAGCGCGAGCCGCCGCACGGGCACGTACTTCCACGCGCTGTCGAGGGCGTCGGAGCCCTCCAGCGTGCGCGCGCCCCACACCAGCGGACCGGCCAGCGGGAAGGTGCGCAGGCAGTTCACCCCGAGCGGGTTGAGCAGCCCCATCTCACGGTCCGTCAGATCGACGGTCAGCGAGCGCACTCCGACGAGCTGCGCCTCCGTACCGGCCGGGGCCTTCCAGACACCGCGCTCGGAGTCGGTCCGTGCGATGACGCCGGCGACCGCGCCGGACGGCGGGAAGGCGCGCAGCCGCCCGGTCAGCGGGTCGGTGAGCTGCAGGTGCGGGAAGTACAGGCCCGCGTGGTTGCCACGCACGGCGTCGAAGGCGGACAGTCCCGCCCGCGCCGAGTCCACGCTCACCCAGGTGGCGGGCGCGTCGACCAGCAGGAAGATCCGTCGCTCCTCGCACAGCCGCTGAGCGGCGGACACGACGGTGAGCGCGTCCTCGGTCTTCTCGTACGAGGCCAGCTCCGGCAGCGAGAGCAGGTTGACGTCGGCGACCCCGCGCAGCGCCTGGATGCCGGTCTTGTCGGCCTCGGAGCCGATGAGGTCGCGCGGGCCCGGGGCCTCGCCGTCCTCGCCGCCCTCCAGCGGGAACACCGGCGGATTGACCGAGGCCTCCAGGCCCAGGTCGTTGGCGCACTCGCCCAGGAAGCGGACGACGTCCTCGGGGTCGGTGGAGCCCGCGACGACCTGGAGGCGCCGGCCGAACGCGGTGACCTCGACGCCCGCGAAGGCGTGCCGGCCCGGCGCGTCGGGCAGCGCCCGCAGCTTGCGCTCCAGAAGCAGCGCCAGCTCGGCCACGGAGGACGGGGCCTCGCCGTCGCAGTCGGCGTCGTAGAGCTTGAACTCCCGTTCCACGTCGCCGATCTTCACCGTCACGTCGACGGCCAGGTCGGGCAGTTCGTGGCCGAACGGCTTGGAGACGGTGCCGGACGGGTCGGGGCGCCCCTCGCCCACGGCGTCGACGCGGATGAGGCGCGACCCGGCGTTGATCACGGTGGGCGCGTAGGTTCCGCTGCCGGCGTCCATGGACAGGCCGGTGAAGCTCTCGCGGGCCTCGCCCCGGGCGTCGTGGACCCGCAGGTTGAAGGTCTCGTCGGGGCACGTCGTGTCGTAGTCGACGGCGACCCGCAGACTGTTGCCCCATACGCCGGGTTCCTTGGCGTGGACCTCGAGCACACGGCTCTCGCTGCGGCCGTCGGTGGACTCCAGGACGACGCAGGCGGTCTTGCCGCTGCCCGCCTTGGCGACCCGGACGATCACGGCGACGGAGCCGCCGTTGCCGAAGAACTGGTGCACCGCGTAGGCGAGCGGGCTCTGCGCGCTCAGCCCTCCGAAGCGCCGCTCGAACTCGGTGAATCCGGTGACGCGCACCGGCTCGTTCAGCGGGCCGCGCCGGGTGTGCCCCACGAACGCGGTCACCGAAGTCGTCACGGCGGAGATGGCGCGGGTGCTGCTGGGAAGTTCTTCGACGTAGACGCCCGGGTAAGTCGGCCTCGCGGCGCTCACGGCATTCGTCGGCATTCCCCCTCCTATCCCTTTTCGGGCACCGGGTGAAAGGCACCAAGAGGCGACAGAGGGGGAGGTGTGGCAAAAGGCGGCGCGCGGCGGTCTCCGGACGCGTCATGCCGCGCCGGTCCGCACACCCCCGAATCAGCTTCCCCCGTCAATGCCCCGGACGGACGGCCGCCCGGGTCAAGCACGCATGCTTGTGACTCCTGATGCTCAAGTGCCCACCCACCTTGGGGAGTTGAGCCTTGCAGGAGCAAGACATGTTTACGCCAGCCCGAAAGTCGGTTCGATGAAGAGGGCTCTGTGCGACCTGCACACGATGCGCACGTGTCGGAACAGGTGGTTCACGAATCCCACACAGCAGATGGTGCAGCGGACGGCACCCCATGTCCTGACCTACCTGATAATTCCGGCGGCGACATGGCTCCGCGCCAGTCCACAGGACCCTCCTGCCCTTGCGGCCTTACGGAGCCGTACGAAGAACGCTGTGGCCGATTCCACCGGGGTGAGGCCGCGGCGCCGTACGCCCTGCCCTGCCCGCGCGCCGGCGCCGCGCGGAACCTCAAATGAACCTCTGAACGTCCCCTCCCCTGGGTTCGGCGGCGTCCGCCGGGGTCATGACACCGGCATCGCACGGCATACGGCCGGGGTGGAGGAGGGGAACCATGCAGCGCATCGAGCGTCTGGGTACGGGCATCGGCTGGCGTCCGGAGATCGCGGAGGCCGTGGAGGCGATGCCCGGCATCGACTGGGTCGAGGCCGTCGCGGAGAACGTGTGCCCCGGGCACGTCCCCGACTCCCTGCTGCGGCTGCGCGAGCGCGGCGTCACCGTCGTGCCGCACGGCGTCTCGCTCGGCCTCGGGGGCGCCGACCGGCCCGACGAGGCCAGGCTCGCCGACCTCGCGGCCCGCGCCGAGGCCCTCGGTTCCCCGCTCGTCACCGAGCACATCGCGTTCGTACGGGCGGGCGGCGCCCTCACCGCGTCGCAGCCGCTGGAGGCCGGCCATCTACTGCCGGTCCCCCGCACCCGGGACGCCCTCGACGTGCTCTGCGAGAACATCCGCATCGCGCAGGACGCGCTGCCCGTCCCGCTCGCCGTGGAGAACATCGCGGCCCTGTTCTCCTGGCCCGGCGAGGAGATGACGGAGGGCCAGTTCCTGTACGAGCTGGTGGAGCGCACCGGCGTCCACCTCCTGATCGACGTGGCGAACCTGCACACAAACCACGTCAACCGCGGCGAGGACCCCGCCAAGGCGCTCGGTGAACTGCCGGTCGAGGCCATCGCCTACGTCCACGTGGCGGGCGGCTTCGAGCGCGACGGCGTGTGGCACGACAGCCACGCGCACCCCGTGCCGCGCCCGGTCCTCGACATCCTCGCCGACCTCGCGTCCCGGGTCTCGCCGCCGGGAGTCCTCCTGGAGCGCGACGAGAACTTCCCGGCTCCACAGGAGCTGGAGCGTGAACTCGCCGAGATCAGGGGGATGTTGACGACCGCGCCCGCCGAGGGGCGCACCGTGCGCCTCCTTTCGGGCAAGGCGGCTCAGGGCACCGACCCCGCCCGTCAGCGGCTGGCCCTCGCGCAGGCCGCGCTCCTGTCCGCCCTCGTCGCGGGGACGCCCGCGCCGGAGGGGTTCGACCGGGTGCGGCTCAGGGTCCAGAGCCGGGCGCTGTGCGCCAAGCGGGCGGACGTCGTGGCGAAGGTCGCACCCGAACTGCCGGAGATCCTCGGCGCGGCCGCGTACCGCCCGGCGTTCCTGTCGTACGCGCAGTGCCGGCCCATGACGGCCGGCTACCGCCGGGACGCCCTCGACTTCGCCGAGCACCTTCTCGACTCCGGTGGGCATCTGCTCGACTCCGACGGGCCCGCGGACACGGGGGCGCGGCGGGAACTGGAGCTGTGGTGGCGGGAGCGGTCGGGGCCGACCCCGCCGGCCGCGCACCCGGGGGCGCGCCTGGCGCGCGCGGCCCGGTCCGCCCTGCACCGGCGGCGTCCGGCTCTCCGGTCGGCCTGAGCGCCACCACCCCGCTCCCGTACCGCAGTTGGCGTATTCCCGGGGGTACCCGAGCCCGCGTCCGTGCAGCGGACTAGCGTGCGGTGCCGCACCAGGAGGCACCATGCGCACCCGATTCGTCAACGGCACCGGACTCATCGTCGCCGGGCTCGTCACCACGCTCGCCGCTCTCGTGTTCCCGGTCTGGTCGTACGCCGACCGCTCCGGCACGGGCGTGGACCTGCTCGACGAGGGGACCGTGTCGACCAGATTCGGCCCCCTGTCGGCCCTGGACCGCGAGTTCGTGACGAAGGTGCGGCTCGCGGGCCTGTGGGAGCTGCCCGCGGGCCAGCAGGCCGAGGCGAGAGGGACGAGCACGGCGGTGCGGACCGCGGGTGAGCACCTCGTCGAGGGGCACACCTTCCTGGACGCGCGCGTGCGCGAGGTCGCCGCGCGGCTCGGCCTCGAACTCCCCAACCAGCCGAACAGCCAGCAGCGGCACTGGCTGTCCGAGCTGAGCGCGGCGCACGGCGACGACTACGAGCGGAAGTTCGCCAACATCCTCCGCCGGGCCCACGGGAAGGTCTTCTCGCTGGTCGCCCAGGTCCGCGCGACCACGCGCAACTCGCTCGTACGGGACCTGGCGGACGACGCGAACAAGACCGTGCTCGACCACATCAAGATCCTCGAGTCCACGGGCCTGGTCGACTTCGACGCGCTCGCGCGGGACGCCGCGGGCGCGAGCACTCCACCGGAGACCCGCTCCCCCGCCCCGCCGGGTCCGGTGGCGTCCCCCGCGCCTGCGACACCGCTCTCCCCGTCCCCCTCCTTCCCACTGCCCCCGGCGGCCTCCCGACCCAAGCCCTGACACCGCCGGACATGACCAGGCACAACAAACGGAACGTCACATACCGACAACGCTCTGTCCATATGGTGAACAAGCCGTGGCGCCACCCGAACACGTGACATAGAAAAACGCCATGTTCTGGCTCCTGTTCCTGCTCATGGCCTGCTCCGCCGCCTTTCTGTCCTGCGCGCGCCTCTGCCTCGCCGCGGTGCACGCCGCGCACAGCGAGCCGATCGGCGACGGGGCACACGAACTGACCCTGTACGAGGCCGCGTTCCTGTCGGGCGGCCCCTTCCGGGTCGCCGATCTGACCCTCGTCTCGATGGCGCGCAGCCGTCGGCTGCTGCTCGCGCACACCGGCTGGGCCACCGTGGTCGACCCGGTCGGCGGTGACGACATCGAGCGCTCGGTGATAGGCGCCATCGGGCCGGACGGGCAGTCGCGGATAGGGACGGTACGCCGGGCGACGGCAGCCGCGGACGCGGTGCGGGCGCTGGCCGACCGGCTCGTCGCGGCGGGCCTCGCCGTTCCTGACGGAGCGCGCGGCGGGGTCGCGGCCGCGGTCCGTCAGGTGCGGGCCGCCGCGCTCGCCGTCGTGGTCCTGGCCGCCGTATCGCTCACGATGCCGGGCGGGGAACCGGGCGACGGCGTGCTGATCGCCGCGTGGTTCGCGCTGCCCCTCGTCCTCACGCTGTCCTGTCTGGCGATCGCCCGCTTCGAGGTCCACCCCTACACGCGCTGGGCCTCCCCCACCGGGCAGCAGCTGATCGGCGCCCTGCCGAGGGGCGTACGCGAAGGGGTCGGGGAGGCCGCCCTGTTGACCGCCGTCGCCGTGCACGGCGTCCGCGCAGTATCCGACCCCGCGCTGCGCTCCGCATTCGGGACGGCGCAACGGGGTCATTGAGCCGACACCGGCAGGCCGGTGCTTTACTTCGCCAACTGCCGCACGAAGTATCCCTTTTGTTCCCGTCTGCTCCCGGCAGGCGGGCGACAGCCCCGACAGGCCGCGCGAGACGGCCGCACCAGGGCCGGACGAAAGGGACCCACAAGAGCCATGAAAGCAGCCCCCGCCGTCTACGCGGCCGCCGGTTCCCTGGTCCTGACCGCCCTCGTCGCCGCCCCGGGCCGCGCCGACACCCAGGCACCGCCCGGCACCGCCGAACTGCGCGGCACGGCCGTGGCCGCCGCCCGCGCCGCGGCTGCCGGGATCACCTTCGGCACCTGCGCCGCCGCCGAGACCCTCCCGGACTACGTCAAGTGCGGCACGGTCTCCGTCCCTCTCGACTACGCCCACCCCGACGGCAAGCAGATCAAGCTCACCGTCAGCCGCGTGAAGGCCACCGGCAAGACAGCGCGGAAGGGCGGCAGCCCGGTCCGCAGGCAGGGCGCCTTCGTCTTCAACCCCGGCGGCCCCGGCGCGTCCGGCATGTACTTCCCGCTCGTCGGGCTGATGCCGGAGTGGAAGCGCATCGCCTCGGCATACGACCTGGTCGGCTACGCACCGCGCGGCGTCGGCCGCTCGGCCCCGCTGTCCTGCGAGGACCCGAAGCGGTTCGCGATGGCCCCCACCCCGGCGCCGACGCACCCCTCCGCCTCGTACAAGCTGGAGCGGATCGCGCAGGCCAAGGCGTACGCCCGGGGCTGTGCGAAGAACGCCGGGTACGCGCTGCGGCACTACACGACGCTCAACAACGCCCGCGACCTGGACGTGCTGCGCGCCGGGCTCGGCGAGCGGAAGCTGAACTTCATGGGGTCGTCGTACGGCACGTACTTCGGGGCCGTGTACGCGACGCTCTTCCCCACGCATGTGCGCCGCATGGTCTTCGACTCGGCGGTCAACCCCGACCCGAAGCAGATCTGGTACGGCAACAACCTCGTGCAGTCGGCGGCCTTCGAGCAGCGCTGGGCGGACTTCCGGCGCTGGGTGGCCAAGCACGACAAGACGTACCGCCTGGGCGCGACCGCCGCCGATGTGCAGCAGAGCTACGAGAAGGTCAGGGCGCGGCTCGCGAGCGAGCCCGCGGGCGGCACCGTCGGCCCCGGCCAGCTCCAGTCGGCGTATCTCCAGGCCGGGTACTACGACGACTACTGGGCGACGCGGGCGTCCGCGCTGTCCGAGTATCTGAAGGGCAATCCGAAGCCGCTCGCCGAGCAGGCCGCGCCACAGGCCGCGGCGGCCGCCAGGAACGAGAACAGCGCCGCCGTCTACACGGCCGTCGAGTGCAACGACTCGGCGTGGCCGACCGACTTCCGTGTCTGGGACCGCGACAACACCGAGCTCGCGCGCCGCGCCCCGTTCGAGACGTGGGACAACGCCTGGATGAACCTGCCCTGCGCGTACTGGCCCGCCCCGCGCCAGCGCCCCGTCGACGTACGGACCGCGCCCGGCGCGCTGCCCGCGACGCTGATCCTGGCCGCCGAGCGGGACGCGGCCACCCCGTACGAGGGTGCCCGTGAGCTGTGGCGCAGGCTTCCGGGGTCGGTCCTGGTCACGGAGCGCGGCGCGGGCACCCACGGCATCGCCGCCGGCGCCAACAAGTGCGTCAACAGCCACCTCGACGCGTATCTGATGGAAGGCCGGATCCCGCTGACGCGCGCCGCGTCCTGCGCCCCGCACCCCGAACCGGTGCCGCTCGCCGTGAAGTGACGGCGGGTACACGCGCGAAGGGGCCGACCGGTCGTCGAACCGGTCGGCCCCTGCGCGTACGGACTCCGTGCGAACTACGCGAGACCGGCGACCAGTTCGGCGACGCTCTTGCGGCGGCCCGTGTAGAACGGGACCTCCTCGCGGACGTGCATACGGGCCTCGGAGGCGCGCAGGTGACGCATCAGGTCGACGATGCGGTGCAGCTCGTCGGCCTCGAAGGCGAGGAGCCACTCGTAGTCGCCGAGCGAGAACGAGGCGACCGTGTTGGCGCGGACGTCCGGGTAGCCGCGGGCCATCTTGCCGTGGTCCGCGAGCATGCGGCGGCGGTCCTCGTCGGGCAGCAGGTACCAGTCGTAGGAACGCACGAAGGGGTAGACGCTCACGTAGTTGCGCGGCGTCTCGTCGGCGAGGAAGGCCGGGATGTGCGAGCGGTTGAACTCGGCGGGGCGGTGCAGCGCCATGTTCGACCAGACCGGCTCGAGGGTGCGGCCCAGCTTCGTGCGGCGGAAGAGGTTGTACGCCTCCTGGAGCTGGTCCGCGGTCTCCGCGTGCCACCAGATCATGACGTCGGCGTCGGCGCGCAGGCCCGACACGTCGTACGTGCCGCGGACCGTCACGTCCTTCGCGGCGAGCTGGTCGAACAGCTCCTGGACCTCGTCGGCGTAGCCGGCCCGGTCCTCGGGGAGGACGTCTCGGAGCTTGAAGACGGACCACAGGGTGTAGCGGATGACCTCATTGAGGTCCTTGGCCTTCTTGCCTGCGTTCGGGATCTTGGCGGGGGCGTCGTCACTCATGGGGCTATTCTCCCGCGCCGCCGTGCAGACTCTGCACCGGGTGCGCGGTGAGCTCCTCCACGCCGGTCAGGTCACCGTCCAGCTGGTCGACGGCCGCGTAGGCGCTCGCGATGCAGGCCGGGATGCCGACGCCGTCGTACGCCGCTCCGCACACGGCGAGTCCGGGGATCCCGGCGACATGGCCGCGGATCCGCGCCACGCGCGCGTGGTGGCCGACGGGGTACTGGGGCAGGCCCTCGTGCCAGCGCGTGACGCGCGTGGCGACGGGCGTGGCACTCAGGCCGGTGGCCTCCCGCAGATCGTGGCGCGACACCTCGACGAGCCCGTCGTCGTCGCGCGCGAGGTCCTTCTCGTCCTGGTAGCGGCCCACGGAGGTGCGTACGACGACCAGGCCGGGGTCCTCGGCCGCGATCCACCCCCACTTGTTGGAGGCGAACGTGGACGCCTTGATCGTGTGGCCGTCGACCGGCGGCACGAGGAAACCGGAGCCCTCGGGCAGCTGCGCCTCGTCGCGCCGGAACGCGAGGGTGATCAGGGCCATCGAGGCGTACTCGACGGTGCGCAGCTCCGCCGCGGCGGCCGGGGACTCGGTGTCGAGGAGCCGGGCAGCCTTCTGCGCGGGCACGGCGAGGACGACGGCGTCGGCCTCGATGACGTGGTCGTCGACCCGGACCTCCCAGCCGTCGGGGGTGCGGCGCAGGCCGTGGGCGGGGCTGTCGAGGAGGATCTCGCCGCCCCGCGCGCGCACCGACTCGGCGACGGCGAGCGGGAGCTGTCCGATGCCGCCCTCGATGCCCATGAAGACGGGGCCCGTCTGCTGGTTGTGCGCCGCGCGCTCCTGGATGGCGCGGACGGCCTCGGTCAGGGAGCGATGGCTGCGGGCCGCCTCGAAGAGCTGGGGGACGGCGCTGCGCATCGAGATGCGGTACGCGTCGCCCGCGTAGACGCCGCCGAGCAGCGGCTCCACGAGCCGGTCGACGACCTCGCGGCCGAGGCGCTCGGCGACGTAGGCGCCGACGGCGACGTCGTCGCCGAACTCGGTGGCGGGCAGGTCGCGGTCCTGCTCGATGCGGGCCAGTCCCTCGTCGGACAGGACTCCGGAGAGTGCGGCCGCGGTGCCGGGGACGCCCATCACATGGCCCTTGGGCATTGGGCGCAGCGCGCCCCTGGTCCAGAGCGAGGCCGTCGCCGTGCCCGGCGGCTGGAGCCGGTTCCCGAGCCCGACCTCGCGGGCGAGGTCCACGGCCTCGGGACGCCGGGCGAGCATCGACTCGGCGCCGAGGTCGACCCGTACGCCCGCGATCTCACCGGCGTGCAACTTGCCGCCGAGGCGGCCCGACGCCTCCAGGACGGTGACCTGCGCGCCCGCCGCGAGCAGCCGGTGGGCCGCGGCGAGCCCCGCGATGCCACCGCCGATCACGACCGCCTTGGGGGCCTGTCCCGGTCCGGTTCCCGTGCCTGTGTCCGCTTCGCGCATGCCCCCACTGTCTCAGACCGGCGAGTCCCGACCGTGACCGCATCGGGACCCCTCGGCAACCACCGAAAGGGGGCGCCGGACCGTCGAAGGAGGTGGCCAGGGCCTGTCCTTGGACCGGCCGTCCCACTCAACCTCCGGGGGTACGTCGCATGCGGACATCAGGCACCAGCACCACAGGGAAGTGGCCGGGGCGCCGCGGGATGCGGGCGGCCGGCGCCGTCCTGCTCGTGGCGGCGCTGGCGCTGACGGGGTGCAGCGCCGGCGCCTCGGACAGCGGCGACTCCAGCAAGGCCGCGGGCGGCGAGGCAGCCGCCGCGGACCAGGGCTCCGCGAAGGAGGCGGGCGGAGGGCAGTCGGACGCGAAGTCGTCCCGGCGCGAGCCGCCGAAGCTGACCGGCGTCCACATCATCCGCACGGCGACGCTCACCGTGCAGGTGAAGGACGTCCCGCAGGCGCTCGACAAGGCGCGCACGGCGGCCGAGGACGCGGGCGGCATCGTCGGCAACGAGTCGACGGACCGCGACGGCCGGGGACATGAGCGTTCCCGTGTCGTCCTGCGCGTGCCGCAGGAGCGCTACGAGCAGGTCCTCTCGGACCTCGCGGGCGCGGGCCGCCTCATCTACCGGAACCAGAAGGCGCAGGACGTCACCGACCAGGTCGTCGACGTCGAAAGCCGCGTCAAGTCGCAGCGGGCGAGTGTGGCGCGGGTGCGCGAGCTGATGGACAAGGCGACGAAGCTGAGCGATGTCGTCGCCCTGGAAGGGGAGTTGAGCACCCGCGAGTCCGATCTGGAGGCCCTGCTCGCGCAGCAGGCGTCCCTCAAGGACCGGACGAGCCTCGCGACGATCACGCTGTCGCTGACCGAGACCCCGGTGAAACCGGCAGGGCACAAGGACGACGACCCGGGGTTCACCGACGCGGTCGCGGGCGGCTGGGGAGCGTTCGTGACGATGCTGCGCTGGGTCGCGGTGGCCGTCGGCGCGGTGCTGCCGTTCGCCGTGGTGGGCGGCCTGCTGGTCTTCCTGTGGCTGCGGCTGGTGCGTCCGCGGCTGCCGCGCCGGTCCGCCGCCCCACAGCCGCCCGCGACGGCGCTCGGCCCGCTGCCCGCGCATCCGCCGGCCGGGGAGCGGGGCGAGGAGGAGTGACAGGGGCGCGGACGTAGTTTGGTGGGCATGAGCCCTACACGTGAGCGACTGGTGGTCATCGGCGGCGACGCGGCGGGCATGTCCGCCGCGTCGCAGGCCCGCAGGATGCGCGGCCCCGACGAGCTGGAGATCGTGGCCTTCGAGCGGGGGCACTTCTCGTCGTACTCGGCGTGCGGCATCCCGTACTGGGTCGGTGGCGAGGTGGAAGGGCGCGACGAGCTGATCGCGCGCACGCCCGAGGAGCACCGGGAGCGGTCCATCGACCTGCGCATGCGCACGGAGGTGACCGAACTCGACGTCGAGGGCGGACGGGTCAGGTCACGCGCGCTGGACACGGGGGCGGAGGCCTGGACGTCGTACGACAAGCTCGTGATCGCCACGGGGGCCCGGCCGGTGCGGCCGCGGATTCCCGGGATCGACGCGCCGGGCGTGCACGGCGTGCAGACCCTCGACGACGGCCAGGCGCTGCTCGACACGCTCGCCGCGACGCAGGGGCGGCGGGCCGTCGTCGTCGGCGCGGGCTACATCGGCGTCGAGATGGCGGAGGCGCTGATCCGCCGCGGATACGAGGTCACGGTCGTCAACCGCGGGCCGGAGCCGATGTCGACGCTCGACCCCGACATTGGCCGCCTGGTCCACGAGTCGATGACCGGCATGGGCATCACCATGGTCGACGACGCCGAGGTCACCAAGATCCTCACGGACGACGACGGGCGGGCGCGGGCGGTGGCGACGACCACCGACGAGTATCCGGCGGACGTCGTCGTGCTCGGCATCGGCGTACGCCCGGAGACCTCGCTCGCACGCGCCGCGGGGCTCCCTCTGGGCGAGCACGGCGGACTCCTCACCGATCTCGCGATGCGGGTGCGCGGCCACGAGAACATCTGGGCGGGCGGCGACTGCGTGGAGGTCCTCGACCTGGTCTCGGGCCGCGAGCGCCACATCGCGCTCGGCACGCACGCCAACAAGCACGGGCAGGTCATCGGCATGAACGCGGGCGGCGGTTACGCGACGTTCCCGGGCGTCGTCGGGACGGCCGTGAGCAAGGTGTGCGAGCTGGAGATCGCGCGCACGGGCCTGCGCGAGAAGGACGCGCGGCGGGTCGGCCTGCAGTTCGTGTCCGCGACGATCGAGTCGACGAGCCGCGCGGGCTACTACCCGGGCGCGGCCCCGATGACGGTGAAGATGATCGCCGAGCGCCGTACGGGCCGTCTGCTCGGCGTGCAGATCGTCGGCCGCGAGGGCGCCGCGAAGCGGGTCGACATCGCGGCGGTCGCGCTGACTGCGGGCATGACGGTGGACGAGATGACGGCCCTCGACCTCGGCTACGCGCCACCGCTCTCACCGGTGTGGGACCCGATCCTGGTGGCGGCCCGCAAGTCGAGCGCGGCGGTCCGAAGGGGCTAGGTGTATTGCCCTGAAGCGTTGTTTGCGCGGCTGATGGGGGGCTTGCCTGCGAGTGCGGTGTGGCATCGGTGGTGGTTGTAGGTGTGGAGGA
>NZ_JBWKIS010000009.1:0-301837 GCF_056432625.1 Streptomyces sp. NPDC045026
CCCCCATCTTCGACCTCGTCGACTACGGCGTCGTCGGCGACCTCTTCGACGTCGTCCCCCAGCTCACCGAGGAAGTCAACACCCGCAAGGGCTGAGCTTCTCCGGGCAGGTGACGGGGCCGCGTGGTGATCTTCACCGCGCGGCCCCGTTGGCGTACAGGGACCATTGACGCAGGTGGCGAGCGCAGATAACTTCGCTATACGGATTATTGATTCCGTGAAGCGGAAACTCTGAACGTCGAGCGTGTGGAGGATGCAGGAATGGGTCAGCAAGAGAAGGTGGCAACGAGCCTCGCCGGAGCAATCAGCGAGGGCATCAGCGCTTCCCTCGCGCCGGTGGACGCGGAGCTGGAGCGCCGCTACCCCGGAGACCCTGGCACCCGGCAGCCCGTCCACACCGTGTACGTCCCCGGTGAGCAGTTCGACGCCGACACCATCCGCACCTGGGGCGACAAGGCCCTGGCGATGCTCGACGAACACGCCCCGGACGCCGCCTCCTTCGCCGCGGTCCTCGGCCTGGGTGACGACCTCGCCGAGGCCGTCTACACGCGCGTGCGCGCCAAGCTGGAGCGCGAGCCGGTCGAGGACCTGCGCGTCGACTTCGAGGACGGCTACAAGGGCCCCGACGAGGACCAGGACGCCGCCCGCGCCGCCCGGCTGATCGCCGAGGCGTACAAGAACGGCACCGCCGCCCCGTACATGGGCATCCGCATGAAGTGCATGGAGGCGCCGGTACGCGACCGGGGCATCCGCACCCTCGACATCTTCCTGTCCGGCCTCATGGAGGCGGGCGGCCTCCCCGACGGGCTCGTCCTCACGCTCCCCAAGGTCACGTACCCGGAGCAGGTCACCGCCATGGTCCGGCTCCTGGAGGCGTTCGAGAAGGCGCACGGTCTCGAGGCGGGACGCCTCGGCTTCGAGATCCAGATCGAGACCAGCCAGTCCATCCTCGCCGCCGACGGCACCGCCGCCGTCGCCCGCATGATCGACGCCGCCGAGGGCCGCGCGACCGGACTGCACTACGGCACCTTCGACTACAGCGCCTGCCTCGGCGTCAGCGCCGCCTACCAGGCCAGCGACCACCCGGCCGCCGACCACGCGAAGGCCGTCATGCAGGTGGCCGCCGCCGGCACCGGAGTCCGCGTCTCGGACGGCTCCACCAACGTCCTGCCCGTCGGCACGACCGCGAAGGTCCACGACGCCTGGCGCCTGCACTACGGCCTCACCCGCCGTGCCCTGGCCCGCGCCTACTACCAGGGCTGGGACATGCACCCGGGCCACATCCCGACCCGCTACGCCGCTGTCTTCGCCTTCTACCGCGAGGGCTTCGAGTCAGCCGCCGCGCGCCTGGCCGCCTACGCCGGTCACCACGAGGGCGGCGACGTGGCGGACGAGCCCGCCACCGCCAAGGCGCTCGCCGGGTATCTGCTGCGCGGTCTCGACTGCGGCGCCCTCGACACGGGTGAGGTCACCCGGATCACCGGCCTCACGCTGGCCCGCCTCCAGGGCTTCGCGGGACCGCGCCGCGGCGACCTGACCGCGCAGGAGCGCTGACCGTCCCGGTCCTGTCACGCGCATCCGGTCCTGTCACCGCTGCCCCGTAGGCTGTACGCCACTGAAACAGGCGTCGGCAAGGACGGGGCAGCGGTGTCTTCGGGGGATCGGGAAGAGACGGGAGGAGGCGGCCGCCTCCTCGCCGGGCGGTACCGGGTGCGGGGCCAACTCGGCCGCGGCGGCATGGGCGTCGTGTGGCGCGCCGTCGACGAGGTGCTCGGCCGCGAGGTCGCCCTCAAGGAACTGCGCACCTACTCGGACGCGGCCGGGTCCGAACTGGCCGACCTGGGCGTGCGCATGCAGCGCGAGGCCCGCGCCGCAGCGCGCGTGCGCCACCCCGGCGTCGTCGCCGTGCACGACGTCACCGAGGTCGACGGCCGGCCCCTCATCGTCATGGAGCTCGTCGACGGTCCCTCCCTCGACGACGTCCTGCGCGATCAGGGCCCGCTCGACCCGCGCGAGGCCGCGGCGATCGGCGCCAAGGTCATGGACGCCCTCGCGGCCGCGCACCGGGCCGGGGTCCTGCACCGGGACGTGAAGCCGGGCAACATCCTCCTCGACCGTTCCGGCCGTGTCGTCCTCACGGACTTCGGCATCGCGACGATGGACGACCCCGGCGACGGCTCGGCGACCCACCTCACCCGCAGTGGCGAACTCGTCGGCTCCCTCGACTACTTGGCCCCCGAGCGAGCCCAGGGCCAGGACCCGGGCCCGGCGTCCGACGTATGGGCCCTCGGCGCCACGCTGTACGCGGCCGTCGAAGGAGCATCGCCCTTCCGGCGCACGTCCACCTGGTCGACGCTCACCGCGATCGTCGTCGAGCCGCTGCCCGAACCCCGGCGGGCCGGCCCCCTCACCCCCGTACTCCAGCAGCTGATGGCCAAGGATCCGCTGATGCGGCCGGACGCCGATCGGGCCCGGCAGCTCCTCGAAGCGGTCGCCGCGGCACCGGCCGACGCCGCCACGGCCGCGCTCCGCCGGCCCGAGCAGCGCCCTCGGGAGACGACGGTGCGCAACGTCCCGTCCGTGCCGCCGCCCGGCTTCGGCCCGGCGCCGACCCCGGTGAACGCCCCGCTGCCTACCCCCGTGAACGCCCCGCCGTCCGTCGAGCCGCGCAAGCCCCGCCGTACGCGTGTGCTGCTCGCCGTGGCGGCCGTGGTCGCCGTGCTCGGGGCGGCCGGCGTGACCGTGGCCGCGCTCAACGGGTCCGACGACAAGGGGGACCGGGCCGCCTCATCGGGTGCGGCCACCACGGGCACGCCGGAAGCGGACCACAGTCGTGGCGCCCTGGACGGCACGGGGAAGCCCTCGGGCCAGGGTCATGAGAAGTCGCGTGAGCCGGATGACGGCAAGGTCTCGGAGAAGCCCGGCCCGAAGCCGTCCGCCGGCCGGCCCGTACCCTCCGCCTCCACCCCGCCCGCGCCCCGCCCCACGAGGAGCGGCACCACAGGAGGGGGCGGCGGCGGGGAGAGCCCGACAGCGGCTCCGGCCTGCCACTCCGCCGGCGGCGGCAAGTACAACTGCACGGTCTGGCGCACGTCCGACTCGTACACCGCGTCCGGCGCCCGCGCGGGCGTCCTGAACGCGGGCACCAACTACTTCTACTGTCAGCAGAACCTCGGACGCCGCGAGACGTACGGGCAGTGGACGAACGTCTGGTGGGCGAAGACGGACGACGACAGCGGCAACACGAACGTCTTCGTCAGCGACGTCTACGTCAAGGGTGGCAACGACAACGCGCCGCTTCCCGGGCTCCCTGTCTGCTGACCGTCCGCAGAGCCGCCGGCGGGCTCAACTGTCAGTCGGCCGGGGGCAGTTCGCCCGAGCCGCGGGTGATCAGTCGGGTCGGCAGTTCGATCCGCTCCGGGACCACCGACACGCCGTCGAGCTGACGGAACAGCCGCTCGGCGGCCGTGCGGCCCAGCTGCGCGGCGTCCTGCGCGACGACGGTCACGCCGGGGCGCAGCAGATCGCCCAGCTCGATGTCGTCGAACCCGACGAGCGCGACCGGGCGGGTCACCTCCGACAGCACGCGGACGACGGTGACCGTCACCCGGTTGTTGCCCGCGAAGATCGCCGTGACCGGCTCGGGCCCCGCGAGCATCTCCTCGGCGGCGCGCCGCACCCGCTCCGGATCGGTCACGCCGAGCGACATCCACGCGTCCTCGACGACTATCCCGGCGTCCTCCATCGCCGTCCGGTAGCCGCGCAGGCGCTCGGCGGCGGTGTGGATGCGCGGCTGGTCGCCGATGAAGCCGATGCGGCGGTGGCCGTGCGCGATCAGATGCGCGACGCCGTCACGCGCGCCCCCGAAGCTGTCGGACAGGACCACGTCCGCGTCGATCTTCCCGGCGGGACGGTCGACGAACACGGTCGCGATCCCCGCGGCGATCTCGGGCTCCAGATAGCGGTGGTCGTCACCGGCCGGGATCACCACGAGCCCGTCCACCCGGCGCGCACAGAGCGCGAGGACGAGCTCCTGCTCGCGCTCCGGGTCCTCGGCGCTCGACCCGTTGATGAGCAGCGCGCCATGGGCGCGGGCGACCTCCTCGACGGCGCGGCTCAGCGGTCCGTAGAAGGGGTCGGCCAGATCCTCGAGCACCAGGCCGATGCTCGCGGTCCTGCCCTTGCGCAGGACGCGCGCGCTGTCGTTGCGGCGGAAGCCCAGGGCCTCGATGGCCTCCTGGACGCGGCGCTCGGTGTCGGGGGTGACTCCCGGTTCGCCGTTCACGACGCGGGACACCGTCTTGAGGCCCACCCCGGCGCGCGCCGCGACGTCCTTCATGGTCGGGCGGTTGCCGTAACGGCTGTCGGGGCGGCGGGTGGTGCGGTCCACGGTGGGCTGTCCTGTCCTGTCGTCGCTGCGGTTCCAGGGGGTTCATGATGCTGTATGGGGATGTGGCGTCGAGCATAGGCCCTGGACAACGTTGTCAGATGCGGGAGAGACTATCCATCGCATATCCGACCTGCCATTTCACCAGGGGATCTCACACTGATGCAGACCGACCTCGTCGCCGCGCTCGACATTGGCGGCACCAAGATCGCCGGGGCCCTGGTGGACGACCACGGCCGCATCCTGCTGCGCGCGCAGCGGCCGACTCCCGCCCAGGAGGACGGGAACACGGTGATGCGGGCCGTCGAGGACGTGCTGCGCGAGCTGACCGAAGCGCCGCTGTGGGTGCGGGCGCGGGCCGTGGGGATCGGCAGCGCGGGTCCGGTGGACGCCACCACCGGCACGGTGAGCCCGGTCAACGTGCCGGGCTGGCGCGACTTCCCGCTCGTGGACCGGGTCCGCGCGGTCACCGGGGGCCTGCCGGTGGAGCTGGTCGGGGACGGCGTCGCGATGACGGCCGCCGAGCACTGGCAGGGCGCGGCGCAAGGCCATGACAACGCGCTGTGCATGGTCGTCTCCACGGGAGTCGGCGGCGGCCTGATCCTCGGTGGCAAGCTGCACCCGGGACCCACGGGCAACGCGGGCCACATCGGCCACATCAGCGTCGATCTGGACGGGGACCCGTGCCCGTGCGGGGCGCGCGGCTGCGTGGAGCGGATCGCGAGCGGGCCGAACATCGCGCGGCGCGCGCTGGACGGCGGCTGGCGGCCCGGCGCGGACGGCGACGTCTCGGCCGCGGCGGTGGCCGCGGCCGCACGCGCGGGCGACAAGGTGGCCATCGCCTCGTTCGAACGCGCCGCCCAGGCGCTCGCCGCGGGCATCGCCGCGACGGCGACGCTCGTGGAGATCGACATCGCGGTGATCGGCGGGGGAGTGGCGAAGGCGGGAGAGGCGCTCTTCGCGCCCCTGCGCCGCTCGCTGCGTGACTACGCGACGCTGTCGTTCGTGCAGCGCCTCACGGTGGCCCCGGCCCGTATGGGCACGGACGCGGGCCTTGTCGGAGCGGCGGCGGCGGCGCTCACGCGCGACCGGGACGTGTCGGCGCTCTGAGGCGGCGTCACCTGAGTTCGAAGGGCCGGTGCCGGGGCAGGAAGCTCTGCCCCGGGGCCGGCCCGCTCTGACGCGTCAGCAGGTCAGGGTCGCGTCCCCCCAGTCCGCGTGGTCGTAGTCCACGCCGTCGCCGCCGTCGGTCACCACGAGGCGAACGGTCTGCGCCCCGCTCACGTCGGCCGACAGCTTCGCCGCCGCGTCCGCGTTGGTGAGAACACCGGTCGACGTCACCTTCTTGCCGTCGGCCCAGATCTCGAACGTCACGGTGCCGTTCGTGCCCGTCTCGTCGTCGACGCCCACACTCGCGGTGACGCTTTCGCACGTGCCGCCCGTGTAGAACTCGACGGCACTGTCCGCGTGCACGCCGAGCCCCTTCGGGTGGACGACGCCACCGATCGTGATCGGATGCCCGTCGCCCGCGTCGCTCTCCCCGTTGCTGGTGTTGCGCTCGACGGGCCCGTACCCGTTCGTCGTGGACAGCCACGGCAGATCACCGAGCGACGACGCCCCGGCGGGCGGAGCGACCACCACGTGCGCGGTCAGTGGCAGCACGCT
Organism: Streptomyces sp. NPDC045026; assembly: GCF_056432625.1. Lineage (NCBI taxonomy): Bacteria > Bacillati > Actinomycetota > Actinomycetes > Kitasatosporales > Streptomycetaceae > Streptomyces > Streptomyces sp. NPDC045026. Next base: position 6,052 of record NZ_JBWKIS010000009.1, read on the forward strand.
CTGCGCACGCACGCCGCTCGGTGAGCGGTAGGTGGCCTTGAGGGACAGGTCGTACGCCCCGGCCGCGGTCCCGGCCGGCGCATTCACCGTCCACGACGTCGTGAGTGCCTTGCCCGTCGGCACGGATCCGGCGCGGGTCGGCGAGGTCGGCTCGACGTTCCACCCCGAGGGCCCGTCCAGCGCGACGGACACCTGGCGTGCGGGCGTGCGGCCCAGATCGGTGACCGACGTCGTGAGCCGAGCGGCCTTGCCTGCCTCGACGAACGGAGCGCCGTTCAGGCCGAGTTCGACGGCGGGCGGGTTCGCGGCCCACTTGTCGTCGGCGGCTACCCGTACCAGTACGGTCCCGTGCGCGGGAACGGTCGCGGAGATGGCCCCGGCGGTGTTGTAGCTCTTGTGCTGCCACAGATCGCGCAGCGTGTAGGCGCTCGCGTGCGGCAGTCCGACCGCGTCGGCCGATGTGGTGATCCGCTGCGCGCTGCCCGACTCGTTGAAGAGCGCGACGACGCGGCTGCCGTCCTTCATCTCCTTGGCGACGACCCAGCGCCCGTCCTCGGAGGAGAGCACGGAACCCTGCTTGCCCAGCGGGTCCTGGTCGACCGCGATGACTTCGCGATTGCTGAGGATGTCGAGGGTCTCGGCGGAGGCCTTGCGCAGGTCGGTGCCGATCAGCAGCGGTGACGCCATGATCGACCACATCGAGAAGTGCGTGCGGTACTCGGTCGCGGTCATGCCGCCGTTGCCGACCTCGAGCATGTCGGGGTCGTTCCAGTGTCCGGGCCCCGCGTACTGCGCGAGCGGCAGATTCTGCTTCATCAGGGAGAGCATCGAGCCCCAGCTGTCACTGATGTCACCGGTGGTGCGCCACAGATGGCCGACGTCAGCGGCCCACTCCCAGGGCTTGTTGGAACCCCATTCGCAGATGCTGTAGACGATGGGCCGGCCCGTGGCCTTCAGGGCGTCACGCATCGTGCGGTAGCGCTGCTTGGCGTCCACGCCCTGGTTATTGCAGTTGTCGTACTTGAGGTAGTCGACGCCCCAGTCGGCGAACTGCTGGGCGTCGCTGTACTCGTGACCGAGGCCGCCCGGGAAGCCGATGTCGCTGCACGTCTTGGTGCCCGCGCTCGTGTAGATGCCGAGCTTGAGGCCCTTGGAGTGGACGTAGTCGGCGACGGCCTTGATGCCGCCCGGGAAACGCGCGGGGTCCGGCACGAGCTTGCCGTTCGCGTCGCGTTGCGGCAGGGCCCAGCAGTCGTCGAGGTTGACGTACTGATAGCCCGCGGCCTTGAGCCCCTTGTCGACGAAGATGTCGGCGATGCCCTTGACCATGACCTCGTTGAACTCGGCGCGGCAGTGCGTGGAGTTCCAGTTGTTGAAGCCCATGGGAGGGGTCTGCGCGAGGCCGTCGGCGAGCGTGGGCGAGGCTTCCTGTGCGCTTGCGCTCTGCGGGCCGGCCGCACCGGAGTGCGGCGGGTCGGCGACCGCGGCCGGCGCCGTGATGCCCGCGGCACACAACAGCCCGGTGGCCAACGCTCCGACGACTCTTCGGCGGGTGGTGCGAGAGGTGCGCGTGGGAAGGTGACGCATCGTTACGTTCCTCCGTACTCGCGAAAGGTGGGGTGACGTCATGTTCGCGTCAGTGGCGCGCGTTTACGGTAGGCCGTGTTGGACTCTGTTGGAAGAGAAGCGGTAACGGTTGCCCGATGCGCCGTCAGAACCCTTGACGATCTCGGGAGTTGGGAGTGGGATCCAACCCTCGCGTTCGGTTGTGTTGGGTTCGGCCCCAGGAGGGGGACATGGCACAGTCATCGTTCTACGGTTCTGGCGCGCCCGGGAGCGCGACAGGACATCGGATGTCCCGTCGGGGTCTTCTGCGGGGGGCGGCGGTGGGCGCCGGTGCGCTCACGCTTCCGGCACTGCTCACTGCGTGCGGGGAGGGCCCGGGCGGTGACAAGAAGACGGTCACCGTGGGGTCCAATGCCTCGGACGCGGTGCCGAAGAAGGCGTTCGCGGCGGCCTTCACGGCGTACGAGAAGAAGTCCGGGAAGAAAGTCGACGTCAACACCACGGAACACAACGAGTTCCAGACGAACATCACGCGCTATCTCCAGGGCACCCCGGACGACGTCTTCATGTGGTTCGCCGGCTTCCGCATGCAGTATTTCGCCGAGAAGGGCCTCCTGACCGACGTGGACGACGTCTGGAAGGGCCTCAAGGGCTTCTCGCAGGCGCTCAATGACCAGTCCACGCACGACGGCAAGCAGTTCTTCGTGCCGTACTACTACTATCCCTGGGCCGTCTTCCACCGGAAGAGCCTCTTCGAGAAGCAGGGCTACGAACAGCCCAAGAACTGGGACGACTTCATCGCCCTCGCGAAGAAGATGCACAAGGACGGCACCCCGGTCGCGTTCTGCGACAAGGACGGCTGGCCCGCGATGGGCACCTTCGACTACATCAACATGCGCCTGAACGGATACGAATTCCACAAGGGCCTCATGGCCGGCACGGAAGCGTGGACCGACACCAAGGTCAAGAAGGTCTTCGACCTCTGGCGCGAACTCATGCCGTATTACCAGAAGGGGGCGCTCGGACGGACCTGGGAGGAGGCCGGGCAGGGCCTGCAGAAGCGCCAGACCGGCATGGCGGTCTTCGGGATGCCGCACCCGGGCCAGCAGTTCCCGGAGAACGAGCGCGGCGACATCGATTTCTTCGCGTTCCCGGAGATCGATCCCCAGTACGGGCAGGACGCGGTGGAGGCTCCCATCGACGGATTCCTGATCGCGAAGAAGGCCAAGAACGTCGACGCGGGCAAGGCGCTCCTCAAATACCTCGGCACGCCCGGGGCCGAGGACATCTATCTCGCGGGCGACCCGAACAACGTCGCCGTGAACGACGGCGCCGACACCTCCAAGTACAGCCCGCTGCAGAAGAAGTCGGCCGAACTCGTCTCCGGGGCCAAGCAGATATCGCAGTTCATGGACCGTGACACCCGGCCCGACTTCGCGCAGACCGTGATGATCAAGGCGCTTCAGGACTTCATCGGAAATCCGAACGACGTCGACGGCCTCGTCAACCGGATCGAGCGGCAGAAGAAGGAAATCTTCTCGTCCGCCGTCAGCTGAGTAGTGGGGGAATGCGTTCCGTGGCGATGAACACCACGCGGCGCGCGGGGCGGCGGAAGTCACGGCGTTTCTCGCGCCGTGACCTCGCCGTCCTTGCCGTGCTCCTGGGAATACCCGTACTGCTCGACATCGTCATCATCTGGGGCCCCACGCTCGCCTCCATCGGCCTGTCCTTCACGTCGTGGGACGGCATCGGCGACATCCACTGGGTCGGCGGAAAGAACTACCAGAACCTGGTCGACAACTATCCACCGTTCTGGCCGGCCGTGCGGCACAACCTCCTGTGGCTCGCCTTTCTCGGCCTCATCGCCACGCCCTTCGGCCTCTTCCTCGCCGTACTCATCGACCGGGGCGTGCGCTTCAGCCGCTTCTACCAGTCGACCCTCTACATGCCGGTCGTGCTCTCACTGGCCGTCGTCGGATTCATGGCGCAGCTCATCCTCGGTACCGACCAGGGCGTCATCAACACCGTTCTCAACAATCACGAGAATCCGATCGACTGGCTGGGCGACTCCGACATCAACATCTGGATGATGATGCTGGCCGCGAGCTGGCGGCACACCGGCTACGTGATGATCCTTTATCTCGCCGGCCTCAAATCCGTCGACCCGACGCTGAAGGAAGCCGCGGCGATCGACGGCGCGAACGCCCGCCAGACCTTCCTTCGCGTCGTCTTCCCGACCCTGCGCCCGGTCAATGTCATCGTCGCCGTCATCACCGTCATCGAGTCGCTGCGCGCCTTCGACATCGTCTACGCCGTGAACAAGGGCCGCAACGGCCTGGAACTGCTGTCCGTCCTCATCACGGACAACGTCATCGGCGAGGCCAGCCGCATCGGATTCGGCTCGGCGATCGCGGTCGTCCTCCTCACGGTCTCCCTGGGATTCATCGTGACGTTCCTGGTCCAAGAGCTGCGAGGTGCGCGCGACCGATGACCGCCGACATCCGTACGACATCCCCCGCCGCCCGGGGCCGCTCGGTGGCCGGCGGCGACCGGCGCGGTGAACACCCGCGCAGGCGCGGCCGGTTCGGGGTGCACATCTTCCTCATGGGCGTCTCGCTGGCGTTCCTCGCGCCGCTCCTGCTCGCGGTCTACGCCTCGCTGCGGCCCTACGAGGAGACGGCGCAGCACGGGTACTTCTCGCTGCCCAGACACCTGTCCTTCGACTACTACCGCGAGGCCTTCAGTGACTCGGGGATGGGCGAATACTTCAAGAACACCCTGATCATCGCGGTCCCGGCCGTCCTGATCACACTCTTTCTCGCCTCGTTCGTCGCCTTCGCGGTGTCACGCATCAAGGTGCGCGGCGGAATCGTGCTCCTGATGTTCTTCACGGCGGGAAACCTGCTGCCGCCCCAGGTCATCGTCACCCCGCTGTACGTCCTCTTCCTGAAGATTCCACTGCCCTGGTGGATGTCGGACTCGCTGACGATGTACGACTCGTACTGGGCCGTGATCATCGTCAACATCGGATTCCAGCTGGGGTTCTGCGTCTTCGTCCTGGCGAACTTCATGCGGACGCTTCCCCAGGAGATTCTGGAAGCGGCGATCGTCGACGGCGCGGGCCTGTGGACGCAGTTCTGGCGCATCACGCTCCCGCTGTGCCGCCCCGCTCTCGCGGCACTCGGGACGCTCGAATTCACCTGGATCTACAACGACTTCCTCTGGGCCCTGATCTTCATCTCCAATCCCGACAAACTCCCGATCACCTCGTCCCTCAACAACCTCAGGGGCCAATTTTTCACGGACTACAACTTGCTGGCCGCCGGGTCGGTCCTCGTGGCCCTCCCCACGATCCTGGTTTTCCTGCTCCTGCAGAGACACTTCATCGCGGGGCTCACGCTGGGGTCCAGCAAGGGGTAGCGATCGCAACGAGAGGTCCTAGTCCTGTCGTGCCGCCGCCTCGACGGTCGGGGCCGGGTCGAAGAGTGACAGCAGGCCCGTCACCTCCAGCAGCCGTAGCGTCAGGGGCCGGTCGCAGACCAGTCTGAGGCGGCCGCCGCGGGACTCCACGCGGCGGCGGGCGCGCATCAGGAGGGTCAGGCCCGAGCAGTCGAGGAACGTCGTGCGGTTCAGGTCGATCACCACGGTGGCGGACGGGCCCGCCGCCACCGTCTCCAGCAGGGCGAGGGAGCTCTGGAGCGCGACGATGTCGACCTCGCCGCGCAGTTCGACGACGACGCAGTCATCGGTCTCGTAGACCACCGGAGGCGCCGGGGGCGCGTCCGTGCCGCCTCGGCGCTGTTCACCCTGTCGCATGGATCCCCTCGGCCGCACCGGCACACGTCATGGGGAGAGCGCTTCCGTGCACCTTCCGGAGTCAGGTCTGGGAGTGCGGCCGGCGGGCGGCCTGGCGCAGGGACTTCTCCACGTCGTGCCGGTTCAGGCCCTGTTCCTGCGCGTACGCCGTGACCGCCTTCTCGACCTTGGCCGCCGCCTCGAACCAGGCCTCCCGCTGCGCCTGACGCTCCCCGTCATCGAGATGCTCCAGGGTGCGTCCCTTGTCGTCGGCGTCGTGCTGCAAGCGAATCAACTCTTCGGGAAGGTCCACGGAGCGGATCCTAAGCGGCCCTTGCGGCTGGTTCACGGACCTTCGTGACGTGCGCGAGGCGTACGCGAGGCGCGCCTCCATCAGGTGCTGGTTTCCACCGCACGCTGTTGCGGGCAAGCCTCAGTGGGCCGACAGAAGAGGGGGAACCGTGATCGTCTGGATCAACGGTGCTTTCGGTGCGGGGAAGACCACCACCGCACGGGAACTGATCGAGCTGATCCCGAACAGCACGCTCTTCGACCCCGACGTGATCGGCGGGGAACTGGCGCAGCTGCTGCCCGCCAAGCAGCTGGCCGAGGTGACCGACATCCAGGACCTGCGCATCTGGCGGCGGCTCGTCGTCGACACGGCCGCAGCGCTGCTCGCCGAGGTGGGCGGCGTCCTCGTCGTCCCGGCGACCCTCCTCAGACAGGAGTACCGCGACGAGATATTCGGCGGTCTCGCCGCCCGCAGGATCCCCGTACGCCATGTGCTCCTCACCCCGGCCGAAACGATCCTGCGCGAGCGGATCGCACGGCGCGAGACACCTCCCGAGACACCCGACGGCGAGATACGCGTCCGGCAGTGGGCCTACGACCACATCGAGGCCTACCGCACCGCGCTGGCCACCTGGCTCACCACCGACGCCCACCCCGTCGACACCGGCGCGCTCAGCGCCTACGCAGCGGCCGTCCGCATCGCCGAGGCCGTGCGCACCGGGGCCGTCGAGCCGTGCGACATCGTCCAGACGCCCGAGCCCACCGGGGAGACCGTCGCCGCGGGCGTGCTGCTCTTCGACGAGGAGGACCGCGTCCTGCTCGTCGACCCCACGTACAAGGCCGGCTGGGAGTTCCCCGGCGGCGTCGTGGAACCCGGAGAGGCCCCCGCCAGGGCCGGCGTACGTGAGGTCGCCGAGGAGACCGGCATCCAGCTTCCCGAACTGCCCGGTCTCCTCGTCGTGGACTGGGAGGCGCCCGCACCACCCGCGTACGGCGGCCTGCGGATGCTGTTCGACGGCGGACGCCTGGGCGGCCCCGAGGCCCGCCGCGTGATCCTTCCGGGCCCGGAGCTGCGCGGCTGGCGGTTCGTCACCGAGCAGGAGGCCGCCGGACTCCTGCCGCCCGTGCGCTACGAGCGCCTGCGCTGGGCACTGCGGGCCCGCGAGCGTGGCGCCGCCCTGTACCTGGAGGGCGGAGTGCCGGTGGGCTGACGCAGTACAGGGGTGCCTATCGGGGTGCCTGTGGGGCGTCGAGGCGCGCGGCCACCGCGCGCAGGGCCGCCGCCGCCCCGCTCGCGACAGGATCGCCGTGCCCGAAGCACGCCACGTCGGAGTCGAGTGCGGCCAGGGTGCGGAAGGAGTCGACGGCACGCCCGCGGTCGAGGTTTAGCACGCCCAGCATGACCTGCCCGTCCAGCGGGGACGCGGCCATGGCGTCGCCCGTGAACAGCACACCGTGGTGCGGAAGATGGAGCGCGATACTGCCGTCCGTGTGCCCGGGTACCGCGACGACGCGGGCGCCACCGCCGAAGTCGAGCACGTCTGGGTCCGTCAACTCCCTCACCTCATGCGGAAGTACGGGATCCGTCGGCTGTGGCGGCAGCCACTTCAGCGCCTGCGCGTGCAACGGCCGCTCCCAGTCCTCGTACACCGGCGCAGGACCCGGCCGTTCACCGCGCACGAACGGCGCGTCGAGCGGGTGCGCCCACACCTGCGCCCCGCTGAGCGCCGCGAACTCGCCCGCGCCGCCCGCGTGATCCTCGTGAAAGTGCGTCAGAACGATGCGGCGTACCTCGCGCGGATGGCGGCCCAGCGCGCGCACGGCGTCGGCGATCTCCGTCCCGGCTCCGGCGGCCCCCGCGTCCACCAGCGTCAACTCGTCCCCGTCGTCCCACAGATAGGCCTGCCCCACCGGGAAACGCAACAGGTGCAGACGGCGCGGGACGACCTCGATCACATCGGTGATGCCGTAGATACCCATACGCGGACCGTAGGGACAGGCCGCTGCCCGGGGGACACGGCTACGCCCCGGGCAGAAGCGTTCTGCCCGGGGCGGAAGACAACGGCTGCTCCGTGTCTCAGATCGCGGCGTACTTCTGGAGGAACAGCGCCTCGGCGACCGAGAGACGCTCCAGCTCCTGAGGCGACACGCTCTCGTTCACCGCGTGGATCTGCGCCTCGGGCTCGCTCAGGCCGATCAGCAGGATCTCCGCCTCCGGGTACAGCGACGCGAGCGTGTTGCACAGCGGGATCGTGCCGCCCTGGCCCGCGTACTGCATCTCCTGACCGTCGTAAGCGACGCTCATCGCCTCGGTCATCGCCGCGTACGCCGGACTGTCGGTGTTCGCACGGAACGCCTGGCCCTGCCCGATCTGCTCGACCTGGACGCGGGCGCCCCACGGGGTGTGCGACTCGATGTGCGCGACGAGGAGCTTATTGGCCTCCACGGCGTCCGTGCCCGGCGGCACCCGCAGGCTGATCAGGGCGCGCGCCCCGGCATGCACGGACGGCGTCGCGCCGACGACCGGCGGGCAGTCGATGCCGAGGACGGTGACGGCGGGGCGGGCCCAGATGCGGTCGGCGACCGTGCCCGAACCGATCAGCTCGACACCGTCGATGACCTTGGCGTCCTTGCGGAACTGGCCCTCGTCGTACTGGAGGCCGTCCCACGCGGCGTCGCCCGCGAGACCGTCGATCCTCGTCGAGCCGTCCTCCGCGCGCAGCGAGTCGAGGACACGCACCAGCGCCGCGAGCGCGTCCGGCGCCGCGCCGCCGAACTGGCCCGAGTGGAGATTGCCACCGAGAGTGTCGACCTGGACGCGGACGAGCGTCATGCCGCGCAGCGTCGACGTGGCCGTCGGCAGGCCCACCCGGAAGTTGCCCGCGTCACCGATGACGATCGTGTCCGCCTTCAGCAGCTCCGGGTGCTGCTCGGCGTACCGCTCGAGGCCGCCCGTGCCCTGCTCCTCGGAACCCTCGGCGATCACCTTGACGTTCACCGGGACACCGCCGTTGGCCTTGAGCGCCCGCACCGCGAGCAGGTGCATCAGGACGCCGCCCTTGCAGTCCGCGGCGCCGCGCCCGTACCAGCGGCCGTCCTCGCGCTCCGTCAGCTCGAACGGCGGCGTGACCCACGCCGACTCGTCCAGTGGCGGCTGCACGTCGTAGTGCGCGTAGAGGAGAACCGTCGGCGCGCCCTCGGGGCCCGGCAGGAAGCCGTACACCGACTGCGTCCCGTCCGGGGTGTCGAGCAGCGCGACGTCCTGGAAGCCCTCGGCGCGCAGCGCGTCCGCCACCCAGTTCGCGGCGCCCTCGCTCTCGCTCCTCGGGAACTGGTCGAAGTCCGCCACCGACTTGAACGCCACCAGTTCGGAGAGCTCGGTCCGGGCCCCGGGCATGAGCGAGGCGACGGTCTCGGCGATCGGATTCGGTGACATGGGAACGCTCCTCGTAGGTGCGACGTTGCACGTGTGTGTACGTATGCGGCTTTCGCACGCGTCCGTGCGGGTCCGCCGTCGGCTGGTGTGCGTGAGCGTTTCGTGCACAGGGCATGCGGTGCCGATCCTGCCACAAGGGGTCGGCGGGACACCGCCGTAGGATGCCTGGGAAAGGTGCGGCAGGCGGCTGGATCGGGAGCAGTAGACCATCGTGAGCAGCGAGAACTCGGCGGACGGCAACGGAACGGGCGAGCACGCGGCGGACGCCGGTGACGGCGGGCAGGTGTGGGACGTCGTCGTGGTGGGCGCCGGCCCCGCGGGCGCCAGCGCGGCGTACGCGGCAGCGGTCGCCGGACGCAGCGTCCTCCTTCTGGAGAAGGCTGAACTGCCCCGGTACAAGACGTGCGGAGGCGGCATCATCGGCCCCTCCAGGGACGCGCTTCCCCCGGGGTTCGAGCTGCCCTTCCGGGACCGGATCGACGCGGTGACGTTCTCCCTCGACGGGAAGTTCTCCCGCACCCGGCGCTCGCGCCACATGCTCTTCGGCCTGGTGAACCGCGCCGACTTCGACCACCAGCTCGTCGAGCACGCCCAGAAGGCGGGCGCCGAGCTGCGCACGGGGACGACGGTCTCGCGGGTCGAGCAGCACGGCTCGGCGGTGCCCGACCGGCGCACCGTCGCCGTGACCCTCCAGGACGGCGAGACGATCCTCGCCCGCGCCGTCGTCGGGGCGGACGGCAGCGCCAGCCGCATAGGGGCTCACGTCGGGGTGAAGCTCGATCAGGTCGACCTCGGCCTCGAGGCGGAGATCCCCGTGCCCGAGACGGTCGCCGAGGACTGGAAGGGCCGCGTCCTCATCGACTGGGGCCCGATGCCCGGGAGTTACGGCTGGGTCTTCCCCAAGGGCGACACCCTGACGGTCGGTGTGATCTCGGCGCGGGGCGAGGGCGCCGCCACCAAGCGGTACTTGGAGGACTTCATCGCCCGGCTCGGCCTCGCCGGCTTCGAACCCTCGGTCTCCTCCGGCCATCTCACGCGCTGCCGCGCCGACGACTCGCCGCTCTCGCGCGGCCGGGTCCTCGTGTGCGGTGACGCGGCGGGTCTCCTGGAGCCGTGGACCCGCGAGGGCATCTCGTTCGCGCTGCGGTCCGGTCGTCTCGCGGGGGAGTGGGCGGTCCGTGTCTCCGAGGCGCACGACGCGGTGGACGCGCGCCGGCAGGCCCTGAACTACGCGTTCGCGGTCAAGGCCGGGCTCGGTGTCGAGATGAGCGTCGGCAAGCGGATGCTGACGCTCTTCGAGCGCAGGCCCGGGATGCTGCACGCGGCGATCACCGGGTTCCGCCCCGCGTGGAAGGCGTTCGCCCGCATCACCCGTGGATCGACGACGCTGGGCGAGATCGTCAGGACGTATCCGATCGCCGGTCGCGTCCTGAGCCGCCTGGACCGGTCGGCGCCCGTGCCCGCGGCCGCGGCTGCGTCCTCGGCCGACTCGTCGGCCGACGAAGCGGACGCTACTTCTCGACCGTGATGACGAAGACCGGGTGGTCCGGCCCGGCCGCGGTCAGCTCTTCGTCGGTCGACTTGGCGGTGACGCCCTGGAAGTACTGGTTGACCTCCCAGCCCCACTTCTCCAGGTAGCTGCGCAGGATCGCCGCCTTCTGTCCGGCGTCGGACACCTCGGTCGCGGTGAACGTGCGGACCTTGCGCCCGACGCGCAGCTCGCCGGACTTGGCGACGCGCATGTTGCGCACCCACTGGGAGTGCCCGCGGGCCGACACGAGGTACTGCGCGTTCCCGTACGTGTGCGGGTTGACCGGGATGCGTTGCATCTGGCCGCTCTTGCGGCCGCGTACGGAGAGCTCGGCGGACCCCATCAGGCTGACGCCGTGCCGCGCGAGCCAGCCGATCACGCCGTTCAACCGGACGTTGAGACGGCTGCCCTTGAGGTAGTAGGGCGATGAGGGGCTGGGGGAGGACGAGCCGGACGGGGCGTTCGCGGTCATAGCGGTTCTCCTGGATCTCGGTCTCGATTCCGAGAGCACTGCTCTCGCTTGAGATCAGTGTGCACGAGATCGGTGATCCAAAGCAAGAGCAGTGCTCTCTTTTCTGTTCGCTGCCGGATGAGCCGCGCCCGCCACCGAGTGCATCGCTCCGAAGGAAGAGCGAGTGCATCGCTCCCGGATGAGTGCACCGATCCATAACGTGTGCAGCGATCCGGAACGTGTGCACTGCTCCGGTCGCGTGGGAGAATGCCCGTATGAGCACCGCACGAGGAGCCAGGGCCAGGGCGCGGGAAGAAGTCACCGCCGCTATCAAGGACGAAGCCCGCAGACAGCTCGCGGCCGAGGGCGCTGCCAAGCTGTCCCTGCGCGCCGTCGCCCGCGAGCTGGGCATGGTCTCCTCGGCGCTCTACCGCTACTTCCCCAGCCGCGACGACCTGCTGACGGCGCTCATCATCGACGCCTACGACTCCATCGGCGAGGCCGCCGAGCAGGCGGACGTCCTCCTCCTCAAGAAGGCCGCGAAGGCTCCCGCGACGAGCCGCGCCGCGAACAGGACCGAAGCGCTCGAACCTGTACGCCGCTGGGTCGCAGTCAGCGAAGCCATCCGCGCCTGGGCGCTCGCCCACCCGCACGAGTACGCGCTGATCTTCGGCTCGCCCGTGCCCGGATACACCGCGCCACTGACGACCGTCCCGGCCGCGTCGCGCGTCGGGCTGCTGTTCTTCAGCATCGTCCGCGACGCCCACCAGGGCCAAGGGGTGGCCGAGCCGCCGCTCCCCGAGGAGCTGCGGCCCGAGGCCGAGCGGCTCGCCGCCGACCTGGCCCCCGACCTGCCGCCCGCGGTGGTGGCCGCGCTCGTCGCAGCCTGGGCGCAGCTGTTCGGCTTGATCGGCTTCGAGCTGTTCGGCCAGTTCAACCGGGTCGTGGAGGACCGTGCCGCCTTCTTCACCCACGCCACGACCCAGATCGCCCACGGTGTGGGCCTGGTGCCTCCGCGGGAATGACATGCGCCCGGCCCGCAAGCGCAGGACGCTGTCTTCGGGCGTGACGCGCCCCGCCCGAGCGCCGTCGCGTACTCCCCGGGGAGTAGGTGTGATCACCACGCCCGGCTGACGCCCGCGACGGTGCCCGGCGTCTAGCGTTGCGGTCATGGATGAGCAGCACGTACGCGGCGCCGGCGGCCCGCCTTGGACCTGGTCGGGTCCGCCGCACCTCAGGCGCTACGGGCCGCCCTGGTGGGGCGGACCCGGCCAGGGGCCGCGCCTGCCCTGGCGCTCCACCGTCCTGATCACGGTGTTCGTCCTCGTCGGCTCGACCTACGCGGCGCAAGCCCAGGGCCATCGTGCCGACCTCGATGTGTTCGCCCGCGCGCTGCTGCTCGCGGGCGGCGTTCTCCTGCTGTGGCGTCAGCGGTACCCGGTCCTCGTGGCCTTCGGTACGGCGGCGTGCGCGACGGTCTATCTCGGCGCGGGCTACGCGTACGGGCCGGTCTTCATCACGGTGGCCGTCGGCTGCTACGCCGCGATCGTCGCGGGGCACCGCAGAGCCGCGTGGGCGGCGGTCGGGATGTTCTGGGTGGGGCACGTCCTCGTGTCGCACTGGCTGTACGCGTATCTGCCGCCGTCGGGGGACGACGCCGCGTCCTGGGGGCAGGAGGGTTTCATCGCCGCGTGGGTCCTGGCGATCGTGGCCTTCTCCGAGCTGGTCAAAACGCGGCGCGAGCAGTGGGCGAAGGAGCGCGCCGAGCGGGCGAAGGCCGCCGAGCGGCGCGCGGACGAGGAGCGGCTGCGGATCGCGCGGGAGCTGCACGACGTGCTCGCCCATTCCATCTCGGTCATCAACGTCCAGGCGGGCGTGGGCCTGGCTCTGCTGGACTCCGACCCTGAGCAGGCCCGTACCGCCCTGACCACCATCAAGTCCGCGAGCAAGGAGGCGCTGGGCGAGGTCCGCCAGGTCCTCGACACCCTCCGGACCCCGGGCGACGCGCCGCGCGCCCCCGCCCCGGGCCTCGACCGGCTCCCGGAACTCGTGGAGCAGGCCGCGAGCGCGGGCCTCACGGTCGCCATCGCCACGGAAGGATCCCGAGCCGCGCTGCCGCCCGGCGCCGACCTCGCCGCGTTCCGTATCGTGCAGGAGGCGCTCACCAACGTCGTACGGCATTCCGAGTCGCGCAACGCGCGCGTAGAGGTGCGGTACACGCGAACCGCGCTGTCCCTGCGCATCGACGACGACGGGCCGGCGAGCCATGAGGCGGCCGGCGGCAGTGGGAACGGGCTTGCGGGGATGCGTGAGCGGGCCGCCGCGCTGGGTGGCACGATCGAGGCGGGACCGCGGCCCGACGGCGGTTTCCGCGTGCTCGCCGAACTGCCGTTCACGCCGACGGAGGAGAACCGTTGATCCGCGTACTGCTGGCCGACGACCAGTCGCTCGTCCGCGCCGGATTCCGGGCGCTGCTCGACGCGCAGAGCGACATCGAGGTCGCGGGGGAGGCCTCCGACGGCGACGAGGCGGTGCGCCTCGTACGCGAACTGCGGCCCGACGTCGTCCTGATGGACATCCGGATGCCGGTCCTCGACGGACTCGCCGCGACCCGCCGCATCAGTGACGACGCCGCGCTGGAAGGCGTGAAGGTCGTCATGCTGACCACCTTCGAACTGGACGAGTACGTCTTCGAGGCGATCCGCGCCGGAGCCTCCGGGTTCCTCGTCAAGGACACCGAGCCCGAGGAACTGCTGCGTGCCGTACGGGCGGTGGTGCACGGGGATGCGCTGCTCTCGCCGGGGGTGACCCGCCGTCTGATCGCCGAGTTTGCGGCGCGCTCCAAGGAACCGGCAGCCGCCGAGTCGCTCGGGCAGCTCACCGAGCGCGAGCGTGAGGTGATGGCGCTGGTCGGCATCGGCCTGTCGAACGAGGAGATCGCCCGCCGTCTCGTCGTCAGCCCGCTCACCGCGAAGACTCATGTGAGCCGCACGATGGTGAAGCTCGGCGCGCGTGACCGGGCCCAACTGGTCGTGCTCGCCTACGAGTCGGGCCTCGTACGGCCCGGCTGGCTCGGCTGAGCGGACGCGCGCAGCGGACAGAGGTGCGCCCGGCGGGCAGGGGACTGCCGGCCGGGCGCACCCATGTGTGAGGGGTCGAGGACCTGTGGGTCAGTCGCGGACCGCGACGCGCTCCGTGCGCGCGACGGCGTCCGCCTCCTCCTTCATCGACTCCTGCATCGACTCCTGCACCGGCCCCTCCTCCTGCACCGACTTCGCGATCAGGACCGTGCTCTGCGGACGACGGGTCCGCAGGCCGGTGAGGGTGATCAGCAGGCCCACCAGGGCGATCGCGGTGACGACGACGAGTCCGGGCCGGAAGCTGTCGAGGACGGCCTGCGGGGACGAGCCCTCGCCGGAGTTCGCGGTGACGACGGCCGTCACGACGGCGAGGAAGATGGCGCCTCCCACCTGGACCGAGGTGTTGAGCAGGCCCGAGACCATGCCCTGCTCGTCGTCGTGGACGCCGTTCGTGGCCTGGATGTTGAGCGACGGGAACACCAGGGCGCAGGCCGCGCCGATCAGGAGCATCGTCGGCAGGATGACGGACGCGTAGACCGGGTCGAGGTTGATGCGCAGGAACAGGGCGTAGCCGATCACCATGAAGGTGAAGCCCACCGCGATCAGGCGCGGCGTGCCGAACCGGTCGACGATCGCGCCGACCTTCGTCGAGGAGAGCGCCACGAGGGCACCCGCAGGCAGGAACGCGAGAGCGGTGTGCAGCGCGGACCAGCCCAGCAGGGACTGCATGTACAGGGTGACCAGGAACTGGAAGCCGACGTACGAGCCGAAGAACGCCATCGCGCCCAGCTGGGCCCTGATCTGTGAGCCGGAGCGCAGCACTCCGAGACGGATCAGCGGGCCCGGGGAGCGGCGCTCGATGGTGACGAAGGCGGTGAGCAGGACGGCGACGGCCAGGAAGGACAGCAGGGTGCGGGCCGAGGTCCAGCCCGCCTCCGGCGCCTGGACGACGGTGAACACGAGGAGCAGCATCGACGCGGTACCGGTGATGGCGCCGGGGATGTCGTAGCCGCGGTGGTTCTTCTCGCGTTCGCTGTGCGGGATGAGCTTGATGCCGATGAGCAGCGCGATCACGGCGATCGGCGCGGGCAGCAGCATCGTCAGGCGCCAGCTGGCCTCGGTGAGCAGGCCGGACAGGACGAGGCCCATGGAGAAGCCGGTCGCGGCGCAGGTCGTGTAGATGGAGAGCGCGCGGTTGCGCAGCGGGCCCTCGGCGAACGTCGTGGTGATGATGGACAGGCCGGCCGGCGCGGTGAACGCGGCGCTGAGGCCCTTGATGAAGCGGCTGGCGATCAGGAGCGGCCCGGAGTCGACGAGGCCGCCGAGCAGCGACGCGAGGGCGAAGACGCCGAGGGCGATCAGGAACACCCGGCGCCGGCCGAGCAGGTCGGCCGCGCGGCCGCCGAGCAGCAGCAGGCCGCCGTAGCCGAGGATGTAGCCGCTGACGATCCATTGCAGCGTCGACGTGGACAGGTCGAGCTCCGAGCCGATGGACGGCAGGGCGACTCCGACCATCGACACATCGAGGGCGTCGAGGAACATCGCGGCGCAGAGGACGAGCAGTGTGCCCCACAGACGGGGGGACCAACGCTCCTGGGACGTAGGAGTGTTGGTGAGCGGAGAGGTCATGCGGAGCAGACTACATGCATGTGCATTGACTGCAAGTGCATTTAATTCCGATGCAACAATGCCTGTCTCTTCTGCTACGGTGCGGTTATGGCGGCGAAAAAGGCCGAGCCCGGCCTCGTGGATCAGTGGCGGGACATCCTCGCGGTGCATGCACGCACCATGTGCGAGCTCGATCGTGAGCTGCATCAGCACGGACTGGGCGCCAGCGACTTCGAGGTGCTGGACGTCCTGGCCGACGGCACGGCGGAGGACGGCAGTTCCTCCTTCCGCGTGCAGGAGATCGCCTCGCAGGTCCATCTCAGCCAGAGCGCCCTCTCGCGCCTGATCGGCCGCCTGGAGAAGGACGGCCTCCTGACGCGCGGGATGTGCGCCGAGGACCGCCGCGGCGTACGGGTCTGCCTGACGCAGAAGGGCCGCGACCTGCACACCGAGGTGCGACCGTTGCAGCGGGCGGTACTGGGAAGGATGCTCGCGGACGGTCCGAAGGGCTGATCTGCGCAGTCGGCCCGGCGGCGGCCTTCAGCTCCAGGTGATCCCCGACCGCTCCCGCCACAGCGCGGCCAGTGAGGCGTCGCCGGTGAGGCTCGGGAACGGCAGCCGGTTCCACAGCGACAGGTACAGCCGCGCCGCGGGACCCGACAGCTCGCAGTCGGCCTGGTCGGCCCCGCCCGCCCCGTCCCGCTCGGTGACCGGCGGCTCCTGCGAGATCCGTACGGTCCATGCCCGGCCCGCGTCGGTGGCCCGTACGCGCAGCAGGCGCGGGGTGTCCGAGCGCACCTTGCTCCTGCCGCGCGCGTGGAAGCCGAGCAGCAGTTCCTCGATGCCGTCGACCGCGAAGTCCGCGGGGATCACGCCGGGTGTCCCGGCCAGCGCGGACTCCGCGTCCACCCGGTGGACGGTCGTCTCGTGCGCCTGCCGCCGTGCCCAGAACGCGAGCGGCGACGGCGCGGGCAGGAACGTCCAGCACTCCACGTCGGGCCGGGCGCCGGCCAGCGTCCCGACGAGCCGGCCGTGGCCCTCGCGGAACCAGGCGATGAGCTCCGCGCCGTCCAGCTCCGGCAGACCGTCGTCGGGGTGGTAAGACGTGCGCCCCTCGGCGACGAACGCCGTGGCCCAGCGATGCACCATGCCCACGTGCCGCAGCAGGTCCCCTGTGTCCCAGCCCGGACAGGTCGGCACCTTGGCGTCCGTGCCCGCCGTCTCGGCGGCGCGGGCGAGGAGGCGGCCCTCCTCGTCGAGCGTCTCGATGTGTTCCGCAGTCTCCATGGCGGGAGTCTGCCCGATGGGACCTGGCTTGAATGCGTCCTTGCGGGATGCTCGTGGCGTACAGGTCAGGAGACGGCCGCGCGCCGGGTCGCGAAGCCGATCAGAGCGGCGACGCCCGCGAGTACGGCCACGCTGGTCAGCGCGGCGGGGAGCGAGAACCAGTCCGCCATGAAGCCGATCATCGGCGGCCCGAGCAGCATGCCGCCGTAGCCGAGCGTGGACGCGGCGGCGACGCCGGTGGGTCCGGCCAGGGCGCCGGCGCGTTCGACCGCCACGGGGAAGATGTTGGCGAGGCCGAGGCCCGTGACGGCGAATCCGAGGAGCGCCAGCCACACGGTGGGGGCGAGTGAGCCGAGCAGCATGCCGGCCGCGCCGGTGGCACCGCCGAACACCAGCGTGCGGGTCCTGCCGAGGCGTTCGAGCAGAGTCGTTCCGCTGAGCCGGCCGATGGTCATGGCCAGGGCGAAGCAGGAATACCCTGCCGCGGCCACGCCCGGATGGGCGTGCAGGTCCTGCTCCAGGTGCAGGGCGCCCCAGTCCGCGAGCGCGCCCTCCCCGTACGCGGTGCACAGGGCGATGAGGCCGAAGACGAGGACGAGCCCGCGCACGCGTCCGGCGGGCCGCTCGGACGCCGACGCGGGCTCGTTCCGTATACGGACGCGGTCGTCCGGGGGCGTCGGAGCGTCGTGGCGCAGCAGCGTGGGGCCGACAGCGGCTGTGACGAGCAGGCCGATGACGGTGAGGGCCAGGAGGTGCCGGGTGGGGGAGACGTGACCCGCGACCAGGCTGCCGAGTCCGGCGCCGAGCATGCCGCCGAGGCTGAAAGCCGCATGGAAGCTCGGCATGACGGGGCGGCGCAGGGCGGCGACCAGATCGACCGCGGCGCTGTTCATCGCCACATTGATCCCGCCGTAGGCGGCGCCGAACACGAGCAGGACCAGGCCGAGGGTGAGCGCCGAGTGGGTGAGCGGGGGCAGCGCGACACTCAGCGCCAGGAGCACACCGCTCACCACGGTCACGGGATGGCTGCCGAAGCGCCGGCACAGGCGCCCCGTGAGCATCATCGTGATCACGGCCCCCGCGGAGACGCCGAGGAGCGCGAGTCCGAGTGTGCTCGCCGAAGCGCCGGTCTGCTGCTTCACGGCGGGGATGCGCACGACCCACCCCGCGAAGATGAAGCCGTCGAGCGCGAAGAAGATCGTGAGAGCGATGCGGAGGCGGGTGAGGGGTGAGGTCCGCGGGCTGTCGTCCTTGACTGACCCGAGTTTGTTTAGTGTCGGCACAAAGTCAGGGTAGGGCGGCACCCCGGCCGGGGACAAGCCGGTGCGAGGGGTGACGGTCACGACATCCGTCGCGCCGGCGCATGGAAACGGCTGCGGCCCCACCCGTCCGGGCGGGGCCGCAGCCATGAAAGAACCGCAGATGTGGCTCGGGGTGTCACACCGCGAGGACCTTGACCCCCGCCTCCTCGAAGCGCTCCACCGTTGCCGCGTCCACGGCGCTGTCCGTGACCAGGGTGCCGATCCGCTCCGTCGCGCAGATCCGGGCGAACGCGCGCTGGCCCAGCTTGCTGGAGTCCGCCGCGACGATGACCCGCTCCGCCCGCTCGCACAGCAGCCGGTTGATGGCCGCCTCCGCCTCGTCGTGCGCCGCGGCGCCGTGGGCGACATCGAAACCGACGACACCGAGCACGGCGGTGTCGACGGTGATCTGACTCAGCACGCCGTCCGCGAGCGGGCCGATGAGCTCGTACGACTGCGGCCGGGCGACTCCGCCCGTGACCACGATCTTGAACTGGGGGCGCACCGCGAGCTCGTTGGCGATGTTCAGTGCGTTCGTGACGATCGTGAGGGCCGGGGAGCCGGAGGCGAGGTCGGGGCGGACTGCGAGTGCGCGCGCCACCTCGGTCGTCGTCGTGCCGCCGGTGAGGCCGACCGCCTCGCCCGGCGTGATCAGCTCGGCGACCGCCTTGGCGATCCGTTCCTTCTCGGAGGCGTTGCGCGCGGTCTTGTAGCGCAGGGGCAGCTCGTAGGAGACCCCGTGGACGACGGCGCCGCCCCGGGTGCGTACGAGCATCTGCTGCTCGGCGAGCTGGTCGAAGTCGCGCCGGATCGTGGCCGCGGACACCCCCAGGTCGGCCGCCGCCTCCTCGACATCCAGGCGCCCCCGCTCCACGAGCAGTTCGAGCAGGGACTTCCAGCGGGCGTCGCGGGACATCCGCGGCCTCCAATCGTCGTTCTCCGGTGACCCTAGCGCACTACCTGATGCTTGGTTATGCTCGAAAGGTATCGAATTCTTGCAGGAACGAGCATACGCTCGGCGGGGCCGTTCGAGAGCGACGCATGCGGCGCATTCGACCGGCCCACGGACACGACACATCAGGGAGTGGGCACGGCATGAGCCATGTCGAGAACGAGCTGAACAGCCAGCCGGAGTGCTGGACGCGCGCGGCGGGCCTGGCCGCGGGCGAGGCCGCCAAGCTGCCCGCGCCGGGCGAGCGCGTCGCGATCGTGGGCTGCGGCACCTCGTGGTTCATGGCGCAGGCCTTCGCCGCGCTGCGCGAGCAGTCCGGACAGGGTGAGACCGACGCGTTCGCGGCCTCGGAGTTCCCGGCCGGGCGCCCCTACGACCGACTCATCGCGCTGTCCCGGTCCGGCACGACGACCGAGGTCCTCGAACTCCTGGCGGCGGTCAAGGGCCGTATCCGGACGACCGCTGTCATCGGCGACCCGAAC
The DNA here is from genome assembly GCF_056432625.1 of Streptomyces sp. NPDC045026. Classification (NCBI taxonomy): domain Bacteria; kingdom Bacillati; phylum Actinomycetota; class Actinomycetes; order Kitasatosporales; family Streptomycetaceae; genus Streptomyces; species Streptomyces sp. NPDC045026. Next base: position 25,832 of record NZ_JBWKIS010000009.1, read on the forward strand.
ACACCGGCCGTCTCCGCCGCCGACGACGTGATCGTCCTGGACTTCGCCGACGAGCAGTCCGTCGTCCAGACCCGCTTCGCGACGACGGCGCTCACGCTCCTGCGCGCCCACCTCGGCCTGCACACCGAGCAGGCGGTCGCCGACGCGCGCACCGCGCTCGAGACGCCGCTGCCCGAAGGCCTCGTGGAGTGCGGCCAGTTCACCTTCCTGGGGCGCGGCTGGACCGTCGGCCTCGCGAACGAGGCCGCCCTGAAGATGCGCGAGGCGTCCCTGTCGTGGACCGAGGCGTACCCCGCCATGGAGTACCGCCACGGCCCCATCAGCGTCACCACCGCGGGCACCGCCACCTGGATGATCGGCACGGCCCCCGAAGGCCTCGCCGAGCAAGTGGCCGGCACCGGCGCGCTCTGGGTCGAGGGCAGCCTCGACCCGCTCGCCGAACTCGTGCGCGCGCAGCGCCTCGCCGTCGCCGTCGCGGCCGCCCGCGGCCTCGACCCCGACCAGCCGCGCCACCTCACCCGCTCGGTGATCCTCACCGCCGGCTGACCGTCGACCGAGCTTCCGAGCCTTCCGAAAGGAGGGGCTGTGCCCCTCGCAGCAACCGGCGCGCTCGTCGCCGAAGCCACCGCGGCGCGTACCGCGGTGGCCGCGTTCAACGTCATCACCCTGGAGCACATCGAGGCCGTCGTGGCGGGCGCCGAGGCGGCCGGCGCGCCGGTGATCCTCCAGGTCAGCGAGAACGCCGTGCGTTACCGCTACGGGCGCCTGCTGCCCCTCGCGAGGGCCGCGGCCGCCACCGCGGGGGCGTCCTCGGTGCCCGTCGCACTCCACCTCGACCACGTCCAGAGCGACGAGCTGCTCCGCCAGGCCGCGGACGCCGGGTTCAGCTCGGTGATGTACGACGCGGCCCGGCTCCCCTACGACGAGAACCTCGCGGCCACCCGCGCGGCCGCCGACTGGGGCCATGCCAACGGGCTGTGGGTCGAGGCGGAGCTGGGCGAGGTCGGCGGCAAGGACGGCTCGGCGCCGCTCGACGCGCACGCGCCGGGTGCCCGCACGGACCCGGGGGAGGCCCGCGCCTACGTGGCGGACTCGGGCGTCGACGCCCTCGCCGTCGCGATCGGCTCCTCGCACGCCATGACCACCCGCACCGCGACGCTCGACCACGACCTCCTCAAGCAGCTCTCGGAGGGCCTCGACGTACCGCTGGTCCTGCACGGTTCCTCCGGTGTCGGTGACGACGAACTCTCGCAGGCCGTCCGGGGCGGCATCGCCAAGGTGAACGTCGGTACGGCCCTGAACATAGCGATGACGGCGGCCATCCGGGAGTTCCTTGCCGCACATCCCGACGCCGTCGACTCCCGCAAGTACCTGAGCGTGGGCCGCGAGGCGATGGCCCGCACCGTGACGGAGCTGGTCGAGGTGATGCGCCGCTGACCCGTCCACCGCTCCCGCCCCGGTACGCGGAGGGATCCTCGTACCGGGGACAATGGATCCATGGCCGCCAGGCACGAACCACACGCGCCCCCGCTCTTCCCGGTGCACCGGGAGCGCCGGGAGATCACCCCCGGCGCGGTGCACGTGCCCGGCTGGCTCGACGCCGAGGCCCAGCGCGCACTCGTCGACGCCTGCCGCGGCTGGGCAGCCGGGCCCGTGCCGATGCGCCACACACGACTGCCGGGCGGCGGTGTGATGTCCGTGCAGACCGTGTGTGTCGGATGGCACTGGCAGCCCTACCGCTACACGCGTACGGCATCCGATGTGAACGGCGCGCAGGTGGCTGCCTTCCCCGACTGGCTACGGGAGTTGGGCAGACGCGCGCTCGCCGACGCGTACGAGGACGACGCGGCCGGTGACGGCTACGACCCCGACACGGCACTGGTCAACTTCTACGACGGCGCCGCCACCATGGGCATGCACCAGGACAAGGACGAGCGCGCACGGGAACCCGTCGTCTCCCTCAGCGTCGGCGACACCTGCGTCTTCCGGCTGGGGAACACCGAGAACCGCGGGAAACCGTACGAGGACGTGGAGCTGGTCTCCGGAGACCTGCTGGTCTTCGGAGGGCCGTCACGGCTCGCCTTCCACGGGGTGCAGAAGGTGCACCCCGGCACCGGCGACCCGGCCACCGGCCTCTCCCAGGGCCGCCTGAATCTCACGATGCGCGTCACCGGACTCACCGGACTCACCGGACCGCCCTCCTCGCCCTCCCCGCAGGAGTGAGTTCACCCGCAGAGGCTGCGGCGTTCACCGGATACGATGCGACACGGTGATCAGGGCGAGGAGTTGCTGATGCGTGGCAAGGCGGCCTCCGGGGCCGGGGGCCAGATGGCGGGCGAGGCGGAGGGTTCCGTGCGGGCGCCGCGTCTCGAGCGGGGGCGTGGTGCTCTCGGTCCGGCGCTCGAACTCGTGCACACCGGCCGCGCGCCGACCCGCGCCGTGCTCACCGCCGAACTGGGGGTGACGCGGGCCACGGCAGGCGCGGTCGCCGCCGAGCTGGAGGCGCTCGGGCTGATCAGGATCGACGCCAAGCCGAGCGCCGCCGCGGGCTCGCAGGGGCGTCCCTCGCACCGTCTTTCCGTCGCCGAGGACGGACCCGTCGCCCTTGCCGCGCAGGTCCACGCGGACGGCTACCGCGCGGCCCTGGTGGGTCTCGGCGGCCGGATCGTCGCGACGACGCCCGGCTGCGAGATCATCGACCCGGACCCGGCGCAGGTGCTCGGCTCGGTCGTGGAGGCCGGCGCCCAACTGCTGCGCGAGACCGGGCGCCACTGCGTCGGCGCGGGCCTCGCCGTGCCGTCCGCGGTGGCCGAGCCCGAGGGTACGGCCCTCAATCCGCTGCACCTCGCCTGGCCCGCGGGCTCGCCCGTCCGCGAGATCTTCGCCGAGCGGGTACGGGAGGCGGGCATCGAGCGGCCGGCGTTCGCCGCGAACGACGTCAACCTCGCCGCCCTCGCCGAGCACCGGCACGGCGCGGGCCGTGGCGCGCGTGACCTGCTGTGCGTCGCCACCGGCCACCGCGGCGTCGGCGGCGCGCTCGTCCTCGACGGCCGTCTGCACACCGGCAGTTCGGGCCTCGCTCTGGAGGTCGGGCACCTCACGGTGAACCCCGAGGGCCGTCCCTGCTACTGCGGCAGCCGCGGCTGCCTGGACGTGGAGACCGACCCGCTGGCCCTGCTCGACGCGGCAGGCCGCGAACCGGGCCCCGACGGATCCCTGCTCCAGCAGGCCCGCGACCTGATCGCCGGCAGCCACGACGACCCGAAGGTGCGGATGGCCACCGAGGCCCTGATCGACCGTCTCGGACTGGGCCTCGCGGGCCTGGTGAACATCCTCAACCCCGACCGCATCATCCTGGGCGGCCTGCACCGGGCGCTCCTCGACGCGGACCCGGACCGCCTGCGGGCCGTCGTCGCGGACCGCAGTCTGTGGGGCCGCAGCGGGGGCGTGCCCATCCTCGCGTGCACGCTCGACCACAACAGCCTTGTCGGAGCTGCCGAGTTGGCGTGGCAGCCCGTCCTCGACGATCCGCTCTCGGCGCTGGGCCTGGCCTGACGGGCGGGCCCTGCGGACCCTGATTGGTCCGCAACGGGCTTGACCGTGCACAATCACCGCCATGATCGGTGAATCGGCACGGAATTACCTGGCCTCGGTGGAGAGCCGCCTCCAGGCGGACGGCTGCGCGACGCGCTGGGAGGACTGGTTCGGTGTGCCCGTCCTCGTGGGGCGGCGGGCCGACTTCCGGATGAGCTGGATGGCCACCAACCTGCACCTGTTCACCGTCGCCGCCGCCGTGCCCGAGATCACCGCGCAGAGCGTCGACGCGTTCACCTCGCAGGTCCTGACGTACGCGAAGAAGAACAAGGGCGGCCTCCCGGTCGGCCTGCAGACCGGTGTCGCGGCCTTCCCCGTCCTCGTCAGCGAGCGCGTCGACCCGGCCGCCATGGCCTGGGCCGAGCAGCAGCAGCGCAACCGCTTCGCCTGCTTCGCCCGCCCCGTCGTCGTGGACAGTGCACAGCGTTACGTCGGCTTCTACCGCGGCAAGCCGGCGATCGGCCGCGTCTACGCCTCCCACCTCATCGACAAGGGCAACCGCTACTTCCACGGGTAGTCGTTTGGCACGGGTGGTCGTTACGGCCACCGGCCGCCGCGCACGCTCTGCTCAGGCCCACCGCGAGCACCCCACGCGCCAGGTCGCCTCCCGAGTGGTGTCCGACGGCGAGCAGTTCGCGCACCGCAGGTTCCAAGGCAAGACCGTCCCCGCTCAGCGCCCGCAGGAACGCGTGGGCCTGCGGTACGCATTCGCCGCGCACCGCGTGCCGCAGGAGTGCTGCCGAGAGCAGCGGGGTGCGGCGGGCCGCGTCCGCGACCGCCTCCGAGAGGGGCGCGAGAGGGCCTCCCCACGCTCGGCTCGCCAGCAGCGCGCCGCACAGGACGTCGTCACCGGACGGGGTGAGCCCGGGGCCGAGGCCGACCAGCGCGTGGGCGGCCCGCCGGACTTCGCTCGCGTCGTCCGCGTCCAGGGTGTGGCGCAGGTCCGTCAGGCGGGGCGCCAGAGGAGGCGGCAGGGGTTGGGCCAGGGCTTCGAGCAGCGCCGTCACGCGGGCGAGCCGCGCGGCGCCCGGTGGGGAGGAGGCGCCCTGGACACGGGGCGGTGTCCAGGACGCCTCCGGCTCGAAGCGAACCGGGCCGATGACTACGCTCCCTGCCCCGAAGCGGGCCTGGACAGTGGCGGCCCCTCGTGGTGTGTTCCGGTCCAACGGCCGGTCCACCGACGAGAAGGGCAGGACGAACGCGTTCGGCAGCCGGATCGCGTCCCGGGTCACCACGGCGAGCGCGGGCAACTCCCGCTCACCGGTGGCGAGATGGACCGCGTAGCGGGTGGCGGCGACGATGCGTGCCGGCCGGAGAGGACCGTGCAGCAGCGAGGCGACGGCTGTACTGATGGTGCCGACGTGTACGTCACTGATGGCGCTGAGGTGTGCGTGACTGATGGCGCCGAGGCGTACGTGCTGCTCAGGGCGTGCCACCCCAGCACGAACAGAACAACCCCCGTCGGCCGCTGTGCCCGTCACTCGTCGGGCTCCGTGGCCGACGGGGGTTCTTCGAAGGCGCTCAGCGCGTCCGTGAAGCAGCGCATCGGGGCGTGGGTGAGGCCGGCGCCGATCTGGCCGATGCCCGGTTCGCGGTGGGCGATGCCCGTGGTGATGACCGGTTCGAGGCCCGTGTCGACGACCTTGCGGATGTCGAGGCCGACGGGGCTGCCGACGAAGTCGAGGCCGGGGAGGCGGTAGTCGCGGTGGCGGCCGACGGTGAGTGTCGCCATCTCCTGGCTGACGCGGCGGGCCCCTTCGGGGGTGCCGCCCACGAAGCCGACGATCGCCGGGGCGGCGGCCAGCGCGAACCCGCCCAGGCCGTGCATCTCGGTGATGGCGCTGTCACCGATGTCGGGATTGGCGTCGGCAGGCCCGTATCCGGCGAAGTAGAGGCCGTCCACGGGGGCTGCGGGCGCCGTGAACCACCCGTCGCCGAGGCCGCTGACGCGGATGCCGACCTCGACACCGTTTCGCGCGAAGGCTGTGACGACCGTGGAGTGCGGCACGCCGTGTCCGGCCATGAGCGCCAACTTGCTCGCGGCCATCGAGAAGTTGAGGAACCAGTAGTTGTTGTCGCGCAGGAAGTCCAGCGCCTCGATCCCGCCGAGGTCCGCGTGCCGGGCGAGCGCGGCGGCCAGTTCGCGGGTGAGCAGGGCGCTCGCGGCGGTGTTGCGGCTGTGGCACTCGTCGCCCATCTGCAGGGCCTGCGCGGTGACCGACCGAAGGTTCACCGGCTCGGCGAGCGAGCCGATCGCCGCACGCAGGGCGGGGCCGAGGCGCTCCCCCATCCAGCGCAGCCGCCCCATGACGTCGTCGCCGAGCGCGCCGTAGCGCAGGCAGCGGCCCTGCCCCTCGTTGAGGTTCGAGTAGGCCCGCAGGCCCGTGGCCTCGTCCTCCACGACGAGCAGGGGCATGGATGCGGAGATGATGCCCGCCATCGGGCCGACCGCGTCGTGGTGATGGCAGGGGGCGAAGCGGATGGCTCCTGAGCCGGCGAGTGATTCCGCTTCCGTCGCCGTCGCCGCCCAGCCCTCCAGCAGGGCGGCGCCGACGACGGCTGCCCGCATCGGGCCGCACATGCGCTCCCATGCGATCGGCGGCCCGGCGTGCAACAGCAGCCTCTCCTGGGCGAGTTCAGGGATGAGTTCCCCGGCCGGGCGGACGTCGGTCCACAACGGCACGACGCCCAGGATCCGCTCGAGCGCTTCGGCGTTGGCGGCCTCGACGGCCGGGTGCGCGACCAGCCGGGCGAGCCGGGCGCCGAGTTCCGGATCGCCGTGGGCCGGGGGGCGCCAGTCGACCGCGGTCACCGTCGCACCCGCGGCGCGCGGCGGCCCGGCGAACGCGTCGACGCCTACGTTCACGACATGCGGTACGGCGGTCAGGAGGCCCTGCGCGGGTGAGGCCTGCGCGGGCGAGGCCTGTGCGGTCATGCGGTCTCTCCGATCCGGGAGGCAGAGGCGGAGGTGGCGGCAGAGACTGGGGCAGACGCAGACGCAGACGCAGACGCAGACGCAGAGGCTGACGCAGCTGGGGCGAGCGCCAAGTCGCAACTGGTGGCGAGGAGTTCGGCGCACGCCCGCGCGGCGGTCGTGCTGCTGTCGACGACGTGCGCGCCCGCGTCGCGCAGAATCCGCCGCTGTGCGGTGAGCCCCTGCGGGTCGTCATCGGTGCCCACGACGAACGCGATCACCGGCGGGGCGTCGGCAGGAGCCTCGGCCAGGGCCCCGGCGAGAGCCGCTGCCGGATTCGCGGCGGCGCCGTGCCCGATGACCACGTCCAGGACGACCGCGGCGCTGCGCGGGTCCGCAAGGGCTGCCCGCAGATACTCGGTGCGGACCGTGGGGTCGATCATCGGGTGAGGGCGCCCCGCGGTGAACTCGTCGTCGCCGAGGTCGAGTACGAGATGCCGGTCCGGGAGGCGCGGGGCGGCGCCCGGCACGGGCGGGGGAGCGGTGCGGGTGATGTCACCCAGCACCGGGCCGAGGAGCCAGGCCGCCTCGTGGGTGAACGTGCCGCCCGCATACAGGGCCCGCAGGAGGTGACGTGGCGGAGTGGGGGCGGGCACCTCGGGGAGTTCTTCGCCGGGCGGCAGTGCCCCGCCGACGGCAAGGGACGCGGCGGACCGCGCCGCCTCGAAGAGGGTGGGGGCGAGTGTGACCCCGGGCGGGGCGACAGCGGAGTCCTGTGAGCCGAGGAAGCAGGCCACCACCGTTTTCCCCAACGCGCTTGCGTGCCGTAGCAGTTGCTCGGCCACCTGTGGGGCAGGCGGTTTGGATACGAGGACGATGACCTCCGTGGCGGGGTCCGCGGCCAGGGCGTCGAGCCCGGCCCGCATCGTCAGGCCGCCCACTTCCGCACTCACGTCGCGGCTGCCCGTGCCGATCACATGGCTGACCCCGGCGCCCATGGAGTGGAGCAGGCTCGACACCTGTTGCAGTCCCGTGCCGGAGGCGCCGACCAGGCCGACGCGGCCCGGCCGCACCTCGTTGGCGAAGCCGAGAGGGATGCCGCTGATGACGGCGGTTCCGCAGTCCGGGCCCATGACGAGCAGCCCGCGGCGGGCGGCCTCCCGCTTCAGGAGCACCTCCTGCTCGATCGGCACGTGATCGCTGAAGACGAAGGCGTGCATGCCCAGGCGCAGCGCCTTGAAGGCCTCGGCGGCCGCGTACGGGCCGGGGGTGGAGATCAGCGCGAGACTGGCGCCGGCGGGTGCGCCGACCAGCGAGCGCACCGGCGGACCGGTGTCCGTGCCGGTGTCCGCCCCGGTGCCCGGGGCGCCCTCGCCGGGACCGGACAGGGCATCGGTCACCAGGGCGAGGGCGTGGTCCACGGCATCGGGCTCGCCCCGGACGGCGACGAGCAGGTCGTTGGGGCCGGCGTCCCGTCCCGGGTCGGTCAGCAGCCCCGACCGCGCGAGGACGTCGCGGTTGGCGGGTGTGCCCATCACGAGGCTGACGGTCTCGACGCCCGGCGGTTCGGCCAGGCGGGCGGCAACCCTCATGAGGGCGACGGAGTCGGCGTATAGGTCCTTGTGCACGGCGTTTCGCAGCACCATGGCTCCGACTCTAGGCAGTGGCCCGCCGCTCGGAGCATGGCTCGAAGTGTCAGAACCAGCAGGGGAATTACCGGCAACGGGTGACAGTGACCCGCCCTTGCGGGGGTCGACGTCAGCCGTGAGGAAGGCCTGTTCAGTGCCGCTCGCGCGCCGAGAGCAACCGGTGGGCATGGACGGCAAGTTCGGTCTGGAGCCGGGCCGTCGGCCGGCGCTCGAGACCGCCGGTGAGGCGGTCGATCTGGCGCAGCCGATAGCGCAGGGTGTTGTAGTGGACGTGCAGCCGGGCGGCAGTGGCCACGCCGTTGCGGTCCTGGAGGAGATAGACGCCGAGAGTCTCGACGAGGCTGCCCTCGTGCTCGGCGTCGTGGGCGAGCAGCGGGCCGAGCGCGTCGTCGACGAGGGCCCTGAGTTCCGCCGCGGGCAGCTGTCCGAGCAGCCGGTACACCCCCAGGTCCGCGTAGCCGCGAACGAAGTCGGGGCCGTGCAGTTCGCGGCCGAGCGTCAAAGTCTGCGCCGCTTCCTCGTAGCTGTGGTGGTAGTCGGTGAAGTCGTCCCGAACCGTCCCGGCGGCGACCGCCACGTCCCAGTCGGGGTGTGCGGCGGTGACAGCCGCGTGCAGGGCCTGACACCGGCCGGTGAGTGACGGCCCCGGTTCCATCAGCAGGACGAGTCCGCTCTGGCTGCCCCAGATGATCGCGGCGGGCCCGGCGGCCGACCGCACGAGCGGCAGCAGCCGTTCCTCCAGGGCGAGTTCGGTGTCGGTGGGGCCGCCGGCGCCGGTGGAGGCGACCTCGATGAGCACGACTGCGCGGGGCAGCCGCAGGTTCCAGCCCATGGCCGCGGCGCGGCGGGCGGTCTCGGAGCGGTCGCGCGGCGGTCGTGAGACCAGCTCCATCAGGAGCAGGGTGCGGTAGCGCTGCTGGCGGCTGGCCAGGGCGCGTTCCTGGGCGGCGATGGTGGCGGCGACGGTCGTGGCGTGCTCCAGCGCCATCCGCTGGTGGGTGTCGAGCTCGCTCGTGGAAGGAGTGGCGGCCCCGGCGCCCGGGTTCGCGGCCTCCGTGTCGTCCCGCCACAGGGCCACGGCGCCGCTCGCGCCCGTGCCCGTCTCGATGACGCGCTCGGCGGCGGGCGGACGGTCGGAGGGCGGGGACCCGGCGGAGGCCAGGATCCAGCCGTGCTCATCGAGGACGGCGGCCGCGCAGCCGGACAGTTCGAGCAGGACATTCATGAGTTCCTGATAGGAGCCTCCGTCGAGGGCCACCGCGGTGAGCCGTTCATGGATGGCGCGGGAACGCTCCAGCTCCAGGGCCTGACGGTTCAGCACGGTGCCCAACACCTCGGAGAGTATGTCGTTGAACATGACGGCGCCCGGCAACTCGACGACAGGGAAGCCGAGTTCGTCGGCCACGGCGAGCATCACCGGCGGCAGCTCCGGCAGATACGGCCCCACCTTGACGGCCAGGGCGGCGAGCCCGCGCTCGGCGAGCACGGGGATCAGGTCGCTCAGCGCCTGTGCGTCGTCACGGACGGCATAGGCGGTGGTCAGCAGGAGTTCGCCGCCGCGCATCCAGCGCACGATGTCGGGGACTTCCATGATGTTGACGACGCGGATACGGCGGCCGTCGCCGCTCGCCCCGGCGACAAGTCGTGCGCCGCTGAGGCAGGGCAGGGCCAGCGCCTCGCTCACGGTCAGACCGGGCGAGAGGCCGTAGGGGACGGTCGGGACGGTGCCGATGCCTATGCCTGTCATGCGCAGTCACTATGCGACAGCCGCGAGTAACCTGTAATACCCCGCGCGTAACTTCCGTGTTTCCCGCTCCGGTCGGGGACGTCCCTTGTCAGAGGGTGTCAACGGCGGGCCGCGCATCCTGGCGTCCGGTGCCCATGACCGGCTCCTCCGGCCGCCCCTACGGTGACCCGCATGACTCCCCGAGCCGTGCCGAGGACAGCGGTGGTCGCCATCGGCGGCAACGCGCTGCTGCGCGGTGGCACCCACGCCACCGTCGCCGAACAGGCCGACGCCGCACGCCGGCTCGCCCCGCCCGTGGTGGCGCCGGCCGACTCGGGGCGGCTCAGGTCGCTCGGGCGCGCCGGGTCCTCGAGACGGAGACCGTACGGGCACTGTCCTCGACAGGATCCACGGTGATCGCGGCCGGTGGCGGCGGCACCCGGCTCGGGAGCGAGCCTGCGCGAACCACCGAAGAGCCCCTCAACGGCACCGTCACGGCAGGGAGGCCGCAGTGATACTCGAAGCGGGACAGGGACCGATCGACGGCACGCACTATCTACGGGCCACACCGGAGACCGTCGGCTGGGGGCGGCTGCCCTGCCGCACCACCACGCCGGCGCTCACGATCGACTCCGGCGACAGCGTCACCTTCGACACCGTCTCGCACGAGGGCATCCTGGAGGACCAGGGGCGCGACCCGGCGGCCTTCTTCGGGCGGTACGGCATCGCCGCGACCGAAGTGCTTTCGGACGCCCGCCTGTTGGCGAAGTCACCGCCTCCACGGGACCCGGACGGCGACGGCCCTCACGTCGTCAGCGCGCCCGTCCATATCCGGGGCGCCGAGCCGGGTGACCTCCTCAAGGCCGAAGTGCTGTCCCTGCACCGGCGCGCCGACTACGGCGTCATCTCCAGCCGGCACGGCCGCGGCGCCCTGCCGGACGAATTCGCCTGTACAGGACCGGAGTTCACGTTCTGTGAGGTGGAGCGTGCGGACGGCCGGGACGTGGGTGTGATCCGATACGGCGAGGGCCCGGCGGCGGCCCGGTTCCCGCTGCGGCCGTTCATGGGCATCATGGGCGTGGCCACCGACACGGAAGGGCCGGAGCACTCCGTGCCGCCGGGACGGCACGGCGGCAACCTCGACATCAAGGACCTCGCGACGCGCTCCGCGCTGTATCTGCCCGTGCAGACGGCCGGAGCGGGCTTCTACACCGGCGATCCGCACTACGCCCAGGGCAACGGCGAAGTCGCCCTCACCGCCCTGGAGGCGCCGCTGCGCGCCACGTTCCGGCTCACCCTCCTCAAGAGCGCACGGGCCCGCGCGGCCGCCGCGGCCCTCGCGCATCCGTTCGGCGAGACCGACCGGCACTGGATCCCCATCGGACTCCACGAGGACCTCGACGAGGCGATGCGGGAAGCGGTCCGTTCCGCCGTCCGCTTCCTCACGGACCGCTTCGGCATGGACGGCCCCGCCGCGTACGCCTACCTGAGTGCAGCGGCGGACTTCGAGATCTCGCAGGTCGTCGACCAGGTCCAGGGCGTGCACTGCCTGATCCGCAAGGCGGACTTCCCTGCCTGATCCGCACTGATCCCGATTGATCCTGGCTGATCCCGACGGTCACGCACACCGGTCACCCTCGCATCCGCATCCGCATCCGCATCCGCCCCCGCATCCGCCCCCGCCCATCCACCCACCGGGAGCCCGCATGCCTCAACTGATACTGCGTCAAGCACGCGTCGAAGACGCCCGGTTGCCCTGTGACGTGGTGATCGACGGTGGCCGGGTGCGGGCGGTCGGGGACGCCTCGGGCCAGGACGCCGACGAGGTGATCGACTGCGCGGGCCGCGTCATCCTGCCCGGCTTCGTCGAACCGCATCTGCATCTCGACAAGGCCCTCCTGGACGGCGTACGGAGCAACCCCGACGGCACCCTCGCCGGAGCGATCGCCGTGACCGGCGAACTGAAGAGCGCTTTCACGCACGACGACGTACGGGCCCGTGCGCGCCGGGTCCTGGAGGCGGCGGTCCTCAACGGCACGACCGTGATCCGTGCGCACCCGGACGTCGACCCGATCGCGGGACTGCTCGGCGTCGAGGTGCTGCTCCAACTCCGCGAGGAGTATGCGGACTTGGTGGACCTCCAGATCGTGGCGTTCCCCCAGGAAGGCATCCTGCGGTCACCCGGAACCGAGCAGCTCCTGGTCTCGGCGCTGGCGGCGGGCGCCGACGTGGTGGGCGGCTGCACGTACAACGAGGCCACCCTGGAGGACTGCCGGCGCCATGTCGAGCTCGTACTCGACCTCGCCGCACAGCATGGCGTACCGGCCGACCTGCACGCCGACTTCGCCGACGACGCGTCCGACCCCCGGTACGCGCTTGCCGAGTTCATCGCCGACCGGACCGCGCGCAGGGGGATGGGGGGCCGGGTGACGCTCGGTCATATGACTTCGCTCGGCGGCCGGGAACCCGCGGACCGGGCACGAGCGATGGCCGCACTGGCCGACGCGGGCGTCGCCGTCGTGCCGCTCCCGGCGACCGACCTGCACCTCGGCGGGCGACGGGACACGCGGTCGGTACGGCGGGGGATCGCCCCGGTCCGGGAACTGTGGGACCACGGCGTACTGGCCGCCTGTTCCTCCAACAACATCCGCAACGCGTTCACCCCCTTCGGGCGCGCGGACCCCCTGGACACGGCGCTCCTGCTGGCGCAGACCGGCCATCTGTCCGGGCCCGACGACCTCCACCGGGTCCTTCGCATGGTCACGCACGACGCTGCCCGGGTCGTGGGCGTCGCCGACGACTACGGCGTACGGCCCGGCGCCCGCGCCGATCTGGTGGTGCTCGACACGCACGTCTACGACGACATCGTCCTGGACCGGCCCGAGCGCGCCCATGTCATCAAGGCGGGGAAGGTGGTGGCCCGCACGATCAGGACCAGCGAACTCCTCGTCCACTGACCCTCCACCCGCCTCGCACCAGCCAGCCCCCGCACTCGCACCCGCCCCCGCACGGCACCGCGCACTGCCATCCGACTCCAGCAGAGGAATCCCCATGCGCGAACGCCTCTCTCACGAAATCGTTGCCTCCGTACTCGCCGGTCTGACGGCGTTCATCGGAGGGACCGCGCTCCATCTCCCGCCCTGGGCGATCTTCATCTCGTGGGCGGCCGTCTTCGCGCTCGGAGGGCCGAGCTGGGCGAACGCACGCAGGCTGTGGTGCACGATGCCCGCCGGCTCCTCCTTCGCCCTGATCATCGTGCTGATCGACCAGCACGTGGGCACGGCGTTCGGCGGCAGCCAGTTCGCCCGGAACGCGGTGCTGGCCCTGGTGATCATGGTCGTCAACACCGTCCTGATGTACACGGGCCGCATCAAGGTGTTCTCACTGATTCCCGGCATGTTCCTCGGCTTCGCCAGCTTCTTCGCCACGTTCTTCGGCGGTTTCGGCTACAAGCCGGGCAACATCTGGGCGGCGTGGGTCTGCGTGGTCGCGATGAACGCGCTCGGGCCGGTCTTCGCCTATCTGTCCAACCGGCTCATGTACCCGGTCTTCTCGCCGGTGCCGACGTCGGTCGTGGCGTCCGCGGGGCCTGTGCACCACGACGGCCGTACACCGCCGGCCGGAACCGCACAGGCCGAGTGAGGCCGTCCGTCACCGCTCGGGCAGCCGCTCCACCGCGAACGCCCTGCCCGGGTTGTCGACGAGGATCCGGTCCACCAGCTCCTTGCCCAGGGCCAGTTCGAGCCGTGGGCGGACGCGGCGCAGCAGATACGGCATCCCGGGCCCGCCGCTCACCGAGCGCGCTCCGGCGGTCGTCGTGTCGCCGCCGAGCAGGAGCCGGTCGCCGAACCCCGCGTCGGCGAGCTCCGCCATCGCGTCCGGCATCCGCCAGTCCGTCGCGTGGTTCGCGCGCGACGGCCCGTCGAAGGCGAGATACGCGCCGGACTCGGCGGCCTGGCGGTGCACGGCGAAATCGGGGGAGCGGTTGAGGTGCCCGAGCAGGACCCGCTGCGGCGCCACCCCCAACTCCCCGCACAGCAGGTCCAGTACGTCCAGGACGCCCGTCCCCAGCTCGTGGTGTACGGCGATCGGGGCGCCGGTCGCGTGATGGGCCTCGGCAGCCGCCCGCATGGTCCACACCGCGTGGTCGTCGAGGGCGTGGAAGCCGCCCGCGACCTTGATGAGTCCGGCCCGCACACCGCTGTCGCCGATCCCTTCCGTGAGCTCCCGCACGAACACGTCGGCGAGGACGGGACGCAGCCGGGCGAGCAACTCCGGCGTGTAGTGGGCCGCTTGATGGAGCCCGGTCGCTGCCACGATCCGTACACCCGTCGCCGTCGACAGGCCGGGCAGCAGCTCTGCCCGGCGTCCGAGCCCGTGCGGTGTCCACTGGACGACCGCGCCACCGCCCGCCTCACGGTAGGCGCGCAGTTCGGCCTCGGCGGCGGCCGCGTCGTCGAGTTCCTGGCCGCGAAGCAGTGGGCTGCGGAAGAAGAGATGGTCGTGTGCGTCGCACACGCCGAGTTCCTCGGGAGCCACGTCCCCGAGCACGGTCCGTACGGTCGCGGTCACCATTCCCTCCCCCTGGGGAGCCGGTCACGCTCGGGGGCGCTCAGGTGCAGCACCTCGTAGAGGTCGCCGGGCGTGTCCGGTGACGCGTGGTCCCAGAGGGAGAAGGTGAGCAGCTCCCAGTGGCGCGGGTCCACGGCGACGGCGACGCACACCGCGCCGTTCCGCCCGGCGATACGGGCCGCGTCACGCACAGCGGCGTCCGTCTGCTCGGCGAGCGGCGCCTGTCCCGTGAGGGGTGTCCTCCGGCGCACCGCGCTGGTCGGGGTGACGTGCGAGGCCGGGCCCTCCTCGTATGCGAGTCCGGCCCAGTGCTGCACCTCGGGCCGGCCGAAGTCATCCACGATGCCCTGGAAACCGGGCCCCCACAGGAACGAGTTCATGCCCTGAGGGGTGTTCCACAGGTAGCAGGGCGCGTACTGGTTCACGGGCGACCCGGCGACACCGCGTTCCCGCATCAGATAGGCCTTGAGGCCGAGTCCGGGGAACTCGTCCAGGAGATGCCCCCTGGCCTCCACCCGCTTGCGGATGATGCCCATGTCGTAATCGGCGGGCAGTGTGATGTCGTACTGCATCGCGTGCACGGTCGGGTCTCTCCTCGGTTCAGGCGGCGGGTGCGAGCAGCGCGAGCAGTCCTCGCACCCCCGCGTCGAAGGCGGCGGGCGCGCCGGACGCGCGGGCCAGGACATAGCCGCCCTGGACGGTCGCGACGATCGTCGCCGCGATCTCCTCGGCGTCCAGCGAGGGCACGAACTCGCCCTGTTCCTTGCCCTCTTCGACGATTGCGGCGAGTTGCTCCCGCAGCCAGTCGATCGTCTCGTCGACGGGTGCGCGCAGCGCGTCGCTCGCGATCACGTCCGGATCCATCGTGAGCCGGCCGATCGGGCAGCCGCGCAGCACATCGCGCTCGCGCCGCAGATACGCCTCGATACGGGCGTACGCGGAGCCGGAGCCGCCGAACGACTTCGCGGCGGAGGTCCGCATCTCCTGCGCCGTCCGCTCGATCGCGGCGAGCGCGAGGTCCTGCTTCCCGCCGAAGTGGTGGTACATGCTGCCCTGCCCCGCGTCCGCGCGCTGCTGGATCGCCTTGGGGCTCGTGCCCACGTAACCGCGCTCCCACAGGAGCTCACGAGTGGACTCGATCAACCGGTCCGAAGTGCTCATGAAGCTACTGTACATACTAGTAGGTACAGAAGCGAGAGTGGGTGAGAGTAGGCGGAAGTGGCCCCCGTACTCCCGTGGTCGTACGCGTGCTGCCGCTGGCTGTATGACGACTTCGACCCCCCTTCGGAGCGAGTCTCGTGTCATCGAGAAAACGTGAACACACGTTCCGAGGAGATGACTCTCATGCAGACCCTGGCGAACTGGGACGGCGGGCCCGGCCCGTGGATCCTGTTCTTCCCGCTGATCTGGGCGGCCGTCGTCATCGGCGTCGTCACGCTGCTGCGCCGCACGGTGTGGCGCGGACGCCGCCGAGGCGGCCCCTGGCGGCCCGCCGCCGACGAGAACTCGCCCCTCACCGTGCTCGGCCGGCGCTTCGCCGCGGGCGAGATCGACGAGGACGAGTACTGGCGCCGCAGCTCCGTCCTGAACGAGGAGTTCAGCCGTCCCAAGGGCGGTGCGGAATGACCACCACCACGCTCACCCGGACCGCGGCCCGAGTCGCCGACGCCGTGAAGATCTACGGCAGTGGTGACACCGCGGTCCGGGCCCTGGACGGCGTGAGCGTCGGCTTCGAGGCCGGGAGGTTCACCGCGATCATGGGTCCTTCCGGCTCCGGCAAGTCCACCCTCATGCACTGTGCGGCAGGCCTCGACACCCTCAGCGCCGGCTCCGCCTTCATCGGTGACACCGACCTGAGCGACCTCGACGACCGCCGCCTGACCCTGCTGCGCCGCGACCGCAGCGGCTTCGTGTTCCAGGCCTTCAACCTGGTGCCGACGCTGACGGTCGCGGAGAACATCACCCTGCCGATGGACCTCGCGGGCGCGAAGGAAGACGCCGGCTCCAGGGAGTGGACCGACGCCCTGATCGACGTCGTCGGCCTGCGCGACCGCCTGCACCACCGGCCGTCCGAACTCTCCGGCGGACAGCAGCAGCGCGTCGCCGTGGCCCGTGCCTTCGCCGGCAGCCCCGACGTCGTCTTCGCCGACGAGCCCACCGGCAACCTCGACTCGCGCTCCGGCGAGGAGGTGCTCGGGCTCCTCGGCCGCGCCGTACGGCAGATGGACCGTACGGTCGTCATGGTCACCCACGACCCGGTGGCCGCAGCCCACGCCGACGAGGTCGTCTTCCTCGCCGACGGCCGCCTGGTCGACCGGATGCAGGACCCGACCGCGGACAAGGTCCTCGACCGCATGAAGGCCTTCGACGCGGCCGGCGGCGCACGGCATGCGGGGCAGGCTCCGTCATGAGCTCCCTGAGCACCTCCGCGCGCCTGAGCCTGTCGTCTCTGAGGGCCCACAAGCGGCGCTTCGCCGGCACCTTCCTGGCCGTCCTGCTCGGCGTCGCCTTCCTCACCGGCACGCTCGTCATGGGCGACACCCTGCGCGCCAGCTTCGACACCATGTTCGGCAACGCGTCGAGCGGCACGGACGCCGTCGTCCGCAGCACGAACGTGATCACGACCCCCGGCGAGAGCCAGGGCACCCGGCAGCCCGTCGCCGCGTCGCTCGCGAAGAAGCTCGCGGCCACCCCGGGGGTCGCCGCCGCCGTGCCCGGCATCCAGGGCGCGGGCCAGCTCGTCGGCAGCAACGGCAAGGCGATCGGCGGCCAGGGCCCGCCCACCCTCGCGGGCAACTGGATCAACGACCACGAACTCAACCCCTACCGCCTGGCCGAAGGACACACCCCTTCGAAGACCGGCGAGGTGGTCGTCAACCGCGGAGCCGCCAAGAAGGGCGACCTCAAGATCGGCGACACCACGACCCTGCGCACCCCCGACCCCGTCAGGGTGACGATCGTCGGCCTCGCCACGTTCGGCGGCGAGGACGGCATGGCCCAGGTGACGTACACCGGCATGACGCAGGCCGACGCGGAGAAGTACCTCACGCCGAGGCCCGGCGAGGCCGCGTCCATCCAGGTGCGGGCCGGCCCCGGCACCAGTCAGCGGGAACTCGTCGACGAGCTGACTCCCGTACTGCCCAAGGGAGTCGAGGCCATCACCGGTGAGGCGTCGGCGCAGGAGAACACCGACATGATCTCCGGCCAGTTCCTGACCCTCTTCACCACCTTCCTCCTCGTGTTCTCCGGCATCGCCCTGCTCGTGGCGACCTTCTCCATCCACAACACGTTCGCGATCGTCGTAGCCCAGCGCACCCGTGAGAACGCGCTGCTGCGCGCCCTCGGCGCCTCCCGCCGCCAGGTCACCGCCACCACGCTCGTCGAGGCGAGCGCCGTCGCCGTCCTCGCGTCGGTCGCCGGTCTCGCCGGTGGCATCGGCATCGCGGCCGGGCTCCAGGCGCTCTTCCCGGCGATCGGCTTCCCGTTCCCCGAGGGCGCTCTCGTGATCAGCGGGCTGTCCATGCTGCTCCCGCTCGCCGTCGGCATCCTCGTCTGCCTCGGCTCCGCGCTCCTGCCCGCCGTACGGGCCGGACGCACCGCACCCCTCGCGGCCCTGCGCGAGACGGCCGTCGACCAGTCCGGGGCCTCGCGCCGCCGCGCCGTCATCGGCACGGCACTCGGCGTCGCGGCGGTCGCCGTCACGCTCGTCGGTGTCCTCGCCTCGCCGTCCATCTGGCTCGCGGGACTCGGCAGCGTGCTGATCCTCACCGCGTTCGTGGTCCTCGGCCCCGTCGCCTCGTCGCGCGCCGTACGTGTCCTCGGCAGCCCCCTCGACAAGCTGCGCGGCGTCACCGGCTCCCTCGCCCGGCGCAACGCGCTGCGCAGCCCCAAGCGCACCGCCGCGACCGCGAGTGCCCTGATGATCGGGGTCGCCGTCGTCTCCCTGTTCACCGTCTTCGGCGCCTCGCTGAAGGCGACCATGGACCAGACGGTGTCCCGCTCCTTCGCCGGCGACATCGCCGTGTCCGCGCCGTCGTTCGGCGCGGGCGGCAGCGGCCTCAGCCCGCAGCTCGCCCCGGCGATCGCCGAGCAGCCGCAGGTCGCGAGGGCCGTCGGCCTGGGAAAGGGCGTCGCGGATGTCGACGGCGAGGGCCGCGCCCTCACCGTGACCGACCCGGCCGCGCTCGCCAAGTCCTTCGACCTGGGCGCCGTCCGCGGCTCGCTGAACGACCTCGGCACGGACGGCATCGCCATCACCCGCAAGGAGGCAGACAAGCAGCACCTGGAACCGGGCAGCCCCATCCGACTGGCCTTCACCGACGGCAAGCAGCAGGATTTCACCGTCCGCGCGGTCTACGGCCGGTCGGAGCTCGCCGGGGACTACGTCATCACGCGCGAGGCCTGGGCCCCGCACCGCGCCCAGGACTCCGACACCCTGATCGCCGTCACGTTCAAGGACGGCGTGAGCACGGCCGACGGCAAGGCAGCCGTCTCCAAGGTCGCTGCGGCGTACGGGAATCCGGAGGTGCAGACCCGCGACGAGTACGCGCAGTCGTCCGCCGGCGGCATCGACATGATGCTGACCCTGGTCTACGCGCTGCTGGCCCTCGCCGTGCTGATCGCCCTGCTCGGCATCGCCAACACCCTCACCCTGGCCGTCCACGAACGCACCCGTGAACTGGGGCTGTTGAGGGCCGTCGGACAGACCCGCGCCCAGCTGCGGGCCATGGTCCGGTGGGAGTCCGTCCTGGTGGCCGTGTTCGGTACCGCGGGTGGCCTGGTGCTCGGCGGATTCCTCGGCTGGGTGCTGGTCGAGGCCTCGGACGGCGCGAGCGACAGCGCGTTCGCGTTCGCCCTGCCCCCGCTCCAGCTCGTCGTCGTGGCCCTGGTGGGCCTCGCCGCAGGTGCGCTCGCGGGACTGCGCCCGGCCCGGCGCGCCGCACGCCTCGACGTGCTGCGGGCCATCGCCACCGAGTGACGCGGCCCGTGCCGTAAGGAGCGACGTGGCCCGTGCCGTACGAGAGGGGGGTCACCGCCCGGTCAGCCGACAACGGCCGACCGGGCGGGAGCATGTCGGGCCGCGCGGCGGTCCGCCGGGGAGTCCAGCTCCGGGAACGCGTCCGCCACCCGGTACTCGGGAATCGGCGGCAGCGGCAGCGCCGCCGGCGGCGCAGGGAGCGTGAACCACACGACCTTGCCGTCCTCGCCCTGCGGCCGTGCGCCCCAGCTCTCGCTGACCGCGGCGACCAGGGCGAGGCCCCGGCCGCAGGTCGCGAGCGGGTCGGCGTCGCACAGTTGCGGCAGGTGCGGGTCGTGGTCGTGCACCGAGACCGTGAGGCGGTCGCGCAGCAGCTCGATCTCGACGGTGCACATCTTGTCGGGACCGGCGTGCCGATGGACGTTGGTCAGGAGCTCGGTCACGCCGAGCATCGCCTCGTCGATCAGGGGATCCAGATGCCAGTAGCGCAACTGCGCCGATACGATTCTGCGGACCTGGCGGATCCGCGACGGCAGGGCCTGGAGCTCCACCGTGCAATGCCTGCTTGGGTGGCTGATCACGGCTGCGACTCCCCGAATTGAAGGTCCGGAAGAAGGCGGAGTACCGAGCCAGCAGAGGGTCGCGATGTCAGCCGAGGCCCGCCTGCTGCGTGTCCGGCGGGCTGGTTCGCAGCGTTATCGCCGGTAAACCCTGAGTAGTGATGTGTGACCAGAGTGACCCAGGGGGTGCGAGCCTGCAACTCGCGCGCGCAGTCCCCCAGTACGCCACCGGCCTATGTCAGCCGGCCGCGCGCCCTGCGCACCGCTTCGAGGAACCGACGCGTCGTGGGCGGCCCGCTCTCACCGACAAGACGGGGGACCGCGTCGCCGGGGTCATGATCGTTGCCGAGTTTCAGCAGGTAGCGCCTGCCGCCCACATCGGCGAGCGCCCGGTCGCCGGGCGCGAACCAGGCCTTGGCGGCGCGGACTTCCTGGAGCGGCGCACTGTCGATCTCACTGCCGTAACTGGTGAGCAGTTCGAGACGGCCGCCCTTGATGCGGACTTCCCCTGCCCGGGTGAGCGAGCGAAGCAGCCGCCCTATGCGCACACCCGTCGCCATGAACTCCGGCTCCGCCATGTCGTCCGCCCCCTTGCTGTGAGCACTCACCGGCCCCGCGGTGCAGTCTGCCCGCACGACGGCGTCCGCACCAGTGCGCGAGGCGGTGCGCCCGGCAGGGGAAGGGCCCACTCACGCCTTTGTTCCTCCGCACGCCTGTTCCTGCCCTGGGGCAGGTGTTCCTTTGAGTTGCTCAAAGGGGTGTTTATGCAGGTGAGAAGCGTGCGGAAGGTGTTTATGATCGAGGCGTCCGACCGGTCGTAAAGACGACGGCCGGGTGTGGACGGCGTCGGACCGGCGCTCGGAACGACGCCAAGGAGCCATGCGGTGAGCACCCCTCAGCAGGACCAGTCGGCCGGGACCCCCCAAGGGGCGGACCCGGTGCCCACGCAGGACGTGGACCACACGGACGCCGAGTACCGAAGCTGGCTCAAAGAAGCCGTACGAAAGGTGCAGGCCGACGCCAACCGCTCGGCCGACACCCACCTCCTGCGTTTCCCGCTCCCTGAGGAGTGGGGCATCGACCTCTATCTGAAGGACGAGTCGACGCACATCACGGGCAGCCTCAAGCACCGGCTCGCCCGCTCGCTGTTCCTCTACGGCCTGTGCAACGGATGGATCCGGCCCGGCCGCCCTGTCATCGAGGCGTCCAGCGGCTCGACCGCCGTGTCCGAGGCCTACTTCGCGAAGCTCATCGGGGTGCCCTTCATCGCCGTGATGCCCCGCACCACCAGCCCCGAAAAGATCCGCCTGATCGAATTCCACGGCGGCCGGTGCCACTTCGTCGACGACTCGCGCACGATGTACCAGGAGTCGGCGGCCCTGGCGGTCGACACCGGCGGTCACTACATGGACCAGTTCACGTACGCGGAGCGGGCCACGGACTGGCGCGGCAACAACAACATCGCGGAGTCGATCTACCGGCAGCTGGAGCTGGAGCGCTACCCCGAGCCGACCTGGATCGTCGCCACCGCCGGCACCGGAGGCACCTCCGCGACCATCGCCCGCTACGTCCACTACATGCAGCACGACACCCGCATCTGCGTCGCGGACCCCGAGAACTCCTGTTTCTTCGAGGGATGGACGACCGGGGACCCGGACGTCACCTGCGACTGCGGCTCCCGCATCGAGGGCATCGGCAGGCCGCGCATGGAGCCGAGCTTCGTGCCCGGCGCGATCGATCGCATGATGAAGGTCCCGGACGCGGCGAGCGTCGCCGCCGTGCGCGCCCTGGAAGGGGCCATCGGCCGCAAGGCGGGCGGCTCGACCGGTACGGGCCTGTGGAGCGCGTTGAAGATCGTCGCCGAGATGGTGGCCGAGGGCAGGACCGGCAGCGTCGTCACGTTGCTGTGCGACCCGGGGGACCGCTACCTCGACAAGTATTACTCCGACCAGTGGCTGGCCCACCAGGGCCTGGACATCGGGCCCTACACGCGGGCCATCGAGACGCTGCTCGCGACGGGAGTCTGGCCGAGCGCCGCCTGAGGCCCGTCCGCCGGGAAAGGCTCGGCGGTCGTCGGGTCGTCGCTCAACTCGCCCTGGAATCCGGTGAGTTGGCCGTGATCCTGCGGTCGAGCGCGGCCACCGCGCCACGGAACGCGCGACCGAGCCCCGCCCGGCCGAGCCGCAGCCCCACCCGGAAAGCGGCGGCCCCGTCCGCGGCGAACGTCCACTGCACGCGTGTCCCACCGGTGCCCGACGGCGTGAGCCGCCACTCCTCGACCAGGGCCCGTATCCCCGGCGCGTTGGTCTCGTCCACCCGGTACGCGTACACCTCGCCGGGGTCGGCCGCGAGGATGGTCTCCCGCATGCGCGTGCCGCCCTTGAGTCGCACCTCGCGCCCCGTGCCACCGTCCGTCGGGCGGACGAGCGTCACGGCGGAAAACCACTCGGGCCAGCCCGTCACGTCCTCGGAGAGCGCCCGGAACACCGCCTGCGGAGGCGCGGACACCTCGCGGGCGAACACCAGGCGCAGCGGCGCTGACTCGGTGAACTCGAGCCCCACAGGCTCCAGTCGGCGTGCCATGGACGTTCAGCCCCCAAGCGGAATCAGGCGGTTGACCGGGCAGGGGTCACCATAGCGGCGGAACCGTCAGATGTCTGTACCTGTTCCGGGCTCGCCCGCGATGACGAGCCGCAGCTCCTCCGAGATCTCCGCGCGCACCTCGGCGGGCAGCCCCGCGTCCGTCACGAGCGTGTCGACCTGGTCGAGCGAGGCGAACGAACTCAGGCCCACCGTCCCCCACTTGGTGTGGTCGGCGACCACCACGACCCGGCGCGCGGACTGCACGAGCCGCCGGTTCGTCTCCGCCTCCGCCAGGTTCGGCGTCGACAGGCCGGCCTCCAGCGATATGCCGTGCACGCCGAGGAAGAGCACGTCGAAGTGGAGCGCCGCGATGGCCTGGTCCGCGACGGGCCCCACGAGAGAATCCGAAGGCGTCCGCACGCCGCCCGTGAGGACCACGGTCGCCGCGCCCTGCCGCTGCCCCGACGAGCGCTGCGCACCGTGGAACACGTCCGCCACCCGCACCGAGTTGGTCACCACGGTCAGGTCCGGCACGTCGAGGAGGTGGTGCGCCAGCGCGTACGTCGTGGTGCCGCCGGACAGCGCGATGGCCGTGCCCGGCGCAGCCAGCGCCGCGGCGGTCCGCGCGATGTCCTCCTTGGCGCTGAGCTCGAGCCCCGACTTCGCCTCGAAGCCCGGCTCGTGCGTGCTCGCCTCGACCACGGGGACCGCGCCGCCGTGCACCTTCTCCAGGACACCCTGCCGGGCGAGCGCGTCGAGATCGCGGCGGACCGTCATGTCGGAGACGCCCAGCTTGCGCGTGAGCTCGTTGACCCTGACACCGCCACGGCGCCTGACCTCGTCGAGGATCAGGGCCCGGCGCTGCTCCGCGAGGAGGTTCTGATTCTCGCTCACGTCCTGTCGGATCCCTTCGCCTCGTCCCAGCCGTCCATGGTCGCCACATCCTCGCACGCGCCACCGACAGCCGTACCGCTGCCCACTCGCACAGGCCATATGACGCGCGGTCGCACGGATGGGGGAGATTCGGTGACGAAGGATGCGTAGCGCGGGCGTGAGCGGGGATTCTGATTCCGGCACCACACGCGCACGTCAATCGGGGGATGCTGAACGGTGGAGCGTGACACGGCGGACGAGTCCGCCCTCGAACTTCTGGTCCACGGCGTAGGGGGCACCACCCCCGAGGCGATGCTGGGCGACCCGCGCACGGTCCGCGTCTCCGGCGACGACACGGCCGCGGTCTACCGCCGCGCCGACGACGTCGACGCGGAGGAACGCCCCGACGACTACCGGGGCAAGCCCGTCCCCGAGGCGTACGTCTGGTGCAACCTCACGTCCGGCAACGGCTCGCGCGCCTTATGGCTGCTGCTCCTGCCGTTCATGGTGGTCAACCTCGCCCACTGGATGCGCCCCAACGCCCACCGCCGCACGCGGACCGTGCGCGCCTACGGCCTTCTGGTGCGCCTCGCCGGCCTCAGCCTCACCGTCCTCCTGGTCGCCGCCGCCTGCGAGGTGGCACTCGACCTGGTGGCCTGGCAGTGCGCGGGCACGCACGCGTGCGCAGAGGAACGCTCCTGGCTCGGCTTCCTGTCGGTCGACGCGCACGGACACGGCGGCTGGTGGAGCCAGCCCGGCCGCCGCCTCGCCCTCGCCGCGATCGTCCCGGCCGCCCTCACCGGCCTCCTCTGGTACCTCTCCCACCGCACCTGGGGCGCGTACGAGTCCCAGCAGCCGCTGCCCCATCAGCCCGACTCCGAGGAGGCCCCGACCAACGCGCTCGGCAGGCCGGGATTCTGGTACGGCCGCCGTCTCGTCGCCCGGCTGCGCGCCGCGCACACCGCCGCGGGCCTGCTCACGGTGGCGGCCGCCGTCGGCACCTCGGCCGCCCGCTTCGACCGCGAGAGCGGCGGCCCCGCCCTCCTCGACGTGCTCGGCCGGATCCTCGACGGCGCACTCGTCGCAGGCACCACCGTCGTCGTCTGGGTGGTGTGCCGCAGGGGCCGCAGCGAGAACACCATCGACCGCACCCTCGACCGGACCCTCGTCCGCCTCCTGCCCGCGGCCGCACTCGCCCTCCTGGTACTCGCCTTCCTGTACGCGGGCTGGTCGCGCCCCGAGTGGCGGTCGCACGGGCGACTGCCCGGAGACGCGACGTTCGGCGGCATCGTCCTCGTCCAGGGCGCGGTGATCGTGGCGCTCGCCGTGGTCGGCCACGCCATTCACCGCCGGGCCCGCGACTTCCGTGCGGCCCTGCGCGGCCTCGGGGGACCCGCGACCGCGATGCTGGCCTGTGCCCTCGGCGGTGTGATGTCCGGGGGAGTGGCCCAGCGCGTCGCCGACTGGCTGGACGGATCCGGCACGCCGGGTGCCGGCGGCACCATCGAGGGGCCGCCCGTCCTGCTGTCCTGGCAGGCCTCGGTGATCCCGCCCCTGCTGATCGTCGTCGCCGTGGTGTGCGCCCTGCTCGCCCAGCGCACCATGCGGCTCAAGCGCCGCGAGATGGCCACCGTCGCGACCGACTACCCGGGGGAGCCCGAGGACGCCGCCCGCACCAGCCGCATCGCGGGCACGCGCGCGCGGGCCGCCCTCACCGACCAGGCGCCCATGATCATCGGCACGGTCTCCACCGCGACCCTCCTCCTCGGCGCGGGAGCCCTCATCGGCGCCTGGGCGACCCACCAGGTCCCGGGACGGGCGGCACAGGGCACGTACGACATCGTGGAGGGCGCCGCGCAGACCGCGCAGGCGATGGGCTCCTGGCTCATCGGCCTCGGCTTCATACTCTTCGTCACCTGGGGAAGGCGCGCCTACCGCGACGCGTCGGCCCGCCGCACGATCGGCATCCTGTGGGACGTCGGCACGTTCTGGCCGCGCGCCGCGCACCCCTTCGCGCCGCCCTGCTACGCGGAGCGCGCCGTGCCCGACCTGACCTGGCGCATGGCCACCTGGATCCGCACCACGGGCGGCCGTCTCGTCCTGTCGGGGCACTCCCAGGGCAGCGTCCTCGCCGCGGCGGCGGCCTGGCAGCTGCATCCCACGGTCCGCCGCCGCGTCGCCCTGCTCACCTACGGCTCGCCTCTTGAGCGGCTCTACGGACGCTGGTTCCCGGCCCACTTCGGGCCCGCCGCGCTCAGCGCCCTGCACCGCGAGGTCGACTGCTGGCGCAATCTGCACCGCACCACCGACCCGATCGGCGGCCCCGTCCGGCTGCCCGGCGAAGGCGGCCCCGAGGTCGACCACCCGGCGCTGAAGGACCCCCTCGCCTACGGCCGCACCGAGCAACATCCGCTGCCCGCACCGATCCTGGGCCACTCCGACTACCAGGCCGACCCCGTCTTCGCCGAGGAACGGGCCCGCCTCCTCGCCAGGCTGCGCCCGGAAGTACCGTCGCCACGCCCGGACGGCGAGCCCACCGCGCCTCAGGGCAGCTCGGGCAAGTCGTCCTCGTAGAGCAGGGTCAGGTCGTCCGTGCTCGGCTCGGCGAGCTGGGCGACCCGGCCCGCGTGGCGCTCGACCATCGACTCGAAGGTCTGCCGTGCCGTGCGGCCGTTGCCGAAGGCGGGCCCCTTCGGGAGCGCCGTGAAGTGCTTCAGGAGGGCCTCGGACGCACCCTCGCCGAGCCGGTACTCGTGCTCGTCGGCCTGCTGCTCCACGATCCGCAGCAGTTCTTCGGGCAGGTAGTCGGAGAACCTGATGGTCCGTGAGAAACGGGACGCGACACCGGGGTTGACGGAGAGGAAGCGCTCCATCTCGGAGGTGTAGCCCGCGACGATCACCACGACGGAGTCGCGCTGGTCCTCCATCAGCTTCACCAGCGTGTCGATCGCCTCACGCCCGAAGTCACGGCCGGAGTCCTCGGGGGACAGGGCGTACGCCTCGTCGATGAACAGCACACCGCCGGTGGCCCGTTGAAAGGCCTCCTGCGTACGGATGGCGGTCGAGCCGATGTGCTCGCCGACCAGGTCGACCCGGGACACCTCCACGAGATGGCCCTTCTCCAGGACACCGAGTGAGGCGAGGATCTCCCCGTACAGACGCGCCACCGTCGTCTTGCCGGTGCCGGGGGAGCCGGTGAACACCAAGTGCCGCCTGACGGAAGCCGCCTTGAGGCCCGCCTGCTGCCGACGCCGGCCCACCTCGATCATGTCCGTCAGGGCACGCACCTCGCGCTTGACGCTCTCCAGGCCCACCAGGGTGTCGAGTTCACCGAGGACGTCCGTCGACGTACGCGTCGTGTCCGGCGCCTCTGTCACGGGTGCCACGGCACGCTGGTCGGGCAGCGCGCTGAGCAGCCCCACGGTCTGCGTGGCCTTCTGCACGCCGGGCACCGGAGCGGCGGCCCGCCCCGCGGAGCGCACCCCGCCGCTCTCGTCGCTGGTGCAGTCCTCGACGACGGGACCGTCCTCGGCGAATTCGTAACCGCCGCGCGAACACCGTTCCGTACGGCACTTCTTGAGCGTCGTGCGGCAGCCGTCGATGATGTGGAAGCCGTAGCCCTCGCTGCCGGTGACGCGGCAGCCGTGGAAGCTGCCCCGGCCCCCGGCCGACACGTAGAAGCCGGCCTCGGCAGGGGAAGTGACCGTGCAGCGCTCGATCGTCGGGTCGGCGCCCTTGGTGACGATGACGCCGGTCTGCACGGCGTCCACGGTGCAGTTGGCGAGGGTGCCACCGCTCCCGTGATCCCGGAACCAGGCACCCGTCGCGGCC
Organism: Streptomyces sp. NPDC045026; assembly: GCF_056432625.1. Classification (NCBI taxonomy): domain Bacteria; kingdom Bacillati; phylum Actinomycetota; class Actinomycetes; order Kitasatosporales; family Streptomycetaceae; genus Streptomyces; species Streptomyces sp. NPDC045026. The sequence goes on from NZ_JBWKIS010000009.1 coordinate 53,112, forward strand.
TCGCGCACCCGGCAGTCGTCCAGCTGGGCGGTGGCGCCGTCGCTCACCGACACGGCCGTGTTGCGCACTTGGGAGAGATCGCTGTCGACGACGTCCACGCGGGAGCCGCGGTCCAGGACGAACAGGGCGTCCGGCACGTCGTGCACCCGGCACGCGTCGAGCACGGCGGTCGCACCGTCGCTGACCCACACCGCCGGATAGTCGCCCGTACTGTCGTGGATCTCGCACTGGTTGGCGTCCACGCGCGTGCCGGGGTCCCAGACGGACAGGCCGTTGCGCCCGAACCGGCGCACCGTCGAGCGCGTCAGCGTCAGGACCGAGCGGGAGCGCAGGTCGATCGCGTTCTCAGGGATGTCGTGGATACGGCAGTCGGCGAGGGTGAGCACGGCGTCCGTGTCGAGCGTGACACCGTCCGCCGTGGTGCGGTGCACATCGCAGTCCGTGAGGTGCGCCGTGGCACGCCCGGTGATCTGCACGCCGGTGCCCTTGATCTCGTACACCTCGCAGCCGACGGCTTCCAGGCCGCTGTGCTCGCCGGTGACGGACAGTCCGGAACCCGACGCGTGATGCACCCGGCAGCGCTCCAGACGGGGGTGTGCGCCGCCGCGTACGGCCACTCCGGCCTGTCCCGCCGAGACGATCTCGCACTCCTCGAAGACACCGCCCCCGCCGTCGAGCACGGCGATGCCGACCCCTCCGGGGTTGTCGACCGTGCAGCGCCGCACGGTGGGCCGCGCGCCGCCCCGCACCTCTATGCCGGCCGCCGAACGCGTGACGATCCGCAGATCGCAGAGCTCGGGAGCGCCTTCCTCCACCAGGAGCGCGGGGGCCGCCGAATCCTGTCCCTCGACGTGCAGATCGAGGACGGTCGCGGACGCGCGCACCGTGAGCGGCACCCCGTCGACCGGCGCGATCCGCACGGAACCGGGCGAGCCCTCGGGACCACGCAGTGTCACCGCACGGTCCACGACGAGGTTCTCTCTGTACGTGCCCGACGCCACGGTCAGTACGTCACCGTCACCCGCGGCCTCCAGGGCTGCGGCGAGCGATCCGTACTCCCCAGTGCGGCGCCGCCACCGCGACGTGCCGGTGTGCGTCACCTGGACCGTGCCCTGTGCCATGGCTTTGTCGTGCCCCCACCTCGTCGTACGCGGGTCCTCGCTGCGATCCCCGCGGCGAAGGTGGGTCAACCGTAGCGTGCGCGCAGCCGCTGAGTTGACCGGAGTGGAAGGCCGCTCAGCTGCCGGTCCCTGTCCTGCCCCAGTCCGGGCCCGCCTTGTCCCAGGCACGGTCCCAACGGTCGTACCGGCGGCGGACCATGCGCCACACGACCAGGCGCCGGGTGCCCTCGACGAGCCCGGCCACGGCCGCCGCGGTCCCGAATCCGGCCAGCGCGGCGTGTGTTGTGGCCGTCGCCGTGTCCAGCGGGCGGCCCACTACCTGACCCGTGCCGTCGACCCACAGCCTGAACCGGTCGCCCGGATGCGGGGTCTTGAGGCTCGACAGGACCTGGCCCTTGTGGTGGGCGCCGTCGGGTCCCTTCCAGTCGGCGACGACGCGACTGTGCGCGTCTCTCGCCGTCGACGTCTCGGGGTCGGGGTCCAGCGGCGGCTGGGCCAGCTTCCGTACGACCGTGGCGGGAACTTCCCGGCGGTCCTTGGTCTGTTCCTGTACCGACTGCATCAGAGCGCCCTGCGCCAGGGTTCCCGTCGCGACGCCGATGAGCGGTACGACGAAGACGATCAGCAGCACCGCCACCAGGGCGACCCAGGCCTCGGCGAGGTCGGTCGCGCGGCGCAGCGGATTGTGTCGCCACCGCCAGAGTCCGACGATTGCCCGCACAGCCAGCACCCCCTTCCGCGTCCGTCTTAACCGTGAACGGGCCGGCTCACGCGCGGGTAGGGCGAAGAGAGAGCGAAGTCACCCCGCTCGACGAAGCTCTGCGCCGGTCCCCGCCTTTCCATTGTGCTCCAACGACCGTGTTCCGGCGCGGGGTTCCCCGCGCGGCCACGCGTCAGCCCAGGATCGTGATCGCGTCACCGATCCGGACCGTCCCGGTCGTCTCCGGAACCAGGTTCGTCCCGAAACACAGCTGGTCACCGAAGCGGCGGTGGCGTGCGAGGGTCCGCAGCGGCTCCTTGCCACGCTCCGAAGTTGACTGATTCGTGGTGGTCACCACGCATCGGCCGCTCTTCTTGGTGATACGGAATGTGACGGACCCGATCGAGATACGTGACCATTCGTCCTCCGCCCAGGGCGCGGTGCCGTCCACCACGACGTTGGGCCGGAAACGGTTCATGGGCAGCGGGCCCTCGTCCGCGTGATCACCCTGCGCGATGAGGGAGTTGAGGGCGTCCAGGGAGGACAGGGTCGTGAGCAGCAGTGGATACCCGTCGGCGAAGCTGACCGTCTCCCCGGGCTTCGCGTACTCGGGATCGATGGGGCGCCGCGTCGCCGGGGAATCCAGGTGGAGGAGGCGCACGTCAGCGTCCAGGTGCGCGCTCCACCAGGTGTGCGCCGCGTCGTCGGCGAGTACGGCCTCGACCTTGTCCCCGAAGATGTTCACCGTGGTCGTCCGGGCGGGCCGGGGTACCGGGACCGTCAGGGGCGCGCGGCCGGGGGCCGACATGCGCAGACCTTCGCCGTCCGGGGTCTCGGCCGAGGCGAGAGCGAGACGCGGGTACTGGCGCTGGGTGACGACCTTGCCCGAGGCGTCGATGAGCACCCACCGGCGGTCTCCTGCAAGACCCCACGGTTCCACGGCCGCCTCGCGCGGCGCGTGCCCCCGAACCGACTTCAGTGGGTGGATGTGGATGGAGCGAAGCGAGGCGTACGGCATGGGGCCATCCTGCCAGCAGGCGAGGACAGCCCCATGTCCGGGAGATCAGTAACCGCGGTACTGCTGACGGTTGTACGGATCCTCGTACGGCGCGGCAGGGCGGGGCGCCGCGGGGCGCATGGCCTCGTAACCGGTGCCGGGCGCGGGCCGCTGCTGCTGTTGTTGTTGCGGCTGTTGCATGCCCGCGTAGCCGCGGGGCCCGGAGACCTGCTGCGGGATGTACGGCGCCGGCGCGTGCTGCAGAGGTGCCTGCTGCGGGGCCGCGTAACCGTACTGGGGCATGGGAGCGGAGGGCGCGGCCGGCAGCGCGGGAAGCGCGGACGGGAGCGCGGGCAGATGACTGCCGGTGTCGTACATGGCAGGAACCCGGATCGGGGCGATCTGGGGTGTGCCCCGCTCTGCGACGAGGGAGTCGTAGATCGGAGTGTCCGGGAAGGACGGCGCGGAGTAGTAACCGCCGCCATAGGTGGAGCGGGGGGAGGTCATGGCACATAAGTTAAGCCCACGATGTGCTGGTTGGGGAGACCGATAAGAGGGTTGTTTTGCGTGTCGGCAGTGACTCGAGATCCCCAATGCGAGCGAACTTGGCAAAATCGGTCGTCGTTCAGCGTTCGGATCGTGTAAAGGCAAGTTCTTGAGGGGTTACCGGCGGTTGGCCAGTGATCATCAGACACGTGCCCCTGTGATGCTTTCGGCCACGGGGAATAGGTTGACCTGGAAGCTGGAGATCTCTGTTGGGGGCGGACATGCCAATGTCTAAAGGTTCGAATGTCGTCGTGCCGGCGCCGGCCGTGCGGATCGAATTGGGGTGGCGTTCAGGCGCGGGGGTGCCCGACGCGGACGCCTCCGCGCTGCTGCTCGTGTCCGGAAGGGTCCGATCGGACGCGGACTTCGTCTTCTACAACCAGCCGGCGCACGCCTCGGGCGCGGTGCGGTACGAGGGCAAGCAGAGCGCGGACGGCCAGGTGACCGACACGATCTCGGTGGACCTCGCGCGCGTGGAGCCCGCGATCGAGAGCGTGGTGCTCGCCGCGTCGGCGGACGGCGGCACGTTCGGGCAGGTCCCCGGGCTGTACATCAGAGTCCTCGACGCGGCGAGCGGCGCCGAGATCGCGCGCTACGACAGCGCCGACGCGAGCGTGGAGACCGCCTTCGTCCTCGGCGAGCTCTACCGGCGCCAGGGCGCCTGGAAGTTCCGCGCGGTGGGCCAGGGATACGGCAGTGGTCTGGCGGGCCTGGCCACCGACTACGGGATCACGGTCGACGAACCCCAGACATCCGCGCCCGCACCCGTACCCGCGCCCGCACCTGCGGTCACGCCCGCCCCCGCACCGCCGGTCGCGGCCCCCGTCACCGCGCCGCCGCCCCCGGCCGCGCCCCCGCAGCCCGTGCGCCTCACCAAGGTGACGCTCACCAAGGCGGCGCCCTCCGTCTCCCTGGCCAAGCAGGGCGGCACGTCGGGCTCGATGCGAGTGAACCTCAACTGGGAGGTGCACAAGCAGTTCAAGGGATGGGGCAGCAAGCTGGGCCGCGCCGTCGCGCAGCACGCGGACCTCGACCTGGACCTGTGCGCCCTCTACGAACTCACCGACGGCCGCAAGGGCGTCGTCCAGGCCCTGGGCAACGCTTTCGGAGCCCTGAACCGGCCGCCGTACATCCACCTCGACGGCGACGACCGCACCGGCGCCGTCTCCAGCGGCGAGAACCTGACGATCAACCTCGACCACATGAAGGACCTGCGACGCGTCCTCATCTTCGTCACCATCTACGAAGGCGCCCGCAGCTTCGCCGACCTGCACGCGACCGTCACGCTCCAGCCCCAGTTCGGCGCGGCCGTCGACTTCTCCCTCGACGAGTGCACGGTGCCGTCGACGGTGTGCGCCCTCGCACTCATCACGAACACGGGCAGCGACCTGACCGTGCAGCGCGAGGCCCGCTACCTCGTGCCCGAGCGCGGCGTGAGCCCGCAGCGCACCGTCGACTACGCCTACGGGTGGGGCATGAACTGGACGCCGGGCAGAAAGTAGTCGCGTCAGTCGACTACTGCCGCTCCGGCGCCGGGTCCGGCCTGGAATACGTACGTCCCTTCCAGGCCGCGCCCCGCCCCCTGTAGTGCTGCACCGCGGAGTCGACCGTCATGAGGAGATACAGGAACGCGGTGCCCGGCAGCAGAGGCGCCAGCCACAGCGGCTGCGCGTAGTAGCGCAGCATCGGGACGTACGTCGCCGTCATCAGCAGCCACGCCAGCCCGCCGAGCAGCGCGGTGATCCCGTGCCCCGTGGCGAGCCCGGCGACGAGCGCGACCGGCGGCGCCAGGTAGACCAGCGCAAGGCCGGCCACGGTCCCGGCCAGGAGCAGAGGGTTGTGCCGCAGCTGGGCGTAGGCGCTGCGCGACACCATGCGCCACAGGTCACCGAGCCGCGGGTACGGGCGGACGCTGTCGACGCGGTCGGCGAGGCCCAGCCAGATGTGGCCCCCTGAGCCCTTCACCGCCCGCGCGAGCGCGACGTCGTCGATGACGGCGGGCCGGATGGTGTCGGGGATTCCGGCGCGTTCGGCGGCTCGGGTACTCAGGAGCACGCAGCCGCCGGCCGCCGCCGCCGTGCGCGAGCCCTTCCGTGCGATCCAGCGGAACGGGTACAGCTGGGCGAAGAAGTACACGAAGGCCGGGACGACGAGCCGCTCCCACACGCTCTCCACGCGCAACCGCGCCATCTGTGAGACGAGGTCGAAGCCGCCCGTGCGGGCCGCCGCCACCAGCTCCCGCAGGCTGTCCGGCTCGTGCGCGATGTCCGCGTCGGTGAGGAGCAGATATTCGGGCTCACGCGCGCGTGCCAGGCCGATCCCGTGGCGCACCGCCCACAGCTTGCCGGTCCAGCCCGCCGGCGGCTCGCCGGGTGAGTCGACCGTCAGCGGCAGCCCGCCGTGCCGCAGCGCCAGCTCCCCGGCAAGGGTTCCCGTGCCGTCCGTGCTGCCGTCGTCGATCAGGAAGATCTCCGCGCGCCCCGGATAGTCCTGCGCGAGGAGGGAGGGCAGGCTCTCCGCAAGGACGGCCGCCTCGTCCCGCGCGGGGACGACGACACACACCGAGGGCCACTCGGCCGGCTCCGTACGCGGGGGCAGACGCAGGTCCGTGCGCCAGAAGAAGCCCTGCCCGGCCAGCAGCCACACCCACGCGGCCAGCGATGCTGCGGTGATCCACACAACGGCGTCCATCCGCCGCAGTCTGCCCCACCGCACTCTCGGTGTGAGGGCCATCGTCTATGGTTTCGGGGTGAAGATCGCGCTCATGGACTCGGGAATCGGACTCATCGCGGCCGCTGCCGCGGTACGGCGCCTGCGGCCCGACGCCGGGCTCGTCCTCTCCTCCGACCCCGACGGGATGCCCTGGGGCCCGCGTAGCCCGCAAGACGTCACCGCGCGGGCCCTGGCCGTCGCCGAGGCCGCCGCGGAGCACCGTCCCGACGCGCTGATCGTGGCGTGCAACACCGCCTCGGTGCACGCGCTGCCCGCCCTGCGGGCCCGCCTCGAACCCGGGATCCCGGTCATCGGCACGGTCCCGGCGATCAAGCCGGCCGCCGCCGGTGCCGGACCCGTCGCCATCTGGGCCACCCCCGCCACCACCGGAAGCCCCTACCAGCGGGGACTGATCCGGGACTTCGCGGACGGTGTCGAAGTCACCGAGGTGCCCTGCCCGGGCCTCGCCGACGCCGTGCAGCACGCGGACGAGGACGCCATCGACAGGACGATCGCTGCCGCCGCGGCGCTCACTCCGAGCGATGTAAGGGCCGTCGTCCTGGGCTGCACCCATTACGAACTCGTGGCGGAACGTATCCGCGCCGCCGTCCAGCAGCCCGGCATGCCGCCGCTCGCCCTGCACGGCAGCGCCGGAGCCGTCGCCGCACAGGCACTGCGCAGGATCGGCGCCGGGCCCGAGGCCGGGACCGGTGCGCAGGGCGCCCTCACCGTCCTCCTCAGCGGCCGCACCTCCGCGCTGCCGCCCGCCGCACTCGCGTACGCGGAGGGCAGGCTACTCCAGGCCGCCGTCAGCCACGCACAGTGACGACGGGGCGCGAATTTCGGGCATGGCCCAGGCGCGCCAGGGCTTTACGCAATCACTCTCCGCAGCCCAGTGCCTTCACTGCGGAACATGAGTAGTCTCGATTCCATGAGGCACCACTCCGGTAGTGAGCGGCGCGCTTCCGTCGCCCCCGAGGTCTGGACAGGCTGTGCACGCAACCGCGTGCAGTGGCTGGCAGCTCTGGGCGGCGCAGCGTGCCTGGCGCTCGGCATCGAGCTCGCCGTTGCTTCCCAGTGGACTTCCGGGATCGCCGCACTGGTGATGTCGGTGGTCGGCTGCATCGCCGCGGGTCTCCTGATCCTTTTCGGGACCCTCGCCTTCGTCCATGTGGCCGTGAAGGTCGACAAGGACTACCTGGAAGTGCGGTGCGGCCACATAGGAGTCCCGCGCCGCCGCATCCTGCTCGCCCACGTGGTGGGTGCCGAGTTCGAGCCCAGTGTCACGCCCCGCCAGTGGGGTGGCTGGGGCTACCGCTGGCGCCCCGAGCAAGGCACCGCCGTCATCGTCCGGCGCGGCGAGGGCGTCGTGCTGATCCTGGGCGACGGCAGGAAGTTCACAGTGACCGTGGACAACGCGGAGTCCGCGGTCCGCGCCATCCACGCCCGGCTGAAACCCACCTCGATGGGCCCCTCGATAGGCCCCATCCTCTGACGGCACCCGCACACTCACACACGGCCGCCCCGGGCACGTTCCGGGGCGGCCGTGGTGCTGTCCGGGGTCTCGTCGCCCCAGGGTCTCGCCGTCGCCACCCCCGCGAGCAGGCCCGCACCCGCCGTGACGGTCGTGAAGCTCAGGGCGTTGCCGAGCGTCGCCAGGCCGGCCAGAGCGGTCAGTGCGGCGCCAGCCGTCAGGACCACCGGCGTAGAGTGCGCCGACCGCCACAGGGCGTACAGGAGCCAGCAGAACACCGCGGCCAGCAGGCAGACGCCCACGAGTCCCTGTTCGGCGGCCAGCTGGAGCGGGGCGGAGTGCGGCTTGCCGTCGGGCAGCAGCGTCTCGCCGACGGTGGGGCTGAGCTCGCCGAAGCGGCCCGGACCCACGCCGAGGCCGGGGTCCGATGCGGTCTGACGCAGCGCGTCCTGCCACAAGAAGATCCGGTGCCGCGTGAGCTGCCCCTCCAGGGATGTGGCGAGTCCCGATGGCAGTACGCCCTTCAGCAGAGCGAGCGCGAGTCCGCCCACCAGCCCGGTCACGACCCCGAGACCGGTGAGGCCGAGGCCCCGTCTGTGCCGCATCCTGACCGACGCGAGGGAGCACAGCAGCACGCCCGTGCACGCGGCGACTCCTGCGACCGACCCGACGGCGGCAGCCGCTGCGACGGTGCCGCCGGCCAGCAGGAACAGGGCCGCGCGCACGGGCAGGCGCCGCGTCGCCCAGGCCGCGCAGCAGGCGGCCCCGGTGGAGAGCGCCAGGAGTGCGGCCGTCGCGCCGGTGCGGCCGAGCGGAGAGCCGGTGTCGGGCACGGGCACCGCGTGCGGGGACGCGAGCGCGAGCCCGAGTCCCGCGAAGGCCGCCGCGCAGGGCGCCGCCATGGGCAGCAGCGCGCCACAGATCCGCCCGCACGCGTAACCCGCCGCCACGGCGAGCACCGCGAGCAGCACGCCCTCGGGTCTGCCCGCGCGGGCGGTCGCGGTGATCAGCGACCAGACGGCGCAGGCCCCGAGCGCGACAACGCCTGCCGCGTCGGCGACAGTGCGCCGCTCGTACTCAGCCGACGGACCGGCCGTCGACGACATCCCCGTGGTCCCCACCACCCCGTCGCCCCCCGACTGTGACGGGCCCCGAGCGTCGTGGCCGGATCCGGCCGTTCCTCGGGGACTGGGGCACACCGTAACGGCTGATGCACCGGTTTGTGGACGGGTTGCGCAGGAACGATGCTGCACGGAGTGGTCCACGCGGCGGGCGCGACCCCCGCGGACCGCCGTGTCGCCCTGCAGGTGACCCGCCGTACACTCCCCGAGTGACCGCCACCGCAACCTCCGTAGACGAGCCGGAACAGCTCGATCCGCAGTCGGCGCCTTCCTCACGATGGGCCCGCCTGCCGCGACGGATCGCTCCGGCCGCCGCCGCGGTGCTCTCCGGAGTGCTGCTGTACGCCGGCTTCCCGCCCCGTGAGCTGTGGTGGCTCGCGCCCCTGGCCCTCGCGCTCTTCGGAGCTTCCGTGTACGGGCGGCGGCTGCGCGCGGGGTTCGGCCTCGGCTTCCTCATGGGTCTCGGCTTCCTCGTGCCGCTCCTGTCGTGGACGGGCGTCGACGTCGGGCCGCTGCCGTGGCTGGCGCTCGCCCTCGCCGAATCGCTGGTCATGTCCCTGGCCGGGCTGGGCATCGCCTACGTCTCGCGGCTGCCGCTGTGGCCGCTGTGGGCCGCGGGCGTGTGGATCGCGGACGAGGCGCTGCGGGCACGCTTCCCGTTCAGCGGCTTCCCCTGGGGCAAGGTCGCGTTCGGTCAGCCCAGTGGCGTGTTCCTGCCGCTCGCCTCGCTGGGCGGGACCCCACTCCTCGGCTTCGCGGTCGTCCTGTGCGGCTTCGGCCTCACCGCTCTCGCGCTGCGCCTCAAGGACGTACGCGGTGTACGTGACCGGGGCGTGGCCCTCGCCGCCGCGTTCACCGTCGCGCCCATCGTCGCCGGAGCGGCCGCGGCGCCTCTCGTCGCCACCGGGGCCGAGGACGGGACCGCGCGCGTCGCCGTCGTCCAGGGCAACGTGCCGCGCATGGGCCTCGACTTCAACTCCCAGCGCCGGGCCGTGCTCGACTACCACGTGCGGGAGACGATGAAGCTCGCCACGAGGATTGAGGCGGGCCAGGTGAAGAAGCCCGACCTCGTGCTGTGGCCGGAGAACTCCTCCGACATCGACCCCTACACCAACCCCGACGCCTACGCCGAGATCGACAAGGCGGCCAAGGCGGTCGGCGCGCCCATCTCCGTCGGCGCCGTCGTCACCCTCAAGGACGGCACGCCCCGCAACCGCCAGATCCTCTGGGACCCCAAGACGGGCCCCGGCGCCGTCTACGACAAGCGGCAGCTCCAGCCGTTCGGCGAGTACATGCCGTACCGCAGCTTCTTCCGCATCTTCAGCAAGGACGTCGACCGCGCGGGCAACTTCGTGGCCGGCAAGAAGCCGGTCGTCTTCGATATGGCGGGCACCAGGATCGGGCCGGTGACCTGCTACGAGGCCGCGTTCGACTCCGTCGTGCGCGACCAGGTGAAGGCCGGCGCGCAGATCCTCTCCGTGCCCAGCAACAACGCCACCTTCGACCGCAGCCAGATGACCTACCAGCAGCTCGCCATGGACCGGGTGCGCGCCGTGGAGCACGGCCGCGCCGTGATGGTGCCGGTGACCAGCGGGGTCAGCGCGGTCATCAGGCCCGACGGATCCGTCGCCCAGCACACCGGCATGTTCGTCGCCGACACCCTGGTTGCCGACGTGCCCAAGCGGACCTCGCTGACCCTCGCCACGCGCCTGGGCGGCTGGCCGGAGCTGCTGCTCGTGGCCGTCGGCGTGGCCGGTCTCGGCTGGGCCGTGGTGCGCTCCCGCCGGGGCGCATCCGCCGCCGGATAGGGTCGCGGGCATGGCTACTCCAGAGTTCATCCGCAAGATCCGGGAAACTGTCGGGCACCAGCTCCTCCTGCTGCCCGGCGTCAGCGCCGTCGTCTTCGACGACGACGGCCGGGTCCTGCTCGGGCGGCGCGCGGACACCGGCAAGTGGGCGGTCCTCGCCGGAATCCCGGAGCCGGGGGAGCAGCCGGCAGAGGCCGCCGTACGCGAGGTGTACGAGGAGACGGGCGTCGAGTGCGTGCCCGAGCGGGTCGTCCTGGTGAAGACCCTCAAGCCGGTGACGTACCCGAACGGCGACCAGTGCCAGTTCACCGACATCTCCTTCCGATGCCGGGCGACCGGCGGCGAGGCCCGGGTCAACGACGACGAGTCCCTCGAGGTGGGCTGGTTCGCGCTGGACTCGCTGCCGCCGCTGGGCGACTTCTGCCTGCTCCGGATCAAGCAGGCGGCCTCCGACGGGCCGACATGGTTCGAGACCATGTCCGAGCGCTGAAGTATGGGTGCTGACCACATCGGGCGGGGCGCGAGCGCTGCCTAGGGTGCGGAGCATGACCGCGCCCAACGCACCCCTCACCGCGCCGCTCGATCTCGGCGGCCGCATCGCACTCGTCACCGGCGCCGCAGGCGGCATCGGCCGCGCCTGCGCGCTGCGGCTCGCCGCGGCCGGGGCCAAGGTCAGAGCGGTGGACCGGGACCGCGAGGGCCTCGACGCGCTGGCCGAGCAGGCCGGCGCCACCCCCGGCGGCATCGAGCCGTACGTCCTCGACCTCACCGACCTGGACGCGGCCGAGGAGTGTGCCGCGGGCGCCGACGTCCTGGTCAACAATGCGGGCATCCAACTGGTGCGCCCCATCGAGGAGTTCCCGCCCGATGTCTTCCACACCGTCCTGACGGTGATGCTGGAGGCGCCCTTCCGGTTGGTCCGCGGCGCTCTGCCGCACATGTACGAGCAGGGCTGGGGGCGCATCGTGAACCTCTCCTCGGTCCACGGCCTGCGTGCCTCCGCGTTCAAGTCCGCGTACGTCGCCGCCAAGCACGGCCTCGAAGGCCTCTCCAAGACCGCCGCGCTCGAAGGCGCTCCGCACGGCGTCACCTCGAACTGCGTGAACCCCTCCTACGTCCGCACGCCGCTGGTCGAGAAGCAGATCGCCGACCAGGCCGCCGCTCACGGCATTCCCGAGGACCGGGTCCTGGCCGAGGTCATGCTCCAGGACAGCGCGCTCAAGCGGCTCATCGAACCCGACGAGGTCGCCGAGGCGGTCGCGTATCTGTGCAGCCCGCAGGCCTCGTTCATCACCGGGACGTCGCTCGTTCTGGACGGCGGCTGGACCGCACACTGATCACCCTCGCGGGTGGCGGTGATTGTCTGATCCATTGAGTTGTCCACAGGGCTGGCGGGGCCGGCCGTACGGCGGGTAATCCTGGTGAGCATGTCGCACGATCCAGCACAGTCCCCGTCAGGCCCCGCGGGCCCTGACCGCCCCGCAGCATCGAGTGCCGAGGCGCCGTTCCTCGAGCTGCTCGCCCGGGGCGCGTCCGCCGACGCCTACGAACAGCCCGTGCTGATCGCCCGCGCCGAGGGCGAGCCGCAGGGGCGGGTCGAAGCGCTCGAACACGCCAAGGGGCTCGCCCTGCGGGTCCGTGCCGACCTCGAAGGCAGGCGCCGCCGCGAGGCGGAGCTGTCCGCACTCTTCGAGACCGCGCACGACCTCGCGGGCCTGCGTGACCTGGGAGCCGTCCTCCAGGCCATCGTGCAGCGCGCCCGCTCCCTCCTCGGCACGGACGTCGCTTATCTGACGCTGAACGACCCGGCCAGAGGTGACACCTACATGCGCGTCACCGAGGGCTCCGTCGCCGCGCGTTTCCAGCAGCTCAGGCTCGGCATGGGCGAGGGGCTCGGCGGACTCGTCGCCCAGACCGCCCGGCCGTACGTCACCACGAACTACGCGCACGACGTCCGCTTCAAGCACACGCGCACCATCGACACCGGTGTTCACGACGAAGGTCTCGTCGCGATCCTGGGCGTGCCCCTGATGCTGGGCCCTCATGTCATCGGCGTGCTGTTCGCCGCGGACCGGCGTGCGCGGGTCTTCGAGCGGGAGCAGATCGCGCTGCTCGGTTCCTTCGCGGCGCTCGCCGCTGCCGCCATCGACACAGCGAACCTGCTCTCGGAGACGCGGGAGGCGCTCGGCGAGCTGGAGCGAGCCAACGAGATCATCCGGGACCGCGGCGACGTCATCGAGCGCGCGTCCGACGTCCACGACCGCCTCGCCGAACTCGTCCTGCGGGGCGGCGGCGTCCACGACGTGGCGGCGGCCGTCTCCCAAGTCCTCGACGGGACCGTGGAGTTCGCCGACGTGGTCACCGCCCCCGACAAACCCCTCGACGCCTCCCGCGCAGACGGGCACGCCGTGCGCGACGGGGACGACTGGGTCGCCGCCGTCGCGGCGGGCGGCGAACTCCTCGGCGCGCTCGTGCTGCGCGGCCACCCGGGACTCGACCCCGTCGACCAGCGCACCCTGGAGCGGGCCGCGATGGTCACCTCGCTCCTGCTCCTCGCCCGGCGCTCCGCCTCCGAGGCCGAACAGCGCGTACGGGGCGAGCTGCTGGACGACCTGCTCGACGCGCGGGACCGTGACCCTCGGCTGCTGAGGGAGCGTGCCGCCCGGCTGCACGCCGATCTGGAAGCCACCCATGTGGTCCTGGCCGCGCGTCTGGAGACCCCGGGCGCCGACGCGGAACAGGAGGCCGCCGCACGGCGCCGCCTGTGGTCCGCCGCGTCCCATCTCGCCGCCATCGGGCACGGTCTCGCCGCCGCGCGCGACGGTGGCACGGTCCTGCTGCTTCCCCTGAGAGCCGCGGACCAGGCCTCCGACCTCGCCCGCCGCACCGCCAAACATCTCTCCTCCGCGGTCCACGAGCAGGTCACCGTCGGCGCGTCGGCGCCCGTGGAAGACCTGACCACCCGCACCGACACCGTCGCGGCCGCCTACGCGGAGGGGCAGCGCTGCCTGGACGCCCTGCGCCTGCTCGGCAGAGCGGGGGAGGGCGCCGCCGCCGAGGACTTCGGCTTCCTCGGCCTGCTCCTCGCTCAGAGTCGCGACATCTCGGGGTTCGTCGAACGCACCATGGGCGAGGTCGTGACGTACGACCGGCGCAGGGGGACCGACCTCGTGCGCACGCTCGACGCGTACTTCGCCTCGGGCATGAGCCCGGCCCGGACCAAGGACGCGCTGCACGTGCACGTGAACACGGTGGCGCAGCGCCTCGAACGCATAGGCCGCCTGCTCGGTCCCGACTGGCAGTCGCCCGCGCGTGCCTTGGAGATCCAACTAGCCTTGCGGCTGCACCGGTTGGCCGGGGCGATATCGGGCTGAGGGCCGCTGCGTGGTGCGCGATGAGCTGTGTGTCGCGTGTCATGAGCTGTGTGTCGTGTGGCCTGCGACGGGAAGGCCCCCGCACTCGGAGTTCGTACGGGGGCCGGGGGAGCGATGGCCGCCGGCTCAGGCGGTGCTTGCGTCCGCCGTGTGGGCCACGGCCGACTTGTCGCCGGCAGTGCTGTCCTCCTCGATATGGGCCAGGTCGCGGTGCCGGGTCTCCTTCGCGACGCCCACGGCGATGAGTGTCAGGACGGCGGCGGCGATCACGTACAGGGCGATGGGGGTGGAGTTGCCGTAGTCCCTGAGGAGCGCCGTGGCGATGAGCGGCGCGGGCGCTCCGGCGGCGACCGAGGCGAACTGGGCGCCGATGGACGCGCCCGAGTAGCGCATCCGCGTCGCGAACATCTCGGAGAAGAAGGCCGCCTGGGGCGCGTACATCGCACCGTGCAGCACGAGGCCCACGGTCACGGCGAGGATCAGGTTCCAGAAACTGCCGGTGTCGATGAGCCGGAAGAACGGGAACATCCACAGGCCCACGCCCGCGGCCCCGAGCAGGTACACGGGCCTGCGGCCGATCCGGTCGGAGAGCGCGCCCCAGGCCGGGATGACCGCGAAGTGCACGGCGGACGCGATGAGTACGGCGTTCAGCGCGGTCTGCTTGGAGACGCCGGCCGACGTGGTGGCGTACACGAGGATGAAGGCGGTGATGACGTAGTAGCTGATGTTCTCGGCCATGCGTGCGCCGATGGCGACGAGGACGTCGCGCCAGTGGTGGCGCAGTACGGCGACGAGCGGCGTCTTCTCGCTCGCGCCGCCCTGCGCGGCCTTGCGCGCCTCGGCCCGGGCCAGCGCCTCCTTGAAGACCGGCGATTCATCGACGGAGAGACGTATCCACAGTCCGACCATGACGAGCACGCCGGACAGCAGGAACGGGATGCGCCAGCCCCACGCGGTGAAGGCGGAGTCGGAGATGAGCGCGGTCAGCAGGGAGAGCACGCCGGTGGCGAGCAGTTGTCCCGCGGGCGCTCCGGTCTGCGGCCAGGAGGCCCAGAAGCCGCGCCGCTCGGCGTCCCCGTGCTCGGAGACGAGGAGCACGGCGCCGCCCCACTCGCCGCCCAGCGCGAAGCCCTGGACGAGGCGGAGCACGGTGAGCAGTACCGGAGCGGCCACGCCGACAGTGCCGTACGTCGGCAGGAGACCGATCGCGAACGTCGCCCCGCCCATCATGAGCAGGCTCAGGACCAGCAGCTTCTTGCGGCCGAGCCGGTCGCCATAGTGCCCGAAGACGAGCGCGCCGATCGGCCGGGCCGCGAAACCGACCGCGTACGTCAGGAACGAGAGGAGCGTGCCGACGAGCGGGTCGGTGTTGGGGAAGAAGAGCTTGTTGAAGACAAGTGCGGCGGCGGAGCCGTAGAGGAAGAAGTCGTACCACTCGATCGTGGTGCCGATGAGGCTCGCGGCGACGATCCGCCTGAGGCTCGCGGGCGGTGGGGGAGCGGTTGCTGCGGAGGCCATGTGGACCACTTCCAGGCGTTGGGCGGGGACGGGTACGTGTCGGCACAAGGTAGAAAGGCGCAGGTCAACGGCACATGTGGTGGGGCACCATAGTTTTGGGCGGTGCTATGCGGGGGGCCACCATGAGGAGACGGTGAACAGCGCCAAGTTCAGCGCGGGTCGGCGTGTCGCGACAGCACGACGCCCACGGGCCCCCGTAGTCACTGGGCCAGGTGGATCAGACTGACCGTCAGCGATCGGGGAGGGCGGATCGGACCCGGCGTCAGGGATGAGGGCTTGGCGGATCAGACCCATCGTCAGGGATCGGGCGGGCGCGGATCCGACCCTGCGTCAGCATTCGGGTGCGACCAGGCCGGTGCATTCGAGGGACCGGGTGCGCGCACACGTGTCGGGGCCGATCGGGTTGTGCCCGCAGCGGCATGAGGGGGCGGAAGCGACGTAATGCCCGTGGCGAAATGCCTGGTCAGGATCTGTAGCTCGCCCTTGGGCCGGGCGGTTGGAGGCCGAGTGGGTGACGGCGTGGCTATCCGCCGGGCGGGCCGCTCGAGTGGTGCGCGGCTCGTATCTGGCTGACGGTGATCACGTCGGGGCCGGGTAATTCGAGCTGACGAAGCGTTAGCGGCCTGGCTGCGGCGGAAGGACTTCGACGATGCGTTCAGCCCGCATGCTCCTCGCTACCGCGACGGCTACGGCCGCAATCGCGATCGCTGCTCCCGGCGCGTACGCCCTCGCCGCCGGCGACTGGAACAACGACGACGACTCCTCATACAGCTCGGACCACGGCCAGGGTGGCGACCACGGCCAGGGTGGCGACCACGGCCAGGGTGGCGACCGCGGTGGTGACCGCGGTGGTGACCGTGGCGGTGACCGTGGCGGTGACCGCGGTGGTGACCGTGGCGGTGACCGCGGTGGTGACCGCGGTGGTGACCGCGGTGGTGACCGTGGTGGCTACGGCAAGGGTGACTCCGAGCGTGACTCCTACGGCTCCGGTCACAACAAGCCCCGTGGTGGCATGCACACCGGTGGTGGCGCGCTCGCCATGGTGAAGGGCGACGACTGGAGCAAGGACGAGAACGGCTCCGGCAAGGGGGACAAGGGCGGTTACGGCAACTCGGACGAGCACGGCTCTGGCAAGGGGGACAAGGGCGGTTACGGCAACTCGGACGAGCACGGCTCTGGCAAGGGGGACAAGGGCGGTTACGGCAACTCGGACGAGCACGGTTCCGGCAAGGGGGACAAGGGCGGTTACGGCAACTCGGACGAGGGCGGCTACGGCAAGGGGAACAAGGGCGGTTACGGCAAGGGTGACTCCGAGCGTGACTCCTACGGCTCCGGCCACGACAAGGCCCGTGGTGGCATGCACACCGGTGGTGGCGCGCTCGCCATGGTGAACGGGGATGACTGGAGCAAGGACGAGGGCGGCTCTGGCAAGGGGGACAAGGGCGGTTACGGCAACTCGGACGAGGGCGGTTCCGGCAACTCGGACGAGGGCGGTTACGGCAAGGGAGACAAGGGCGGTTACGGCAAGGACGACGAGGGCGGTTACGGCAAGGGGGACAAGGGCGGTTACGGCAAGGGGGACAAGGGCGGCTACGGCAAGGGTGACTCCTACGGCTCCGGCCACGACAAGGCCCGTGGTGGCGTGCACACCGGTGGTGGCGCGCTTTCCGTGGTGAAGGGTGACGACTGGAGCAAGGACGAGGGCGGCTCTGGCAAGGGGGACAAGGGCGGTTACGGCAAGGACGACGAGGGCGGCTACGGCAAGGGGGACAAGGGCGGTTACGGCAAGGGTGACTCCTACGGCTCGGGCCACGACAAGCCCCGTGGTGGCATGCACACCGGTGGTGGCGGCCTCGCCACGCCGGGTGTCACGGCAGGTGGTATGGCGATCCTGGCGGTCGCCGCGGCCGGCACGTACGCGATGCGCCGTAAGAGCGCGTCCAACCGTGCTTCCTGACCGATGCCCGTCATAGCGGCCGGGGCCGCCGCGTTTACACGTCGCGGCGGCCCGGCTGGCTTCCCGGCCGGGCTTCCCTGCTGCTCTGTTCCTCTTCGAAGCTCTCGACCCATGGGCGTATGTGCGCATGGGTGCATGTGCGTTGGCGCTCCCAAATCATTTACGCGGTCCCGAACCGCTTGCGCCGGTACCTAACTTTTTGCACTGATCCCGATCTTCCATTCCTTTTCCAGATCTGCTCGCTCCAGTGAGGTGGTGCCAGATGGCAGCGCGGTTGCCTTCCCCCAATCAGACCGAGTCCGTGCCGCCCGAGCGCCGTTTCCGCATCGGCGCGTGGATCGTGTGGTCCGTCGGCATGATCGTCCTGGCGGTGAGTCTGTTCGGCGGTCATGGCGAGTCGTCCGACACTTCCGATTCCTCCGGCGCGTCGCGCCCCGCGGTGGCGCAAGCGCTGCCGTCGCAGGCCGCGCCGCCCTCCCAGGCTGTGCCGCCGTCGCAGGCCGCGCCGCCCTCGCAGGCTGCGCCGCCGTCGCAGGTCGCACCGCCCTCGCAGGCCGTGCCGCCCGCGCCGCCCGCAGCGCCCGCGGCGCCCGTCCCCGTCGGAAAGCATCTGCCGCGGGCCACACCGACGCGGCTGATCATCCCGAAGATCGGTGTGGATGCCCCCTTCACCAGCCTCGCCATCGGCCCCACGGGCCAGCTCCAGCCCCCGCCCGCCGCCAACACGAACCTGGTCGGCTGGCAGGCCGACGGCGTGTCCCCGGGCGAGACGGGTACCTCGATCATCGCCGGGCATGTCGACACGAAGACATCCGCCGCGGTGTTCGCCGGCCTCAGCGCCCTGAAGAAGGGGGACCGTTTCACCGTCAAGAGGGACGACTCGCTCACGGCCTCCTTCGTGGTCGACAGCGTCGAGACGTTCGCGAAGGACAACTTCCCCAACGAGCGCGTGTACGCGGACACGCCTCAGGCCCAGGTCCGGCTGATCACCTGTGCCGGGGCGTACGACCACACGAAGAAGGACTACACCGACAACCTGGTGGTCTTCGCCCATCTCGTCTGAGGTCGGCCGTAGTTGTCAGTTCCGGTCCAGGACGACCGCGAGGGCGTCCGCAGTTCCTTTCCGGGAGCTTGCGACGCCCTTTCGCGCGGCCACGCGCGTGTCTGCTCGCCGCTCCCCGTCAAGAGGGGGTCCGGCTGATCGCCTGTGCGGGGGAGTGAGTACGACCGAGACGAGAAGGACGACACCCACAGCCTGCGGTCTTCGTCCATCTCGTCTGAGGTCGGCCGTAGTTGTCAGTCTCGGTCCAGGATCACCGCGAGGGCGTCCCGCAGTTCCTTGCCGGGCGCCTGCGACGGGCCTTCGGACCGCCACGCGACGAACCCGTCAGGGCGGACAAGGACCGCACCGCCCGGGGCGATGCCGTGGACCTCCGCCCAGTCCACGTCGCCCGCGGGGGACACCTCCGCGTCGGGACCACTGCCGATCCGGTACGAGTCGAGCGGCACGGACAGCCGCTTGGCGATGGCCGTCGCCGCGTCGTGCCAGGCGCCGTCGCCGTTGCCCGAACTCAGGAGCACCAGCGACCGCTCGTACAGGTCGAGGGTGGAGATCCGGGTGCCTGCGCGGTCCAGCCACATGTGGGGCGCGCGGCTCCCGGGCTCGCCCGTCAGCCGCATCCCCTCGGGTACGACCGGCGTCGCAGGATCGGCTCCGAGGACCGCGCCGCGCGGATAGCGGTAGCCCAGCGCGACGTTGAGGATTCCGCCCTTCTTGCCGCCGGGTCCGCCCGCTCCCGGTCCGCCCGGTCCACCAGGTCCGCCCGGTCCGCCGGCTCCCGGTCCGCCAGGTGCGCCGGGGCCCCCAGCTCCACGGCCCCCGGCTTCCGGGCCAGGGGTGTATCCCGGGTGGCTGTGCTCGACCGACCGAGACGACGCGCGAGCGCTCGTCGTCTCAGCGACCGGCCGGCGCTCCAGGTCGTAGGAATCCAGCAGACCGGGGCCTGCCCAGCCACCCACCACGGCGGCCAGCTTCCAGGCGAGGTTGTGCGCGTCCTGGATGCCGGTGTTGGAGCCGAACGCTCCGGTGGGGGACATCTCGTGGGCCGAGTCGCCGGCGAGGAACACCCGGCGGTCCGAGTACCGTTCGGCGACCCTCTCGGCGGCGTGCCAGGCGGCCCGGCCGGTGATCTGCACATCGAGGTCCGGGACTCCGGTGGCCCGCCGGATGTGTTCCGTGCACCGTTCGTCGGTGAACTCCTCGAGCGTCTCCCCGTGCTCGGGATGCCAGGGAGCGTGGAACACCCAGTGCTCACGGTTGTCGACCGGCAGGAGCGCGCCGTCGGCCTCCGGGTTCGTGAGGTAGCACACGATGAAGCGCCGGTCGCCGACGACTTCCGCGAGACCGTGCGAGGTGAACGTCATGCTCACGTTGTGGAACAGGTCGCCCGGACCGCTCTGCCCGATGGCGAGCCGCTCGCGGATGGGGCTGCGCGGGCCGTCCGCCGCGACGAGGTAGTCCGCCCGGACGGTGGTGTGCTCGCCCGTGTCGCGGTTCTTGAGCTGCGCGGTCACACCCTGGTCGTCCTGCTCGAACGACATCAGTTCCGTGTGGAACCGCAGGTCCCCGCCCAGCTCCCGCGCGCTCTCCAGGAGGACCGGCTCGAGGTCGTTCTGGCTGCACAGGCACCATCCGCCGGGGCTGAAGCGGGCGAGCCCGCCACCGGGGTCGATCTCCTTGAACAGCCACTCGCCGGCGTCACCCACCAGGGTCGGCGTCTGCAGGATGCCGTGGTTGTCGGCCAGGACCGACGCGGCGTCCTCGATGCGCTGCTGGATCCCGGCCACCCGGAACAACTCCATCGTGCGCACGTTGTTGCCGCGCCCGCGGGGGTGGATCGACGTGCCCGAGTGGCGCTCCACGAGCATGTGCGGGACGCCGAGACGCCCCAGGAACAGCGAGGTCGACAGACCCACCAGGGAGCCGCCGACAATGAGCACCGGCACGTGCTGAGCGACCTCGGGGTCCTCTTCCGATCGGTTCATTGATTGCCTCCAGCCGCAGCCGCGGGTGAGTCGGGGGTCGGGAGCCCAGTCCATGTCTCACCGGGTCGCTTCGCCCCCCGGCGCACCCGGATGGGTGCCTTGGTCACCCGTACGGCGCCTGCGGTTCGCGCCCCCCGGGGGCGCGATCAACGATCGGCTCATGGCGACCCCGGCATTTCGGACGCGGTGGTCGTTCCTGAACTTCTGTGAAGAAGAGGAGAGGTGTGCCGTATGACCCCTATCTCAGGACGCATATCGCAATCGGCTTTCGACGGCTCCAGGCTGCGAGTGATCCTTCTGCTCGATCTGTACGAGGGAGCCCAGCAGCAGTTCCTGGATGCGTACGAGCACATGCGCAATCAGGTCGCTTCGGTGCCCGGTCACCTCAGTGACCAGCTCTGCCAGTCGATCGAGAACCCCTCGCAGTGGCTCATCACCAGCGAGTGGGAGAGCGCCCCGCCCTTCCTCGCCTGGGTGAACAGCGAGGAGCACGTCGAGACCGTCAGGCCGATGCACAGCTGCGTCAAGGACACCCGCTCGATGCGCTATAGCATCCTCCGGGAGACCAACCCCGCCGACCCGGTCACGCCGGCGCCGGCGGCGGCGAACGCGGTGGCGGCCCGGGTGGGCGACGGCGCAGCGCGCCACGCACTTACTTTCACCGTCAAGCCGGGCTCCGAGTCGAAGGTCGCGGAGATCCTGGCCGGGTATCAGTCGCCCCAGGCCCAGGTCGACGATTCCACGCGCCTGCGCCGTACCTCGCTCTTCATGCACGGCAACCGTGTGGTGCGGGCCGTGGAGGTGGAGGGCGACCTCCTCGCCGCGCTGCGCCACGTCGCCCGTCAGCCCGAGGTGCGGGCGGTCGAGGAAGCCATCAACCCCTACCTCGAACAGCACAGGGACCTGACCGACGACGATTCGGCGCGCGTCTTCTTCACCCGGGCCGCGCTCCCGGCCGTCCACCATGTGGTGTCCGACATTCCGGTGCCGGCCGACCTGCGGCGTCACGCCCTGTTCTACCCGGCCAAGAAGGGCTGCGGGATGGACCTGGCCCGGCTGCTGTCCGAGCAGGACGCGACCGCGGCGGACGACCCGGACAACCCCGTGTACGGCAGCACCGTCTTCCAGCGCGACGACATCGTGGTGCGTCTCATCGACATCACGGGCGAGCTCGACAGCGACCCCGCCGCCTCCCTCGGCCTCAAGGGCGGGAAGAAGAGTGCGGAGCTCGAGCGGCTCCTCGACGGCGCCGCGATCGGCGTCGAGGGCTCCCTGCAGACGGAGCGCAACATCAACCGGCTCCTGTCGCACGCCGACATGATGCCCATCACCGACCGCAGCTCGGCGGGTTCCTGACGGACAACTGCGGGGGTGTCCGAGGGCACGGCCCCGGACGCCACCGCCGCACCCGGAGGTATCAACCATGACCAAGAATCCACGCATCGTGGACCTGAGCGAGACCGAACCCAACCGCCGGCGAGGAGGTGATCTGCGGGCCATGCTCACGCCGGCGACGGTCGGCTCCACCAGCGGCTTCATGGGCCTGGCCCTCGTCCAGCCCGGCGAGCGCATCGGCGAGCACTACCACCCGTACTCGGAGGAGTTCGTCTACGTCGTCAACGGCGCCCTCGAGGTGGACCTGGACGGCGAGACGCATGAACTCCGCCCGGACCAGGGCCTGTTGATCCCGATCAACATGCGCCACCGCTTCCGCAACGTCGGCGACGTGGAGGCCCGTATGGTCTTCCACCTCGGCCCGCTCGCCCCGCGTCCCAGCCTCGGCCACGTCGACACGGAGGTGACCGAGGGCGCCGAATCCGGCCCCGGGTTCATCACCGGCGGCCCGGACCTGTCCGCGCCAGAAAACGGACAGGTGTCCGAGCGAAGTGGGGCCATAAGGTGACCCGGCGGGTGGCTGTCACCGGTGTCGGTGTAGTCGCCCCGGGTGGTATCGGGGCGAGCGCGTTCTGGGACCTTCTGGCCAACGGCCGTACGGCGACCCGAGGCATCACGCTGTTCGACCCGGTGGGCCTGCGCTCGCGCATAGCCGCCGAATGCGACCTGGACCCGCTCGCGCACGGTCTCGACCCGGACCTGGTCGAACACGCCGACCGGTACATCCAGTTCGCGGTCATAGCCGCCGGAGAAGCCGTCAAGGACTCGGGACTCGACACCGGAGTCGAGGACCCCTGGCGCATCGGCGTCTCCCTCGGCAGCGCCATCGGCGGCACCACTCGCCTGGAGCAGGACTACGTGCGGGTCAGCGAGGGCGGGCAGCGGTGGGACGTGGACCACCGCGCGGCCGAACCGAAACTCCACATGGCGTTCTCGCCGAGCACTCTCGCCTCGGTCGTCGCCGAACAGTTCGGTGCCCAGGGCCCGGTGCAGACCGTGTCCACGGGCTGTACCTCCGGGCTCGACGCGGTCGGTTACGCCTTCCACACCATCGAGGAAGGCCGGGCCGACATCTGCATCGCAGGGGCGTCGGACTCGCCGATCTCCCCGATCACGATGGCGTGCTTCGACGCCATCAAGGCGACGTCGCCCAACAACGACGATCCCGCGCACGCCTCCCGCCCCTTCGACGCCGACCGCAACGGCTTCGTGATGGGCGAAGGCGCCGCGGTGCTCGTCCTGGAGGACTACGAGCACGCCCGTGCCCGCGGCGCGCACATCTACTGCGAACTCAGCGGCTACGCCACCTTCGGCAACGCCTACCACATGACCGGTCTGACCAGCGAAGGGCTGGAGATGGCACGCGCGATCGACAGCGCGCTCGACCAGGCCCGTATCGACCCCACGCTGATCGACTACGTCAACGCCCACGGTTCGGGCACCAGACAGAACGACCGCCACGAGACGGCCGCCGTCAAGGTGTCCCTGGGAGCTCACGCGTACGAGACACCCATGAGCTCCATCAAATCCATGGTGGGCCACTCCCTGGGCGCGATCGGCGCGATCGAGGTGGTCGCCTGCGTCCTTGCCATGAAGCACCAGGTGGTACCGCCCACGGCGAACTACGAGACCCCCGACCCCGAGTGCGACCTCGACTACGTACCGCGCACCGCGCGCCCGCGGAAGCTGCGGAACGTGCTCTCCGTCGGCAGCGGATTCGGCGGATTCCAGTCCGCGGTGCTCCTGACGGAACCAGGTGGGAGGACACGATGAGTACGGAACGCGCCCCCGGCGCGGCCATCACCGGAATCGGTGTGATCGCGCCCAACGGACTGCATGCCGACGCCTACTGGAAATCCGTCCGGGAGGGCCTCGGCGCCCTGGACCGGATCACCCACGAGGGATGCCAGGACCTGCCGCTCCGCGTCGGGGGTGAGGTCCGCGGCTTTGATCCCGCGGACCTCATCGAGGAGCGGTTCCTGGTCCAGACGGACCGGTTCACCCACTTCGGGATGGCCGCTGCGGGGCTCGCCCTCGACGACGCCGGGCTCGGCCGCGGTGACCCCGCGGACCCGTACTCCATAGGCGTGGTCACCGCGGCCGGATCCGGCGGCGGTGAGTTCGGGCAGCGGGAGCTCCAGAAGCTGTGGGGTCAGGGCTCGAAATTCGTGGGCCCCTACCAGTCCATCGCCTGGTTCTACGCCGCCAGCACCGGACAGATATCCATCTGGAGCGGCTTCAAGGGGCCGTGCGGAGTGGTCGCGAGCGACGAGGCGGGCGGCCTGGACGCCATCGCACACGCGGCCCGAGACGTGAGCCGCGGAACCGGCGCCATGGTCGTCGGATCCGCCGAGGCGCCCCTCGCCCCGTACTCGATGGTCTGCCAGCTCGGCTACCCCGAGCTCAGCACCGCCGAGGAACCCGACCGCGCCTACCTGCCCTTCACCAAGGGAGCCCGCGGGTTCGCGCCTGCCGAGGGCGGCGCGATGCTCGTCGTCGAGGACGAGTCCCGCGCCCGCGAACGGGGGGCGGACATCCGGGCCGTGGTGGCCGGCCACTCGGCCACCTTCACCGGCGCCTCCCGATGGGAGCAGTCCAGAGAGGGGCTCGCCCGCGCGATCAAGGGCGCCCTCGACGAGGCAGGCTGCGCCCCCGAGGAGATCGACGTCGTGTTCGCCGACGCAATGGGCGTCCCGGCGGCGGACCGCGCCGAGGCGCTGGCCATCGTCGACGCCCTGGGCGCGCACGGCAGCCGCGTTCCCGTCACGGCACCCAAGACGGGTATCGGGCGGGCCTACTGCGCAGCGCCCGTCCTGGACGTCGCGGCCGCCGTGTTCGCCATGGAGAGCGGCCTCGTACCCCCCACCCCCAACGTGTTCGACATCTGCCACGACCTCGACCTGGTGATGTCTCGCGCTCGCCCCGCCGAGCTGCGCACGGCCCTGGTCCTCAGCAGGGGACTCATGGGTTCCAACGCGGCGCTGGTACTGCGCCGCGGTGGCGACTCCGCCCGGTAGGACCGGGCGGGAAGGAGAATCCGCATGATCACCGCAGAACTGACCTTCGAAGAACTGGCCGGCCTGATGAAGAAGGCGGCCGGAGTCACCGTGGACCCCCTGCAGCTCCAGCAGTCGCCGGACTCCCCGTTCGACTCCGTCGGCCTCGACTCGCTCGGCCTGCTCGGCATCGTGGGCGAGCTCGAGAACCGCTCAGGCCAGTCGCTTCCCCCGGACTCGGAGCGCTGCAAGACGCCCCGCGAGTTCCTCGACCTCGTCAACAGCACCCTCAAGAGCAACTCCCTCAAGAACAGCACCCTGAAGGCGGGAGCCTGACATGTCAGGACACACAGAGAACAGCATCACCATCGACGCCCCCCTCGACCTCGTCTGGGACATCACCAACGACATCGAGAAGTGGCCGCAGCTCTTCAGCGAGTACGCGTCCCTCGAAGTGCTCTCCCGCGAGGGCGACAAGACGACCTTCCGCCTGACCATGCACCCGGACGACAACGGGAAGGTCTGGAGCTGGGTCTCGGAGCGCACCGTGGACCGCGCCAAGCAGAGCGTGCGTGCCCGCCGCGTCGAGACCGGTCCCTTCGCGCACATGGACATCCGGTGGGACTACACCGAGACCCCGGAAGGCACCCGTATGGACTGGGTGCAGGACTTCGCGATGAAGCCCGAGGCCCCGGTCGACGACGCCTGGATGACGGAGAACATCAACCGCAACTCCGTCACGCAGATGGGTCTCATCCGCGACCGGATCGAGCGCGTCGCCCGTGACCGGCAGAACGCCGCCGTACCCCGCTGATCGCCCGCACAGGAAGGAAGACCCGATGCATCACGCCCTGATCGTGGCCCGCATGGCGCCCGGTTCGGCGCCGGCGATCTCCGACGTGTTCGCCGCCTCCGACCGAGGCGAGCTCCCGCGCCTGATCGGTGTCAACAGCCGCAGCCTGTTCCAGTTCGGCGACGTGTACCTGCACCTCATCGAATCCGAGGAGGACCCGGCGCCCGCCATCGCACAGGTGGCCGGGCACCCCGAGTTCCGCAATGTCAGCGAGCAGCTGTCGGCGTACGTCAGCGCGTACGACCCGCAGACATGGCGCAGCCCCAAGGACGCCATGGCGCAGCGCTTCTACCACTGGAACCGGAACAACCCCTCCTGACCGAGGGCACGACACAACCCGAGGCCGCCGGTCCCGCGTCAGACGCGGAGCCGGCGGCCTCGGGTTGTGTCCGGAGATTGTGTCCGGAAGTTGTTCCGGGTCAGGCGGGGACGGTGCACTCGAAGGCGTGCAGATACGCGTTGACGGGACGGACCTCGCCGAGGACGAGACCCGCGTCGGTCAGCCGCTCGACCATGCTCAGCCGGGTGTGCTTCGCGCCGCCGACGTTGAGGAGCAGCAGCAGGTCCATGGACGTCGTGAACTTCATCGACGGGGTGTCGTCCACGAGGTTCTCGATGACGATGACGCGGGCACCGGGCCGTGCCGCCTTGCGGACGTTGGCCAGCGCCCTGCGGGTGCTGTCGTCGTCCCACTCCAGGATGTTCTTGATGATGTAGACATCCGCCTGGACGGGGATGTCCTCGCGGCAGTCACCGGCGACGATGCGCACCCGCGAGGCCAGCGAACCGCCCTCGCGCAGGCGCGGATCGGCGTCCTCGACGACACCCGGCAGGTCGAGCAGCGTGCCGTGCATCTCGGGGTGCTTCTCCAGCAGGCTGGCCACGACATGCCCGTGACCGCCGCCGATGTCCGCGACCGAGGCGACGCCCTGCAGATCGAGCAGGTCGGCGACGTCGCGCGCGGACTGCGCGCTGGACGTGGTCATGGCGCGGTTGAACACGTGCGCCGACTCGGGGGCGTCCTGGTTGAGGTAGGTGAAGAACTCCCTGTCGTACACGTCCTCGAAGACGTTGCGGCCGTGGCGCACCGCCTCGTCGAGCTTCGGCCAGACGTTCCAGGTCCACGGCTCGGTGCACCACAGCGCGATGTAGCGCAGGCTGTGCGGGTCGTCCTCGCGCAGGAGCCGGGACATGTCCGTGTGCGCGAACGTGCCGTCCGGGCGTTCCGTGAAGACGCCCTGACTGGACAGTGCGCGCAGCAGCCGGCGCAGCGTCGTCGGCTGGGTCTTCACCGCAGCCGCCAGGTCATCCACGCTCATGGGTGCGTCGCCCAGGGCGTCGGCGACACCCAGTCGGGCGGCCGCGCGCACCGCGGCGGCGCACGCGGCCCCGAAGACCAGCTCCCGTAGGCGCATGGGTGGCTGGGGAGCCTGGTCGACGGGCGGCTGGGGAGCCTGATCAACGGTCGTCATCTGTTGCCTCGCTTCTGCTGGCGTGATGTGTGTGCGGGCATGGTGCGGACGCTCAGCACATTCCGGCGGGCCTGGAGGCCGCACACTCGTTGTCGAGGAACGTGTTGCCCTTGCCCTTGTCCTGGCTGGCCAGGTCAGCCGTGCCGTTGCCCAGCACGAGGTTGTCGCGGATGTCGTTGCGCTGGTTGAGGGCGCCCTGGAAGTTCTTGGCGAGCACGATGCCGCCCGACATCGGGGCCTTGCCCACGTTGTCCTCGACACGGTTGCCGGCCACCAGCGAGTCCTCGACGCCGGTGAGGATGATGCCCGACCCCTGGAGGAAGGGCAGACGCGCGGTCGCGGCGCAGAACTTGTTGTTGGCGTGGACGAAGTTGTCCGTCACCCTCAGCGCCCCGGGGCGCGGCTTGTTCTCGTCACCGACGAGGAACATTGCGGTGCAGTTGCCGGTCGCTTCGTTGCCATCGACGACCACGTTCCGCAGTCGCCGCACCGTGAGGCCGATCCGGTTGCCGAGCAGCCGGT
Source organism: Streptomyces sp. NPDC045026 (assembly GCF_056432625.1). NCBI lineage: Bacteria > Bacillati > Actinomycetota > Actinomycetes > Kitasatosporales > Streptomycetaceae > Streptomyces > Streptomyces sp. NPDC045026. Next base: position 80,723 of record NZ_JBWKIS010000009.1, read on the forward strand.
TGTGGATGATCACCGCCTTGGAGTCCAGGGCCCCTTCCTCGGTGGCGACCGTGTTGCCCAGGAACAGCCCGGCGTCGCCGTTGGCCTCGACGGTGTCGTGGCGGAACACCCCGCGCACGGACCTCTCCTGGGCGATGCCCCACTGGCCGTTCTTCTCGGAGGTCACTCTCTCGACCCGGAGGCGATCGGTCCCGGTCGCCCACAGACCGGTCTTCTTGAAACCACGAAGGGTCAGTGAGCGAACGGTGACGTCCGTGACGGGCTTGCTCTTCGTTCCGGTCACGCAGATGCCGTTGCCGGCCTTGGCGCAGGCGCTGTCAGCGGACGCCTTGTCAGGGACGATGACGGTGGACCGGGTGCTCGCGCCCCGCAGCGTCAGTCCGGACACGGAGATGCTGACGCTCTCGTGGTAGGTGCCGGGGGAGACGAAGATGACGTCTCCCGGCTTTGCCGTGTTCACGGCTTTCTGGATCGACTCGCCCGGGTTCACCCGGTGGACCGTACGGCTGCAGGCGGACGGGGCCGCGGCCCCCACCCCCGACGCGACGACGGCCGCAGTGCATACGAGGTACGCAATCTGTCGCTTGGTCATACGGCGAAGCTACGAGCGGGTGTTCCGGCCCGCCACCGCTGATCACCCAGGTGGGCAGCGCCCTACGCTGTGGGTGAGCCGAACGAGCGGAAAAGGGGGCGGCACATGGCCACTTGGGGGCTGATCGTCGAGATGACGGTGGGGACGGGGGAACGCAAGCACATGGAGGCGTCCGTGCTCGGGCATGTGGAGGGCTCGCGGGAACAGGCCCTCGCGGAGCTGGCGGAGCGGATCGGGTGCTATACGCCGGAGCATCCCCGCAGTCCGAAGCGCAGCCGCCTCTTCCGTATCGCCGACGGATACCTGCTCGTCATCGACGGTGCCTGGCAGTCCTTCAGTTCCCGGTTCACGGTCGCGGAGCTGGTGAAGGACAGTGCCGCGCCGCCCGAGCCGCAGCCGCTGCCCGCGCACGCCGGCACCCCGCCCGCCGCTCCGCCCGAGGACGTCGCTCCGGCGGCGGGACCAACTGTCGACCGGTACGAGGACGGGGTGCCGGTGAAACCGGCCTGGCTGGGCCGCACCGACCTGCCGTAACGGCGCGTGCCTACGCGCCCGCGGACACCGGTGAGTCGGTCCGCGCGGCCACCGAATTCTCGGTCGCGGACTTCGGGATCGGACGGTCTTCGCGCAGGGCCTGCCAGACCTGGTGGGACGCCTTGGTCAGTGGCAGGACGCGGCCGGCGTCCTGGGCGTCGTAGCTGACCGGCAGCGTGACCATGTTCATGTGGTCGGGGCTGATGCCCTTCAGGTCCTTGGCCAGGCCGAGCAGTTTGTCCGCGGACGCGAGACCGGAGTCGGCGCTCACGGTCTTGGTCGCGGTGTCGGCGAGCTCGTACGCCCTGGCGGGGTTGCCGACCACGTTGATCGATTCGGCGCGGTGGATCAGTGCCTTGATGAAGGTCTGCTGGAGCTGGATGCGGCCCAGGTCGCTGCCGTCGCCGACGCCGTGCCGGGTCCGCACGAGCGCCAGGGCCTGCTCGCCCTTGAGGGTGTGCTTGCCGGCGCTCAGGGACAGGTGGCTGCTGGCGTCCTTGATGGCCCGGTGGGTGGTGACGTCGACACCGCCGAGCTCGTCGACGAACTTCTGGAAGCCCTTGAAGTCGACCTCGAGGTAGTGGTCCATGCGGACGCCGGACATCTTCTCCACCGTCTTCACGGTGCAGGCGGGGCCGCCCACCTGGTACGCCGCGTTGAACATCGCCTGATGTTCGCCCGGCGCCGTGCCGCCCGACGGCTTCGCGCACCGCGGCCGGTCGACCATCGTGTCGCGGGGGATGCTGACGACGGAGGCCATTTTGTGGCTCTTGTCGACGTGCAGCACCATCGCCGTGTCCGAGCGGGCGCCGGTGACGCCCTTGCCGTACTTGCCGTGTGTACCGGCGCGTGAGTCGGAGCCGAGGAGGAGGATGTTCATCGACCCGTCGTGGCCCGCGTCCGGGCGGTTCTTGCCCAGTGCGGCGTTGATGTCCGTGCCCTGGAGATTCCCGTTCAGGTGCGACCAGGCGTAGGCGACACCGCCGCCGCCGACGAGGACGGCTCCGAGCGCGGTGTACGTGATGACGCGCAGCCGCCTCTTGCGTGACCTGCCGCGTGAGCGGTGCAGGTTCGCGGACCCGTAGCCAGGGTGGTCAAGGGCATCGGCTGAGGGCGTGCGCCGTTCGTCTCCGCTGGTGTGCGGCATGGGGGCTGCCCTCCGTTCGATGGTGAGGTGTGCCGTGGATCAGTTGAGGCGTGTACTTACGACGGCTCAGTACGCGGAGTTGACGTTGTCGATGGAGCCGTACTTGTCGGCGGCGTAGTTGGCGGCCGCGGTGATGTTGGCGACCGGGTCCGTGAGGCTCTTCGAGGTGCCGGAGACGTGGTAGGCGTCGAAGGTCGGCTGGATGACCTGCAGCAGACCCTTCGAGGGGATGCCGTTGACCGCGTTGACGTCCCAGCCGTTGACGGCGTTCGGGTTGCCGGAGGACTCACGCATGATGTTGCGGTGCAGGCCCTCGTAAGAGCCGGGGATGCCCTTCTTCTTCATGATCGAGAGGGCTTCCTTGATCCAGCCGTCCAGGTTGTTCGCGTAGCCGGCCTTCTTGGTCGACAGCGAGTGAGCGGCCTTCGGCGCCGCGGTGGGCTCGGCGGCCTGCGCGGGGGACGGGGCGAAGGTCAGCGCGGCACCCGCGAGACCGGCGGCGGCCAGGACCGTGACGGTGGCGCGCTTGAAGGCGGTGGGGCGGGCGACAGCGGTGATCGGGGTGGAGAAAGCCATGCGGGATTACCTCTTCATGTTCATGCGGACGTCGTAAGCGCCGAACAGAGCGGGGGCGCCCGGACCGGAGTGGGGATCCGTGTCCTGACCCGGGGGATCGGAACGAGCACCGTCGCTCGTGTACCGACCTGCTCTCCGGGACGTCAGCCATGGTTAGCGATGCCCGAGAGGGGGCGCAAGGATGTGACGTACTACCCCACTACGGAGGAATGTCCGAAATGATCGGACGGGGTGCCTCACTGTGGTCCGTCGGGCGGCTCGGCTCGCTACTACCGCCCCTAGTATGTGATCTGGCCCCTATGGGGCGCCTCACAGCCTCGACCCCGTTCAAGTGACCCGGGCCACGCGTACAGCCCCCTCTGGAAGCGGTCCGGACGCTCGCTGCCCGAGGAAAGAACGGGAGTCTCCGCATCGGTGCGTAAGCGGGAACCTCCGCATCGGTGCGTAAGAAGAAGGTCCTCTCGGCCGGGGGCATGGCCGGCGCCGACCGGCCGCGGGTGCGCGGAGCCGTCACCGCCGCCCCGGGCGCCACCACGGAGCGCCGGGCCTACCACGCCGATCGGCCCGACGAATCCATGAGGGGGGTCTGTCTCCGCCGACGGATGATCAATAACCTGGTGGGCGTTGCCTGTTACTGACCGAGGGAGCTTCATGTCCACCGCACAGGTCCCCGACATACTGTCGCCGGAGTTCGCCGAGAATCCGTACCCGGCCTACGCGGCCATGCGTGAGCACTCTCCGCTCATCTGGCATGAGGCCACGCAGAGTTACGTCATCTCGCGGTACGCCGATGTGGAGCGCGTCTTCAAGGACAAGGAGTCGCAGTTCACGACCGACAACTACAACTGGCAGATCGAGCCGGTGCACGGCAAGACGATCCTGCAGCTCAGCGGGCGGGAGCACGCGGTCCGCCGCGCCCTCGTCGCACCGGCGTTCCGTGGCAGTGACCTCCAGGAGAAGTTCCTGCCGGTCATCGAGCGCAACTCCCGCGAACTGATCGACACGTTCCGCGCCACCGGCTCCGTCGACCTCGTGGACGCGTACGCCACCCGCTTCCCCGTCAACGTGATCGCCGACATGCTGGGCCTGGACAAGGCGGACCACGCGCGCTTCCACGGCTGGTACACCACCGTCATCGCGTTCCTCGGCAACCTGTCCGGCGACAAGGACGTCGCGGCGGCCGGTGAGCGCACCCGCGTCGAGTTCGCCGAGTACATGATCCCGATCATCCGGCAGCGCCGGGACGACCTCGGTGACGACCTGCTCTCCTCGCTCTGCGCCGCCGAGGTCGACGGCGTCCGCATGAGCGACGAGGACATCAAGGCGTTCTGCAGCCTGCTCCTCGCGGCCGGTGGCGAGACCACCGACAAGGCCATCGCCAGCATCTTCGCCAACCTGCTCACCCACCCCGAGCAGCTCGACGCCGTCCGCGAGGACCGCACGCTGGTCGCCCGCGCCTTCGCCGAGACGCTGCGTTACACCCCGCCGGTCCACATGATCATGCGCCAGTCGGCGACAGAGGTGGAGGTGAGTGGCGGCACGATCCCCGCGGGAGCGACCGTCACCTGCCTGATCGGCGCCGCCAACCGCGACGCGGACCGCTACGCGGAGCCCGACCGTTTCGACATCTTCCGCAAGGACCTCACCGCCACGAACGCGTTCTCGGCGGCGGCCGACCATCTGTCCTTCGCGCTCGGCCGCCACTTCTGCGTCGGCGCGCTGCTGGCCAAGGCCGAGGTCGAGATCGGCGTCGGTCAGCTCCTCGACGCGATGCCCGGCCTGCGGCTCGCCGACGGGTTCGACCCGGTGGAACAAGGCGTGTTCACCCGGGGCCCGCAGTCCCTGCCGGTGCAGTTCACCCCTGTCACGGCCTGAACCACGCGTCCGGGAGCGGTGGTTGACCGGTCCCGGACGCTCATGCCCGCAGGTGTCAGTGCGACACGGGAGTGAACTGCACCGGCAACGCGGTCAGCCCCCGCATCCAGATCGACGGACGCCAGGTCAGCTCGCCCGGCTCCACGGCGAGCACCAGGTCGGGGAGGCGTTCCAGCAGCGTCTCCACCGCCGTACGCGCGATGACATCGGCGAGGAGAGGGGCGGGATACGGGCAGCGGTGCTCGCCGTTGCTGAACGACAGATGGGCCGAGTTCTCCGCGCCCACCTGCGACTCGGGCCAGATCTGCGGATCGGTGTTGGCCGCCGCGAGGCCCAGGACCAGGCAGTCGCCCGCCCGGATCTGCCGACCGCCCAACTGCGTGTCGCGCACCGCCCACCGGCCGATGAAATTCTGTGTGGGCGTGTCCAGCCACAGCACCTCGTTCAGCGCCTGGCCGACGCTGAGCCGCCCGCCGGACACGTTCAGCGCGAACCGCTCGTCGGTCAGCAGCAGGCGCAGGGTGTTGCAGATCCAGTTGGCCGTCGGCTGTTGCGCCGCCGCGATGACGGAGATTAGGTCCTGGACGACCTCCTCGTCGGTGAGGCCCGCCGGGTGGGCCAGCATCCGTGACGTGACGTCAGGACCCGGCGACTCCCGCTTCTCCTTGACGAGTTGCTGGATGCGCGCGCCCACCCGGCCGTACGCGGCCACCGGGTCGTCCCCCTCCGCCGCGTCCAGGGAGATCCGCAGATCGTCCACCAGCTGCTCGGTGTCGGTGCTGCCCGCGGGCATACCGCAGAACTGCACCGCCGCCCGCATGGGCAGGGCGTGCGCGAACGCGGCCATCAGCTCGGCGCGGCCGCTGCCGGCGAACGCGTCGATGAGCTGGTCGGCGATGCGCTCGCAGTCGCGGGCGAGTTCGAACTGGTCGACCGCTTCGAGGGCCTCGGTGATGACGCCCGCGCGCCGCTGGTGCTCGGCGCCCTCCGTGAACAGGACCGACGGCTGATAGCCGACGAACGGCATCAGCGGCCAGTCGGCCGGGATGTGCTCCCACTGGTTCCAGCGCCGCGAGTCCCGGGCGAACAGCTCGTCATGGCCGGTGACATACGTGACCTCGGGGTAGCCGAGGACGAGCCACGCGGGGATGTCCCCGTCGAGCAGGACGGGCGCGATCGCGCCGTGCTCCCTGCGCAGGGAGCGGTACAGCTCCGAGGGGGTCTGCTGGTACTCCAGGCCGCTGAGGGCCACCGCCCCGGAGTGAGCGGGGCAGCCGGGAGGCGGGGTCGCGTCGGTCATGGTGTCTTCTCCCGGGCCATGGCCAGTTCGTAGAGGTGGTCGACGAGGGTGATCAGGACGTGCTTGCCCGACGACCTGACGCGCGCGTCGCAGTCGATCAGCGGCACGTGCTCGGGCAGCGTGAGCGCCTGGCGGATCTCGTCGAGGGAGAAACGGGTCCCGTCGTCGAACCGGTTCACGGCGACCACGAACGGCGTCCCGTGGTGTTCGAGCCGGTCGATGGCGTACCAGGAGTCGCTCATCCGTCGCGTGTCGACGAGCACGACCGCGCCGAGCGTCCCCGAGAACAGCCGGTCCCACAGGAACCAGAAGCGCTCCTGCCCGGGGGCGCCGAACAGATAGAGCACCATCCGCTCGGTGAGGCTGATGCGCCCGAAGTCGAACGCCACGGTCGTCGTGGTCTTCGAGGAGACCGCGGCCGGCTCGTCGACGCCGACGCCCGCCTGCGTCATGACCTCTTCGGTGTTCAGCGGCCGGATCTCGCTGACGGACCGGACCAGGGTCGTCTTGCCGACGCCGAACCCGCCCACGATGACGATCTTGAGCCCGGTCTCGGCGACGTCGGCAAGCGGCGTACGGGAGGGCAGCTCAGAGGTTGCGGAGTCCATGCAGCACCTCCTTGAGAAGGGCGGAGTCGGGGAGCGAGGCGACGGACCGCGCCGCGCGTGGATGCCGGGCGGTGATGCGGCCCGTCGCGAGGAGATCGCCGAGCAGGATCCTCACCACCGTGATCGGCAGGTTCATCTCGGCGGAGATCTCGACCACGGCCGCCGGATGGCGGCACAGCTCGAGGATGCGGACGTGTTCCGACTGCATCCCCGGCGTGGGCTCGCACTCGGCGACGACCAGGGTGACCAGGTCGAAGGTGTCGTCGTCGGCCCGGCTGCGGCCACCCGTGACCGTGTACAGCCGGTCCGGGTCACCGGTGTCGACGGGCCGCCGCGTCATGAGGACGCGCTCTCGCCGTCGGCTGTCCGTGGCTCGGCCCGCAGGTGCTCGCCGATCTGCTCGACCAGCTCGCTCATCCGGTGGCCGACCACACCCGGGTCGGCCCCGTCCTCGGCGATCACCGCGAGATGAGCACCCTCGCCCGCCTCGACGATGAACAAGAGGCCGCCGTGGAACTCGGTCATCGAGTGCCGGACACCGCCCGTCCCGTCGCCGAACTCCATGGAGGCGCCCTGGGCGAGCGCCTGGATGCCGGAGCAGATGGCCGCGAGCTGGTCGGCCTGGTCGAGGGTCAGATGCTCGCTCCAGCACAGCTTCAGACCGTCCCGGGAGAGCACCAGGGCGTGGCGCGTCCCGGGCGTGCCGTCCAGCAGGTTCTCCAGGAGCCAGGTCAGGCTGTTGTCAGTGGTCCGCATGGCATGTGGGGCGGGTTGTGCCCGGCGAACCGGATCACCAGCCCGTGCCTCCAATCAAACGTTCTCGTAAGGGGGATGAGGGCGCCGGTGCCCGGGCGCGTACGGGGAGCGGGGCGGGCTACTCGGCCGGCGGCTCGTCGGCGGCGGCGGGCGCTTCCTCGTGTGCGCGCCGCGAGCGGTGGAAGGCGCCGAACTGCTCACCGGCGCCGCGTCGCGGCGCACGCACGGATTCCTCCGCGGGCGCGTCGTCGGCGGGGGTGGGGTCCCTGCGGTCGCGGTCGGCCGAGGCCATGGTGCGCCCCGGCGCCCGTACCGGCAGTCCGCCCGGCGTCGCGGACGGCGGGTCCGCCTGGGCGGGGATCCCGGGCGTGGTGTCGTCGGGCGCCTGCGGAGCGGGGTCCGGCGCCGTCACAGGAGCGGCCGGGGCGGCGGCGCGGCGGACCGGGGGCTGCTGCTGCGGGGCCGGCTCGCGCTGCTGGGCGAGCAACTGCGGCGGAAGGAGGACCACGACGCCGGTGCCGCCGCGGGAGGACGGCCGGAAGTTCACGCTCATCCGGTACTTGGCGGCGAGGCGGCCCACCACTGCGAGGCCGAGCCGGGTCCCCTGCAGCGAGGCCAGGTCCGTCTCGCGGCCCGACACCGCAGCCTCGGCCCGGCGCATGGCCGCGTCGGCCATCTTCAGACCGCTGTCCTCGATCGTCACGACGACCCCGGCGCTGCGTTCCTCGACGTAGACATGGACCTCGTCGATGGGCGGCGAGAAGTTCGCCGCGTTGTCCATGAGTTCGGCGAGGAGGTGCATGACTCCCTCGGCGGCGAACCCGGCGATCGCGGTGGTGGTGGCGCAGTGGAGCCTGACCCGCTGGTAGGCGGCGATCCGGCCGACCGCGCCGCGCAGGATGCTCTCCATGACGATCGGCTTGTTCCACGCTCGGCTGGCACGGCCGCCCATCAGGAGGGCCAGCCGGTCGGTGAGCAGGCCGAGCTGAGAGGTGTTGTGGTCGAGCCTGAGCAGATCGCCGAAGACCTCCTCGCTGTGGCGGTCCTGCATCTCGCGCAGATCGGCGAGCATGCTGACCGACTTGGCCTGCACCCGGCTGAGGGCCTTGGCGCTGGCTGCCTGGGCGGCCGCGGCACGCCGCTCGCTGGTGGCGAGTTCCCGTACGAAGGACTCCGCCAGGGTGCGCAGGTGCACGTCCTCGGGGAGGCCGAGGCCCGACAGGACCGCGTCGGCGGTGGAGCCCTCGCGCAGCGCCGCGATGGCGGCCGGCAGGGTCGCCGTGGTCAGCTCGTCCAGGTCACGTTCGGTCCGGGCGATGCGGTGGGCCGCGTCCTGCGCGGCGGTCACGGCGGACGCCTCGCGCCGTACGGCGTCGTCGAGTTCGGCGGTGAACGCCTCGAGGGCCAGGCGCAGTTGGGGATCGGCGGGCGGCGCGGTGGCGGCGAGGGCCTCCTCGGCGCCCGCGCCGTCGCGCAGCCGCTTCGACACGGAGGGCAGCGTCACGTTCACGAGATGGGCGGACTCGGCCCCACGCTGCGTCAACTGCTGCTGGAGCGCGAGTGATTCACCCTGGGCGGCGTCCACGGCACCGCGGGCCCGCTGCTGGAGCAGCGCGGCTGCGAGGAGGGAGGCGGCGACGCAGAGCCAGCTGATCAGGAGCGCGACGAGGACCCAGGTGCGGGCGGCCTGCGGAGCCGCGGCGGTCACCGCGCCGACGGCCGCTCCGGCCACTACGAGGACGGCGAGGGGGACGGCGAGCGTGGAGCGCCGCGACGTGGGTGTTCGGCTCGGCCTCGGGCGGGCAGGCACTGGCATTCCGCGGTCCCATCGGTGCTTGCGTGCGGGAAGGTCGTGGCCGATCGGCTCGGACCGGCCGCACGGCCGGTCCCACCAAAGGGATGGTGATCTTCCGGCACGTATGTGGCGCTCATGCTAGCCACCGCGCGCGGTGAGAAAACCGGGACAATGAACGCAGAGCGCCCGGCGGCGAAGTTCGTCGCGAAGTCGCCAGCCCGTCAGAAGGCCGTGGTAATGACTCTTGTCGCGGAGGCCGCCTCAAATAGGCCCAGTCGTACGGATGTTGGACGCGACCGGGCGCGAGCGGGGCTCGGACCGGGTCGCGTTCGCAGGCAAGCGGGCCGGTGAATGGCCGTCCCGTGCGGCTCCCGCGTTACCGGCGGGGGCTGTTTTCAGCCAACCCCGGCCGGATCTGCGGTGATGAGTCATCGATGCGGAGTCGGGGCAGGTGCCGCTCGGCCGGCCGTAATGAAGGCGATTGTCGGCAACGCACGGTTGGTCGGAGGTGGAACGGGCGTACGGCGCACTTGCCTCGAACGTGACGGTTGGCGGATGGGCCGGTCAGCCCTCGTGCGGGGCGCGCGTCCTGCGCCACAGCAGGTAGCCGGCCCCGCCCGCGAGCGCAGCGCCGAAGCCGATCCTGCCCAGGTCCACGCCGCCGCCCGCGGTGCTGCCGACCCCGGCGCGTGCGCCGCGGTAGTTGGAGCCGCCGTCCGACGTCCCGTTGTACGAGCCTTGGTCGCGGTTCCCGTTGTACGAGCCTTGGTCGCGGTTCCCGTTGTACGAGCCTTGGTCGCGGTTCCCGTTGCCGGAGCCTTGGTCGCGGTTCCCGTTGCCGGATCCTTGGTCTCGGTTTCCGTTGCCGGATCCTTGGTCTCGGTTTCCGTTGCCGGATCCTTGGTCTCGGTTTCCGTTGCCGGAGCCCTGGTCTCGGTTTCCGTTGCCGGAGCCCTGGTCGCGGTTTCCGCTGTCCGAGTCGGCGCGGCTCAAGATGTCGGTCCGGCCCACCCCGCCGGGTGCGATCACCGAGGCGGGCGCTGTGAGGGGCTGCTGTGCGCTCACGGACCCGGGCGCGAGCGCGGTGAGGCAGGCGGTAGTCGTGATGACGGTGGCTATGGGGCAGAACATGAGGCGTCTCCGGTCCCTGTGCCGCAGCGGCAGGGGAGCTGCGGTCCTGGTCAGGACGCTAGTGAGCTCGGGCGGTCGGCGCCCGTAGGACTAGGCCGATCGGAGGTCGTCCCCCTCGTCGGCGGCCGGCTCGCGATAGGCCACCGCGGTGGCCGTCACGAGCAGGGTGGCGGCGAGGAGCGGCCAGCCGAGGCCGTGGTGCAGCACGAGGAGCGCGCCGAGCGCGGCACCCGCCAGCATCGCCACCACGGAGACGATCCGCCGCCCCGCCCGCGGATCGGTCCCGCCCGCGAGCGAGGACTCCGAGGCGAGCCCGGTCAGCGTCATCGTGAGGACCGTTGTGGTCATGTCCGGGACCGCGAGCTTGCGGACCGTCGCGTTGCGCAGCCCCATCGCCCATGCGAGGGCCGCGATGAGCGCGTACGCCGCCCCGCCCGGCCACGCGAACGCGACGGCTGTCGCCACGGCCAGCAGGACCGCCTCCGTGACGAACACCGACCGAACCCAGGTCTCCCTGGCCCGCCCGGCGAAGGCCTTCGTCAGCCGCCCGGCGCACACGGCTCCCGCGAGGAACGCACCGAGCGAGGTGAGTGACCCGAGGACGGAGAACCCGGGAGCGCCCGCGGCGGCGAAGCCGATGACGACGACATTGCCGGTCATGTTCGCCGCGAAGACGTGGCCGAGGCCCAGATAGCTGACCGCGTCGACGAAGCCGCTCACGACCGTGAGGACCGTGAGGGCCGCGGGGAGGGTGGACCTGCGCGGCACGGGCACCGGCGCCGCTGGTGGAACGCTGGCTTCACTCACCCGCACGACCATACGGAGTCCGGGCCCCGGCGGCCCGCCGGATCAGGTCCGCAAGGCCCAGCGTTCCTCGACCTTCGCGAGCCGCCAGTACCCGATGGCCCCCGCCCAGACGACGACGAAGAGACCCACGATGATGAACCCGACGTTGTCCAGGTCGAGCCCCGCTATCCAGCCGGTCACCGAGTCCCGCAGGTCGAGCTTGTCGTGCAGGACACCCACGAGCTCGATGGTGCCGATCAGGAACGCGACGGCGATCGACAGGCCGGTGATGGCCAGGTTGTAGAACACCTTGCGCACCGGGTTCGAGAACGCCCACTGGTACGCGAAGTTCATGAACGTCCCGTCCAGGGTGTCGAACAGGCTCATCCCGGCGGCGAACAGGAGCGGCAGGCACAGGATCGCGTACCAGGGCAGCCCGGCCGCCGCGCCGCTGCCCGCCATCACCATCAGCGTGACCTCGGTCGCCGTGTCGAAGCCGAGGCCGAAGAGGAATCCGAGCGGGTACATCTGGCCCGGACGGGTGATGGACTTGGTGAACCGGCCGAGGATCCGGTTCATGAACCCCCGTGAATCCAGGTGCTGTTCGAGCTCCGCCTCGTCGTACGAGCCCGCGCGCATCGCCCGGAACACCCGCAGGATTCCCACGAGGGCCACGAGGTTGAGCGCCGCAATGAGGTAGAGGAACGACCCGGAGATGGTGGTGCCCATGACGCCGAGCGTCTGATGGGTGGCGGATCCCTCGTTCATGATCCGCCCGGCGAGCTGGGTGCCTCCGGCGATCAGCGCGGCGAGCAGGACCACGACGCTGGAGTGACCGAGCGCGAACCAGAACCCCACCGACACCGGGCGCTTGCCGTCGGCCATCAGCTTGCGGGTGGTGTTGTCGATCGCGGCGATGTGGTCCGCGTCGAACGCGTGCCGCATTCCCAGGGTGTACGCGGTGACGCCGAGGCCGATGCCGAAGGCCTTGGACCCCACCTCGTAGTGCTCCGGCACGACGAGAAGGAACAGGATGCCGAAGGCGGCGACATGGAGTGCGGCGATCACCGCGAGGAGCCCGGCGGTGCGGACGGTGTCCTCGCGCCGCCAGTGGAACGCGTCGCGTCCGGTCTCCGGGGACTTCACGGACAGGGTCATGCGGTCACGCTCCAACACCTCGTGGAATCACTTCGTGAGATGCCGTGGCCGGTCTCCTGGCTGACGGGTGTCCGCGTCCGCCCCTGCCTTCCCAGCTGCGCGCGGCAGCCAGTGGCTCAGTGGGGCGAGGCGTCCCGAGTCGTCTCGTTGCCGAGGGACCCGGGGCCCGATCACAGTGGCGAGGGCCGCTTCGGTCTGAGTCCTTTGAGGGACCGTCACCGAATTCCCGAGCACCACGGCCCGCCCACAGTAGAGGCCGGTCGGCGATGCCTGCAAGGCTGCACAGCTGCGTAGGTGTGCGCGGGTATTCAAGATCACATCGGCGGCTGCGAGGATGGGGCCATGCATCTCGTCCCTGCCGAGCGCGCCGACCGCCGCACGATCGACGGCCACCGGGTCTGCGAAGCCATCGCCGCCATCGGCGAGCCAGGACATGCCCGCACCTGGGCCGACCGGTTCTCCCTGCTCGCCGATCCCCGCCGCCTCGCACTGCTCCTAGCGCTGTACCGGGCAGGTCCGCTGGCCGTGTCGGATCTCGCCGTGGCCACGGGCATGAACGACCCGGCGGTCTCGCAGGCGCTGCGGCTGCTGCGCGCGGCCGGAGTGGTCGAGGGGGAGAAGGAGGGCAGGATCGTGCGCTACCGCGTCGTCGACGCGGCGACCGCGGACCTTCTCGAGCACTGCGCGACGGACGGCGCGCACTGACACGTGCGCGCCGTCGTGGCCGACTGCTCTGTCCCTCAGCCCCGTTGGCCGTCGGCCCGGCGGCGCGCGGCGGCGATCTCCGCGTACGTGAGGTCGCGGCCCTCCCAGTGCGAGCCCTCGACCGACTTGCCGGGCTCCAGGTCCTTGTAGACCTCGAAGAAGTGTGTGATCTCCAGACGGTCGAACTCGGGGATGTCCTCGATGTCCTGCACGGAGGTATGGCGCGGATCGTGCGCGGGCACGCACAGGATCTTCTCGTCCATGCCCTTCTCGTCCCGCATCACGAACATGCCGATCGCCCGGCATTCGACGGTGCAGCCGGGGAACGTCGGATCGCCCACCAGGACGAGCGCGTCGAGCGGATCGCCGTCGCGCCCGAGCGTGCCCACGATGTATCCGTAGTCCGCCGGGTACTGGGTGGAGGTGAAGAGCATCCGGTCGAGCCTTATCCGGCCGACGGAATGGTCCATCTCGTACTTGTTGCGGGAGCCTTGGGGGATCTCCACGGTGACGTCGAACGCGTGGACCGCGTCGGTGCCGTGGGCTGCGTCGGTGTGTCGGACCTCGTTGTCCAAGCCGGCCTCCTCGTCCACCCCGAGTGTGCTCCCGGGAGTAGGGGCGCGTCAGCCGATCGGGAACTCCAATTCGGGCCTGTCCCACATCACGGCGGGCGGGTCGGCGGCCGCGGTGCCGGTGCGGACGGCTCCCGTACTGCGGTAGAAGCCCTCGGCGGGCGGGTGCGAGACCACGCGGACCGAGGTGAGTCCGGCGGCGCGCGCCTCGTCCTTCATATGGGCGACCAGCAGCCGCCCGATGCCGAGCCCCTGCGCCGCGTCGGCGACGAACATCAGGTCGAGCTCCGGCGGCACGAGCGTGAGCGCGTAGAACCCGAGCACCAGGTCGTCGGCGCCGACGGCGACGAAGACGCGATGGGCCTCGATGTAGTCGGGGCCCACCCGGTAGCCGGCCACCATCGACGCGTACGGGGCCTCGTAGGCGCGGGACGTACGGACGAGCCGGGTCAGCCGCTTGGCGTCGCGGGCGGTCGCCCTGCGTACCCGGACGCTCCGGCCGTCCTCCGCGCTCCCCGCGGCTGTAATGCTCGAAGTCATAGTGAGAGTATTACGCATCTGGCCGCGCCGATCGAACCGGGACGGTGTACGGCGGCCGTCTCACGCGGCAGGGACGGTGGACTGCACCTGCCGCAGGAACGTCGCGTTGTCCGGTGTCTGCCGGATCCGCTCGACGAGCGTCTCGAGCCCGGCGTGTCCGTCCCGCGACTGAAGTGCTCGCCGCAGACCGCGTACGACCGCCAACTCGGCCTCGGGCAGCAGGAGTTCCTCGCGGCGCGTGCCGGACTGGGTGAGGTCGACGGCGGGGTGGATCCGGCGCTCGGCGAGGCTGCGGTCGAGGCGGATCTCCATGTTGCCCGTGCTCTTCAGCTCCTCGAAGAAGTAGTCGTCGGCGCGCGAGCCGGTGTCGACGAGGGCGGTGGCGAGGATGGTGAGTGAGCCGCCCTCCTCGGCGAGCCTCGCCGCGCCGAAGAACCTCTTGGGGCCGATCAGTGCGGAGGCGTCGACACCGCCGCTGAGCGTACGGCCGCCGGATGAAGCGGTGTTGTTGTGGGCGCGGCACAGGCGTGTCAGCGAGTCCAGGAGGATGACGACGTCCCGGCCGGCCTCGACGAGCCGCTTGGCGCGCTCGACGGCCAGTTCGGCCAGCGCGATGTGTGCCTTCGCGGGCTGGTCGAAGGTCGAGGCGAAGACCTCGCCGCGCACCGAGCGCCGCATGTCGGTGACCTCCTCCGGCCGTTCGTCGAGGAGCACCACCATCAGATGGGCCTCGGGGTGGTTCGTGGCGACGGACGCGGCGAGCTGCTGGAGCAGTACCGTCTTGCCGGTCTTGGGTGGCGCCACGATCAGCCCGCGCTGCCCCTTGCCGATGGGGGTGAACAGGTCGACGACACGGGGCGTCACGCCGCCCTTCGCGGTTTCGAGACGCAGCTGCTGCCGCGGGTGCAGGGGAGTGAGGTCGCCGAACTTGGGCCGCCCGCGCAGCTCCTGGACGGGGCGCCCGTTGACGCGCTCGGCCTCGGCGAGGACACGCGGCCTGCCGCACGTCCCCTGGATCAAGTCGCCCTTGCGCAGGCCGAGTCGGCGGATGAGGGCGGCCGGCACCTGGACGTCGTGCGACGTGGGCAGGAGATCGGCGAGGCGCAGGAATCCGGGCCCGTTGCCCGAGATGTCGAGGACGCCCGCGGCCTGGACCGCGACCTCCTTCGGCTGCGTCGTGAACGCCTTTGTGGTGGTGGGGGGTTCGAGTGTGGTGGTCATCGGAATCGGTCCTTTCGCGGACGTTCGTACGAGAGCATGAGAGAGGTGGGATCCGGCGGGATGGGGCGGTGACTGCACGCCCCGCGAGGCGGGCGGGCGAAGAGGCCCGTGAAAGCCCTGAGAAGCCTGTGGCCGGGGAGAAGCGATGCGGGGTACGGCGCGTCGGCGCCGCCTGGCGCATCGCTGACATCGATTCGACGAATCCCGCCGCAGCGGCGATTCGGAGAGGGAGACTGGCACCGGAGCCGAAAAGGCGGCTAGCACACGTGCCACTCGCACTGTAACACCATGGGGGCGCCGTCCCGCAAGGGCTTACGTCACGGGCCTGCCTTCCAAGGCGCCCGCGAACCCTGCTCGAACCCTCGCACAAAGCCCCGTGCACCCAGGCGCGGCCTATGCTGAGCCCCGATGTTCGCATCCGAAGGCCCCACAGTCCGGGAGCTCGCCGTTCAGGCGCTGTCCTCCGTCGAGCACGGCTACGACCTGCTCGCCCCCAAGTTCGACCACACGCCGTTCCGCACGCCCCGGTCGGTCCTCGCACCGGTCACCCGTGCCCTGCGCCGCATGGGCCCCTTCGAGCGCGGACTCGACCTGTGCTGCGGGACCGGTGCGGGGTTCGGCGTGCTGCGGCAGGTGTGCCGCGAGCGGCCCGTCGGGGTCGACATCAGCGCGGGCATGCTCAGGGCCGGCCGCGCGGCCGGCGGGAGCGGTGCGGACCTGGTGCGCGGCGACGCGCTCGCGCTGCCCTTCGGCCCGGTCTTCGACCTGGTCGTCAGCTTCGGAGCGTTCGGCCACTTCCTGCCCCGGCAGCGGCCCGCCCTGTTCGCCCAGGTCCACTCCGTGCTGAGGCCGGGCGGACGCATCGCGTTCCCGGTGCCGGCTCCCGCGCGGCCCGGCTCCCGCGGGTACTGGTCGATGCTTGCCTTCGACGGCGCGATGCGGGTCCGCAATGCGCTGTGGCGGCCGCCCTTCGTCATGTACTACCGCGGCTTCCGCCTCGGCGACGTACGGAGTGAGCTGGTCAGGGCCGGTTTCGACGTGGAGCTCCAGGCGCTGCCCGAACTGGGCGAGCGCTCCGACGGCAGCCCCAGGTGCCGCCTCCTGGTGGCCACCAAGGCCGGCGCGCCGCGCTAAACGGCGGTCTCGGGCGCCCCGCCCGTCTGCCGTACGTCCTCGTGGAGATGCACGATCAGCCAGCGTCCGGCCGCGGGATCCTTGCGCAGGACCGCCGTGTTCCGCAGCAGCTCGGGACGGAGCGGGGTGCCGTCCGGGCCGGGGGCGTACGCGACGCGCAGCCAGTAGCGCAGGACCGCCGTGTCACCGAAGACGTCGACGACCGGGTCGTACGGGCGGAGCCCGCTGCCCACGGGTCCGTCCCCGGCCTCAGGCCGATCGTCCCGCACCCGGTCCAGGTCCGGCTTGCCGAGCAGCAGCGGCTCGGCGGCCGGGTCCCAGATCGTCGCCTCCGGGTCGAGCCGCGCGTCGATCTGGGCGCGGTCCCCGGTGGCGTACGCCTCGTACATGCCGGTCACGACGGACCAGACGGCGGCCACGTCGCCGGGCGCCGCGCCCGGCCTGGCCAGTGCGGGGCGGGCGGACACGGCGGACTCGGGCATGAGGGATGCTCCTGGTCGGACGGGGAGGCGCCGGGGCGA
Organism: Streptomyces sp. NPDC045026; assembly: GCF_056432625.1. Classification (NCBI taxonomy): domain Bacteria; kingdom Bacillati; phylum Actinomycetota; class Actinomycetes; order Kitasatosporales; family Streptomycetaceae; genus Streptomyces; species Streptomyces sp. NPDC045026. Next base: position 97,674 of record NZ_JBWKIS010000009.1, read on the forward strand.
CGCGGATGCCAGGCCACCGTAACGGGTCGTCGGTGACGGGTGTCCGGCCGGGCCGAGGCGTGGTTACGGCTGTGGCCGGTTCGCGGCCTGTGTCGTGGGCGGGCGGTGCGGCGCGGGCGTGGTGTCCTGCGGGAACGTCAGCTGGCCGCTCATCCACTGCAAGGCCGGCGCGATCTCCCGCTGCCACGTCGTGAAGTGGTGGCTGCCGCGCGGCAGGATGATCCGAGCCGACGTCATGGGCGGCTTCACCGCGTGCAGGAACCTCATCGTGTCGCCGTAGTCCTTCTCGCCCGACCTGCTGCTGGCGGCGAGGACAGACACACGCGGCACGGGCAGGTGTTCCAGACGCCAGACGAGGTCGTGCGCCCGCTGCCGCCGCGCGGCAGCGGGACCCGAGCCGAACAGGCTGCCGGTGGTCAGGTCGTCCCCGATCGTGTAGTCCGCCGACAGCGCGGCCGCCGAGGTGTACACGCCGGGGTGGCGCAGGGTGAGCTGGAGCGCGCACGTGCCGCCCGAGGAGTAGCCGAGAGCGCCCCACGCGCTGGGGTCGTGACCCACGCGGTACGACCGCTTGAGTGCCTCAGGCAGGTCCTTCGTGAAGAACGTCTCCGCCTGCGGGCCGCCCGGCACGTCCACGCACTCCGTGTCACGCGGCGGCGCGATCGTCGGGCGCACCATCACGATCACTGTCGGCTGCATCCTGTCCGCCCGAAGCAGCCGGCCGGCGGTCTGCGGGACCTGGAGGTACTGGGCGAGGTTCATGATGCCGCCCGGATAGCCGCTGATCGCGACCATCACGGGGAACCGCTGGCGGTGGAACTGCTTCTGGAAGTATTGCGGCGGCAGATACACGAACGCCGGGTTCACGGCCCGGCTGCGCCGCCCGACGATCTTGACCGACTCCACCCGGCCGACCCGCGCCGCGGGCCCGCGCGGAATGCCCTTCACCCGGTCGAGGCCCTGGGGCCCGGCGGGCTGCACCAGACCGCCGCGCACCGCGCCGACCGTGGTGTAGAAGCCGGACCGGCCGAGCGCCGTGACCTCGGCGGGCGCCTTGTCGACATGGCCGAGCAGCTCGTCCCACGAGCCGTAGAAGTCGAAGTTCGTGTTCACGGCGACGGCGAACGCGGTGAGGATCGTCAGCTGGGTCGCGGCGATGACGCCGAGGCGACCGAGCACGGCCCCGGGCCCGCGCCGGGCGAGCCTCGGCCACACCCAGACCGTGAGCCCCACACACACCAGGGCGGCCAGCACCGTCGCGTATTCGAGTGCCCGGCTCGTCAGGCCCATGATTTCCTCAACTTTCAGCCGTCATCTGCGCTGTTCGGCAGTTTTCACCGGGAAAGAGGCGCGACGGCCGCGGAGGGTTTGCCGGCCACCGCGTTCTTACCGTGCTCCTGTGCCGCTCTTACTCCAGCGAGGTGGAGCGCTCCTACGCTCAGTCACTGTGAAACAACGCCCCGCCGCCGTGGCAGGCCACACGTGCCTGATCATCGGAATCCTGGACATCGCGTCGGCGATCTCCCCGCACATGCAGGAGACCCGCATGGAGCGCATCGCGCCCTACGTGCCGGGCCTCGCCGAGGAAGTGGCCCGCGCCGCCGCACTCGCCGCGGGACTGCTGCTCGTGATGCTCGCCAGGGGGCTGCGCCGCCGCAAAAGGCGCGCCTGGGAGGCGGCCGTCGGGCTGCTCGCGGTGAGCGCGCTCGTCCAGGGCGTGCGCCATCACGCCCTCGTCCCCGCGACGGTCTCGGCCGTCCTGTGCGTCGCGCTCGTCGCCTACCGCGAGGAGTTCTACGCACTCGGCGACCCACGCGGCCGGACCCGCGCCCTGTGGAACCTCGTCGTCCTCGGCGGCAGCAGCTTCGGACTCGGCCTCCTCGTCGTCGGTGTGCGCGCGAACCAGGAGGCCGGCCACGCCATCACGTTCACGGACCGGGTCCAGGAGGTCGGCTACGGACTGCTCGGTGCGTCCGGCCCCATCGCGTACAGCAGCGACCGGGCCGGGGACATCGTCCAGTTCTCGCTGCTCGCGCTCGGCGTGGTCACCGCCGCCACCAGCGTCTACCTCGCCCTGCGGCCCGTAACCCTGCGCCGCGCCGACAGCGACGAACGACTGCGTGCCCTGCTCGCCGACGAGGGGCGGCGCGACTCGCTCGGCTACTTCGCGCTGCGCGGCGACAAGAGCGTCCTGTTCTCGCCCACCGGCAAGGCCGCCGTCGCGTACCGCGTGGTGTCCGGCGTCGCCCTGGCCGGCGGCGACCCCATCGGCGACTACGAGGCCTGGCCCGGCGCCATCAAGGAGTTCCTGCGGCAGTGCGCCCTGCACGCCTGGACCCCCGCCGTCATGGGGTGCAGCGAGCTCGGGGGACAGGTCTGGACCCGCGAAGGCGGCCTCAAGGCCCTGGAGCTGGGCGACGAGGCCATCGTCGACTGCGCGGCCTTCAGCCTCTCCGGGCGCTCCATGCGCAACGTCCGGCAGATGGTCAACCGCATCGAACGCGCCGGCTACACCTGCCGCATGCGGCGCGTACGCGATCTGCCCGACGAGGAGAAGAAGCGGCTGCGCGAGGCCGCCGCCGCGTGGCGGGGCAGCGCCACCGAACGCGGATTCTCCATGGCGCTCGGCCGGTTCGGTGACCCCGACGACGGGGACTGCGTCGTCGTCACCGCCCACCAGGACGACGAGGCGGGCAACGACCGCGTGCGCGCCCTGCTCCACTTCGTGCCGTGGGGCGAGGACGGTCTCTCTCTCGACCTGATGCGCCGCGACCGCGCGGCCGAACCCGGCCTGAACGAACTCCTCATCGTCGCCGCCCTGCGCGGCGCGCCCGGCCTCGGAGTGCGCCGCATGTCGCTCAACTTCGCGGTGTTCCGGGCCGCTCTCGCGCGCGGCGAGCGCCTCGGCGCGGGCCCCGTGCTGCGCGTGTGGCGGGGGCTGCTCGTGTTCCTGTCGCGCTGGTTCCAGATCGAGTCCCTCTACCGCTTCAACGCGAAGTTCCGCCCGGAGTGGGAGCCGCGCTTCGTCGTCTACCCCACAGTGCGCGACCTGCCCAGGATCAGCTGGGCCTGCCTCCAGGCGGAGGCGTTCGTCGTCCTGCCGCGCCCGGCGGAGCGGCTGCGTCAGCGCTTCAGGAACCGGCCCGCCGCCCGCGAGGAGCACCCGCAGCCGGTGGAGGTCACCACCCCGTGACCAGCAGGTGGTTGACCAGCAGGGCGAGCACCGCCTGCGCGGTCAGCCACCCGCGGCGCCACCGCTCGGGCAGGAGAGCGGTGGCCGCGACGAGCCAGACGCCGAACGGGAGCCAGATGCGCTCCGTCTCCGCCTTGCTCATGCCCGACAGGTCGGCGGCCAGGAGGGCGAGCGCCGCGCCGGTGACGACCAGTGCGAGCCGCCCCTCCGGCTCCGCACGCGCTCGCAGGAAGCGTCCCGGAAGAGAGAGCCGCCCCTCCGGCCCCCTACTCGAGCCGAGGAGGCGTCCTGGAACGCGCCCCAGCCCCGCCACCGTGGCCAGTCCGACGATCAAGACCGTGCACGCGAGGTTGGCCCAGACCCAGTACCAGTACGGACGGATTCCGCCCGCCCCCTGGGAGTAACGCTCCGTCAGCAGACGGTACGCCTCCCACCAGTTGAACCCGACGAGAGTGAAGGCGACAGGCACGACGGCCGCTCCCACCACGACAAGCGGCAGCGGCCGAACCGTCCGCGCCGCGAGCAGCACGGCCGCCCCGACGAGGACCATCAGCGTCAGCCCGTACGACAGATAGCAGGTGAGACCGAACAGGAGCCCGCTGCCGAGGGCCGCCCAGCGGCTGCCTCGGGTGGCCGCCACCGCGAGGAGCGCCACCGACCACGCGGCGACCGCCGCGAAGTATCCGTCGGCCGACGTGCCCACCCAGACCGCGGCCGGCGCGAGCACCAGGAACGGCGCCGCGCGGCGCGCCGTCCGCTCGTCGGCGAGCGCGCGCACGGTGACGAGGACGGCGAGCGCCGCCGTGCACCCCACCGTGATGCACCACACCCCGGCCCACGCGCCGCCGCCGAGCCCGATCCGGTCCAGGCCGACGAAGGTCAGGGTCGCCGCGGGCGGATGCCCCGCGACATGGGGCGGCCAGTGGTCGGGGGAGTGCAGCAGGATGTGCCGCGTGAAGTCGCGCAGCGTCGCGCCGACGTCGTCGAACCGGTCGATGACCTGCAGATACTCGTACGAGGTGGTGAGGCGCCCGGCGATGCCCCGCTGCCAGCCGTCGATCAGCGCGAGCGAGAACGTCCACGCCGCCGACGCGGCCCACACGGCGGGCAGCAGCCGCCGCCACCGGAGCCCTTCGGCCACCACGGGCCCGTACGCGATGACCAGTACGGCCACCGAGATCGCCGCCGGGGTCCCCGGGCCCACGTGCGGTTCCCAATGGGCGTACAAGGGAGCCCAGTTGACGTGCAGAGTGCCGTAGTGGTCCTGGATGTACCGGCCCACGAGGACGGCCGCCGTGACCAGGGCCACGGCTGCAGCGGCCGCCATCAGGTCACGGCGCGTCCCGGTGGAGGGCGGCGCGGAGCGGGGGGCAGCGGGGGGAGCTTCGACCTTCACATCCGGAACGCTAGGCGCCCGCACCCCCCATCGGGCGGCAATACGGGCTGGCGTCACCGAACCGTCAGATCTTCTTGCGCCGATCCGCGGGCCGCGCGCCATACGGTCGGAACAGGTCGGCGGGCCCCGCCGCGCAGAGCCTGAAGGAACCGAACCACATGGGCGACTTTCCTCCCACCCTCCCCGATCCGTGGCGCAGCCCCCTGCGCGGCCCCCGCTTCACCGCGGTCCTCGGCCTCGTCCTCCTGGCCGGAATGACCCTGCTCTTCGTGACCGGCCTCCTGTCGTACGCCGCGTACAACCCGAACCTCGCGGCGGTCAACGACAAGACGCCCGGCAAGGGGCTGCTCGGTTTCTACCTGTTCTCCTGGCCCACCGACCCGCACTGGCTGTACCGCCTCACCCAGGGACTGCACGTCACCGTGGGCATCGCACTCGTGCCGGTGCTCCTCGCCAAACTGTGGTCGGTCGTGCCCAAACTGTTCGTGATGCCACCCGCACGCTCCATCGGCCACGCCCTGGAACGGCTTTCGCTGCTCCTGCTCGTGGGCGGCGCCCTCTTCGAGTTCGTGACCGGCATCCTCAACGTCCAGCTCGACTACCTGTTCCCCGGCTCCTTCTACCCGCTGCACTTCTACGGCGCCTGGGTGTTCATCGGCGCCTTCGTCGTCCACGCCGTGCTGCGCGTACCCCAGGCGCTGCGCGTGCTGCGCGAGCGGAAGGCGGGCCTGCCCGAGACGGGTGACCTGCTGTCGGCGAAGCCCGCCGAGCCCACCGTGTCGCGGCGCGGGGCGCTCGCCATGGTCGGCGCGGGCTCGCTCCTGCTCCTCGTCACGACGGCCGGCCAGAGCATCGGCGGGGTGTGGCGCCGCACCGCCCTGCTCGCCCCGCACGGCGGCGCCGACCCCGGCACGGGCCCCGGGCGCTTCCAGATCAACAAGACCGCCGCCGTGGCGGGCATCCGTACCGTCGACACGGGCGAGCCGTGGCGGCTCGTCGTCACCGGACCGGACGGCACCGTCCACCGGCTCACCCGTGAGGAACTCCTCCAACTCCCGCAGCACACCTCCGCGTTGCCCATCGCCTGCGTCGAGGGTTGGTCCACGGACGACCAGCACTGGAGCGGCGTACGGCTGCGCGACCTGGCCGCCCTCGCCGGAACCGACGGCGACACCGACGTGTTCGTCGAATCCCTGCAGCAACACGGCGCCTTCCGGAAGGCGGCCCTGCGGCACAACCAGGTCCACGACCCGCGCTCCCTGCTCGCCCTGCGCGTCAACGGAGCCGACCTCCCCCTCGACCACGGCTACCCGGCCCGCGTAATCGTCCCCGCGGCGCCGGGCGTCCTGAACACGAAGTGGGTCGCCCGCATGACCTTCGGAGCGCTGTGATGAACCGACTCGTGAACCGCTGGTACGGCGAGAGCCCGCTCCAACTCTTGCTCCTGGCAGCCTCGTTCGCCCTCGCGGGATACGCGGGGGTCCGGCTGCTGGAGAACGACTGGTTCGCTGTGGCGGTCTGGTTCGTCGGCGCGGCCCTCGTCCACGACCTGCTGCTCGTGCCGCTGTACTCGCTCGCGGACCGCGCGGCGCAGAAGGCGCTCGGCGACCGGCGCCGCACAGCGATGGGATACCTACGCGTCCCCGCGTTCCTGTCGGGCCTGCTGCTCCTGGTGTGGTTTCCGCTGATCACGCGGGCGCGAGAGGAGCACTATGCCCTCGTGACGGGACATTCGGGGGACGCGTTCCTGCCCCGCTGGCTGCTCCTGACGGCCGCGCTGTTCGCCGCGTCGGCCTTGTGGTTCGTGTCCGTCACGTTCCTCGCTCCCGCGTCGCCCTGGAGGCAGGCGCGCAGGGCGCGCCGTCAGGAGCGGGCGCGGGAGCGTGAACGCGAGCGTCAGCGGCGCAAGGAGACGAAGGGCCGCCCGCCCTCGGACCACTGAGCGACCGGCCGCCAGCCGAGCGGGCGCGCGTCCCGCAGCAGCGCGCGCGTGCCCACCCGGGCCCACGGGAACAGTGAGCCGGCCGCCCCCTGCCCGTCGTCCACCCGCACCTCGACCCGCTCGTCTATGTCGAGCGGTGCGGTCTCGGCGATCAACAGCCCGCCGGGAGCGGTGAGTTCGGCGACACGGGACAGCAGGACCTCTGGGGCGCCGCCGATCCCGATGTTGCCGTCGAGAAGGAGTGCCGTCCCCCAACGGCCCTCGCCGGGCAGGGAGTCGAAGACGGACCGCTGCAGCGCGGCGCCACCGAGACGGACCGTCCGCGCGACCGCCGCCTCGCTCACGTCGATGCCGAGCGCGCGGTGCCCGGCCGCGGCGAGTGCGGCGACGATTCGGCCGGGGCCGCAGCCGATGTCGAGGACAGCGCCCTCGCAGCGGCGCAGCGCCGACAGGTCGGCGGCGTCGGCGACCGCGCACCAGCGCTCCACATCGAGCGGCAGCAGCCATCCGTCGGCGCGCCGCAGGAAGAGGGGGCCGCGCTCGTTGCGCACGGCGTCGGTGTACGGATCCGTACACCAGGCCGGCGCCGCCTCGTGCGTCGTGGTCATGAGCGGACCACCCGCGTCAGCCGCGCGTGCTCGGCGGCGAACCGGCCGTCCGGCGCGGCGGCCGCCACCAGGGTGGCGTCCTCGGCCGTGTCGACGTCCCGCAGCACCGGCAGATCCCGTACGCGCAGCCCCGCGTCCGTGAGGCGGGTCCGCTGGGCCGCACCCGTGTGCGCCGTCGACATCGGCACGCCCCGCAGCAGCGCCGGATCGGGCTCGGCGAGCCCGAGCGCCCAGAACCCGCCGTCGTCGGCGGGCCCGAACCACGCGTCGCAGTCCCGCCAGGCGTCGGGCCCGAGCGCGGGAGCAAGCAGTGCGGGCGTCACCTGAGGCGTGTCCATCCCGATCAGGACGGCGGGCCCGGGACACCCGGCGAACGCCGCCGCGAGCCGCTCGTCCAGGCCTCCGCCGCACTGCGGAACCACGTCGATCCCGGGCGGCAGCCACGCTCCGGGCGCCCCGTCGAGCACCAGGACGCGACGTCGCGCGGGCGTGGCGAGCGCGGCGTGGAGTGTGTCGACGAGCGAGGCCTCGGCGAGGCGCGCGGCCTCCTCGGGTGTGAACGGCGGCGTGAGCCGCGTCTTGACCCGACCGGGCACCGGGGACTTGGCGATGACGAGGAGCGTGGTGCCGTGCCGCCGTGCTGCGGGTGCTCCGCCGGCGCTCACCGGGACGCCGCCTCTCCGCGGGCGGGGAGCGCCGTCCGGGGCTTCTCCGCGAGGACCCCGCGCATGTCCCGTACCGCCTGCCAGGTACCCCGCCAGGTGCCCGTGACCTTGGACTTTCCCTTACGGGGGCGGTAGGGCACCGGGCGCTCCTCGATGCGCCAGCCCGCGTCGGCGGCCCGGACGACCATCTGGAGCGGGTAGCCGCTGCGGCGGTCCGTGAGGTCCAGGGCGAGGAGGGACGTGCGGCGCGCGGCCCGCAGCGGGCCCAGGTCGTGCAGCCGCAGCCCGGTGCGCCGGCGCAGCATCCCCGCCAGCGCGAGATTGCCGGCGCGCGCGTGCACGGGGAAGGCGCCCCGGCCCTGCGGCCTGCGCCGGCCGAGCACGAGATCGGCCCTGCCCGCGCGGACGTCCTGGACGAACGTCGTGAGCAGACCCGGGTCGAGCGACGCGTCGCAGTCGCAGAAGCAGACGATGTCCGCGTCGGACGCCAGCAGACCGGCGTGGCAGGCGGCCCCGAAGCCGCGCCGGGGTTCCGTCACCACGGTCGCGCCCAGGGAACGGGCGACGTCGGGGGAGCCGTCGGTGGACCCGTTGTCCACGACGAGTGCCCGCCAGCCGTCCGGGACGCGGGCCAGCACCCACGGCAGCGCGGCGGCCTCGTCGAGGCAGGGCAGCACGACGTCGACCGAGGGGGCCGGGTCGGGGGGAGAGGGGTAGTCAGGGGGGATCACGGTGTCACCCTACGAATCCAAAACGGACATTCCGGCCCTCAGCTCCTTACGAAACGCGGACGTCGGCCGCGAACGGCCCCTCCGGCGGCTCCGACGGACGCGGTCGGGTGCGACGCTGGTGGAATGCAGACACCACCGCTCGGCCGCGTCCTCGTCGTCGACGACGACCCGACCGTCGCCGAGGTCGTCGCGGGCTACCTGGACCGCGCCGGCTACGACGTCGACCGCGCCGCCGACGGCCCGGCCGCTCTCGACCGCGCCGACGCACACGGGCCCGACCTGGTCGTCCTCGACCTGATGCTGCCCGGCATGGACGGCCTGGAGGTCTGCCGCAGGCTCCGTGCGCGCGGTCCCGTCCCCGTGATCATGCTGACGGCGCGCGGCGACGAGGACGAGCGCATCCTCGGCCTGGAGGTCGGCGCGGACGACTACGTGACCAAGCCGTTCAGCCCGCGCGAGCTGGTTCTGCGCGTCGAGTCGGTGCTGCGCCGGGCCCGCGCGGCCACGGCACCCAAGACGGCGGGACCGCTGCGCGCGGCCGCCCTCACCATCGACCCCGCGGCCCGCCGCGCCACCAAGGCCGGGGCCGAACTCGCCCTGACCATACGGGAGTTCGACCTCCTCGCCTTCTTCGTGCGCCACCCGGGCCGGGCCTTCTCTCGCGAGGAACTCATGCAGCAGGTGTGGGGCTGGGACTTCGGCGACCTGTCGACCGTCACGGTCCACGTCCGCCGGCTGCGCGGCAAGATCGAGGACGACCCGGCGGCGCCACGCCTCATCCAGACGGTCTGGGGCGTCGGCTACCGCCTGGACGCGGGCCCGCACGGCGACGCCGACCGCGCGCCGGACGTTCCTCAGCGCGACCGCGAACACGACCGCGAACACGGACACGACCGCGAAACGGAAGGCTGGACCGGACCCCGTGCATGACATGCTCCTCATCGCCCTCTACGCGTTCCTCGGCGCCGTCGGTGCGGGCCTGCTGGGCGCGCTCGCCCTGTTCGTGCTGCGCCGCCGCTCCCTGACGGTGTCGCTCACGGTCGTCGCCGCCGTCGCCGTGACGGCGATGCTTGCCGGGACGCTCGTCGTGGCCTGGGCGATGTTCCTGTCCCCGCACGACCTGTCCGTCGTGACGACCGTCGCCGCGATGGCCGCCACCGTCTCACTGGCCACCGCGCTGCTCCTGGGCCGCTGGGTCGTCGCCCGCAGCAAGGCACTCACCCTCGCCGCCCGCTCCTTCGGCGATGGCGGCAGCTTCGCGGCGCCCCTCGTCCCCGCGACGGCGGAACTCGCCGCGCTTTCAAGGGAGTTGGAGGCCACGAGCGCCAAGCTGGCCGCTTCCAGGGATCGCGAGCGCGCCCTGGAGACCTCGCGTCGTGAGCTCGTCGCCTGGATCTCGCACGATCTGCGCACCCCGCTCGCCGGGCTCCGCGCGATGTCCGAGGCCCTGGAGGACGGCGTGGCGGACGACCCGGACCGCTATCTGCGCCAGATCCGCACCGAGGTCGAGCGTATGAACGACATGGTGGGCGACCTCTTCGAACTGTCACGCATCCACGCGGGGACCCTCGTCCTGAGCCCGTCGAGGATCTCCCTGCACGACCTTGTGGGGGACGCGCTCGCGGGCGCCGACCCGCTCGCCCGCGAACACGGCGTACGCCTCGTCGGCGACCGCATCGACAGGATTCCCGTCGAGGTCGACGGCAAGGAGATGAGCCGCGTCCTCGGCAACCTCCTCGTGAACGCGATCCGTCGCACCCCGGCCGACGGCACCGTCGCCGTGGCGGCGGCCGGCTCCACGGACGGTGTGGTCCTCACCGTCACGGACGGCTGCGGCGGCATTCCCGAGCAGGATCTGCCCCGCGTCTTCGACACGGGGTGGCGCGGCAGTCACGCCCGTACACCCCCGTCGGGCGCGGGCCTCGGGCTCGCCATCGTCAGGGGAATCGTCGAGGCCCACCGGGGCAGCGCCGCCGTGCGCAACGTGGCGGGCGGCTGCTGCTTCGAGGTGACTCTCCCGGCCGCAGCAGCGTAGCCACCGGGTCGAACGGCGGACCCGCACACCCCCACCGCCGTCACTTCACCCCCTACCGCCGTCACATCACCCCGGCTTCGCCTTGGCTCACCCCAGCTCCGCCTTGGCGAACTCCGTCATTCCCTCCTCGAACCCCACCTCGGCGCGCCACCCGAGCTCCGTCCTCAGCCGGGCCGGGTCCGCCGTGATGTGCCGTACGTCGCCGAGCCGGTACTCGCCCGTCACGACCGGCATCGGCCCGCCGTACGCGGCGGCGAGGGCGTGGGCCATCTCGCCCACCGTGTGCGGGTCCCCGCTGCCCGTGTTGTACGCGACGCACGACCCGGCCGGCCGGTCGTTCATGGCCTCGAGTGCGAGCGCGTTCGCCGCGGCCACGTCGTGTACGTGCACGAAGTCCCGCCGCTGGCGGCCGTCCTCGTAGACGCGCGGGGCCTCGCCCCTGGCCAGGGCGGAGCGGAAGAACGACGCGACGCCCGCGTAAGGGGTGTCGCGCGGCATCCCCGGCCCGTACACGTTGTGGTAGCGCAGCGACATCGCGCGGCCCCCGGTGGCCCGCGCCCAGGCGGACGCCAGGTGCTCCTGGGCGAGCTTCGTCGTCGCGTACACGTTGCGCGGGTCCGTGGGGGCGTCCTCGCCGACGAGGCCGGGGCTCAGCGCGGCGCCGCACCGCGGGCACGCGGGCTCGAATCGACCCTCACGCAGATCGCCTTCGGCACGTGGCCCCGGTCGCACCACTCCGTGGTGCTCGCACTCGTACCGGCCCTCCCCGTACACGACCATCGACCCGGCGAGCACCAGGTCCCGTACGCCCCGCGAGGCCATCGCGGCGAGCAGCACGGCGGTCCCGAGGTCGTTGCGCGAGACGTAGTCGGGCGCGTCGGCGAAGTCCTTGCCGAGGCCGACCTTCGCCGCCTGATGACACACCGCGTCGATGCCGGCGAGGGCCGACTCCGCGGCGGCGGGGTCGCGTACGTCCGCGACGACCCACGGATGCCGCTCGTCCGGGCCGGGCGGCCGGACGTCGAGCACGACGACCTCATGTCCTCGCGCGGAAAGAGCGTCCACGACCGCGGACCCGATGAACCCGGCACCGCCGGTGACCAGTACACGCATGCCGCCCACGCTATGCGGGGCGGGGCGCCGCGAGGGCACTCCCTGCCGATGTGTCACGACTCCGTAAGGCTTGTGCGAACAGAGTTCGGTATCGCGCGGGGGCCCGTACGCGACTAGCGTGAAACGGGGGAATCGCGGCGAAGTGCTCGAAACGCGTCACTGTCGCCCGGCACATCTCACCCCCGGAACCGCCACCACTCGGAAGAAGGGTTCGCGCCATGGCCGCACGACCGGAGGGCGCGCCCATCTGGGCCGACGCCATGTTCCCCGACCTGGAGGCCGCCAAGACCTTCTACGGTGAGCTTCTCGGCTGGACGTTCGAGGAGGGGCAGGAGGAGTTCGGCAACTACACGCAGGCGAAGTCGGACGGCAAGCGGGTCGGCGCGCTCTCGCCGCAGATGCCGGGCATGGAGGGCACCCCGCCGGCCTGGAACCTGTACCTGGCCACGCCCGACGTCAAGGCCGCGGCGGCCCGCGTCAAGGAGGCCGGCGGCACCCTGGTGATGGAGCCCATGGAGGTCCGCGACTTCGGCTCGATGGTCACCGTCCAGGATCCCGCGGGCGTCTTCTTCAGCCTCTGGCAGCCGGGTACGCACGAGGGGTTCGAGAAGGTGGGCGAGTCCGGTTCGTACGCCTGGGCCGAGGTGACCACGCGTGACACGGCGAAGACCGACGGATTCTTCGAGGCCGCCTTCCCGTACGACGTCCAGAAGATGGTCGACGAGAACGTCGATTTCAAGATCTGGAACCTCGACGGTCAGGCTCAGCTCGGCCGCTTCAAGATGACCGAGGACTTCCCGCCGCAGGTCCCGTCGTACGTCAACGTCTACTTCGCGGTCGACGACTGCGACGCGGCGGTCGCCACGGTGACCAGGCTCGGCGGGAAGCTCCACTACGGCCCGATGGACACCCCGTTCGGCCGCTTCGCGGCGGTGACGGACCCGCAGGGCGCCGCGTTCTCGGTGATCGACCTGAGCACGACCGAGGGCGAGATGCCCGACCTCACCTGACGGCAGAACGCACGGACCTCAGGGAAGCGAGAAGCCGAGCGCGCCCGCGGCCAGCTCCGCGGTGGGCTGCGTCCAGCGCTCGGCCATCGCGTTCCGGGTGGACAGCGAGCGCAGCTCCGCCCGGTCGAGATAGAGCGTGCCGTGCAGATGGTCGGTCTCGTGCTGCACGATCCGGGCGGGCCACCCCGTGAACTCCTCGTCCACGGCGTGGCCCCGCTCGTCGAGGCCGCGCAGCCGCACCCGCTGGTGCCGGGGGACCACGGCCTGCAGGCCGGGCACGCTCAGGCAGCCCTCGAAGAACGCGGCGCGGTGCGCCCCCACGGGTACGTACGACGGGTTGATCAGGACGCGGAACGGCTGCGGCACCCGGCCGCGCACCTCCCGCACCTCGTCGGGGACGACGGCCGCGTCCTCGATGACGGCGATCCGCAGCGGGACGCCGATCTGCGGTGCGGCGAGCCCGACGCCGGGAGCTGCGTGCATCGACGCGCGCATCGCGGTGATCAGGCGCTCCAGGAGCGCGGGCGCGAGCTGACCGTCGTAGGTCTGCGCGGGGGACCGGAGGACGGGGTCGCCCGCCTCCACGACCGGCAACGGGTGCTCGCCCGCGAGCAGTTCCTCGACGCGGTCACTCAGGGGTACGGAGGGCATCGCGCCAGCATGTCAAGAAGGATCGCGCGTCGGCAACGTCCACCGCGCCACGCGCATCGTTGCGGGCTCGTGAACATCCCCCGGTGCGGGAATGAGACGGCGATGACATGGGCTTTCATCAGAGAGCGGCCGTCGTCGGCACGGCCGCTCCACCTGCCCGCACGTCCACTGCCGCCTCCTGGGAGCCCGCCGTATGTCCGTCCCGGCCGCCGCCACCGCCCACCCGCTCGACAACCCCGCGTACGCCTCCCTCACCGGCCCGCACGCCCACTTCGCCGAGCGGCGGGGGCGGGTCGTGCGGTACCCGCTCGACGTGTCGCCGTGGCTCGCGCTGCCGGACGAGCCAGGCCCCGAGGACTGGGCCGATCTCGCGGCGCTCGCCGGGCCGGGTGAGACCGTCCCGCTGCCCGGAATGCGCACGGCGCCGCCGGAGGGCTGGGAACTCACGATGAGCATGGACGGGGTACAGCTCGTCGACGACGGCGTGGCCGGGACACCGGACGCGGAGGCCGTACTCCTCGGCGCGGCCGACGTGCCCGAGATGCTGGATCTCGTGGCGCGCACCCAGCCGGGCCCGTTCCTGCCCCGCACCGTCGAACTCGGCACGTATCTCGGGATCCGCAGGCAGGGCGCGCTCGTGGCGATGGCGGGGGAGCGGCTGCACCCGCCGGGCTGGACGGAGATAAGCGCCGTCTGCACCGACCCGGACCACCGGGGGCAGGGGCTCGCGGCCCGCCTCGTCCTCGCCGTGGCGGCGGGGATCAGGGACCGCGGCGAGACCCCGTTCCTGCACACGGCGGCGCGCAACACGAACGCCATCAGGCTCTACGAGTCGCTGGGCTTCCGGCTGCGGCGCACCACGAAGTTCATGGCGGCCCGGGTCCCGGAGTTCGAGCACGTCGCAGCCGGCTGAGCGATGGCGCGCACGGTCTTCGGACGGGCTCAGGCCTCTTCCTGGGCCTGCGCGTTGTAGCGCAGGAGATAGTCCGCGAAGCGGACGAGGTCTTCCTCGGGCCAGTCCCCCAGCCGCTCCTGGAAGGCCTGGCGGCGGCTGACGGTGACCTGGGCGAGGATGTCGGAGCCCGCCTCGGTCGGATGGAGGACCTGGACGCGCTGGTCGTCCGGGTCGACCCGGCGCATCACGAGCCCGGCCCGCTCAAGCGCGGAGACCTGCCGGCTCACCGTCGACTTGTCGAGGGCGTAGTGCGAAGCGAGGTCCGTCGCCCGGCAGCCGCCCTTCTCTTCCAGGTGGCTGAGCAGGGTGTACGACACGAGCGACAGCTCGGGGTGCATCCGTCCGGCCAGCGCTCTGGCGCGCCGCGCGAAGGATGTCATCTCGCGCTGGATGGTCTCGACGGCCGTATCGCGGTCTGTCACGTGCTGTCCCCTGTCTCGCCCGCTGCTCGTTGCATTCTACAACCGAGAGGGCGGGCGAGTCGCGGGCAGGCGCGTTCCCGTGCCCGGAGCTAGCCTCCTGAGCATGAGCGCCCCCAGTGATGTGCCCGCCCGTTACACCGTTCTGGTCAAGCCCCAACTCGCCGACAAGGACGGCCACCCCGTGCACGGCAACCCCCTGCGCGTGGTGTCCGTCGAGGCCACGGGATCGTCCGGCGAGTCCGGCTATCCGTGCTTCGCGGGCGAAGGGGTGCAGGCGGAGATCGACCCGCTCACCCGCTCCGTCGAGGCCGTGACGGTCGACGGCGAGGAGCTGCCGTACGGGTGGGTGGCGGAGGTCGCCGAGGACTGACCGGCCGGACGCCGGCCCGCCTGTCCGCCCGGCCGAGCCGTGACGCATCGTGGCGCAGCTCTCTTATGCAACTTGTTGCAAAAGAGAGCTGTCGTCGTCTACAACTGTGACGACGTTCGCCGCGCACGGAGGGCCACCATGAGCCGATACCCGCACCTGCTCACCCCGCTCGACCTCGGATTCACCACACTGCCCAACCGGGTCCTGATGGGATCCATGCACGTGGGACTCGAGGAGGCGGAGAACGGCTTCGCGCGCATGGCGGAGTTCTACGCCGCCCGCGCCCGCGGCGGCGTCGGCCTCATGGTCACCGGCGGCATCGCCCCCAACGAGGCCGGGCGCCCCTGGGCCGGCGGCGCGAAACTGACCACTGAGGCCGAGGCCGACGAGCACCGCCAGGTCACCGACGCCGTGCACGCGGCGGGCGCGAAGATCGCGATGCAGATCCTCCACTTCGGCCGCTACGCCTACCACGAGGACCTCGTCGCCCCCAGCCCGCTCCAGGCGCCGATCAGCCCCTTCCCGCCGCACGAACTCACCGACGCCGAGGTCGAGCAGACCGTCGAGGACTTCGCGCGCGCCGCCGAACTCGCCCAGCGCGCGGGCTACGACGGCGTGGAGATCATGGGCTCCGAGGGCTACCTCATCAACGAGTTCATCGTCGCCGCCACGAACCAGCGCACCGACCGCTGGGGCGGCTCGTACGAGAACCGCATCCGCTTCCCCCTCGAGATCGTCCGCCGCGTCCGCGAGCGCGTCGGCACGGACTTCATCCTCATCTACCGGCTCTCGATGATCGACCTCGTGCCCGGCGGCTCCACCCTCGAAGAGGTCGTGCAGCTCGCCAAGGAGATCGAGGCCGCCGGCGCCACCATCATCAACACCGGCATCGGCTGGCACGAGGCCCGCATCCCCACCATCGCGACGTCGGTGCCGCGCGGCGCCTACACCTTCGTCACCAAGAAGGTCATGGGCGAGGTCTCCATCCCGCTCGTCACCACGAACCGCATCAACACCCCCGAGATCGCCGAGGAGTTGCTCGCCGACGGCTGCGCCGACATGGTGTCCCTCGCGCGACCCCTGCTCGCCGACCCGGACTTCGTGGCGAAGGCCCAGGCCGAGCGCTCCGAGACCATCAACACCTGCATCGGCTGCAACCAGGCCTGCCTGGACCACACCTTCAGCGGCAAGATCACCTCCTGCCTCGTCAACCCGCGCGCCTGCCACGAGACCGAACTCGTCCTCGCTCCGACCCGTCTGCGCAAGCGCGTAGCCGTCGTCGGCGCGGGCCCCGCGGGCCTCGCCTGCGCGGTCTCCGCAGCCGAGCGCGGCCACGCCGTGACCCTCTTCGACGCCGCGTCCGAGGTCGGCGGCCAGCTCAACGTCGCCCGCAAGGTCCCCGGCAAGGAGGAGTTCGACGAGACCCTGCGGTACTACCGCGCGCAGCTCGAACTGCACGGCGTGGACGTCCGGTTGAACACCCCCGTCACCGCCGCCGACCTCACCCCGGACGCGTACGACGACGTGGTCGTCGCCACCGGCGTCACCCCGCGCACCCCCGAGATCGCAGGGCTCGACCACCCCAGCGTCGTCAGCTACCTCGACGTCCTGCGCGACGGCGCGCCCGTCGGCGAGCGCGTCGCGATCGTCGGCGCAGGCGGCATCGGCTTCGACGTCGCCGAGTACCTCACCGACAGTGGCGACAAGGCGAGCCAGGACCCGGCGACGTACTTCCGGCAGTGGGGCGTCGACATGGACTACCAGGACCGCGGCGGCCTCGCTAAGCCCGACCGGCCCGCGCCGCCGCGCACCGTCCACCTCCTCCAGCGCAAGACCTCGAAGGTCGGCGCCGGACTCGGCAAGACCACCGGCTGGATCCACCGCACCGAACTGCGCCACCGCGGCGTCACCATGGTCGCGGGCGCCACCTACGACCGCATCGACGACGCGGGCCTGCACGTCACCGTCGACGGCAACTCCACCGTCATCCCCGTCGACACCGTCGTCCTGTGCACCGGCCAGGAGCCGCGGCGCGGCCTGTACGACGACCTGCTCGCCGCGGGCCGCGAGGCGCACCTGATCGGCGGCGCCGACGTCGCGGCCGAACTGGACGCCAAGCGCGCCATCCGCCAGGGCACCGAGCTGGCCGCGGCGCTGTGAGACCGGCGCTCACGTGGCCGGGCCCGCCGGCCACGTGACCGCCTCCGCATAAGGTGCAGCCATGTCACTCCCGCACGCGATCCTCACGGCCCTCCTGGAGAAGCCGTCGTCGGGCCTCGAACTGACGCGCCGCTTCGACAAGTCGATCGGCTACTTCTGGTCGGCCACGCACCAGCAGATCTACCGCGAGCTGGGCCGCCTGGAACGCGAGGGGTACATCAGGGCCCTGCCCGCGCCGACGCCCGCGCGCGGCCAGAAGAAGGAGTACGAGGTGCTGCCCGAGGGCCGCGCCGAACTGGCCCGCTGGACCGCCGCGAGCCAGGACCCGAAACCGCTGCGCGACCCGCTGCTCCTGCGCCTGCGCGCCGCCGCCGTCGTCGGAACCGACGGCATCGAGGCCGACCTGCGCCACCATCTCGACCTGCACCGGCGGCAGTTGGCGGAGTACGAGGAGATCGAGAAGCGGGACTTCCCGCCCGGCCTCGACTCCGTCGAGGACCGCCTGCAGCACGTCGTGCTGCGCGCGGGCATCGACCTGGAGACGTTCTGGGCCCGGTGGCTCGAACAGACCCTGGAGGAACTCGGCCTCGGCCGGACCTGACCTCTCGTTCGGATCATGTCGGGCTCGCGAGCGTCGCCGCCTCCGGGTCCCAGTCCGCCGGCACGGGCGGCGGCGTGGGACAGGTCGCGACGTGGGTGAACTCGGCGTGTTCGGCCGAGTGCGTGATCGCCGTCATCGTCCGCAGGACGTGCAGGGCCAGCGCCCCCGACGCACGCGGCGCCCCGCCACCGCGGATCGCGCGCGCCAGGTCGAGCACGCCGAGCCCGCGCCCGTCCGTGCGCCCCGTGACCGGCAGCTCGCGCCAGTCGTCCGCCCCGTTGGTCCGCACCTTCAGCGGCCCGCCGAACGTGTTGGGGTCCGGCACCGCGAGGACACCCTCGGTGCCGGTGACCTCGAACTGGATGCGCGGCAGCGCCGAGTCGAAGCTGAACACCGACGTCGCGCGCACCCCGGACGCGAACTCGACGAGCGCCGACACATGCGTCGCCACCGCCACCGGGAACACCTGCCCCGCCCTGGGCCCCGCCCCGACGACACGCTCCTCGCGCGCGCGTGCCGCCGAGGCCGCCACCCGAGACACACCGCCGAACAGCGCCACCAGGGACGTCAGGTAGTAGGGCCCGAGATCGAAGAGCGGGCCTGCGCCGGGCTGGTAGAAGAACGCCGGATCGGGGTGCCACCGCTCCGGTCCGAGGCCCTGCACCGCTGTCGTCGCCGCCACCGGCTCGCCGATGTGCCCGGCTCCGACGGCCCGCAGCGCCGACTGCAGCCCGGCGCCGAGGAACGTGTCCGGCGCGTTCCCCACGAGCAGCCCCCGCTCCGCCGCCTCGGCGAGCACCTTCTCCGCCTCACCGGGGACCAGGGCGATCGGCTTCTCGCCGTACACGTGCTTTCCGGCCCGCAGCGCCTGCGTCGCGACCTGTGCGTGGGCGGCGGGCACGGTGAGGTTCACGACGAGCTCGACCTCGGGAACGGCGAGCACCGTCGCCACATCGCCGGCGACCGGTACGCCGTGCTCGCGCGCGACGGCCGTGGCGCGGTCCGCGTCGAGGTCGGCGACGCCCACCACCCGCAGATCGGGAAAGGCGGACAGCGTCCGCAGGTACTGCTTGCTGATGACGCCCGCTCCGACGACGGCGACACCGACCGGCCCCGAACTCACGCTGCCCCCAAGGCGGATGCGTTGGTGATGCGGCCGCTCCCGCGCGGCTCCGGAGACGGTAGGACGCTCGTGGGGGAGCGGACAAGGGCGCGTCGCGGTCTGGACACAGAGATGCCACGGACCCAGATCCGGTGGTGTGCCCCGCGCCTGCGCAGGGACCAGGAGCTGCCACCAACTCCCGCGGCTACAAGAACCCTGCTCAGGACCCGGTGGTGACGCTCCGTTCGGCGGAGGAGGCGCCCCACGTCCCGTCAGGCAGTTGCGCGCGGATCCGTACCCGGTGCCGGACGCCGGCCTCCTTGCCGACGTAGAAACTGTTGTGCGCCGTGCCCTTGGGCGGGGCGTCGCCCCACACGAGCGTGGTGGCCTGCCGGCCGTCGAGGTAGATGCGGTACGCGGGTACGGTGCCGCCCGTGCGCGGCGGCGTCCACGAAAGGTCGATGTAGTACGCCCCGCCGGCCCGGCGTGAGGCTGCGCGGAAGTCGGTGGGCGCGGTGCCGGGGCCCTCGTCGGAGCCCTTCGCGGTGGTGAGGCTGAGGGCCGGCCCCGCGGGTGAGGTGTTGTCGGCGGCGTCGCGCGCCTTCACGGTGAACGAGTAGGCGGTGCCCGGCCGCAGCCCGGAGATCAGCGCCCGGGTCTCGCTCCCGCCGACGTTGTGGATCTTCGAGGCGCCCTGGTAGATGTCGTAGGAGACGACGGCCTTGTCGTCCTTCGACGCACCCCACGACAGCGACGCCGCGCGCCCGCCCTCAGGGTGGCCGCGCAGTGCTCCCGGCCGCGTCGGGGCCGACCGGTCCTCGGCCACGGCGGCCGGGGTGGTGACGGTCACCTTTGCGCTGAGCGGCCCGAGTGTGCCGCCGGTGTCCTCGGCCCGGACGGAAAAGGTGTACGCGGAGCGCGGGTGCAGGCCGACGACGTCGACCATGTGCTGTTCGCCCGGCACCTCCTTCATCTTGGTGGCGCCCCGGTACACCGTGTAGCCCTTGATGTCGGCGTCCGTCTCGGGGCGGCTCCACATGACGTGGACGGTGGTGGCGCTGCCCGCCTGCGCGGTGACTCCGGCCGGGGCCGTGAGTGCCGGACCCTGCCGGGTGTCGTCGCCGAGCAGGCCGCACGAGGTGGCGAACAGAAGCGCGGCGGCGCAGGCCGCGTACGCCAGAGGGGTGCGTCCGGGGGTGCGTCGCACGGCGGGCCTTCCGTTCGGAAGCATTGGTACAGACCTGTATGCCATGAGTGACGGGGTCACATCAAGAGGTGGCGCGTCGGGCACGTCCGGACCCTGAGCGGTGGACTGCATGGTCTGGGCGAGGTACAGGCGAAGAAGCTCGTCGCCGCCAACTTGGCGAGGATCAGGGCGAGTTGGTTGACAGCAGGAACGCGGCGAGTCGGGGCGACGGACCAGCCGCCGCCCCGGATCGCTCACCTGATTCCTCCGAGGATGCCCCGGCCTTTGGGCCGGGGAGGAATCGGACTCCTGGGGAGCAGGGCAGAGAAAGCCGGATCGCTGTCAGGGCGATCCGGCGTCCACCTCGCGTGATGATGAGGAACCCCAGCGAGATCAGTTGTTCTCAACTGTCAGTCCTCCCAGATAGGTTGTGCTTCATGGCGACCGGAGTGTTGACGGCAGGTGGCGGGCATGCCCGCTACACTTTCCGGCTGCGTCTGTCGTCCACGGCCATCCGCGCGCTGGAAGCGGAATGGGTGCGCTGCCGCTGGGGTGTGGAACGAGTCGGTGGCCAAGTCGAAGGCCGCGCATTTGCACAACAAGGCCACCGGCGAGAAGACAACGTGTGGCCCGGCGCAGCTCGACAAGATGCTGACCGCGGCCCGTACCGCGAACGCGTGGCTGCGTGAGGGCTCCAGCGTTGTGCAGCAGCAGTTGATACGGGACTTCGCGAAGTCCCGCGCGAAGGCGCTGAAAGACATCAAGGCCCGGTTGCCGATGCGGCAGCGGGCCGGTATGCCGAAGTACAAGAAGAAGCATCAGGTCGACCCGAGCCTGAACTACACCCAGCGCGGTTTCCGGGTGAAAGACGGCCGTCTGCACCTCGCCGGCGGCATCGCGGCGACGGTCGTGTGGTCGCGTGAACTGCCCAAGCCGCCGTCCAGCGTGCGCGTCTACCGCGACAGTCTCGGCCACTGGTACGCCTCGTTCGTTGTCGCCACCAGCACCCAGGCGCTTGTCGAAACCGGTTGCGTGATCGGCATCGACTGGGGTGTGAAGGAGACCGCGACCACCACATCCGACGACTACGACCTTCCTCATCCCGAGCATGGCCACAAGGCCGCGCAGCGCCTCGCCCGCTACCAGCGGATGATGGCCCGCAGGAAGCCGAAGAAGGGCCAGCCCGGTTCGAACGGCTACAAGGGCGCCAAGAAGCAGGCGGCGAAGCTGCACAAGAAGGTGGCCCGGCAGCGTCAGGACACCGCCCGCAAGTGGGCCAAGCGTGTGGTCCGCGACCACGATGCCTTGGCGGTAGAGGACTTCCGCCCGAAGTTCCTGGCGAAGTCGACGATGGCCCGCAAGGCCGCTGACGCTGCGATCGGCGCGACCAAGAGCGCCCTGGTCGAGATGGCCCGTAAACACGGCCGCGCCGTGCACCTCGTCAGCCCCGCGCACACCACCATGGACTGTGCGCACTGCGATGCGAGAGCCAAGCATCGCCTGCCTCTCTCCGAGAGAACGTATACGTGCACCGCGTGTGGAACCGTGTCCCCCAGGGACAAGAACTCCGCCCGCGTGATGCTCGTCCGGGCTGGTCTCAACCCGGCTAGTGCTGATCTTGTAAGCCCTGCCACCTGCTAGGTGCCAGGCAAAGTGAGCTAGGAATCCCCCTGCTCCAGCGGGGGGGAGGACGTCAAACCTTCCGGTACGTGTACGCCTCGACGGCAGCCGCCTCGACCGCGTCCAGGTCCGCCCCCGCCGACGCCGTGACCACCGCGGCCACGGCCCCCTCGACGAAGGGGGCGTCCACCAGGCGTGCCCCGTCGGGGAGTTCGTCGCCCTCGGCGAGCAGCGCCTTCACGGTGAGCACCGCACTGCCCAGATCGGCGAGCACGGCGACGCCCGCACCCCGGTCGACCGACCGCGCGGCGCCGCAGATCAGCTCGGCGCTGGTGCCGAGACCGCCGTCCTCGGTGCCGCCCGCCGGGGCCACGGCGACGACCGCACCGCCGCCCGCCAGCCCCGTCGCGAGGGCCGCCACCGACTCGGCGACGGCGCGGCTGTGCGACACGAGCACGATCCCGACGGCCTTCTCCTGACCGCTACCCCCGTTGCCCACGCCCCCCGGCTCACTCATCGCGAGCCGCCTCGGCCAGGGCCGTGATCAGCAGCGCCGACGACGTGGCGCCGGGATCCTGATGTCCGATGCTGCGCTCGCCCAGATAGCTCGCCCGCCCCTTGCGCGCCTGCATCGGCGTTGTCGCCAGAGCGCCCTGCTCGGCGGCGGTGGCCGCCGCGTCGAAGGACGTGCTGAGCGCGTCGACCGCGGGCACCAGCGCGTCGATCATGGTCTTGTCTCCCGGCGCCGCCCCGCCCAGCGTCATGACCGCGTCCACCCCGGCCCGCAGCGCCGCGGCGAACTCGGCCTCGCTCACCTCGGTGGCATCCCCGAGCGCCTTGCCGGTCCGGCGCAGGAGCGTCCCGTACAGCGGGCCCGAAGCGCCGCCCACCGTCGAGATCAGCTGTCGTCCGGCGAGAGTGAGGACGCCGCCCGGGGTGGCCGGTGCCTCCTTCTCCAGGACGGCACTCACGGCGAAGAAGCCGCGCTGCAGATTGCTGCCGTGGTCGGCGTCACCGATCGGCGAGTCGAGTTCGGTGAGCCGGGCCGCCTCCCGGTCGACGGCCGCGGTGGCCGCGGTGAGCCAGCGTCGGAAGAAATCGGCGTCGAGCACGTCATCTCCTTGCGTGGTGGTGATGGTTCGGACGACAGGCTGCCTCACATGCCCCAACGCAGGCCCGCCGTGCTCACCGGCGCGTCCCACAGGCGCAGCAGTTCCTCGTCGACCTGGCACAGGGTGACGGAGGCACCGGCCATGTCGAGCGAGGTGACGTAGTTCCCGACGAGCGTGCGTGCCACCGGCACGCCGCGCTGGGTGAGCACGCGCTGGACCTCGGCGTTGAACCCGTACAGCTCGAGGAGCGGGGTCGCGCCCATGCCGTTGACGAGGACGAGCACCGGGTCGGTCGGCTGCAGATCTTCGAGGACGGCATCCACGGAGAAGTCGGCGATCTCGCCGGAGGTCATCATGGCGCGCCGCTCGCGGCCCGGCTCACCGTGGATGCCGACGCCCAACTCCAGCTCGCCCGGCGGCAGATCGAAGGTCGGGCTGCCCTTGGCGGGCGTCGCGCACGCGCTCAGGGCCACACCGAAGCTCCGCGCGTTGGCGTTGACCTGACGGGCGATCGCCTCCACGCGCTCCAGCGGCTGTCCCTCCTCGGCCGCCGCGCCCGCGATCTTCTCGACGAACAGGGTCGCGCCCGTGCCGCGCCGGCCCGCCGTGTACAGGCTGTCGGTGACGGCCACGTCGTCGTTGACGAGGACCTTGGCGACCTGGATCCCCTCGTCCTCGGCGAGTTCCGCGGCCATGTCGAAGTTGAGCACGTCACCCGTGTAGTTCTTCACGACGAAGAGCACCCCGGCGCCGCTGTCCACGGCGGCCGCGGCCCGCACCATCTGGTCGGGCACCGGCGACGTGAACACCTCGCCGGGACAAGCGGCCGACAGCATCCCGTGCCCCACGAACCCCCCGTGCAACGGCTCGTGCCCCGACCCGCCACCGGAGACGATCGCGACCTTCCCCTCGACGGGGGCGTCCCTGCGCGCGATCACCCGGTTCTCGACATCGACGACCAGCTCCGGATGGGCCGCGGCCATTCCCCGCAACGCGTCGGCGACCACGCTCTCGGCCACGTTGATGAGCATCTTCACTGGTACCTCCGAGTGACGTCGGCAGTTACTGTCTGAATGCTGGCTTCGGTGACGCTTGATCAGGTTCCCGCGATCCGTGGTGGCGGCGCAACGTCAGTATCGACGGACGGCTTGTGGCGAGCACCCGTTGCGACCCGGATGGTTCGGCTGTCGGGCGAGGCGGGACGCGACTTCGAAAGGAATGAAGAATTCCTCTTTTGGTCGACCGAGTTTCCTCAGGGGAACCTCAAATTCCTTGACGCTCAAGGTGACGGAAATTACGGTTCCCATTGCAGTGAGCTAATCCGTCCGACGGAAATTGTTGAAAGTGTCGGATGATATTTGCGTCAGACGGTGCATTCATCGGGCCGCCTGATTGACTCATCGACGAAAGAGGAGATGATGGCTCGCAATTGGGTTAAGAAAGCATGGATGACTGCCCTGGCGACGACGGCTGTCACGGCAATTGCCCTCGCCGGGGCTGGTCCGGCGGCTGCGGCAGAAATGGGTACCACGTCAGCCAAGTCGGATTGCTCTTGGGCTCCCTGGGACTGGGACGACTGCGTTATTGAATCCATCCCGGGGACCTGAAGCCCGCCGAGGGGATGACATTCGATCGGTTGTCAGCTGGGTGACGGGACAAGCCTGTCCGGGCTCGCCGATCAGTGAGCGTACGTTCGTACATTCTCAAGGGATGCGGCTGGCCGCCTGCTACCAGGACGCCTTCATCGAGGACGCGGACAAGGCCCGGCCGATCCTGGCCGACCTGCTCGCATCCGTGGGGGAGGGCGTCGTGGTGCGGGCGCCGCTGTACGTCGACTACGGCAGCAACATCACCATCGGCGACAACGTCTGGCTCGGCGGCGGGGCCATCGTGTGTCCCGGAGGCACCGACCTGCCGGCCTGCGCACTAGTGTCTGATCGCCGCCGCCAGGACACGGTGGCGTTCGACGAGGAGGGTGGCCGCGATGACGCAGCAGTTCGGTGACTACCAGCACGAGATCTACTTCAACGCGCTCGGAGGTGTCGTCCCCGAGCTGCCCATGGCCTTCGCGGAGTTGGAGCGGCGGGCGAGCGAGGCGCTGGCGCCGTCCGTGTGGTCGTACGTCGCGGGTGGCGCGGGCGACGAGTTCACGCAGCGCGAGAACGTCACCGCGTTCGAGCAATGGGGGCTTCTGCCGCGCATGTTCGTGGGGGCGAGCCGGCGGGACCTGACCGTCGACCTCTTCGGGCTGAAGCTCGACAGCCCGCTGTTCATGTGCCCCATCGGCGTGATCGGGCTCTGCGGGCAGGACGGGCACGGGGACCTCGCGACGGCACGGGCCGCCGCGCGCACGGGAGTTCCGATGGTGGCCTCCACCCTGTCCGCGGACCCGATGGAGGACGTGGCGAAGGAGTTCGGCCAGACCCCCGGCTTCTTCCAGCTCTACACGCCGACCGACCGTGACCTCGCCGAGAGCCTCGTCAGCCGCGCCGAGGCGGCCGGCTTCAAGGGGATCGTCGTCACCCTCGACACCTGGGTCACCGGCTGGCGCCCCCGTGACCTGTCCACCGGCAACTTCCCCCAGCTGCGCGGCCACTGCCTCAGCAACTACAGCTCCGACCCGGTCTTCCGCTCCCGCCTCCCGCAGGACCGTACCGATGACCCGCAGGCCGTCGTCATGCAGTTCGCGAGCGTCTTCGGCAACCCCCTGACGTGGGACGACCTCCCCTGGCTGCGCTCGCTCACCAGCCTGCCGCTCATCGTCAAGGGCCTGTGCCACCCCGAGGACGTCCGCCGCGCCAAGGACGGCGGCGTCGACGGGATCTACTGCTCCAACCACGGCGGACGGCAGGCCAACGGAGGACTCGCCGCCATCGACGCCCTGCCCGACGTGGTGGAGGCCGCCGACGGTCTGCCCGTGCTGTTCGACTCGGGTGTGCGCTCCGGAGCCGATGTGGTCAAGGCGCTCGCCCTCGGCGCGACGGCGGTCGGCATCGGCCGTCCCTACGCCTACGGCCTCGCACTCGGCGGCGTCGACGGGATTGTCCACGTGCTGCGGTCCCTGCTCGCGGAGACCGACCTGATCATGGCCGTCGACGGCTATCCGACGCTCGCCGACCTCACTCCGCAGGCGCTGCGTCGCAGGCGCTGACCAGCGGCGCGTGCGGCGCGGACCGGTTCAGTTCCACGCCGAACTGGGCGCCGGCCAGCAGCGCCAGGTTCGACACCCACAGCCAGACGAGGAAGACGACGACGCCCGCCAGGGAGCCGTAGAGCCTGCTGTAGGTGCCGAGCTGCGAGGCGTAGAACGTGAAGCCCGCAGACGCGACGAGCCAGATCAGCGCGGCGAGCAGACCGCCCGGCAGGCCGTGCCGCCACCCGCGGGCGGCGGGAGGCCCCGAGCGGAACAGGACCAGGACGAGCAGCGCCACCAGGCAGAGGAGGGCAGGCCACTTGAGGAGGTTCCAGGCCGCGGCGCCCGCGTCGCCGAGCCCGAGCCGGTGCCCGAGCGACTGGGCGAGGGATCCGCTGAGCACGAGAACGAGCGCGCTGGCCACGAGGAGCGCGAGCAGGGTGCAGGCGGTCAGCAGGATGCGGTGGGCCTTGCGCCACGCGGGCCTGGTGTCGCGGACGCCGTGCAGCGTGTTCAGGGCTCGGCGGAACACGGCCGAGTAACTCGACGCCGACCACAGGGCGCTGACGGCGCCGGCGATCGTCACGGTCAGCGCGGCGGACCGCTCGTGTGCCATGTGGCGCAGGGCGCTGTGCAGGGCGCCGCCGGACTCGGCGGGCGCCCAGGCCGTCACGTGCTCGATCAGGGCGTCCGTCGTCGCCGGGCTGACCAGGCCGATGAGCGAGACGGTCACGAGGAGGGCGGGCAGAAGGGCGAGGATCGCGTAGTACGTCAGCGCCGCGGCCCAGTCCGACACGTCGTCGTTCCACATCGACACCGGAGTGCGACGAAGCGCCGCACGCAGCCGGGGCCAGTCCATCGACACCGACAGGGCGCCCGGCGCGTGGCTGTGGCGGTGATCGGCGGAGGGGGTCGTGGCGGGGGAGGGGTCGGTACGGGTGACCGGGGCCGTCGGCCGCGTTCCCAAGGCGTGCTCGTCTCGGTCGGAGGGCGCCCGGCGGCCTCGGCGTGAGGGCCTGCGCGCGCGGGACATGGTCCGCGATCATCTCATCGCCGACCCCGCACTCTGCCGGGGAGTCGTGGATCAGAGGCGAACGTGGATGTTCCGCGCGGTCCAGTCGGCAAGGACGCGTGCACAGTCGGCGACCGTCTCGCGCCACGTCCTGGCCGCGCCGTGGCCCGCCTCGTCACTGACGTGCTTGACGATGCGCAGCGGAACACCGGCCCGCCGGGCGGCGGACGCGAGGGCGTAGCCCTCCATGTCGACGAGCGGTGCGTGCGCGGCCAGGCGGGCGCGGGCCACCTCGTCGGAGATGAAGGAGTCGCCGGTCGCGAGGACGGGCCCGCCGTGGTCGGGCAGGTCGATCGGCGCACCGTACGTCTCGCCCGTCAGGGAGGCGAGCACGGCGTTGTCGAGGTCGTGCTGGATCACGGAGCCGATGACGTGGGTGCCCGTCCAGCCGGGACGCAGCGCGCCCGCCGTGCCCAGGTTCACGATGTCCGAGGGGTGCGGGCCGCGGGCCAGGACCGTGGCGAGCGCGGTGGCAGCGTTGACCTTGCCCATTCCGGTGAGCAGGACGGGAAGGTCCGTTTCGAGGAACTGCGCCTCTTCCTTCACTGCCAGTACGAGCAGGGGGCGGCCGGCGGTGATCTCACGTACGAGTTCCATGCCGCAACGGTAGCTCCGGGGCGGTCGCCCACCCGCAGCCGGGGCATGGCACGCCAGGTCAGCGGTGGCGAGGCGAGAGCCCGAGCAGCCGCAGATACATCGCCGTGAGATCAGCGACCGCCTGGTCCCGGCACGCCGGGTCGGCGGCCACGGCTCGGGCGAAGCCCGCGACCATGCCGGCCGCGGCGGTGGCCACGGACTCCGGTGAACCGGCCGGCTCTGCCAGGCCCTGACGCGACAGACGGGCGATGTAGCGCGCGGTGCGCCCGCGCGGGCGGTCGCTGATCTCGTCGCGGAGCACGCGCATCGCCGGATCCGTGAGCGACTGGTGTTCGAGCACGGTCATGAACGCGAGGTTGTCCACATAGGCGTCCAGGAACGCCGCGTTGGTCCGCTCGGCGAGCACGTACGGGTCCTCGGCCTCTGGGTCCGCCGCCTCCTGCGCCGCGAGGAACCGGTCCCGAAGATCGGCGGCGAGCACGGCGAAGACATCCTGCTTCGAAGCGAAGTAGACGTAGAACGTGGCGCGGCCGACGTCGGCCTGTGCCGTGATGTCGGCGATCGTCGTCCGCGCGTAGCCGCGCTGCTCGAAGACCGTGCGGGCCGCCGTGAGCAGCCGGGCACGCGTGGCGCTGTCCTGGCGGTCCAGTTTGTCGCGCACGGTCCAGGAGTTTTTCGCGGTCGGCATGGCCCCAGCTTATTGACGTTGACGATGGCGTCAACGCAGACTGGGCCTGCTGTTGACGTTGACGCCAGCGTCAACGCACCGAGGCGTCGGCACGTCAGGCGGCGCCCGAAGCCATCACGTACAGCCAGAAGCCGTCACGTACACAAGGCCCGCGTCCAGGGCCCACGGAGGAGACGTCCGATGACAGGTGTGCTGATCGCCAACCGGGGCGAGATCGCGGTCCGGATCCACCGGGCGGCGTCGGCGCTCGGTCTGCGGACCGTGGCCGTGCACTCCGCGGACGACCGCTCGGCGGCCCATGTACGGCTCGCCGACGAGGCCCATCTGCTCAAGGGCGACGGCGTCGCCGCCTATCTCGACGCGCGTCAGATCGTGGGGATCGCCGGGCGCGCGGGGTGCGATCTGGTCCATCCCGGCTACGGGTTCCTCAGCGAGAACGCCGATTTCGCGAAGGCATGTGCCGAGGCGGGGCTCACCTTCGTGGGACCCACCCCGCAGCTCCTCTCCCTCTTCGGCGACAAGGCGAGTTCACGGGCGCTCGCCGTCCGGCACGGAGTCCCCGTCCTCGCGGCGACCGGCGCCCCGGCCTCACTCGCGCAGGCCACGGAGTTCCTGGCCGGCGCGCGGCACGGCGTCATGGTGAAGGCCGTCGCCGGGGGAGGCGGCCGCGGCATGCGCGCGGTGCACGACGCGTCGGACCTCGCCTGGGCCTACGAGCGCTCCCGCTCCGAGGCCGAGCGCGCCTTCGGCAACGGCGACGTCTACGTCGAGCAACTCCTGCCCCGTGCCAAGCACATCGAGATCCAGATCGTCGGGGACGGGACCGGCCGGGCCACCCACCTGTGGGACCGGGAGTGCTCTGTCCAGCGCCGCAACCAGAAGCTGATCGAGGTGACGCCCAGCCCCTGGCTCCCCGCGGACACACGCGACCGGCTGATCGAGGCGGCGGTCACGATGGCCTCCGCGACCCGGTATCCCGGCCTCGGGACCTTCGAGTTCCTCGTCGACGCGGACGACCCGGACGCGTACTACTTCATCGAGACCAATCCGCGCCTCCAGGTCGAGCACACCATCACCGAGGAACTCACCGGCGTCGACCTGGTGGCCACCCAACTGCGCCTCGCCCAGGGCAGGACCCTCGCCGAACTCGGCCTCCTCCAGGAGGACATCCCGCGGCCGCGCGGCTTCGCGATCCAGACGCGCGTCAACCTCGAAGAGCTGTCCGTGGACGGCACGGCCCGCGCCTCGCAGGGCACACTGACCGCCTTCGAGGCTCCCGGCGGCCCCGGCGTGCGCGTGGACACCCACGGCCGTGCCGGCCTGGAGATCAACGGCTCGTACGACTCCCTCGTGGCCAAGGTGATCACCCGCACCGTCCGCGGCGACTTCTCCGACGCGGCCGGGCGGGCGGCCGCAGCACTCGGCGAGTTCACACTCTGCGGGGTCCCGTCGAACATCCCGCTGCTGCGTGCCGTCCTGCGCCACGAGGCCTTCGGGGACGGCACGGTGACGACCGCCTTCGTCGACGAACACCTCGACAAGCTTGTGCCGGGCACTCTTCCGTCGGGGGAGAACCACGGCTCGGTCCTCACCGCCCTGTCCGCGGGCAGCGTCGTCGACGTCTGCGTGGAGCCGGGCACCGAGGTGGTGGCCGGTGCGCCACTCGTCGTCCTCGAGGCGATGAAGATGGAACACGTCCTGACCGCGCCCCGCGGCGGAATCGTGCGCGAGGTCCGCGCGAGCGTCGGGGACGTCGTCCCGGCCGGTGCCGAACTCGTCGTCTTCGCACCTTCGCAGGGCGAGGACAGCGTCGACGAGGCGGCGGCCGACGTCGATCTCGACGTGATCAGGCCGGACCTCGCCGAGGTCGTCGAGCGCCACCGCATCGGCCTCGACGAGGCCAGGCCCCAGGCCGTCGAGCGCCGCAGGCGCACCGGCCACCGGACCGCACGCGAGAACCTCGCCGACCTCTGCGACCCGGGCACCTTCACCGAGTACGGCGCCCTGGCCATCGCCGCGCAGCGCCGCCGCAGGACCCTCGAGGACCTGATCGCCAACACCCCGGCCGACGGGATCGTCACCGGCGTCGCCCAGGTCAACGGCGCGCAGTTCGGCGACCGGCGCAGTCAGTGCGCCGTCCTCGCCTACGACTACACGGTCCTCGCCGGCACGCAGGGGATGCTCAACCACAAGAAGACCGACCGCCTGCTCGAACTCGCCGAGCGGCAGCGGATCCCGGTCGTGCTCTTCGCGGAGGGCGGCGGCGGACGCCCCGGCGACACCGACATGATGGCGGTCGCCGGGCTCGACGTCCCCACCTTCGCCACCCTCGCCCGGCTCAGCGGACAGGTGCCGACGGTCGGCATCGTCGCCGGGCGCTGCTTCGCGGGCAACGCCGCGCTCCTCGGCTGCTGCGACGTCGTCATCGCGACCCCCGACGCCACGGTCGGCATGAGCGGCCCCGCGATGATCGAGGCGGGCGGCCTCGGGCAGTTCCTGCCCGAGGAGGTCGGACCGATGCCGGTCCAGGTACCGAACGGCGTCGTCGACATCCTGGTCGACGACGAGGCCGAGGCCGTGGCGGTCGCCAAGAAGTATCTCTCCTATTTCCAGGGCGACTTGAGCGACTGGGACTGCGCGGACCAGCGCCACCTGCGGTACGTCGTCCCCGAGAACCGGCTGCGCGCCTACGACGTCCGGGAGGCGGTCACCCTCCTCGCCGACACCGACTCCGTTCTGGAACTGCGCCGCGAGTTCGGCGTCGGCGTCATCACCGCGCTCGTACGGGTCGAGGGGCGGCCGATGGGCCTGGTCGCCAACAACCCTCAGCACCTCGGCGGCGCCATCGACAGCGACGCAGCCGACAAGATGGCACGCTTCCTGCAACTCTGCGACGCCCACGGCCTGCCCGTGGTCACCCTGTGCGACACACCCGGGTTCATGGTGGGCCCGGACGCCGAGAAGACAGCGACCGTACGGCACTTCAGCCGGCTCTTCGTCGCGGGAGCGCATCTCGGTGTACCGGTCTTCTCCGCCGTCCTGCGCAAGGGCTACGGCCTCGGCGCGATGGCGATGACCGGCGGCGGCTTCCGCGCCCCCGCGGCGATGGTCGCCTGGCCCACCGGCGAGATCGGCCCGATGGGCCTGGAGGGCGCCGTCCGGCTCGGCTACCGGCGCGAACTCGAAGCCATCGCCGACCCGCAGGAGCGCCGGGCCACGTACGAGGCGCTGCTCGCGGAGCAGTACGAGCGGGGCAAGGCGCTCAGCGCGGGGACGACCTTCGAGGTCGACGACGTGATCGACCCGGCCGACACCCGCCGCTGGATCACCATGGCGTTCGCCCAGCACCCCACGCATCCGCACCCGCGCCCGTCCGAGGGCCGCACGCGCACCCGCTTCGTCGACACGTGGTGACGCCGGTGCGGTGAAGGTCCAGGCAGGTCAGGCCGGGACAACAACCGAGGAGCCGCATGAAGATCGAGGAGTACCTGGAAGATCTCCGCGCCCGTCAGGCCCGGGTCCGTCCGCACGGCACCCCGTCCGACGTGGTGTACCCGCTCGGCGAGATCTCCGTGCCGGAGCATGTCGCGCACTGGGCGCGGCTGCGGCCCGACCGGGCCGCGATCGTCTTCGAGGGCCGCACCGTCACCTACCGTGAACTCGACGAGCTGAGCCGCCGGGTCGCTGGACGGCTCGCCTCCGAAGGGGTCGGCGCGGGCGACCGGGTCGCCGTCCACCTGCCCAACTGCCCCCAGTTCCTTGTCGCTTTCCTGGCCGTGCTGCGCCTCGGCGCGGTGCACGTGCCGGTCAACCCGATGTTCCAGAGCGCCGAACTCGCCTACGAACTCGAGGACTGCGGCGCCGAGACCGTCATCACCCTGGACACCTCGCTCCCGCTGCTCGCTTCCGTGCGCCGGCAGACCGCCGTGCGCCGGGTGTTCGTCACCTCGCTCGCCGAGATGACCGAGGCCGCGACCGCCCCCGATGCCGTGACGGCCGAGGGGCTCGTGGTCCACACGTGGGCGCAGGCCGTGGCCCACGAGCCGGTCGACGGCGCTCCCGCGGACCTCGACGCCCTGGCCGCCCTGAACTACACCGGCGGTACGTCCGGGCTCCCCAAGGGCTGCATGCACACCCAGCGGCACATGATCTACACCATCGCCACCAGTGCCGGCGCGACCCGCCAGACGGCCGACGGCGAGGTGGTGGTCCTGTGCTACATCCCCGTCTTCTGGATCGCGGGCGAGGACCTGGGCATCCTCAATCCCCTGATGCTGGGCGGGACTTCGGTCCTCATGCCGCGCTGGGACCCGGCGCGCGTGCTAAAGGCGATCGACGAACGCCAGGTCACCACGATGGTCGGCATCGTGGAGAACTACCTGGAACTGCTCGACCGGCCCGACTTCGCCTCGTACGACCTGAGTTCCCTCGTCGACCCGCTCTGCACCTCGTTCATCCGCAAGCTCGACGTCGGGGTCCGGCGGCGCTGGACGGCCGCGGTGGGCGCACACTCGGTCCTGCGTGAGGCCGCGTACGGCATGACCGAGACGCACACGATCGACGTGACCCCCTACGGGTTCCAGGACGGGGACCACGATCTGCACGCCGACCCCGTCTTCTGCGGACTGCCCATGCCCGGCACGGACATCGCCGTGCTGTCGCCCGTGACCGGTGAACCGCTGCCGCTCGGCGAGGCGGGCGAGATCGTCGTCCGCAGCCCCTCGGTGACGACCGGCTACTGGAACAAGCCGGACGCCACGGCGCGCCAGCTGCGCGACGGATGGCTGTACACGGGGGACAACGGCCGGATCAACGACGACGGCTGCCTGCACTACCTCGGCCGCGACAAGGACCTCATCAAGGTGCGGGGCATGAGCGTCTTTCCCGCGGAGGTCGAGATGCTGCTGTGCCGCCACCCCGATGTGGACACGGCCGCCGTCGTCCCGGCCGATGACCTGACGAAGGGCCAGATCCCGGTGGCCTTCGTGATGCTCCGTCAAGGAGGCTCGGTGGAGGCCTCGGTGCTCAGGGACTGGGCCCGCGAGAGCATGGCGTCCTACAAGGTTCCCCTCGTGGAGATAGTCGACGAGATGCCGATGACGACGACGATGAAGATCCGGAAGGTGGACCTGGCGGCCCGCGCGCAGCAGCTCGCAGACAACCGCTGAAGGCCGGGTCGACGCACCTGTCAGGACGACGTGCCGGCCGGACCGGGCGGTCAGAAGTAGCCCCTCTCGCCGTCGAGGAGTTCACGGATCGCGTCGAGGTGACCGGCGTGCCGGGCGGTCTCCTCGATCATGTGCAGGAGGATCCACCGCAGATTCGCGGACCCCGCGCGGAAGTCGGGGTGCCGGCCCGGCTGTTCGAGGGAGTGGGCGGCGGTGATCTCGTTCGACCGGGCGTACTGGCGCGCGTACTCGCCGAGGAGCTGGTCGAGGGGGACGTCGTCGGCGACCAGCATGTCGGCGTCCTCCGGTCCGTCGTCGAACTGCGGGCCCTCGGCCGCGCCGCCCATCAGCATGACCTCGAACCAGCAGTGCTCGACCCACCGCAGATGCGACACGACCCCCGCCAAGGTCATGGCGGGGGACGCGGGGAGTACGGAGCGATGGGCGTCCTTCTCGGACACGCCCTCACACTTCCACTCGACGATGGCCCGCTGCATGTCCAGCCACGCGACCAACTGCGTTCGCTCGTCGGCGTCGTAGGGAGGGCGTATGCGAGGAAGAGTCATGGGCGGGGACGCTACCGGCCGCGCTGCCCCCGGCGCACGGGATTTGATGTGGGCGGCTCACGCCGCGGGGCGCGACGCGCGTTCCTTGGCGGCCGGGACCGAGGCGGGACGCGGCTCGGGGCGGGGCTCGGGCTGGACCTGCGGGATCGACGGCGCGAGGGGCGGCGGAGTGGCCGCGGGTATGACGGCCGGCGCGAGTGCCGGCACGGGCAGGCGTATCCGTCGCGGGGCGGCTATGACGTGGCAGTGCGGGGCGCCGAGGCGCTCGCCGAGTCGGCGTGCGTCCCTCGGCAGATCGCGCCGCCAGGCCATGGCGACGACGGGCGCGAGCAGTGTCAGGGCGCCCGCGAGGCGGCACTGCACGGTGAGGCGCAGGAGCGTGCCGCGCCGGCGCGGCGAGAGCGTGAACGAGTAGAGCGGCGTCTGGGCGCCCAGGGGGTTCCACATCCGGTCGCCACGGAAGACGAGGTGTTCGCCCGGGACGTACGCCACGCACTGGAGCAGCTGGTCCCGGTGACGCCCCGGAAAGCGGTAGACATGGGTCACGCCGGGACCTGCGGGCTCCGAGCTCTCGGCTACGGTGTCGACCCCCGAGAACCAGAGTGCGAGATTGCGTGCGTCGGCAAGGAAGTCGTACACCTCTGTGACGGATCGGCTGATGTGGACGTCCACGGAAATCTCTGGCATCACGCACCTCCCCGGCGCCCGTCCGGTCGTCGGCGCGGTTGCCGACGGGTACGACACCCCACGGGCTCTACCTTCCAAACGTGCGTGCGGATTGGCTCCACGACATCTCGGGTTAGCCCGAACGGGTGACAGGGCAGGCACGTACGGTGGTCGCCTGCCCGGAACGCCGCCTGCCATGCGGCTCAGGGCGACCGGGGGTGTGAGGGAGGTGCGGGGGAGGTGTGAGCGGGGAGGGCCGGGTCTCCATCGATCGAGGGACCCGGCGCCTGATCGAGAGACCCTGCGCCGGGCGTGTTGAACGTTCGTTAAATCTACGGCTGGTGTGCCCGCCGCAGCTCCGCCTTCAGGACCTTCCCCGCGGCCGAGGTCGGCAGCGCCTCCAGGAACCGCACCTCGCGCACCCGCTGGTACGGCGCGACGTGGGCGGACACGTGCGCCATCAGCTCCTGGGCGAGTGCCGGGCCGGGGGCCGGCGAGGCATCGGGGCGAGCCACGACGTACGCCGCGGGGATCTCGCCCGCGTCCGCCGCGGGAACCCCGATCACCGAGACCTGCGCGACCGCCGGATGCCCGCTGAGGATCTCCTCCAGCTGGCCCGGATAGACGTTGTATCCCTTGTAGATGAGCATGTCCTTGGCGCGCCCCACGATGTAGACGTGGCCGCGCTCGTCGCACCGCGCCAGGTCGCCCGTGCGCAGCCAGCCGTCGACGAACTGCTCGGCCGTGAGCTCCGGGTGGCCGTGGTAGCCCGCCGTGATCTGCGGGCCGCGGGCCCACAGCTCCCCCGTCTCGCCGTTGGGGACGCAACTCCCGGTCTGCGCGAGGTCGCGGATCTCGACCTCGGTGTCGAACACGGGCAGGCCGACCGACCCGATCGGCACCGGGTCGTCGGGGTCGACGATCCCCGACGTGACACCCATGGTGGCTTCGGTCAGCCCGTACCCCTCCACGACACAAGCCCGGGGGAACAGTGTCCGCAGGGCCCGCAACGTGGTCGTATCGATGGGCGCGGCACCCGAGTTGACCACGCGGACCGCCGGGAGCGCGCGGCCCTGAGCGGCGGGGGCGGCGAGCAGGGCGTGGAAGAGCGCGGGGGACCCGGCGATCTGGGTGGCCCCGAACTTCTCGGCCAGTTCGAGGAACCGCTCGGGGTCGAAACGCCCGGCGAGGACGCTCGTCAGCCCCGCGAGCACACCGATCGACTGGCCCACCAGACCCATGGCGTGGAAGAACGGCGCGACGGCGATCGAGAGGCCCTGCCCCGGAGTGTTGGTGTACTCGGTGGCGGCCTCGGGCACCGGGTCGAGGAAGATGCCCCCGTCGGGGTCCACCGCGGGTACGGCCGCCGCGCGCCAGCAGGTGAACTGGAGGCAGTTCGCCACGACGTGGCGGTGCAGCACCTGGACCGCCTTCGAGCGCCCCGTCGTGCCGCCGGTGAAGGACAGATGGGCGACCGCGTCGGGCGAAACGCGCGGGCCGGGCTCCGCCTCGCCCGCGAGCAGTTCGGTGAGCGGCACTGTGCCGTCGAGGTGCGCCGGATCGCCGGGCGCGACGGCCGACGGCGGTACTACGGCGACCAGTTCGAGCGCGTCGGTGCCCGCCGCGAGGAGCGTCGCGGAGGGGGCCGGGTGTGTCACGACCGCGCGGGCGCCCGCCTCGTCCAGCTGTGCGCGCACGGCGGCCGGGGGGAGGGTCGGGTTGATCGGCGCCACGATCGCGCCGGCCAGCAGGATCCCGTAGTAAGTGACTGGAAACCATAGGGAGTTGGGCTGGTGCAGTGCCACCACGTCGCCCTGGGCGATACCGCGTTCGCGCAGGCCCCGCGCACAGCGGAGTGCCTGTTCGTTCAGTTCCGCGTAGGTCAGCGTGTCGTCGCCGTCGCGCAGGGCGACGCGGTCGGGGTATCTCCTGGCCGAGCCGGCGAGGATGTCTCCGACGGCCGCCTCCGGGTAGGAGAGGCGGGCCGGCATGCCCTTGGGGTGGCGACGGATCACGTGACAACTCCCTTGTCGGCGGGTGCGACGGGCGTGCTGTCAGAACATTCGTTAAGCTACGGTCCCCGTCGGTGCGTGTCCAGACGTCTGCAGCAGGGCCCGGTTGGGCGTCATCGAAGCCGTGGCCTCCGCGCACAGCCTGCCCGCCGCGTCCTCGACGGCCGCCCGTACCAGCGTCCGGAGCCGGCCCGGCTTGAGCACCGTCCCGACCACCTTGTACGTGGCGCCCGCACGGAGCGGGCGCAGGTACTCGACGTTCAGACTCATCGTCAGGAACGGTGTGAGCGGCTCGCTCCCGGACATCACAGCGGTGCCGCACGCCTCGTCGAGCGTCGTCGCGATGAAGCCGCCGTGCACGACACCGCCTCGGTTGAGCAGGGACGCCCCGGGCGACCAGGCCATCTCCACCCGCCCCTTGTCGACCTGAGTGATGCTCAGGCCGAACTGCGTGTAGGGGACGTGCGGCGAGTGAGCCAGCTCCTCGGCGAGCGTGCGGATGCGGTCGAGGCCGGTGCCGGCACCCCAGGAGAAGTCGAGCATGTGGAGAGGATTCCTTCCGGTTGCGCTGCGGGGGCGGGTTGGGTCAGGCGGTCGCGGGCCGGTGGCGGATCAGCGCTTCCTGGAGTACAGAGGCGACCAACTGACCGTCCTGCGACCAGAGTTCACCGCGTGACATCGCGCGGCCGTCGGACAGGTTCGTGGTGTGCTGGGCGTACAGCAGCCAGGCGTCGGCGCGCGCGGGACGGTGGAACCACATGGCGTGGTCCAGCGACGCCAGCCGCACCCTCGGCCGCCGGGTACGCCCCGCACCGGGCGACTCCCAGGGAAGCGCGGCCGTGGGGGAGATCGTCAGGTCGGAGAGGTAGGCGAGCGCCGCGGCGTGCAGCACAGGCTCGTCGGGCAGCGGTCGCGCCGCCCGCAGCCAGCACCGCCGCCGCGACATCCCCTCCGCCCGCGCCGCCAGCTCATGGGCGTCCGCCTCCACGACCCGCAGGTCTACGGCGCGGGGGATGACGGATTCGGCGTACCGCTCCGGGTGCTCCCGGGCCATCGCCCGGTACGGGGCCTCGCAGTCGTCCGGCGCCGGTGAGCTGGGCATCTCCGGCTGGTGGTCAAGCGCGTTCTCTGGCTTCTTGAAGGAGGCGGAGAGGCTGAGCACGGTCATGCCGTCCTGACGCGCGGCCACCTGCCGTGCAGCGTAGGACGCCCCGTCCCGCAACCGCTCCACCTCGTACGAGACCGGGTCTTGCGGAGCGACGGGACGCAAGAAGTAGGCGTGCAGGGAGTGCGGTTGCCGCCCGCCGTCGACCGTGCGCCCCGCCGCCAGCAGCGCCTGCGCGAGCGTGACCCCGCCGAAGGCCAGCGGCGGCCGGCCCGTGTGCGGCATGCCGGTGAAGGCGCTGTCGCCCGACGCGTCGAGCCCCAGCAGCTCACCGAGGGGAAGCAGGTCCGCGCGTCCGGACGTGGCATCGGCCTGCGCAACGGCGAGTTGGTTGTATTGAGCACCCATGGTCGGCATGCTGCCAGGCCGGACGCCTCCGCGGCTGTGACGGTGATCACGCGGCCCGCCGCCGTGCCGCCAGGATCGGAGCTCCGAGGAGTTCGCGCTGGTCATTTGCCCTGCGACGGGCCGGTTCGCGGTGTGTGCCACTACACTCGGCGGCGTCCCGCTACGACTGTTCGACCGTTCGTTCAGCGCGCGCATCGCCGGGACGGGGCAGGAGATCGGAGAACTGTGTCCACGCAACCCGCAGGCCACAGGGCCATCGTCGAGGCTGCCCGGCAGGAGTTCTCCGAGCGGGGCTACGGAACCACCTCGATCCGCGACATCGCCCAGCGCGCGGGGGTGAGTCTGTCCGCCCTGTACTACTACTACAAGGGGAAGCAGGACCTGCTGGTCGCCATTCTCGACGACGGTCTCGACGCCTACTTCGGCGCGTGCGACGAGGCGTTGGAGGCGGCGGGCGACGACCCCGCCGAGCAACTGGAGGCGCTCGTCGCGGCGACCGTACGGTTCCGTACCGACCACCCCGTGAAGAGCAGCATCGTGCTGACCGAAGGGCGCAGCCTGGAGCCGGAGCACCTGGCGCGCTACCGGAAGAACGAGGCGCGCGGCAGCCGGCAGTTCCGCGAGGTCGTCGAGCGTGGCGTGGCGCAGGGCATCTTCCTCACCCCCTTCCCGGACGACGCCCGGCGCGCGGTGATCGCCATGTGCAACGCCATCGCGGAGTGGTACCAGGCGGAGGGACCCGTATCCGTGGACGAGTTGGTCGAGCGGTACGTGGCCCTGGCGCTGACCGTGGTCGAGTACCGCCCACGCGCCGTACGCCGACCCGCGCGCGCCTGACACCGAGGCGCCACCGCGTCATCCGGCGGGGGTGGCCGTCACATGCGGTGATCCGTCGTCGTCCAGGAACTCGACCACCGCGAGAGCGATGAGCGCGCACAGGGCGATCCACACGATGACGACGCCCGTCGGACGGTCCCACACCAGCATGATCACGACCGACACCGCGACGACGG
The DNA here is from genome assembly GCF_056432625.1 of Streptomyces sp. NPDC045026. Taxonomy (NCBI): domain Bacteria; kingdom Bacillati; phylum Actinomycetota; class Actinomycetes; order Kitasatosporales; family Streptomycetaceae; genus Streptomyces; species Streptomyces sp. NPDC045026. The sequence goes on from NZ_JBWKIS010000009.1 coordinate 136,974, forward strand.
TCCAGTTCAGCCACGTCTTTGCCCGGTGCACCCACGCGCCCACCGCGCCGCCCGTGAGGCCGGCCGCGTCGCGCACCGCGCCGATGCCGCCCCGCCACATGGCCTTGACCCGGGTCGCTGCACGGCCGTCGCCGGTCAGCCAGGCCGCGAGCGCCACCACGACGCCGACGGTGATCACCATGCGTACGGTCGTGCGCAGGTACCGCACCAGCGCGTCGTACACGGCTCCGGCGGCGGGCTGCGAGACCTCGGCAGGCAACCCGTCGAGGTAGATCGCGCGGAAGATCCACAGACCGATGCCGAGGATCGCGGCGCCCACCGCGACGGCGATCCCCGCCGCCACCAGCGCGCGCCGCCTGCGGACGGCCAGGAGGACGGCGCAGGCGGCCAGGATCAGGGTGATGACCGGCAGCCAGACACCCAGGAGCTGGAGCAGCCGGAACCCCTTCTTGATCTTTCCGATGGAGTCCGACGTCATGACCGTGAAGTCGGTGTGCACCTCGGGGATCTTCGAGGCGACCTTGAGGCCGCGGTCGACGAGCCGCTGTTTCGCCTCCTCGATCACGGGAGCCAGGTCGATCGTCACCGCGTCGTTCGTGAGCTTGACGGCTCCGCCGCCGCTCCCGGTCAGCGCCTTGTCGACCGCCGTGTGCACGCGCCGGTTGAGGCCGGTCCACAGCGTCTCGAACGCGTCGCTCGACACGAACTTCTGCACGGTGTTGTGTACAAATCCGCTGAGTCCGCTGGTGAGCGGGCCGCTCAGCCTCCCCAGTGCCTTTTCGAGCTTCGGCCGGTCCTCGGGTGCCACGTCACTGAGGAGCGTCTTGAGATCGATGTGCTCCATGACGGCGTTCGTGACGCGGTCCGTGACGGCGGCCTGGACATCGGGGTCGGAACCCAGCGGTGCCATCGTCGCCACATAGCGATCGGTGTCGCCGACGACGTCGCTCGCCCAGGTCGCGACGGCGCTGAGCGGCGTCAGGATCGCCACGAGGACGATCAGGAGGCCCGCGAAGAACGAGCGCAGACGGTGCCGGGGCCGTGCAGGCCCCGCGGACTCCAGATGGGCGACTCGCGCGCGGAGCGCGGCGATCTCGTCGCTCGCGTCCGCCGGGGGACGGTCCTCACGGTCCGGTGTCATGTACTCATGGGATGCCACGGGGTGGCGGAGGGCCCGCTGGACTAGTGCGTATGGGCTGTGGCCCGGTCACACGCCCCGCCCGTCGCCACCGTCACGGAGTGACGATCGGGAAGTCCGGCTCGTTCTCGTCGAGGACCGAGAGCAGGGTGTCGAGGGCGCCCAGGTCGCCCGAGTGATAGACGCCGTGGAGACCCTTCCCGGCCATCAGGGTGAGGAGTTGGGGCTTCGTCAGCGTGAGGGAGAGGTCCGCGCTGTCGGCAGGCCGGGTCGTACGGGTGTGGACCAGGACACCGTTGTGCAGCGTCATGCGGTACATCTCGCCCAGGTCCGACAGATGCCAGTGCAGGGTGAGCGAGCGGTCCCACGCCCTGGGCCCGTCGACCCGGACCGCGAGCGAGTCGAAGAGCTGCTCGACGCTCAGCGCGTCGCTCATGTTGCCGCCGCCGATGTTGGTCGCCTTGATCTCGCCGCGCAGCTCCTGGGCGCCGGTGAGGTAGCAGTTGCGCCAGGTCGCGCACTCCGCGCCGTGCGCGAGCCGCTCGAAGGTCTGGGCGAGCAGTTCCTTCGCGTCGGCGCTGTCCGGCGCGGCGAACACGGCGTGCCTCAGGAGCTGGGCGGCGAACCGCAGATCGCCCTCCTCCAGGTACGAACGCGCCTTGCCGAGGACCGATTCGAGGCCGCCCATGCAGTCGACGTAGCGTTCGGCGGTCTCGGTGGGCGGGTGCTCCCACAGTGAGGCGGGGTTGCCGTCGTACCAGCCCATGTAACGCTGGTAGATGGCCTTCACGTTGTGGCTGACGGAGCCGTAGTAGCCGCGCGCGTGCCAGGCCGCGGAGAGCGCCGGCGGCAGCTCGATCAGCTCGGCGATCTCCGCCCCCGTGTACCCCTGGTTGAGCAGACGCAAGGTCTGGTCGTGCAGATACGCGTACAGGTCGCGCTGCTCCGCCAGGAACGACCTGATCCGGTCCGATCCCCAGGTGGGCCAGTGGTGCGAGGCGAACAGGACGTCCGCGTCGTGGCCGAAGAGTTCGATGGCCTCGTTGAGATAGCGGGCCCAGATCCGGGCGTCGCGGACCACGGCGCCGCGCAGGGTCAGGACGTTGTGCAGGTTGTGCGTGGCGTTCTCGGCCATGCACAGGGCGCGCCGCCGGGGCAGCAGGAAGTTCATCTCGGCCGGAGCCTCGGCGCCCGGTGTCATCTGGAAGCGGAACACGACGCCGTCGAGGGTCAGTTCCTGTCCCGTGTGCCGGACCTCGACCGTGGGCGCCACCATTCCCGCGGTGCCGGTGGACGCGGTGAAACCGAGGCCCATGCCCACGAGCCCCTCCGGCCCGCGCTCCAGGGTGGAGCCCGAGTAGTAGACGCCGCGGCGCAGCATCGCCGTACCCGCGTACACGTTCTCGGCGACGGAGTGCTCCATGAAGCCCTGCGGAGCGACCACGGGCACGCCGTCGTCGGCTCCGACGACGCCGAGCACGCCGGCGAAGTGGTCGATGTGGGAGTGGGTGAACACGACGGCGGCGACCGGCCGTTCGCCGCGCTGCGACCGGTACAGCTCCAGGGCGGCGGCCGCGGTCTCCGTCGAGGCGAGCGGGTCGACGATCACGACACCGTGGTCGCCCTCGATCAGCGTCATGTTGGAGAGGTCGAACCCGCGCACCTGGAAGACACCCTCGGTCACCTCGAACAGGCCTGCCCGAGCGCACAGTTGGGACTGTCGCCACAGGTTCGGGTGCGCGGTGCCGGGGCAGTCCTCGTCGAGGAACGCGGTGTCGTCGAAGTTCCACACGACGCGCCCGTCCTCGGCCGTGATCGTCGACGAGAGCGGCGGAGAGACGAGACCCCGGTCCGCCTCCTCGAAGTCGGACCGGTCGGCGAAGTCGGGGGCGGCGGCGGGGATGTCGGCGGTGGTCACTTCGGTCTCCCAGGGATGTCTCAGCGGCGGGCTTCGGTGCCGTACGCGCGCAGGAACAGTGCCTCCACCTGCGCCATGTGCTCAATCTCGGACGGGTCCACGCTCTCGTTCGGGGCGTGGATGAGGCACTGCGGTTCCTCCACCCCCATCAGGGCGATCTCGGCTCGGGGAAAGGCCTTGGCGAGGACGCCGCACAGCGGGACGGAGCCGCCCTGGCCGAGGAACTCCATCGGTTTTCCGTACACGGCGGCCATGGCCCGGCCCAGCGCCGCGTACGCGGGACCGTCGGTGGCGGCCCGGAACGGGGAGCCGGTGGACCCGGCCTCCACGGCGACCCGCGCACCCCACGGCGCCGCCGCCACGAGATGCGTGGTGAGCGCCTCGCGCGCCGCGTCGGCGTTCGTGCCGGGCGGCACGCGCAGGCTCACCCGCGCGCGGGCGGTCGCGGGGATCGAGGCGGACGAACCGACCACGGGCGGACAGTCGATGCCGAGGACCGTGACCGCGGGACGCGCCCAGAGCCGGTCCGCGACGGAGCCCGTCCCGGTCAGCCGCACCCCGTCGAGCACGCCCGCGTCCTTGCGGAACCGCTCCTCGTCGTACCCGGCGCCCTTCCACGTCCCTTCGCCGTCGAGCCCGTCGATGCGTGTGGCGCCCGTCTTCGGGTCGCGCAGGGTCGACAGCATCTGGACGAGCGCGGCGAGGGCGTCGGGCGCGGGTCCGCCGTACACGCCGGAGTGCAGCTCGCCGGCCAGCGTGTCGACGCTCACCACGACGTCGGTGAGGCCACGCAGGGACGTCGTCGCCGTGCCCGTGCCGACCACCGCGTTCCCGGTGTCGCAGATCAACAGGGCGTCGGCGAGGAACAGTTCGGGATGCTGGGCGACGTACGCCTCCAGGCCGCCCGTGCCCTGCTCCTGTGAGCCTTCGGCGACGAACTTGATGCCGACAGGGATGTCGTCGCCGAGGGCCCGCAGCGCCGTGAGGTGCATGACGATGTTGCCCTTGCAGTCCGCGGTGCCACGCCCGTACCAGCGTCCGTCGCGCTCGGTGAGGGTGAACGGCGGGCTCGTCCAGGCCGCGTCGTCGAGCGGCGGCTGCACGTCGTAGTGGCAGTACAGGAGCACGGTCGGTGCGCCGGGCGGTGCCGGCCGGTGCCCGATGACGGCATGGCTGCCGTCCGGGGTCTCGGCGAGGTGGACGTCGTGCAGGCCCGCCTCGGTGAACGCCTCCGCGACCCACTGCGCGGCCTTGCGGCACTCCTCGGGCGGGTACCGGCGCGGGTCGGCGACGGACGGGATGGCGACGAGCTCGCCCAGGTCGGCCTTCGCCCGCGGCATCAACTCGGCGATGCGGGCGGCCAGTTCACTGTCGGGCGCGGACATGCTTCATCGCCTCACCGTGTCGTCGGTGCTGAGGTCGTCGGTCTTGTCCTGGATCCGGTCGAGCTGGTCTGGGCAGTAGACGGTCAAGTGGTACGTCGTTGCACAAAATTGGCATAGCTTGTGCCGGTTCGCACCCGCTGTCGGGTCGGGCCGGCACGCCCGAGGCGTGCGACGGGACCCGGTCCGTACCGTCCCCGGGCCGGTCAGCTCTCGGTCAGATGCCGCACCAGGACCGGCACATGGCTGTGCTCGATGTCCTTGACCGAGGTGACCAGCGTGACCGTGCTCGTACGGGCCAGCGCCCGCAGCCTGTCCGTCAGCTCCACGCGGTCCGGCTCCGCGAGCTCGTCGCGGTAGCGGCGCTCGAACTCAGGGAAGCGGGACTCGCGGTCCTCGTGGTACCAGGAGCGCAGCGCGGTGGACGGGGTCAGGTCCTTCATCCATTCCTGGACGTCGGCCCGCTCCTTGGAGACGCCGCGCGGCCACAGGCGGTCCACCAGGACCCGGGTTCCGTCGGCGGGCGACGGCGGATCGTAGACCCGGCGGACGCGGAAGGGCGGTTCGGAGCTCTTGGAGCGTTCGGTCATGGCCCAATTGTGCGGAGTCTCGCGGCTTCGTGCCGGTGGTCGTCCGCCGCTGCGGTGACGGCCCCCAGCAGCCGGTGGCGTACGTCGTTCGCCTCACCCGAGTGGCGGTCGCGCCGTTGCCGTGTGAACAGTCGGACATGACCCACGCACCGCACGAACCCCGAACCCCGACGGCCGACGAAACCCGCGAAGAGCGCCCAGCCGCGCCCGAGGGGCCGCTCGGACGACTGGCTCAATCCGCGTGGCAGGTGGTGCTCCTCGCGGGACTGGCGGCCGTGATCCTGGGCGTACTGGTCCTGGTCTGGCCCGGGGCGTCCCTGTTCGCCGCCGGAGTGCTCTTCGGCGTGTATCTCCTGGTCGCCGGCGTCTTCCAGGTGGTGGCCGCGTTCGGCACCCATGTCACCACCGGGCTGCGCGTGATGGCCTTCATCAGCGGCGCGGTGTCGATCCTGCTCGGCCTGTTCTGCTTCCGCGGGGCGATGCAGTCGACCCTGCTGCTCGCGCTGTGGATCGGCATCGGCTGGCTGTTCCGCGGCATCACCCAGGCCGTCGCGGCCGCCTCCGACCAGGCGATGCCGGCGCGCGGCTGGCAGATCTTCCTCGGCGTCGTGAGCGCGCTGGCCGGTGTGGTCCTGATCGTCTCGCCGTTCGAGTCCGTCGCCGTACTCACCCTGGTGGGCGGCTGCTGGCTGATCGCCGTCGGCGTGGTGGAGATCGTCACGGCGTTCCAGCTGCGGAGCAGGGCGAAGCGGGTGCCGCAGGGGGTGTGAGGGGGCCTTCGAGGACGATGGGCCGGTACGTGAGCGCCGGGCGCCCGCATCGGGACGCCCGGCGCGGCAGCCGACCTGTCGGGGCTTCAAGAACGATGGCCCGGCGCGGCAGCCGACCGGTCGGTGACGGTCAGACCGCGACCGTCTCCTCCATCTCCTCCTCTGCCGCCTCCGCCGAGCTCTCGGTGGAGCTCTCCACGGAGCGTGCGGGAGCCTCCGGCACGCTGTGCGCGGCGTGCTGCCGGGGCTCGGCCGTGGCGGCGCCGCGCCGTCGCTCCGCGAGGGCGGCCAGCCCCATCACGGCCAGGCCGACGACGAGCCAGACGGCCAGCGTCCACACGTTCCTGGCCAGGTCGTGGCTGCCGAAGTAGAGCAGGCTGCGCGAGCCCTCGACGAATCCGGCGCCGTTCCAGAAGGCGTGCAGGGTGCCGAAGAAGCCGTTCTGCAGTTCGGGCCGGTAGAGGCCGCCGGAGCTGGTGAAGTTCAGCATCACGAACAGCACCATGAGCGCCAGCGTCGTCCACCGCTTCAGGAACGTGTGCAGACCCACGCCGATGAACAGGATGCCCGCCGAGTACAGCCAGGACATGGCCCACATGCCCCCGAGGCCGTGGTGGGCCAGATGGAAGACGGGCCCTGCGAGTGCCGCGCCGACGAGGCTGACCACACCGGACACGCCGACCACGAGCGCGGCCCGCGTCCGCATCGACAGGGCGGAGCCCGCCGCGCCGATCACGGCCACCGACGCGTACGAACCGATGCTCAGGGCCACCAGCAGGAAGAACAGGCCCTGCCCCGTCGGGTCGTCGGAGACGGTCGGGGTCACGTCGGTCACCTTGAGCGGCACGCCCCGCTGTGTGGCGACGGGCGTGAAGATCTTCTCGGCGGTGATCGCGCTCATGTCGGACCCGGCGGTCGCGACGATCAGCTCGGGGGACTTCGCGCTCAGTACGTACGCGCCGTCGATGTCACGGGACTGAAGCTGCTCCACGGCCGCCGAGCGGCTGTCGAGCGTACGGACGTCGAGCGCGTCGCCGGCCTTGTCCTTCACCGTCTGGGCGAAGACCTTCGCCTCGGGCCCCGCCCCGACGACCGCCACCGGCAGATGGTGCGGCTCGGGCGCCACGAAGGCCCCCATGTAGGCGAGCCCCATGCCCACGCACATCAGCAGTGGGGTGATGAGGTGCGTCAGGACGTGGCGCAGCGCCGGATTCCGCACGCCGTGCACGGCGCCCGAGTGCTCGGGGCGGTGTGCCTTGTGATCGGCGGGCATGGGCAGGACCTCCGGCTGTGTGAGTTGGCGTTTACAACCTTTCACGTTGTACTCTACAACTATCTCGCCGGGATGGGGTACGGGGGAGGGTGTGACGGTGGCCACCGCGGCCCCGCGGCGGCCGGCGCACGTGCCTTCAGCCCCGCTGGAGGTCGAGCTGGTACTCGTACGTCCGGTGCGTCGGCACGTATCCGAGTCCGTCGTTCACCGCGCGCATGTGCGTGTTGCTGTCGGCGGTGTCCGTGAGCAGGCCACCGAGCTCCGGGTGGCGGCTGCGGGCGCGGAGGATCGACTCGGCCTTCATCCAGCGCGCGAGGCCGTGACCTCGGTGTTCGGGCAGCACGCCTGTTCCGTAGTGTTCTCCGTCGCCCGTGCCGTCACCCGGGACGACGAGCTCGGTGAATCCCACGACGGTGCCGTCGGCGGCGTCGACCGCCGCCACCGTGTCGAGGTGTTCGCCACGCTGCTCGACCGCCTTGGCCACCGCGTGGACCCGGTCCACGTCCCACGCGACCGTCCCGTAGTCGGTGTCGTCCATGGGCATGTCGTCCATGGCGCGACGCGACGCGGCGAACGTCGCGGCCAGGTCGTCCGGAACCGTGCCTTCCCAGGAGACGAGGCGGTAGCCGGGGTGCGCCGCATGCTTCGTCCGAGTGAGGGCCGGGACATCCGCGCCCGCGAGCGGGAGCCGTGCGTAGGTCAGGTTCAGCACCCGGCGGAACCCTCGCGCGGCCAGGAACAGGTCGGCGGGTGAGCCGTCGTCGGCCGGCGCGGTGAGCGAGCGCCGCCCGTCGTCCTTCGCGCCCTTCACCACCGCGTCCAGGAGCAGGGTGCCGACGCCGCGACGGCGTTCCGCGGGATGCACCTGGAGGGACAACTGGGCCAGATGCCGCTGCCCGTCCCGGTCGATGAGCCGCAGGAACGCGGAGCCGACCGGATTCCCGTCGGCGTCGGACGCCAGCCAGGCGAGGCGGCGGACGTCCGGACCGCCGGACGGATCGGTCAGCGGTGTCAGGTGCAGCGACAAGAGGGCTCCTTGGTCAGGGAGTTGAGGACGCGGCTGAACCTAACCACGGGCGCACGCCCCCGCAAAGGGTTTGACCGCGCGGCCCCGGCAAAGGGATTGGCCGCGCTGGGGCCCCGGCACCGGAACCGTCCGCCCGTGCCCATTCCCTATTTCTGAAACGAGTTCTACTGTGTGCGCCGTCAGGACCGGGACCCGGTGTACCAGCGACCGCCAGGAGGGGCCGTGCACCTCGAATACACGCCCGAGCAACAGCAGTTGCGCGCGGAGCTGCGCGCCTACTTCGCGGAGCTGGTGCCCGACAACGCGTACGCCCGCTACGAGGACCCGGCCGCGCAGAAGCGGTTCTACCGGGAGACCGTGCGCAGGCTCGGCACCGACGGGTGGCTCGGCGTCGGGTGGCCGAAGGAGTACGGCGGGCGTGGCCTCACGCCCATGGAACAGTTCATCTTCTTCGACGAGGCCGCGCAGGCGGGAGTGCCCCTGCCGCTCATGGCGCTCAACACCGTCGGCCCCACGATCATGCAGTACGGCAGCGACGAGCAGAAGGCGTACTTCCTGCCGAGGATCCTCTCCGGAGAGCTCGACTTCGCCATCGGCTACAGCGAGCCCGACGCGGGCACCGACCTCGCCGCGCTGAAGACGCGGGCGGTGCGCGACGGAGACGAGGCCACCGGCCACTACACGGTGAACGGGCAGAAGATCTGGACGACCAACGGCGACACGGCCGACTGGGTGTGGCTCGCCGTGCGCACCGACCCGGACGCCCCGCCGCACAAGGGCATCACCATGCTCCTCGTGCCGACGTCGGACCCCGGCTACTCCTGCACCATCATCAACACCCTTGCCTCGCACGACACCACGGCCAGCTACTACGAGAACATCCGCGTTCCCGTCAGCCGGCGTGTCGGTGAGGAGAACAAGGGCTGGCGTCTCATCACGAACCAGCTCAACCACGAGCGCGTCACGCTCGCCGCCCACGGCACCATGGCCATCCGCGCCCTGCGCGACGTGCAGCGCTGGGCCATGGACACCAAACTGGCCGACGGGCGCCGCGTCATCGACCTCGGCTGGGTGCGGAAGCGTCTCGCCCAGACCCACACCCGGCTCGACGCGATGAAACTCCTCAACTGGCAGATGGTGAACGCCGTCCAGGAAGGCAGCCTCACCCCGCAGGACGCCTCCGCCGTGAAGGTGTACGGCTCCGAGGCGCGCCGCGAGGCGTACGCCTGGCTGATGGAGGTCGTCGCAGCAGCGGGAGCGCTCAAGGAGGGCTCCGCGGGCGCCGTTCTGCACGGCGAGCTCGAACGCGGCTACCGATCAGCCGTGATCTTCACCTTCGGCGGCGGGAACAACGAGATCCAACGCGAAATCATCTCCTGGATCGGCCTGGGAATGCCGCGCGTGCGCCGCTGAGGCTCGGCAACTGCAGGGACCTCGGCCACCGCAGGGACAGGGAGGGCGGGCGGTGCCGTGTTCCCGCCTGCCCCGCCGAGGCCGCAAGGGGCCGGCGCGACCGGCCTGGTCGTCACAGATCACCGTGACCCCGCCGGGCAGCGGATCGCGGGGCGCACTCGTCGACGAGCGAAGTGAATCCCGCGCGATCGACCTCCGCGCTCCAGGCTGTCTCTTCGAGACGCTGCCCATCGGACGGTCAGGTGCGGCCGACCGGGACGTAGGGCCGCTGGACGTCCTCCGGGTAGGCCGTGGACAGCACGGCCTACCCGTAGGCGATGGTGCCTGCCGCGACGAGGGCGTTGATGCTGGTCTCGAGGGTCTGCATGCCGTCACGGTGGCCGGTCGAGACCATGACGTGGTGGTGGTCGGCGAGGAAAACAAGTGCGGTCGAGGCGAAAAGTCGTCGTTCACGCTGAATGACACCTCCACACCGACGGAGCGCGGAGCGGACGCAATCCAGGTGGGCGCGAATCCCGCCGACCTCACGGTCGACGAGAAGGCCAATCGCCTGTACGTCGTGGCCAATCGCATGCCCGAACCATCCCGAGCCGACGGACAAGAAGCCGGTCCGCCGCGACTTCATGACCGACAAGGACGGCGCGCCGATCATCGAGCCGCTCAAGCCGTCGCCGACGTAGCAACAGTGGAAGCAGTCTGTGGCGGGGCAGAGCAGTGATCCTCAGGAGTCGGAGCAGTTCGCGGCCGCCGGCCGGTACGAGTTCGCTGCCGGTGGTGCCGTGGTGGTGCGGGCGCGGGTGACGGCCAGGGTGACGGGAGTGGCAGCGACAGGAGGAGAGTTCACGGGTGTAGCAGGTCAGTGCGGGGCTCCGGAGTCATCCAGCGGCTGTGGTCACAGGTTCGGCCACCGCAGGTACAGGGAGGGCGGGGCACGGCCCCGGGGCGTCAGCCCAGCTGACCGGTCGGCCGCATGGTGATGTGGTTGATGTCCACGCCCGCGGGCTGGTTGACGGCGAAGACGATCGTGTCCGCGATGTGCTCGGGAGTCATGGCCGGCGCCGCCTCGGGCGTGCCGCCGCGCTCGTCCCAGAACGGAGTGTCCACCACTCCGGGGGCGATGACGGTCACGCCGACCCCGTCCTTGCCGACCAGCAGCCGGGTGTTCTCGGCCAGCGCGTGTGCGGCCCACTTGGTGACCGAGTAGAGGTTGCCGGGCGTGTTGCGCACTCCGGCGACCGAACCGATGATCACGATCCGGCCCTTGGACTCCCTGAGGTGCGACAGGGTCTCCCGCACCAGCAGGGCAGGACCCAGGACGTTGGTGAGGACCATGGCGCGCATGTCCTCGGGAGCATGGCTCTCGAGGTTGCCCGGCAGTGAGAAACCGGCGTTGGCGACGACGTTGTCCAGCCGGCCCCACGCGTCCACCACGTGGCCGACGGCGGAGGCGACGTCGTGCTCGTCGCTGGTGTCGCCGGTGATCGTCAGCAGTCGCTCACCCGCTGCCGCCGAAGCGGCGAAGGCGGCCAGCTTCTTTGCGTCACGTCCGGTGACGGCTACGCGGTGACCCTGCTCGAGCAGAGCACGGGCGGTGGCGGCGCCGATTCCCGACGAGCCACCGGTGATCAGCGTGACGGGTTCCATGTGACGGACTCCTAGGTGATGTGGTCATCCGGCGCCCGTCAGGGTCCCGGATGTCGATGAACGCGAAGTGGCGCGTGAGGTCGGCCGAATTCGGCCGCCGCCCGTTCCCCGGAACGCCTGCACTGGAGGCACCGACCGTCGGCCCGAGCGTCAGGGAAACCGCAACGGTGCCTCACCGTAACTGGGCCGGGAGGACGGCTGCAGCCCCGCGTCACGGGTTCGCTGAGACATCCATGCCGCCCACAGCAGGATCATCGAGCCCCCCAGGACGGCGCCGACCACATCGGTGACGGTGGGCCCCCGGCCCGACGGGAACACCATGAGAACCAGAACGAGGACTGCGATCTTGATCCGGTTGTCCGCCAGTACGCGCCATGCGACCGTGGCCAGCGGCACCGCCCCCCACAGCAGGTACCAGCCCTGTACGGCGGGAGCACACACCACCAGGGCCAACAACCCGAGGGCCGCCGCGCGTTCGGCGCCGAGACGCGGAGCACGCGCCAGGAAGTACAAGGCCCCGCAGAGCCCGGCCAGGGTCCCGATCGCACGCATCACGGTCACCGGGTCCGGAGTGGTGACCCAGCCGGCTTCGGTCCCGATCCACCTCAGCAGCCGGCCGACGTCCGTGCTCACCGACATCGGTGTGTACGAGTGGGTCGGTGTGCGGAGCGTATCGAGCCAACCCCAGCCCAGCCCGGAAAGCGTCACCGTCAGCAACAGCGTCCCGACGGACACGAGCAGGATGGCCGCCGCACGGCCCAGGCGTCGCCACCGGCCCGTCTGCCCGGCAACTGCCACCAACGCGGCGCACCCCAGGGCCACTGCGGCAGGGGCCTTCACCAACGCGGCGCACGTCAGCGCGACAAGTCCCAGAATCCACCGTCCCGACCGGCATGCCACGAGACCGGCCATCATCAAGCCGATCATCAGCGCCTCGTTGTGCGCCCCGCCCACCAGGTGGGCCAGCACCAGCGGGTTGAGCGGAGCCGCCCACCAGGCTCCCGCGCCGTCGCCGCCGGACCGCGTGGCCAGCCGCCGCACCGACCAGGCCAGCAGGGCGAGTCCGGCGAGCGCGGCCACCCGATGGAGCACGACAGCGGCGACCACATGCTGCTCGCCGGTCACGAAGACCACGGCCCGACTCACCAACACGGACAGGGGCCCGTACGGAGCCGGAGCGTTCTGCCACACCTCCGGGACGTTCGCGGCGAGCGGCCCGCCGAGTGCCGAGGGTCCGACCTCGTAGACGTTCCAGGCGCGCCCGGCCAGAGCGCCCTGGGCCACGTAGCTGTAGATGTCCGTGCTGAACAGCGACGGCGCCGGAAGCAGGGGCAGCGCCCAGCCTCCCAAGGTGAGCCACTGCCGCCGCTTGCTCATCACCGCGCCGGCCCGCAGCAGCGTGCCCAACTGCCACCAGGACCACAGCAGCAGAGCGAGTCCCGCATACGCCGCCGTGGCACCGATCAGCGCGAGGGCGGGTCCCGGGGCTCCCCAGATGCCGTCCGGCACGCCGCGCGGCAGAGCGCCGGCGCCCCAGGCGCCTGATGAGAGCAGCACGGAACCCCACACGCCCCGCTGTGCCCAGACCCGAATGTCGCTATGCGCCTCTCTCATTCGGTCGAAGGTAGAGCGCTTTCCGGATCACCGCACCAAGCTCCGCCCCAATGGACGGAGAACGCAGGATGTCGCCTGTGTCCGAGGCCGGGACGATTCCACCTTCACAGCTTGGATCATGTGCCGCTGCCGAGTCCACAGGGTTGACCACCATCTGGACATACGGACGAGCGAATTCCGGCCGGTGCATACGATCCGACGGTACGTTCCCGCACCACACCGGAAGGCGCTCGTGAGCACGACCTCCCCCCAGTCCACCAGCACATCCCCGGTGACGGAGCCGGGCCCGGTGCTGATCCGCTCCGCGGCCGACGTCTCCGATCTGGTCAACTCGGGCACGGCCCGGGGCCGGCACGCCAAGATGATCGTGGTCATCGCGCTCGGCGGCATCTTCCTCGACGCCTACGACCTGAGCTCCCTGGCCTACGGCCTGCCCGACATCACGCGGCAGTTCGGCCTCAGCTCCACCATGGCCGGCACGGTCACCGCCTCGATCAGCGTCGGTTCGCTCCTCGGCGCCCTCGTCGGCGGCTGGCTGGTGGACCGGATCGGCCGCTACCGGGTCTTCATGGCCAACATGCTCTTCTTCGTCGCGACCGCGCTGGTGTGCGCGGTCGCGCAGGACGTGTGGACGCTGATCGCCGCACGCTTCGTGATGGGCATCGGCGTCGGCATGGACATCCCGGTCGCGATCGCGTTCCTCGCCGAGTTCTCCCGGCTGCGCGGCAAGGGCAGCAAGGGCTCACGCACGGCCGCCTGGTCACCCGCCTGGTACACCGCGACCAGCGGCTGCTACCTGGTGATCATGCTGCTGTACTTCCTCCTGCCGGACGCCCAGTTGGGCTGGCTGTGGCGGTTCACCGTCGGCTTCGGCGCGGTCCCCGCACTGCTCGTACTGCTGCTGCGCCGTCGCTACATGAACGAGTCGCCGACCTGGGCGGCCGACCAGGGCGATCTGGAAGGCGCGGCGAAGATCCTGCGGCAGTCGTACGGCGTGGACGCGCGCGTCGCCGACGACGCGACCGCAACCACCCGCCCGCCCCGGACCGGCATCGGCGCGTACGCACGGCTCTTCACCCCGCCGTACCGCACACGCACCTTCCAGTCGGTGGCGGTCGGTCTGGCGGAGACCTTCGGCTACAACGCGGTCGCGTTCGGACTGCCGGTCATCATCGCCACGCTGCTGACCCAGGGCCCGCTCACCACGATCGCGTCCTCCTTCGCCCTGAACCTCGTCTTCGCCCTGACCGGTGGGCTGCTCGGAATCCGCTGGGCGTCGACCCGCGGCGCCTGGCCGATGATGACGCTGGGCTTCGCGATCCAGTTCGTCGCGATCACGGTGCTCGGCCTCATCGGGGATCCGTCCGGGACGGCCTTCGTGACGGCGGGCATCCTGATGCTCGGCGCGTTCATGTTCGCCCAGGGCTTCGGCCCCGGCGCGCACATTATGAGCTACGCCTCGCTGGGCTTCCCGACGTCCATGCGCGGCGTCAGCATCGGCTTCAACCAGGCCGTGCTGCGCCTCGGCTCGACACTGACCCTGTTCTTCTTCCCCATCCTCAGCACCGGCCTCGGCACCCACGTCTACTGGGTCATCCTGGCCGCCCCCGTCCTGGGCCTGGCCGCACTGCTGGCGAAGCGCTGGGAGCCGATCGGCTTCGACGCGGACGCGGAGGAACGGACCCGGTCCGGGCTGACGGCATCCAAGGCCTGAGCGCTCGGGGCCCCGACCGGCAACCGCCGTTCGGGGCCCACCCGTTCAGGCGCGAGCGCCTAGGTCCCCCGTCAGGGACTGGAACCCCTCGTGCGTGGCATCCCACTATCCGGTCCCACCGCAGACCGCGGCGCAGGCGACCGGGCAAACTCCACGGCGACAAGGGATACGACTACGCCCACCGCTCAGGCCTCGAGCCGGTCACCTGACGGGCTCAGAGTCAACAGTGTTGTGGATCACGTCTGTTAGCTCCGGTTAAGGGCGAACCTCCCGTGTTGTGGATCTTGCCGTCGATCGCTGTTGCCCGTAGGAATGTCCCCGGCGCGACACACGATCCGTCCGGCCGCATGCCCAACTACCGGGTAGGCCGGGCCAGAAGGGCAACCCCTTTGTCTGGCATGCGCACAACAAGACGTCTCATCTCCAGGTTAGCCGCCGGTGTCGCCATGCTGATGCTGGCAACCGCTGGTGTGGCGACCGCGGCCACCGGCACCGCCACGCAGCCCGACCCCAACGCGGCCCCCTCCACGAGGCCCGCTGCCGGGCCCGAGGTGAAGTCCATTGCCGCGGCCGGTTCGCGTCCGGTGTCGGGAAAGAGCCCCACCGCCGCGCCGTCGAAGCGGAAGGACGCGGCCGGGTTCCAGCGAGTCATCTCGCAAAAGGTCCAGCTGAAGAACACTGTGACCGATGCGGACGGCGACAAGTCCACCCTCACGTTCGAGGTGTGGACGGCGGACGCGGCCGGTAAGCCGAAGACCAAGATCAAGCTGAACGACTCCGAGTTCGGCGTCATCGTCTCCCCGTACGTGGCGACAGGGACACTGGTCACGGTCGATGTCCCGGCGGGCAGGCTGTCCCTGAACACGAACTACGTGTTCCACACCAGCGCTTTCGACGGGTCCCTGTACGAAACGACGTGGTCGCCGTGGGCCCCGTTCCGTGTGGAAATGCCCGTCGACCTGACGTTGCCCACCCCGGACTACACCGCGCCCGACCCGTCGGCTCTGGACAACCCGCCCAGCCAGCTACAGACCAAGCCGCTGGGGGCCGGTGCGACACTGGCCGGGAAGACCAAGCCCGCGGTCGAGCAGTGCGGGCCCAAGGACGCCGAGGGGCGTCAGGCCTGCTTCGGCAAGCAACTGTCCAAGGCCGACGCCCCCAAGAAGGTGGCCGCCAAGATGCAGGCGGCAGCCGACGAGATCGCTGGGATCCCGTGGTGCAACACGGACTTCCCCAGCATCTTGTCGACCCGGTCCACTCAGTGCGACGTGCGGTCCGTCCCCGTGTACATCTCCATGGACGACGTCGTGCAGGCCACCGCGTACTTCATGTTCGTGCGCACCCTGCAACTCGACGGGGCCAACAGCTTCACCGAGCACCTGCTGATCGAGCCCGCGCAACAGATCCCATTCGACTTCGCCGAGATCGACATGAACCTTGGCAAGCATTTCTGTCAGGGGTCGTGCGACCCGATCCAGCCCGACGCGTCCGCGTGGAAGGGCAAGAACTGGTGGGTGCCCGGCGAGATGCACTCCGCGGAGATCTCCACCCCGTACACATGGGACGCGACGACCGCGGGTCAGACGTACCTGTACAAGCCTGATGTGCAGGTCGACGGAGCGATCATGCCGTCTGACGGGAAGATCCGCCCGTTCATGACCGGCTATCAGTGGTCGTTGGACTACCGCGGCGACACGGCCGAGCTGGACCAGATCCGATGCGACACCACCACGGCCGGGGCCGGCACGGGCTGCGTGTTCGTGAACTCCGCGCCGACGTTCGAGTTCAACTCGAAGGCTTTCCCGCAGGCGACCGCGCACGCGTGGCTGATCCAGACGTACAACCCGACTCACCCCGGATCCGAGGCCGAACGTAAGCCCCTGTACTACATGGGTGACGATGCGCAGAACGGGCGCAGCCGTGACCGGATCTGTCCGACCGGATGGGCCAAGGACCACGGCGACGCGTCGGCGCTGGTGGATGCGACCGATGAACTGAACTGCGACGAGTTCGCCTTTGCGTCCAGCTACAACAGTGGCGGCATGACGGCGACCGAGGGAGGCCTGAACCCGGCGCTGCTGCCAGGCAAGCCGACCCCGACCGGTGATGCGTGCCTGTCCACCTATGCGAAGAAGCTGGGTACGACGGTGCACCTGTTCAGTCTGGACGGCACCGACCCGACGTTCACCGAGGTGTGCGGCCGGTCGGCAATCAGCGGCATGCACAATCAGCAGTCGATGGGCGGGCACTTCGGCAAGTTCATGAAGGACATGCGGATCATGGACAAGGACGCCTATTGGCTGGACACCCGCATGACGCCGGGCATCACGTGCCTCAACGGCGGTAGCACCCCGGTCATCTGCAAGCTGACCCCCACCGCCTGACCCGCACGGCCGCACCATGGACCGGCCCCCACCCCGAGCCAGGGGTGGGGGCCGGTCCGCGTTGGGTCAGTGGACGGCGGGCAGCACCAGCCCCGGCAGGGTCCCGGCCGTGATGGCGGCCCGGTCGAGGACCAGTCCGCAGTAGTCGCCGACCGCAGCGAACACCGCCTGCGGCAGACGCTCCCGGTCCTGCTCGTACTGTGCGACGGCCGGTTCGTCCCCGGCGTCGGGGCGCGGCGGGACCACAGCCCCGGCCGCGTGCAGTGCAGCGTCCAGGTCCGAGGCGCACCCGGTGTCGGTGCCGAAGTCGGCCCGCCGTACCTGTCCGTCGCCGGGCGCGTGGATGATCCGGTTCGGGGGCGACCAACGGTTCAGCGTCAGGCACACGACCTCTTCGCCGGGGTAGGGGCGCATCGACTTGACGCCCTGCCAGCCCGTGGCCCATGTGGCCATGCCCCAGTCCTCCAGGACGTACGTCCATTCGCCGCACCTGCCGTACATCGCGGCATGCGCATCGGACGGTACAAGCCCACGGTCCTTGTACAGGGCCCCGCCGGCCAACTCGTCGAGGTCCGCGCCCAGCGCGATCAGGAACTCGTCCTTTTCGTCGAAGCCGCGGGCCACCGTGAGGGAGATCCTCCCGAGCATCCCGGCCCCAGGTGCTGCCGTGTCGGTAGTGCTGTGTGCGCCTATCCAGGCGATCCCGTCAGACATGCGGGCCAGGCTATCGGGCGCAGGATGCTGACCCGCGGCCTGCCCGCTGTGTCCCCGGGCCGGCCCGGGGCCGGTGTGTCGAAAGTGGATCTTGACGTCCGGTGTGCGCGCCCCTGGTCGAGCGCGCCCCCGGAGGGACGCCGGCCGCCGCGCCGTCGACCGGCATCCCAACTCGCCGGTAGCGTTGCACCGTAGCGCCAAGTACAGGTCCTCGATCGCAGTGGGAACCGCTGATTCGGGAGAGAGGCGATGGTGTGGAGGGCACAGGAGCGGAACAGGGGCGGGGTGATCCGGGGCTCTTCGGGCCCGGTTCGGTCACCTGGCAGGTGCACGCGGATCCGATGATGTGGGTTGCCGGTGTGCGTGCGCTCTACTTCCAGGCGCTCCTTCCGCGGGCCGTTCGGGGCGTCATGCAGAACTCGGACTTCCGGAAGGACGCCTGGGGGCGGCTGATGCGGACGGCCGGGTTCGTCGGCACGACCACGTACGGGACGACTGAGGCCGCCGAGCGCGCCGGTGTTCGCGTGCGGAAGATCCACAGTCATCTCAAGGTCACCGATCCCGACACCGGGGAGCCGTACGGCGTCGACGAGCCTGAGCTGCTCCTGTGGGTGCACTGTGCCGAGATCGACTCCTACCTCCACGTCGCACGCCGCTCCGGGTTCCGGCTCACGGAAGCGCATGCCGACCAGTACATCGCCGAACACCGCACCAGTGCCCGGCTGGTGGGCCTCGACCCCGCCGACGTGCCCGGCGACCGGGCCCAACTCGCCGCGTACTTCGAGAAGATGAGGCCCCTGCTCGCCGCCGGTCCGGAGGCCCGGGACGTCGACGACTTCCTGCTCAGGCCGCCCGTTCACCCCCTGCTGATCCCGGCGCGCGCGACGCTGTGGCGGCGCGTGTCGCAGCTCGCGTACGCCTCTCTGCCGCCGTACGCCCACGAGTTGTACGGCAGGCCGGCCCCGACACCGGCCGCCGTGACCCGGGAGCTGCGGTTCACCGGAACCGTCCTGCGCTGCGTTCCCGCACGTGTGCGCTGGCAACTCCCGCCGAAACACATCCTGCGCGCCATGTCACGACTCGGCCCCGGCAGCCGCCCGGCACCGTACAAAATCGGGAGTCGGACGGCCATACTGGACAGGCCGGGGAGGGCGCAGCGAGGCGACGGAGGCGACAGCGCGAGATGCCGGAGTCGGGGGAGACCAGGCTGATCCAGGGCCGGTACCGGCTGCTCGATCTCATCGGGCGGGGCGGTATGGGCGAAGTGTGGCGCGCCAGGGACGAGTCGCTCGGGCGCAGAGTCGCGGTCAAGTGCCTCAAGCCCCTGGGGCCGCAGCACGACCAGTCCTTCACCCGGGTCCTGCGCGAGCGCTTCCGCAGGGAGGCCCGCGTGGCGGCCGCCCTTCAGCACCGCGGGGTGACCGTCGTCCACGACTTCGGCGAGCACGACGGCGTGCTGTACCTCGTGATGGAACTCCTGGAGGGCAAGAACCTCAGCCAGCTCCTGGAGGACAACAAACAGCACCCGTTACCCGTCGCCGACATCGTCGAGATCGCCGGCCAGGTCTCGGCCGCGCTCGCCTACACCCATGAACAGAGCATCGTCCACCGCGACTTGAAGCCCGCGAACATCATGCGGCTCACCGACGGCACGGTGAAGATCTGCGACTTCGGCATCGCGCGGCTCGGCCACGACATCGGCTTCACCTCACGCCTCACCGGCACCGGCATCGCGATGGGTACCCCGCACTACATGTCGCCCGAGCAGATCGGCGGCGACCACGTGGACCAGCGCAGCGACCTGTACTCGTTCGGCTGCGTGCTCTACGAGATCGCGACGGGAGCGCCGCCGTTCGACCTGGAGGACGCCTGGGCCGTCCTCGTCGGGCACCGCGACACCCTCCCCGAACCGCCCCGCACGCACCGAGCGGAGCTCCCCGGCTTCCTGGACCGGATCATCCTCGACCTGCTCGCGAAGGAGCCGGACGAGCGGCCGCGGGACGCCCGTGAGCTGGCCCGCCGTATCGGTGACAGCCGTTCTCCGTCCGGATACGTTCCGACGGTGACCACCACGCCGGCGTGGCAGACCGCTGTCGAGCCGGGGCCGCCGGTGTCCCGTGAGCCGCGGCTGCCTTCCTGGACGCGCGGCATGACGACGGGCCACAAGGCGGCAGGCCCGCCCGTCCTGCGCGGCACGCCGCCCGACGCGGCGGCTGGGCTGGCTGGAGAGTGGATCGCCCGCCCCGAGTCGCGACGCGGGGAGCAGTCGATCCCTGCGGAACGCCCCACGCCGGCACCGGAGTTGGTCGCGCATCTCGCCGCCCGGCACAATGCGGGCCTGAGCCTCGGCCGGCTCGGCCGCTGGGAGGAGGCCGGCGAGGTGCACCGCGCCGTCGCGGCGGAGCGCGAGCACGCCCTCGGCCCGGACCACCCCGACACACTCGCCAGCCGCTACGAGGTCGCCTTCACGCTCAGCCGCACCGGCCGCCCCGCCGACGCGCTGCGCGAGTACCGTCGCGTCACCGAGGGGTGCGAGCGGGTCCTCGGCCCCGAGCACCCCGAGACGCTCGGCGCCCGGCAGGAAATGGCCTACGTCCTGGGCCAGTTGGGGCGGCACTTCGACGCGCACCAGGTGTACACGTCCGTGCTCGCGGCGCGTGAGCGAGCCATGGGTACCGACCATCCGGACACCCTGCGCTGTCGCCACAACCTCGCGTACAACCTCAGCCGGCTCGGGCGCCTCGAGGACTCGTACCGCATGGCGTGCGAGGTTGCCTCGGCGCGCGCCCGCGTCCTCGGCCCCAGCCACCCGGACACGCTCGTCACCAAGTGCGAAGTCGCCTACGCGCTCGGTCAGTTGGGGCGGTGGACCGAGGCCCTGCGCGCCTACCAGGAGGTGGCGGAGGCCCGCGGACAGGCGCTCGGCGCCGACCATCCGGACACCCTCGCCGCGCGCTACGAGATAGGCATCAGCCTCGGCCGGCTCGGCCGCAGCGCCGAGGCCCTCGGCCTCTACCGCGACCTCATCGACGACCGTACGCGCGTCAGTGGCGCGGCCCACCCAGAGACCCTGCGCGCCCGCCACGGCCTCGGCGTGAACCTCGGGCGGATGGGCCGCTGGGAGGAAGCGCTCGCCGAGGCCCGCGACGTCTGCGCGATCCGCGCCCGGGTCCTGGGCGCCGACCACCCGGACTCGCTGGTCAGCCGGCGCGAGGTGGCCGTCGGGCTCGGCTGGCTCGGTCGGTGGGCCGACGCGCTCGCCGAGTACCGGCGGGTCGCCGCGGCCCGTGAACAGGTCCTGGGCGCCGACCACCCGGACACCCTGGCCAGCCGCAACGACGAGGCGCACTGCCTGGAACAACTCGGCCGCGGCACGGAGGCGATCGACCTGTACCGACGCGTGGCGGCCCTGCGCCGGCAGCGGGGGTCCGGCGGCCACTGAGCGTCTGGCGGCGGTCGCTTGCGCGTGATCGGACGCGTGCGGTCGCTGCCCGTGACCGGGAGCCCGTGATCGTCTGCCGGAGGTCGGCTGCGTGAGGTCGGCTGCCCGGGAGCGCTGCCCGCGGTCGTCTTCCCGCGAGCGCTTCGCCCAGTTGCCCGCTCGCCCGCTCGCTCGCCCAGTTGCCCGCTCGCCCGCTCGCTCGCCCAGTTGCCCGCTCGCCCGCTCGCTCGCCCAGTTGCCTGCTCGCCTGCTCGCCTGCTCGCCTGCTCGCCTGCTCGCCTGCTCGCCTGCTCGCCTGCTCGCCTGCTCGCCTGCTCGCCCGCTCGCCCGCTCGCTCTCCCCGCGTGCGGCGCCCGCGACACTTCTCCCCCCGCCCCCTCCAGCTCTCCCCGCGCCGCAGCTCTCCCCGCGTCGCGGGCCCCAGCGCCTCCCGTCCTGCGCGATCCGCCGCCCCGAGGTCTGGCCCGGCATGATCGGCTCGTGTTACCAAGAGGGATGCCAGCACACGAGCGCTACGACGTCGTCATCGTCGGCGGAGGTCACAACGGCCTCGTCGCCGCCGCCTACCTCGCTCGGGCCGGACGTTCCGTCCTGGTTCTCGAGCGGCTCGGCGCCACCGGCGGTGCCGCCGTCTCGACCCGGCCGTTCGCCGGGGTCGACGCGCGCCTGTCGCGGTACTCGTACCTCGTCAGCCTGCTGCCCCACAAGATCGTCGACGATCTCGGGCTCGACTTCGCGGTGCGCGGCCGCACCGTGTCCTCGTACACGCCGACCGTGCGCGAGGGGCGGGCCACCGGGCTGCTCGTCGGCGGTGGCGAGGAGCGCACCCGCGCCTCCTTCGAGCGCCTCACGGGCGGCGGGCGCGAGTACGCGGCCTGGACCGACTTCTACGAGACGACCCGCCGCGTCGCCGAGCGGGTCTTTCCCACGCTCACCGAGCCGCTCCCGGACAAGGACGCGCTGCGCCGGCGGGTCGACGACGAGGCGGCCTGGCGGATGCTCTTCGAGGAGCCGATCGGCGCCGCCGTCGAGGACCGCTTCACGGACGACCTGGTGCGCGGCGTCGTTCTCACCGATGCCCTGATCGGCACGTTCGCCGACGCCCACGACCCGTCCCTCCAGCAGAACCGCTGTTTCCTCTACCACGTGATCGGCAACGGCACCGGCGACTGGGACGTGCCCGTCGGCGGCATGGGCGCCCTCACCGACGCCCTCGCCACCGCCGCGCGCGCGGCAGGCGCCGAGCTTGTCACCGGGCACGAGGTGACCCGCGTCGAGACCGACGGGCGCCGCGCCGAGGTGACGTACGAGTCGGAGAGCGGCGCGGGCCGCGTCGGTGCCGGGCACGTGCTCGTCAACGCGTCCCCGCAGGCCCTCGCCGCCCTCGTCGGTGACGAGCCGCCGACCCCGGCCGAGGGCGCGCAGCTCAAGGTCAACATGCTCCTGACGCGGCTGCCGAAGCTGCGGGACACCTCCGTCGACCCGCGCGAGGCGTTCGCCGGAACGTTCCATGTCGCCGAGGGCTACGAGCAGTTGGCGACCGCGTACGGCCAGGCGGCGGCCGGTTCACTGCCCGCGGCGCCTCCGTCGGAGATCTACTGCCACTCGCTGACCGATCCGACCATCCTCGCCCCGGACCTCGTCTCGCGCGGATACCAGACCCTCACCCTGTTCGGCCTGCACACGCCCGCCCGGCTCTTCGCGGGAGACAACGACGCCGCGCGCGCCGAGCTCCTGAAGGCCACCCTCGCCCAGCTCGACGCGCAGCTCGCCGAGCCGATCGAGGACTGCCTCGCCCTGGACGCCGACGGCCGGCCGTGCATCGAGGCGAAGACCCCGCTCGACCTGGAGCGGGACCTGCGCCTGCCCGGCGGCAACATCTTCCACCGCGACCTGTCCTTCCCGTACTCCCAGGAGGGGACGGGCCGTTGGGGCGTCGAGACGGCCCACGCCAACGTCCTGTTGTGCGGCGCGGGTGCCGTGCGCGGCGGCGGGGTCAGCGGGATTCCCGGGCACAACGCGGCGATGGCCGTACTCGGGAAGTGAGCCGCCGACCCCGACCCCGGCCCCTCAACTCAAGCCGCCGACTCGAGCCCGACCCAGGCTCCCGAAGGGGGCCCGCGCGCCGCTCAGTCCCGCGACGGTGACCACCCCACCGCCTCGATCCGCGCGGCGTCGGACGGGCGTGCCTCGTCGAACACCGTCCGGCGGCCGTCGGTGACGCGCACCCCGTCCACGTACACCCCGCGCCCCACGTACAGCTGGTCCGTCGCGTAGCGCCAGCGGAGGTGGACCTGGCCGCCCTTGAACGCGCCGAGAGGGGCGGTCAGGCTGTGCCAGGTACGGCCCGACCAGCCGTCGGCGGTGCCCTTCGGGTGGTCCTCGGCGCTCTCTCCCTTACGGGTGGTCGTGAACGGCAGGGCCTGCCAGGTCGCCCCGGCGTCGGCCGACGCCTCCAGGTACAGGAAGTCGGAGTGCGGCTCCGTGTCCCACCACAGATCGCAGCGGAGGCTCGCGGTGTCGGACGTGACGTCGAGGCCGGGCAGGGTGAGCGTCGCCGACGTGGCGCTCGCCATGCCGGAGAACCAGGCGGTGCGGCCGTGTGCGGGGCGTACGGCGACGGCGCGGGCGAGGTTGTTCGCCGCGGCGACCCGGGGAGCGGAGCCGGATCGCCAAGTGCGCACGGGGTGGACGGAGTTGCCGAGCACGATGAGGAACGAGTCCGTCGTCGGGTCGAGGACGATGGACGTGCCGGTGAAGCCGGTGTGCCCGGCCGTGCGCGGGGTCGCCATCGCGCCCATGTACCAGTGCTGGTAGAGCTCGAAGCCGAGGCCGTGCTCGTCTCCGGGGAACGCCTGGTTGAAGTCGGTGAACAGCAGCCGCACCGACTCCTCGGACAGGATGCGCGCCTTGCCGTACGAACCTCCGTTGAGGAGCGTGCGGCCGAGGATCGCGAGGTCCCACGCGCAGGAGAAGACACCGGCATGGCCCGCCACTCCGCCGAGCCCGAACGCGTTCTCGTCGTGCACCTCGCCCCACACGAGTCCGCGGTCGAGCCCCGACCAGGGCAGGCGTGCGTCCTCCGTCGCGGCGATCTTCGGCTTCCACGAGGCGGGCGGATTGTAGCGGGTGCGGCGCATGCCGAGGGGGCCGGTGATCCGCTCGCGCAGGAGCACGTCGAGGGTCTGGCCCGTGAGCTTCTCCAGGACCAGCTGGAGCGAGATCAGGTTGAGGTCGGAGTACAGGTACACGGTGCCGGGCGGGTTGAGGGGAGCCTCGTTCCAGATGAGCCGGAGCTGACCCTCGCGCGTCGTTTCCTTGTAGAGGGGGATCCAGGCACGGAATCCCGAGGTGTGCGTGAGGAGTTGACGGATCGTGATGCCCTGCTTGCCGGCGCCCGCGAAGTCGGGGATGTAGGAGGCGACCGTGGCCTCCAGCTCCAGCTTGCCGCGCTCGATCTCCTGTACCGCGATGAGCGAGGTGAACAGCTTCGAGACGGAGGCCAGGTCGTAGACCGTGTCCTCGGCCGCCGCGATCTGCTGGTCGGCGGGGAACTCCACGCCCGTGTCGGACTTGTCGTCGTAGGCCGAGTAGCGCACGGCCTTGCCGATCGGCTGGTGGAGCGCGACCGTGCCGCCGCGGCCGGCGAGCAGCACGGCGCCCGCGTACCAGGGGTACTTGGGGGAGGGGGCGAGGAACTTCTCGGCGTCGGCGACGAGCTGGCGCAGATGCCCGGCGACCAGGCCGGCCCTCTCCGGGGACCCGCGTCGCAGCGTGGTTCCGTGCCCGTCGGCGTGCCCGCCCGTGTGTGTGTCCGCCGCGGCGGCGGGCCCCGCCGGGAACGGGGCGATGGCCAACGCCCCGCCCAACGCCAGCATGCCCGCGCCCAGTTGGCGACGGGAGACCCCGTCGCCCGTGTCGTGCAGTCTGTCCGCCGCGCCGTCGGTCATGAACGAACCCCTTCTGAAAGAATCTTTCGGGATCTAGCTCGACGCCTGAAACTTTCATGTCAGGTTCCGGTCGTGTCAAGCTCGGAATTGCGTCGCAGAAATCTGACGCAGCATCAGAAAGTGTCTTCCCTCGTTCGGAGGAGTGCGGCATTCTGCGCCCATGCAGACGGAGCTGAGCAAGAAACTGGGGATCGAGCACGCCATCTTCGGCTTCACGCCCTTCCCGGCGGTGGCCGCCGCCATCAGCAGGGCCGGGGGGTTCGGCGTGCTCGGCGCGGTCCGCTACACCGCACCCGACGACCTGGCCCGAGATCTCGACTGGATGCAGGAACACGTCGACGGCGCACCCTACGGTCTCGATGTCGTGATGCCCGCGAAGAAGGCCGAGGGTCCGAACCACCAGAAACTGACCGAGGCCGACGTCGAGGCGATGATCCCCGAAGGACACCGCCAGTTCGTCAGAGACACCCTCGCCAAGCACGGTGTGCCCGAGCTCGCCGAGGGCGAGGCATCGGGCTGGCGCATCACGGGCTGGATGGAGCAGGTCGCCCGCAACCAGCTGGACGTAGCCTTCGACTACCCGATCAAACTCCTTGCCAACGCGCTCGGTTCACCACCCGCCGACGTCATCCGGCGCGCCCACGAGCACGACGTGCTCGTGGCCGCCCTCGCGGGCAGCGCACGGCACGCCCGCAAACACGCGGACGCCGGCATCGACATCGTCGTCGCGCAGGGCTACGAGGCCGGCGGACACACCGGCGAGATCGCGTCCATGGTGCTCACGCCCGAAGCGGTCGACGCCGTGGCGCCACTGCCCGTCCTCGCGGCCGGCGGAATCGGCAGCGGGGAACAGATCGCGGCTGCCCTCGCGCTCGGCGCCCAGGGCGCCTGGCTCGGCTCCCTCTGGCTCACCACCACCGAGGCCGACCTCCACTCCCGCGCACTCACCGCCAAACTCCTCGCGGCCGGCTCCGGCGACACCGTCCGCTCCCGCGCCCTGACCGGCAAGCCCGCGCGCCAGCTCCGCACGGAGTGGACCGACGCCTGGGACGACCCGGCGGGCCCCGGCACCCTGCCCATGCCGCTCCAGGGGCTGCTCGTCGCCGAGGCGGTCTCGCGTATCCAGAAGTACGAGGTCGATCCGCTGCTCGGCACGCCCGTCGGGCAGATCGTCGGCCGGATGACGAGCGAACGCCCCGTTCAGGCCGTGTTCGACGACCTCACCCGCGGCTTCGAGCGCGCCGTCGACCGGATCAACCGCATCGCAGGAAGGAGCGGCCAGTCGTGAACACAGGCCCCCACCCCAACAGGACGCCCTCCAACAGCACTCCCTCCAACAGCACTCCCCCCAACGGATTCTGGGCCCAGGCCACCGAGGATCCCGGCCGCACCGTCCTCGTCGCACCCGACGGGGAGGAGTGGACCGCGGGCCGGCTGCATGCCGACGTCAACAAACTGGTGCACGGTCTGCGCGCGGCCGGGCTCGAACGAGGCGACGCGTTCGCCGTCGTCCTGCCCAACGGGGTGGAGTTCTTCACCGCGTTCCTCGCCGCCTCGCAGGCCGGCTTCTACCTCGTCCCGGTCAACCACCATCTGGTCGGCCCCGAGATCGCCTGGATCGTGGCCGACTCCGGAGCGAAGGTCCTCGTCGCGCACGAGCGCTTCGCCGAACAGGCCGTTGCCGCCGCCGACGAGGCGGCACTGCCTGCAGGACAGCGGTACGCGGTAGGAGTCATCGACGGCTTCCGCCCGTATTCCCAACTCCTCGACGGGCAGCCCGAGTCGGTGCCGGACGACCGCACGCTCGGCTGGGTCATGAACTACACCTCGGGAACCACGGGCCGCCCCCGCGGCATCCGCCGCCCTCTGCCCGGCAAACTTCCCGAGGAGACCTACCTCGGCGGCTTCCTCGGCATCTTCGGCATCAAGCCGTTCGACGACAACGTCCACCTGGTCTGTTCGCCGCTCTACCACACGGCCGTGCTCCAGTTCGCGGGCGCGTCCCTGCACATCGGGCACACCCTCGTCCTGATGGACAAGTGGACCCCCGAGGACATGCTGCGCCTCATCGACACCTTCAAGTGCACGCACACGCACATGGTGCCGACCCAGTTCCACCGCCTGCTCGCCCTGCCCGAATCCGTCAGGAGCGCGTACGACGTGTCGGCGATGCGGCACGCCATCCACGGCGCCGCGCCCTGCCCCGACCACGTCAAACGCGCCATGATCGACTGGTGGGGCCACAGCGTCGAGGAGTATTACGCGGCCAGTGAGGGCGGCGGCGCGTTCGCCACCGCCGAGGACTGGCTGAAGAAGCCCGGCACGGTCGGCAAGGCCTGGCCCATCAGCGAACTCGCCGTGTTCGACGACGACGGCAACCGGCTGCCGCCCGGCGAACTCGGCACCGTCTACATGAAGATGAGCACCGGCGGATTCTCGTACCACAAGGACGAGACCAAGACGAAGAAGAACCGCATCGGCGACTTCTTCACCGTCGGCGACCTCGGCATCCTCGACGAGGACGGGTATCTCTTCCTCCGCGACCGCAAGATCGACATGATCATCTCGGGCGGCGTCAACATCTACCCCGCCGAGATCGAGTCCGCGCTCCTCACCCACCCGGCCGTCGCCGACGCCGCGGCCTTCGGGATCCCCAACGACGACTGGGGCGAGGAGGTCAAGGCGGTCGTCGAACCTGCGGAGGGACACACGGCCTCGGACACGCTCGCCGCCGAGATCCTCGCCCACTGCGAGCGCCAACTCGCAGGCTACAAACGGCCGAAGACCGTCGACTTCATCGAGACGATGCCGCGCGACCCGAACGGCAAGCTCTACAAGCGCCGCCTGCGCGACCCGTATTGGGAGGGCCGTACGCGCGCGATGTGATCCACGGGCGGAGGTGTGACGGAGGAGCGGCCCGGGGAGAGATCCCCGGGCCGCTCCCGTCGTTCAGCGGATTCTTGTGAGGAACCCTGGGCGTTCACGCCCGGGAGGAATCGTATCCACGGGGTGTGACGCGGAGCGTCGCCGTGATGTGCCGCTGGCCATCCCGGCTGCGGAGCCACCCTCATCGCGTGAGTCCTGGACGCAGCCGAACCCATCACAGCCAGTGATGACTCGAGCAGCAAGCCCGGTCGTTCCACGACCGGGTAGTTGACGGCGCACGAGATGAAGCGGTGCTCGGCTGTCCGGGTCCGACGGCCTGTCCCGGCACCGCCGAAGCCGGGGCGCCGGCGTGCTGAGCACTGACACTTCCGATGTCGGCGCACTTTCGCGTCGGCCGGCATCACGTGCCTTGATTTCGCGTCGGACGGGGCACAGGATCGCGCCATGACGGGTGTCAGCAATGCCATGACGGGTGTCAGCAATGAACGAGACGTACGTGCCAGCACGGTCGACGGGACGCTGCGCCGCAGCGCACGGCGCGCCCCCGAACGCGTCGCCGTCCGCTACGGCGCGCGTACCTGGACGTACGCCGAACTCGACGCGGCCGTCTCGCGCGCGGCCGGCGTGCTGCGCGGCCTCGGTCTCGGACGAGGGGACCGCGTCGGCGCCTACGGGCACAACTCGGACGCGTACCTGATCGGCTTCCTGGCGTGCGCACGCGCCGGGCTCGTGCACGTGCCGGTCAACCAGAGCCTCACCGGGGACGACCTCGCCTACATCGTCGGTCAGTCCGGCTGCGCACTGGTACTGACCGACCCCGGCCTGACGGACCGGCTCCCCTCAGGCGTGCGCACCCTGGCCCTGCGCGACGCGGACGAGTCCCTGCTCGCCCGGATCCCCTCCGCCGAGCCGTACGACGGTCCGCAGCCGGACGCCGACGACCTGGTGCAGCTCCTGTACACCTCGGGCACGACGGCGCTGCCCAAGGGGGCGATGATGTCGCACCGGGCGCTCGTCCACGAGTACGTCAGCGCGATCCATGCCCTCGGCCTCAGGGAGACGGACCGGCCCGTCCACTCCCTGCCGCTCTACCACTCGGCGCAGATGCACGTCTTCCTGCTGCCCTATCTAGCCGTCGGCGCGCAGAACACGATCCTCGACGCCCCGGACGCCGCGAAGATCTTCGACCTGGTGGAGGCGGGCGCCGGCGACAGCCTCTTCGCGCCGCCCACCGTCTGGATCGGCCTGTCGCAGCACCCGGACTTCGCCACCCGGGACCTGAGCGGCCTGCGCAAGGCCTTCTACGGCGCGTCGATCATGCCGGTGCCGGTCCTCGAACGGCTCCGCGCGCGCCTGCCCGGACTAGCCTTCTACAACTGCTTCGGCCAGAGCGAGATCGGGCCCCTCGCGACCGTCCTCGGGCCGGACGAGCACGAGGGCCGGATGGACTCCTGCGGGCGGCCCGTCCTGTTCGTCGAGGCACGGGTCGTCGACGAGGACGGCAAGGAGGTGCCGGACGGCACCGCGGGTGAAGTGG
Organism: Streptomyces sp. NPDC045026; assembly: GCF_056432625.1. NCBI lineage: Bacteria > Bacillati > Actinomycetota > Actinomycetes > Kitasatosporales > Streptomycetaceae > Streptomyces > Streptomyces sp. NPDC045026. The sequence goes on from NZ_JBWKIS010000009.1 coordinate 166,370, forward strand.
TCTACCGCTCACCGCAGTTGTGCGACGGCTACTGGGGCAAGCCACAGGAGACCGAGGCGGCCTTCCGCGACGGCTGGTTCCGCTCGGGAGATCTCGCCGTGCGCGACGGTGAGGGCTACTTCACCGTCGTCGACCGCGTGAAGGACGTCATCAACTCCGGGGGAGTGCTCGTCGCCTCGCGCCAGGTCGAGGACGCGCTCTACACGCACGCGCAGGTGGCCGAGACCGCCGTCATCGGACTGCCCGACGAACGATGGATCGAGGCCGTCACGGCCGTCGTCGTGCGCGGCGGCGAGGTCAGCGAGGCGGAACTCATCGCCCACGCCCGCGAGAGGCTCGCCCACTTCAAGGCGCCCAAGCGGGTCGTCTTCGTGGACGAACTCCCGCGCAACGCCAGCGGCAAGATCCTCAAGCGGGAGCTGCGGGACCGGTTCCGTACGGCGCACTGAGCCCGCCGGAAAATGACGAGCGGAGGTGGCCGGGGCCCTGTTACGGTCCGACCATGAAGCGACGCGCAGCTGCCATGACGACGACGCCGGAGAGTGTCCCGGCGCGCTGACAGCTGTCTCAGTCCGAAGCCCCGGGGCGAGTGCCCCGGGGCTTCGCCGTGGGACCACTCGCCCGACGACCGCGAGGAATCCCCAGATGAACGAGCAGAAGCAGAACCAGCACAAGCGCGACCAGCAGAACCACGACCAGCGCAGTGAAGATCACGCGAAGCGCGAGAGCCACAAGCCAGAGAGCCACAAGCCAGAGAGCCACAAGCCAGAGAGGCACCAGCCCGAGAGCCACCAATCCGAGGGTCCGAAGCACGACCACCGCAGGCTCGGCCGTGAGCTCGGCCTCTTCGGCACCGACCCCCTGATCGGCGCGGGACTGCCCTACTGGCTGCCCGACGGCGCAGCGGTACGGCACACCCTCGAGGAGTACATCCGCACCGCCGAGCAGCGGGCCGGCTACCGGCACGTGTACTCGCCGGTCCTCGGCAAGCGCGAGCTGTACGAGATCTCGGGGCACTGGTCCCACTACAGCGACGACATGTTCCCCCCGATGGACCTGGGCGGCGAGCAGGTCGTCCTGCGGCCCAGCCTCTGTCCCCACCACGCCGTGATCTACCGTTCCCGCTCCCACAGCTATCGAGAACTCCCGCTGCGTATGGCGGAGTTGGGTGGCATGTACCGCTCCGAGCTGTCGGGCGTGCTCGGCGGACTGACCCGCGTACGGGCCATCCAGCTCAACGACGCGCACATCTTCTGCACCCTCGACCAGGTGGCCGACGAGGCGCAGGCGGCCCTGGAGATGATCCGCAGGGCCTACGAGGCGCTCGGCATCGCCCCGGCGCGCTACCGGCTCTCACTGCCGGGCCCCGGCGGGAAGTACGTCGCCGCCCCCGAGATGTGGCAGCGCTCCACCGCGCTGCTCACCGCGGTCCTCGACCGGTCGGGTCTCGCCTACGAGGCCGCGGAGGGCGAGGCCGCGTTCTACGGGCCCAAGATCGACGTCCAGGTCGCCGACGGCGCGGGCCGCGAGTCCACCCTCTCCACCGTCCAGGTCGACTTCCACCAGCCCGAGCGTTTCGACCTGCACTACATCGGTCCGGACGGCGCGAAGCACCGTCCGGTGATGGTCCACCGCAGCATCATCGGCAGCGTGGAGCGGGTCGTCGCGCACCTCGTCGAGCAGCAGGGCGGCGCCTTCCCGGCGTGGCTCGCGCCCACCCAGGTGGCGATCCTGCCGATCTCGGACGCTGAGCTTGCGCACGCCGACGCCCTCGCGCGGCGGTGCGCCGAGCTGGGGCTGCGGGCGGAGGTCGCGGGCCCGGACCGCGGCACCCTGGGCGCCCGCGTCCGGGAGGCCAGGCTCGTGCCGTACCAGGCGGTCATCGGCGCGAGAGAGGCGGCGGACGGTCGGGTCGCGCTGCGCCTGCGTGACGGCCGCCGCCCCGCCCCGTTGCCCGCCGAGGAGGCGCTCGCCAGGATCGGGGCAGTCGTCGGCGCGTACCGGCACGACCTGTGGAGCGAGGTGAGCTGACGGAGTCGGGGCCGATGAGGGAGGGTTACCCCGCCCGCCTCCGCAGGGCGGGTTACCCCTCCCGCCTCCGCACGGCGGGTTACCCCTCCCGCTCCCGCAGGTCCACGATGCGCTTGATCTTGCCCACCGACCGCTCGAGCGTCTCAGGGTCCACGACCTCCACCGTCACCGAGACACCGATGCCGTCCTTCACGCCGGTCGCGATGGCGCGGGCCGCCGCGTCGCGTTCGGCGGCGGTCGCGTCGCCGCGAGCCTCCGCGCGTACCGTCAGGGCGTCCATGCGGCCCTCGCGGGTCAGCCGGAGCTGGAAGTGCGGGGCGACGCCCGGAGTGCGCAGGACGATCTCCTCGACCTGCGTCGGGAAGAGGTTCACGCCGCGCAGGATGACCATGTCGTCGCTGCGGCCCGTCACCTTCTCCATGCGGCGGAAGGAGGGGCGGGCCGTGCCGGGCAGGAGCCGGGTCAGGTCCCGTGTCCGGTAGCGGATCAAGGGCATCGCCTCCTTGGTGAGCGAGGTGAACACCAGCTCGCCCTGCTCGCCGTCCGGCAGGACCTCGCCGGTGATCGGGTCGACGACCTCCGGATAGAACTGGTCCTCCCAGATGTGCAGCCCGTCCTTCGTCTCGACGCACTCCTGGGCGACACCCGGGCCGATCACCTCCGAGAGGCCGTAGATGTCGACGGCGTCGATGGCGAAGCGTTCCTCGATCTCGCGGCGCATCTCCTCCGTCCACGGCTCGGCGCCGAAGACCCCGACCTTGAGGGACGTGCCGCGCGGGTCCACGCCCTGGCGCTCGAACTCGTCGAGAATCGTCAGCATGTAAGACGGGGTGACCATGATGACCTCGGGGCGGAAGTCCTGGATCAGCTGCACCTGCCGGGCGGTCATGCCGCCGGACGCGGGGATGACCGTGCAGCCGAGGTGCTCGGCACCGTAGTGTGCGCCGAGCCCGCCCGTGAACAGGCCGTATCCGTACGCCACGTGGACCTTGTTGCCGGGGTGGGCACCCGCTGCGCGCAGGGAACGCGCCACCATGGCGGCCCACATGGAGAGGTCGTTCTCCGTGTAGGCGACGACGACGGGCAGGCCCGTGGTGCCGCTGGACGCGTGCAGCCGGCGCACGTCCGTGTCCGGCACGGCGAACATCCCGAACGGGTAGTTGTCCCGCAGGTCGGCCTTCGTGGTGAACGGGAAGCGGGCCAGATCGGCGAGCGAGCGGCAGTCCTCTGGGTGTACGCCCGCCCGGTCGAAGGACGCGCGGTAGAACGGCACCCTCTCGTACACGCGGCGCAGCGTCGCCCGCAGCCTCTCCAGCTGCTGTGCGTGCAGTTCCTCCGGGCTGAGCCGTTCCCCCGCGTCCAGTAGTTCTGTCATCGTCGACCGCACTCCCGAGCCCTGGGGGCCGACCGTCCACCCGTAGCGACATAACGGGCGATTCGGTCGACCGATCATTCGGTTGATCCGTTCAGGGCCAGTAATTCAAGGGGCGGGGCCAGGCGTCAAGAGGCGGGACGGACTCAATCGCCGGCGGTGCGCCCTCAGGCGTCACCGGCGGCCTCGTGGACGTATGGAGTCGTCGTGCTCAGCGCCGCGAAGCCGAGGCGCTGAAGGATGGGGCGGCTCATGCTGGAGGCGTCGACCTGGAGGTAGCGGTAGCCGCGGTCGGCGGCGATGCGGGTGCGGAACGCGACGAGGCTGCGGTAGATGCCGCGCCCGCGCCACTCGGCGACGGTGCCGCCGCCCCACAGGCTCGCGAAGTCCGTCCCCGGGTGCGTCTCCATGCGGGCCGCGCTCACCGGCACGTCCCCGGCCAGGGCGAGCACCGCGGGCACCGCGTCCGGGTCCGCGGCCAGCTGGGCCAGGAGCTGGTGCCGGGTGAGGCCGAGACTCCTGCCGAACGCCTTGTCGTGCACCTCGGCCATGAGGCCGACTCCGGCCTCGTCGGTGACGGGGAGCAGCCGGATCCCTTCGGGAGGCGGGACGTCCGTCGGCAGGTCCGCGACCTCGGCGACGAGGAGCGTCTCCAGGGGCTCGGGGACGAATCCGGCGGCCGTGAGCCGCCGAGGAAGGTCGGACGGAAGGTCGTGCCCGTACACCTTCCACTCGAATTCGCGCCCGAGCCCGGTGAAATGGCGCACCTGGGCGGCGATCGCCGCGTCCGCCGAGCTCTCGTCGAGGTCCGACCACACGACGCCGCTCCAGCCGCCCTCGGCGCCGGTCTGCCGTACCACGCCGTCCACCCGCTCGACCCGCGCGCCAAGGCCGTCGGGCTTGGCGTCCCGCCTCAGCTGCCGGTCGAACAGGGGCAACACTGTTTGATGATCCATCCGGTCACTCCAGCACCGGGACGACGGGGGCGGCAACCGGATTGTGTACCGGTGCGAGGCCGCGTCCCGTCGGGATCTGTCGTTGTGTCTGGTTACGCCCCGTCCGCCGTCACCGCCCGCGCCCACCGATAGTCCGCCTTGCCGCTGGGCGAGCGCTGGATGTGGTCGGTCAGGACCAGCTGGCGGGGGATCTTGTAGCCGGCGAGACGCGTGCGGCAGTGGTTCTGGATGTCGTCGAGCGAGGGCGGCGCCGCGCCCTCGCGGACCTGGACCACCGCGGCGACGTGATTGCCCCACTTCGGGTCGGGCACCCCGGCCACCAGCGCGTCGTACACGTCGGGATGCGACTTCAGCGCCTGCTCGACCTCTTCCGGGTACACCTTCTCGCCGCCCGTGTTGATGCACTGCGAGCCGCGCCCGAGGACCGTGACGATGCCCTCCTCGTCGACCGTCGCCATGTCCCCGAGCAGTACCCACCGCTCTTCGCCCTTCTGGAAGAAGGTCTCGGCCGTCTTCTTCGGGTCGTTGTAGTAACCGAGCGGGACGTGCCCGCGCTGGGCGATACGGCCCGGCTCCCCGGCGGCCACGGGTTCGTAGGTCGCCGGATCGACCACCTGCGTACGGGAGTTGACCCGCAGACGGAAACCCTTCTCCGGGCCCGAGTCGTCCGTCGCCGTGCCGTTGAAGCCGGACTCGGAGGAGCCGAAGTTGTTCAGGAGCATCACGTTCGGGACGAGTGCCTGGAACTGGGCGCGCACGGTCTCCGACATGATCGCGCCCGATGACGAGACGCTGAACATCGACGAGCAGTCCGTGCCCTTCATCGGCCCGTTCAGCGCGTCGATCAGCGGCCGCAGCATGGCGTCCCCGACGAGCGACACGCTCGTCACCTTCTCCTTCTCGATGGTGCGCAGCACTTCATCGGGCACGAACTTCGTGTGGATGACGAGGCGTTGGCCGAAGTTGAAGCCGATGAAGGCGGTGAGGGTGGAGGTGCCGTGCATCAGGGGAGGGGTGGGGAAGAAGGTGATCCCGTCGCCGCCGGCCGCGACGCGCTCGGACAGCTCCTCGGGCCTGCTCACCGGCTCGCCCGTGGGCGCGCCGCCGCCGAGCCCCGAGAAGAACAGGTCCTCCTGGCGCCACATCACACCCTTGGGCATACCGGTCGTGCCGCCCGTGTAGATGATGAAGAGGTCGTCGGCCGAGCGCGGCCCGAACCCGCGCTCCGCTGAGCCGGCGGCCTCCGCCTCCTTGAAGTCCACTGCCTTGACCGGCGGCGCGCCGGACGGCGGGGTCCCCACGCGCACGAGGTGGCGCAGCTTCTCCGTCTGTGGCTGGGCGGCCGCGACGCGTTCGGTGAACTCGGCGTCGAAGACCAGCGCCGCGAGGTCCGCGTCACGGTAGAGGTAGACCAGCTCCTCTTCCACATACCGGTAGTTGACGTTGACCGGGACGATCCGCGCCTTGAGGCAGGCGAGGACGGTCTGGAGGTACTCGATGCCGTTGTAGAGGTGCAGGCCCAGGTGCTCGCCGGGGCGGATCCCGCTGTCGATCAGATGGTGCGCGAGGCGGTTGGCGGCCGCGTCGAGCTCGGCATAGGTGAGCCGCCGCTCGGCGCCCGTGCCGGGATGGTCGATGTGCACGAGCGCCTCGCGGTCGGGGACCACGTCGACGACCGACTCGAACAGGTCGGCAAGGTTGTACTCCACCGCTCCTCCTGACCCAGGCGCCATCTCGATGTGGCCGTCATCTCAGCAGAGCCGCTGGGAACAGGGAAGGGCCCTCGCACAAGAAATCTGACTGACTGTCAGAAAACTCTTGAACTGGCCACCCGGCTACTGCAACCTGTTCTCGCATCCGAGACGTGCGCGGCATCCGAGACGCATCCGAGACGGGAGTACGGCCATGGGTGGCACGGAACACGACGCGGGACACGGGGCGGGCCACGGGACGGAACACCTCGCGGTGCGACGCGAGGGCGCCACCCTCGTGCTCACGCTCAACAGGCCCGAGGCCAAGAATGCGCTCTCGCTGCCGATGCTGGTCGGCCTCTACGACGGATGGGTCGCCGCCGACGAGGACGACGCGATCCGGTCGGTCGTCCTGACCGGAGCGGGCGGCACCTTCTGCGCCGGCATGGACCTCAAGGCCCTGGCCGGCAAGGGGATGGAGGGCGAGCAGTACCGGGACCGCCTCAAGGCCGACCCCGACCTGCACTGGAAGGCGATGCTGCGCCACCACCGGCCCCGCAAACCCGTGATCGCCGCCGTCGAGGGCTACTGCGTGGCCGGCGGCACGGAGATCCTCCAGGGCACCGACATCCGCGTCGCCGCCGAGACCGCGACCTTCGGCCTCTCCGAGGTCAGGCGCGCCCTCTTCCCGATCGGCGGTTCCACCGTGCGGCTGCAGCGCCAGATCCCGCGCACCCACGCCCTGGAGATGCTGCTGACCGGCAGGCACTACAGCGCGGCCGAGGCCCTCTCCATCGGGCTGATCGGCAGTGTCGTCCCGGCCGGCACCGCCCTCGACAGGGCCCTGGAGATCGCCGAGCAGGTCAACGCCTGCGGCCCGCTCGCGGTGGAGGCGGTCAAGGCCTCGGTGTACGAGACCGCCGAGATGACCGAGACCGACGGCCTCAAGTCCGAACTGGAGCGCGGCTGGCCGATCTTCGCCACCGAGGACGCCAAGGAGGGCCCCAGGGCCTTCGCCGAGAAGCGTCCCGCCGTCTACCGGCGCGCGTGAAGCCCTCCGACCGCCAAGGAGTCATGAAGTGCCCGAAGTCCTCAAAGCCCCGCTCGTCGTCGAGTTCCCCTTCACCCGCTCGCTCGGCCCCGTCCAGAGCGCCTTCCTCACCGGGCTGCGCGAGCAGACCGTGCTCGGTGTGAAGGCGGCCGACGGCAAGGTCCTCGTGCCGCCCGTCGAGTACGACCCGGTGACCGCCGCGGAGATCCGCGACCTGGTCGAGGTCGAGTCCACCGGAACGGTCACCACCTGGGCCTGGAACCACGAGCCCCGCCGCGGCCAGCCCCTCACCACCCCCTTCGCCTGGGTCCTCGTCCGCCTCGACGGCGCCGACACCGCCCTCCTGCACGCCCTCGACGCACCCGGCCCCGACGCCGTGCATACCGGTATGCGCGTGCGCGTCCGCTGGGCCGCCGAACGCACCGGTGCCATCACCGACATCGCCTGCTTCGAGCCATCCGACGCGGAGGGGGCGGAGGCGGCGGCTGTCGAACCCGCCGCGCACGACGGGCAGTTCGACGAACCGGTCACCGGGATCGTCGCAGCGGCCCGGCTCGACTACGTGTACTCCCCGGGCCGCGCCCAGACCGCGTACATCAACGCCCTCGCCGACCGGCGCACCGTCGGCGAACGCTGCCCGTCCTGCCACAAGGTCTACGTCCCGCCGCGCGGCGCCTGCCCCACGTGCGGCGTCGCCACGACCGACCGGGTCGAGGTCGGTCCGGCCGGCACCGTCACCACCTTCTGCATCGTCAACGTCAAGGCCAAGAACCTCGACATCGAACTGCCCTACGTCTACGCCCACATCGCGCTGGACGGCGCCGACCTCGCCCTGCACGGCCGCATCGCCGGCATCCCGTACGACCAGGTGCGGATGGGCCTCAGGGTCGAGCCGGTGTGGACCGAGGGCGGCCGCTACCCCGACCACTACCGGCCCACCGGCGAACCGGACGCCGACTACGACACGTACAAGGAGCTGGTGTAGATGCGAGAGGTAGCGATCGTCGCCTTCGCGCAGAGCGATCATCTGCGCACCACCGACGAACTCTCCGAGGTCGACATGGTGATGCCGGTGCTGCACCAGGTGCTGGCCCAGACCGGCCTCAGGGCCAGCGACATCGGCTTCACCTGCTCCGGCTCCTCCGACTATCTCGCCGGCCGCGCCTTCTCGTTCACCATGACCCTGGACGGCGTGGGCGCCTGGCCGCCGATCTCCGAGTCGCACGTGGAGATGGACGGGGCCTGGGCGATGTACGAGGCCTGGGTGAAGCTGCTCACCGGCGAGGTCGACACCGCGCTCGTCTACTCGTACGGCAAGTCCTCGCCCGGCTCCGTGCGCGATGTGCTCACCCGCCAGCTCGACCCGTACTACGTGGCCCCGCTGTGGCCGGACTCCGTCGCGCTCGCCGCACTCCAGGCGCAGGCGCTGATCGACGCGGGGGAGACGGACGAGCCCGCGCTCGCCGGGATCGCGGCCCGCAGCCGCGAGTCGGCGAGCACCAACTCCCATGCGCAGGTGAAGGGTTCGGTGCCGCAGGGCGACTACGAGGTGCAGCCGCTGCGCAGGGGCGACTGCCCGCCGGTCGGCGACGGCGCCGTCGCCGTGATCCTCGCCGCCGGTGACAAGGCGCGCGAACTGTGCGAGCGGCCCGCCTGGATCCGCGGCATGGACCACCGCATCGAGGCGCACAGTCTCGGCGTCCGCGACCTCACCGACTCCCCGTCCACGCGACTCGCCGCCGAGCGGGCCGGGGCCTACGAACGGCCCGTGGACACCGCCGAGTTGCACGCCCCGTTCACCTCGCAGGAGGTCGTCCTGCGCAAGGCGCTGAAGCTGGGCGACCACGTGGCCGTGAACCCCTCCGGCGGTGCGCTCGCCGCCAACCCCGTCATGGCCGCGGGCCTGCTGCGGATCGGCGAGGCCGCCGCCCGCATCCACCGTGGTGAGTCCGACCGGGCCCTCGCGCACGCCACGTCCGGCCCCTGCCTGCAGCAGAACCTGGTCGCCGTCCTGGAAGGAGACGCCCGATGAGCAATACGGGGCACGCCACGCACAAAGAACCCGTGGCCGTCGTCGGTATCGGCCAGACCAAGCATGTCGCGGCCCGCAAGGACGTCTCGATCGCCGGACTCGTCCGCGAGGCAGCTCAACGAGCCCTGGAAGACGCCCAGTTGACGTGGGCCGACATCGACGCCGTGGTCATCGGCAAGGCCCCCGACTTCTTCGAGGGCGTCATGATGCCCGAGCTGTATCTCGCGGACGCGCTCGGCGCGGTGGGCAAGCCCATGCTGCGGGTGCACACCGCGGGCTCGGTCGGCGGCTCCACCGCACTCGTCGCCTCCAACCTGGTCGCGTCCCGCGTCCACCGGACCGTCCTCACCCTCGCCTTCGAGAAGCAGTCCGAGTCCAACGCGATGTGGGGCCTGTCCCTGCCGATCCCCTTCACGCAGCCGCTGCTCGCCGGGGCGGGCGGCTTCTTCGCCCCGCACGTGCGCGCGTACATGCGGCGTACCGGCGCACCCGACCACGTCGGCTCCCTGGTCGCGTACAAGGACCGGCGCAACGCGCTGAAGAACCCCTACGCGCATCTGCACGAGCACGGCATCACCCTGGAGAAGGTCCAGTCCTCGCCGATGCTCTGGGACCCGGTCCGCTACTCCGAGACCTGCCCGTCCTCCGACGGCGCGTGCGCCATGATCCTCACCGACCGTGCGGGCGCGGCCCGCTCACCGCAGCCGCCGGCCTGGATGCACGGTGGCGCGATGCGCTCGGAGCCCACCATGTTCGCGGGCAAGGACTTCGTGTCACCGCAGGCCGGCAAGGACTGCGCCGCCGACGTCTACCGGCAGGCGGGCATCGGCGACCCGCGCCGCGAGATCGACGCCGTCGAGATGTACGTGCCGTTCTCCTGGTACGAGCCGATGTGGCTGGAGAACCTCGGCTTCGCCGCCGAGGGCGAGGGCTGGAAGCTCACGGAATCGGGCGTCACGGAACTCGACGGCGACCTGCCCGTCAACATGTCGGGCGGCGTCCTGTCCACCAATCCCATCGGCGCCTCCGGGATGATCCGTTTCGCGGAGGCCGCGCTCCAGGTCCGGGGGCAGGCCGGAGAACACCAGGTCGACGGCGCTCGCAAGGTCCTCGGGCACGCCTACGGGGGCGGCTCGCAGTTCTTCTCGATGTGGCTCGTCGGCGCGCAGCCGCCCACGTCCTGAACGGCTCGGCGCCGCGGCCTGTCCGCCGCGCGGGCCGATCGCTAGGCTGGCGGGCGGACGACGAACCGGGAGGAGCACGGACGTGGCCGAAAGCACCATCGAGCAGCACACGCTCGCGGGTTGGGACAAGCCGGACCTCGATCTGAGTGCCGCGGACTGGCATTCGAGCAGCAAGGGGCGGGGCGACGTCCAGATCGCCTTCGTCGAGGGGTTCATCGCGATGCGCAACGGCGACAGTCCCCAGAATCCGTCGCTGATCTTCACGCCCGCGGAATGGGGGGCGTTCGTGCTGGGGGCACGCGAGGGAGAGTTCGACCTGACCTGAGCCGGGGCTGACCCGAGCCGCTCTGCCTGACCTCGAGCCGCACAGGCCCGAGCCGCGGTCAGGTGAGGTTTCCGGCTTTTCCGACGACATGCGACATCCGGCCCTGCCCCTTCGCCCCGGTGTACGCGAGGCTGGGGGCAGGAACAGTCGCTCTTGCCGGGGCCCGTCGACACCGTGCCCCGGTGTCGGAGGTTGGACATGAGTACCCCGCGTCCCCTGCCCGTCGTGGCCGCCGTCGACGGATCCGAAGACAGCCTGCGCGCCCTGGAATGGGCGCTCACGGAAGCGGGCAGGCGCGGGGCGCCCGTCCGGATCGTCCATGTGCGCCAGTACGCCCCCTGGACCCAGCCCGGGGTACTGGTGTCCGGGCCGCCGGAACCCGCGGGCGACGCGGTCCTCGACGAGGTGCGCGCCACCCTGGCCGGGCGAGGCGAACTGCCACCGGTCGAGTACGTGACATCGGAGGGCGCTCCGGCGGCTGTCCTGCCTGAACTCGGCGCCGAGGCGCAGCTGTTGGTCCTCGGTTCCCGGGGGCGCGGCGGCTTCGCCAGTCTGCTGCTCGGTTCGAACGGCGTGGCCGCGGCGCGGGATGCCGCCTGCCCCGTCGTCGTGGTCCCCCGACCGGGGCGCTCCGTGCACGGTGACAACGACGTACCGCCCGGCCCCCGCGTGGTCGTCGGCGTCGAGGTGGACGAGCCCGACGACACCGTCCTCGCCTTCGCCTTCGAGGAGGCCGAGCGGGGCGGGGCGCGGCTTCAGGTGATCGCCGCGTTCCCGTGGCCGGCCCTCGCCTGGACGACGTTCGGCGACTTCACGCCCACGACCGTCGACCAGGAAGCGGCCGAACGCGAGACCCTGACGCTGGTGAACGCGGCGGTGGCCCCGTTCCGCGAGGCGCACCCCGACGTGCAGGCGGACCTGTACGTGGCCCCGGGCGATGCGGCCGGACACCTCGTCGAGAACTCCCGCGACGCCGAGCTCGTGATCGTCGGCCGCCATCGGCGCAGCTTCACGCGCCCCGCACCGATGCTCGGCTCCGTGACCATGGCGGTGCTGCTGCACGCGGCGAGCCCGGTCGCGGTGGTGCCCCCGGTCCTGACCGACAAGGCCTGACGACAAGGCCGAGGGTCAGTACAGGACCGCGCAGCCCCGCGCCGTGAGTGTCCCGAGCAGCGCGGGCGGTACGTGCACGTCGTTCCACCTGAGGTCCAGCTTCTCCAGCGCGGGCAGTGCGGCGATCCAGTCGGGCAGCTCGCGAAGCCGGTTGGACCGCAGATCGAGCCGCCGCAGCAGCGGAAGGGCGCGCAGGGCTGCGGGCACGTCGGTGAAGGCGTTCTCCCGCAGTTCGAGTTCCCGCAGCTCACGCAGGTGCCGTACGGAATCGGGGAGGGCGGTGAGCCGGTTGCCGCGCAGCCACAGCTCGCGCAGCAGGGTCAGGCCGCCGATCGAGTCGGGGAGCCGGGCGAGGGTGGCGTGCTGCGCGCGCAGCTCCACGAGACCCGTCATCGAGCCGATCGATGCCGGGAGACCGGCGAGCGGGTTCTCGCCGACGTTCAGATAGGCCAGCCGCGAGAGCCCGCCGAGCGAGTCCGGGAGCGCGGTGAGCGCGTTGTCGTGCAGGTAGAGGAAGCGGGTCAGACCCCTCAGATCGCCGAGCGTGTCCGGAACCGAGGTGAGTCGGTTGTGCCCGAGGTCGAGAGTGTGCAGGTGGGGGAGCGATCCGATGCGGTCGGGGAGCCGGGTGAGCGCGTTGTCGGGCAGGAGGAGAACCTCCAGGCGGGGGTGCTCCCACACCTCGTCCGGTACGTCGCTCAGGCCCGCCCGCCAGTACGAGAGCACAACCGCCCCCCTCAGGTCTAATGGATGAGCGGGACCTTATCATTAGCCATATGCGTGACATCAGCACAGGCCCGCGCGTCACAGCGCTCGCCCTGGACCTCGCCCTCACCATCCGCCACGACGGGCACGGCGGTGTCGCCGACGACCTCGACCGGCCCGAAGGGCTGACGGCCTGGGTGCGGGAGCACGCCGAGGCGCTGCCGGACACCCTCACGTTCGAGGCGGACGCGACGGCGCTCGCCGAAGTGCGCGAGGTACGGGCCGCCGTCCGCGCGCTCTTCGCCCACGCCGTGCGCCCCGGCGAGCCCAGCCCGGCCGACGCCCACCGGCTGCTCCCCGTGAGCGAGGCGGTACGAAGGCTCAACGCGGCGGCGGCGCTCGCCCCCACCGTCCCCGTCCTCACCTGGGACGACGGCGCCACCCCCCTCGTACGCCAGGAGGCACGCCCCCCGGCGGCCGCCGCCGACCTGCTCACCGCTGCCCTGGCCCGTGCCGCCGTCGGCTTCCTCGCGGGCGACGACCGCGAGCGGCTGCGCGCCTGCCACGCCCCGCGCTGTGTGCGCTACTTCCTCAAGGACCATCCCCGTCAGGAGTGGTGCAAGCCGTCCTGCGGCAACCGCGCACGGGTCGCCCGGCATCACGAGCGGCACCGCGCGGACGTCGCGGGAGACTGAACTCGTGGCGGGGCAAAGGCCGTTGAGTGATCTCGCAGGCGTTCGCCCGGAAGCCCCTGCCCGGCCGGTTGCACACCCGTGAGCAGGCCGGACCGTGCCCGCGGGAAGTGGTGACGCCCCCGGATCCGCCCGCGCCGGTCCGGTCAGGACCGCGTCGGGGCCGCGGCCCCCGCGCCGCGGAGTGCCCCGGTGCACGTACCATTGCGGCATGTCCTTCCTCCGCCGACGCAGCTCCGCCACACCCGCGGGTCCTGACTTCGATGTCCTCGCCATGGACCCGGGCGACTGGCCGGGCAATCTCGGCGCGGGCCTGCTGCCCGCCCCCGACGGCAGCTGCCAGGGCGTCTTCCTGCGCTACGACCTGTTCGGCGGCCGCGGCCCCGCGATGATCATCGGGAACCTTCCCGAGGGATCGTCGGCCCGCGAGGTCACCGAGGGCGAGATCCCCTTCGAGGTGGCCCAGCTCCTCCTCGCGCTGGAGAACGACGAGGAGGTCACCGTCGTCGACACCGAGGACGTCCCGGTGATGCAGGGCGACAACCTCCTCATCGTGCGCCGCCTCAAGCTCTCCGAGGGCCGTATCTCCTGCGTGCAGTTCGACCGCAGCGACAACGTCCTCGTGACGATCGCCGCCTGGGACCGGCCCATCACGGACGACCTCTACGCCCTCCTGAAGCCGCTGCCCCCCGAGCTGTTCCAGCAGGCCTGAGCCACGAAAACCGGCCGGGCCCGGATCCGCCCCCACGGCAGATCCGGACCCGGCCGAGTCATGGGCCCTCAGACGCCCGACGGCAGCACCTGCACGTCGGCGGCCCTCACGTACGCCACCCGGTGACCGAACTGGATCTCGTAGTAGACGTCCTTGCCGCGCACCACCCGGTGCGACGTCGTGTCGAACGTCGGCGAGTAGAAATACTCACCCGTCGTCCTGCCACCGATCACGTACCGCTGTCCCGCGAGGAGCTTGTACGGCAGCGGGGTGATCGCCTGCGGGGTGATGTCCGCCGGGTACGCCTCCTTCTCGGGGTAGGCGCGCCCGTACACCGGGACGTCGGTGCGGCCGGCCTTCGGGGCGATGACCAGGCCCGTCGCGTTCACGGCCGTGGGCTGCTTCTTCGGGTTCTTGAACCAGGCCTTCTGGCCGAGGTACCAGACCGCCGTCCAGTCGCCCTTGCGCTCCGCGACCGCGTACTGCTGGCCGGTCGACAGACGCGCGCCCATGTCGTTCACGTCGATCGTGGAGTCGTCGCCGCCGGGGCGCAGCCCGATGTCCTTGATCAGCGGCGCGGTTTCGCTGGGCGCGGTGTGGACCCGTACGGCGCCGGAACCGTGCGCCGCGCAGGCCTCGCCCGCCTTGACACAGCCGGTGTACACGGGCTTGTTCTTCGCGAAGTCGGGGGCCACGGTGACGAGCCCGCCCTTCGTGCCCGCGGTCGCCTTGAACGGCTTGCCCATCAACGCGAAGTAGTGCGCCCAGTCCCAGTACGGACCGGGGTCCGTGTGCATCGCCGGGATACCGGCCGGGGTCGTGCCGGGCACGTTGTCATGGCCGAGGATGTGCTGCCGGTCCAGCGGGATGTCGTACTTCTTCGCCAGGTACTTCACCAGGCGCGACGACGCCCGGTACATCTCCTCCGTGTACCAGGAGTCCGGCTCGGCGAGGAAACCCTCGTGTTCCAGACCCACGGACTTGGCGTTGACGTACCAGTTGCCCGCGTGCCAGCCGACGTCCTTGGCCTTCACGTGCTGGGCGATGTGCCCGTCCGTGGACCGCAGGGTGTAGTGCCAGGCCAGGTACGTCTTGTCCTGGACCAGTTTCAGAGTCGTGTCCCACGACCCCTCGGTGTCGTGGATGACGATGTAGTCGATGCTCTGGTCGTTCGGCCGGTCGGCGAGGTCGTGGTTGCCGTAGTCGCCGTCCCCGAACTCCTCGTAGGGCGCCGGGATCCACTCGCACGACACCGTCGGCGGGCACTCCGTACCGCTCTCGTCGGACTTGCGCAGCCCCATGCGCTGCACCTGCGCCGCGTCGGGCTTCAGGCTGGGGTCCGCCGCGAGTTCCACGCGCTGCCCGGTATCCGTCGTGCGCCGCTCACCGTCGTGGATCACGGCGAACACGTCGTTCGCGTACGTCGCCGCCGTGGCGGTGTCGTCGGCGCCGGAGAACTTCGCGATCGCGCCGTACCAGTCGGACGGGTCGGAGCTGAGGGACTTGCCGAGGGCCTTCTGCGCCGCGGCGAGCAGCGCGGCGCCGCCGCGCACATTGGCCGCGGGGTCGGAGCGCAGCTCCTCGGCGGGGATGCCGCTGATTTTGGCGGCGCGCGTCAACGACTTGAGGCGGGCCGGGAGTTGGGAGTTCTGCGGCACCTTCGTCTTCGGGGTGAGTGCCCGCCGTGACGAGTCGCCGCGCGGATCGCCCTCGGCCTCGCTGTGCGCGGCCACACCGGCGAGCGCGGCGCGGGCGTCCGTGAGGTGCATGGGGCCGTAGCCGCCGGTGACACTGGGCGCACCGCCGTGCGCGTCCCACCGGGACTGGAGGTAGGAGACGCCGAGCAGGACGCTCTGGGGCACCCGGTACTCGGCCGCCGCGCTCGCGAACGCGTGCTGGAGCCCCGCGTCCGACGCCCCCTGGGCCTCGCTCGGTGGGGCGGCGCCGAGGAGGGGGAGCAGCAGGGCCGCCGTCGCGAGCGTCCCCGCCGCCCGGGCCGCCTGGTTCGTGCGTCTGCGGGCGGCCGGAGAGCGGTCGCTGGTGGTCGAGGGCAAAGCGGCCTCCTGGGAACGGTCCTGGGACAGATGAGCTCGACGGTGTGCGGGGGCGATCGTGGGTCAGTCGTATCGGCTTGCCGACGATCCGTCAATCATGCTCAGGGCAAGGGATTTCCCATGTCAGCGCCCGTTCGGCGGGCTTTCGCCAAGGAGGGCTCACCGCCTGCGGCGCGTCAGTGGAGTGGACCAATGACCGCTCGCAAAGAGTGGGGCCGCCGTCTCGGTATACGGGAGGGCGACCCGAACTCATCCGCCTACTCCACCTGATCGGCGGATCGGCCGCGCGGGTGTTCCCCGGGCCGCTTCGGCATGGCCAGGGCCTAGCGCAGCGACGCGCCCCCGAGGACCCGGTCCACCTGCTCGGGCGAGAGGGCGTGCTCGATCGCCAGGATGGCCGCGCCGACCACGGCCGCGTTCGCTCCGGTGCGGCTCGGCTCGATGCGCAGCACATGGGTGGCCAGCGGATGGGAGCGGCGGTACACGGCCTCCCGCACGCCCGCGAGGAGTTGGTCGTGGACGGCGGCCAGCGCGCCGCCGACCACCACCGTGTCCGGGTTGAAGAAGTTCACCAGGCCCGCGAGTACCTCGCCGACCGCACGCCCCGCCTCGCGCACCATCCGTACGGCGTCACGGTTGCCGGACTTCACCAGGCGCACGACGTCGCGGCTCGACGCGGCGTCCAGGCCCAGGTCCGCCAGCTCGCGGGCCAGCGCCGCGCCGCCCGCCACCGCCTCCAGGCACCCCGAGTTCCCGCACCGGCACGGTGCCGCCTCCTGCCGGCTGTCACCCACCCGGATGTGCCCGATGTCGCCCGCGCTGCCCTGTGCGCCCCGGTGCAGCCGGCCGTCCGCGACGATGCCGCAGCCGATGCCCGTACCGACCTTGATGTAGAGGAGATAGCGGGTGTCCGGAAACGCCCGGCGCTGCTCGGCCAGCGCCATCACGTTCACGTCGTTGTCCACGAGGGCCCGCACACCGAACCGGTCGGCGAAGAACTCCGGGATCGGATACTGGTGCCAGCCGGGCATGATGGGCGGATCCACGGGCCGGCCGGTGGTGAACTCGACGGGGCCCGGCACGCCCACACCGATCGACTGAAGCGAGGCCGGGGCTAGGCCCGCCTCGTCGAGAAGCGCGTGGAGCGTCCGCTCGACGTGGCCGAGAATCGCTGACGGGCCGTCGGCGATCGACAACTGGTCCTCGCGCAGGGTGAGTTGATCCCCGCCGATGTCGAGCAGCGCGACCCGGCAGTGCGAGGCGCCCAGGTCGACCCCTGCCACCACGTGCTCGCGGGTGCGCAGATGGAGACGTCGCGGGGGCCGGCCGCCCGTCGAGTCCCCGGCCTCCGCTCCGGCCTCGATGAGGAAGCCGTGCGCGATCAGCGCGTCGACGCGCTGCGACACGGTCGACCGCGCGAGGCCGGTGACCCGCGCGATGTCCGCGCGGGTCGCGGCGGCCCCCGTACGCAGCAGGGCGAGGACCTCGCCGGGCGACGACGGCGGCGCGGAATTCAGGTGATCCGGCGCTCCAGACATGGCAGTCACGATAGGGACGAGTTCCGCTGCTCACAAGCCCGATGCTGTTCGCCGATCGACCTAAGTACCTGTCAATTTCCTTTGTACAGACCAGGGTTGGGCCCTTGACAGGTCAAAGAAGGGTCAGCACATTGCAATGCAGACCGCTGCGGAAGACTGCCGAAGAGGCCGGAGAGGCTGAACGATGCAGGCGACACAGACGATGTTGGCGATGCACGGCGTGTCCAAGAGCTTTCTCGGTGTACGGGTGCTGCACGGGGTCTCCCTCGATCTCGCCGCGGGCGAGGTGCACGCACTCGTCGGGGAGAACGGCGCGGGAAAGTCCACCCTGATGAAGGTTCTCGCGGGCGAGCACGTCCCCGACGAGGGCACCATCACCCTGGACGGCGCCGAGCAGTCCTTCACCCACCCCGCGCAGGCCCAGGCCGCCGGAATCGGCATCATCCACCAGGAGTTCGCGCTCCTGCCCCACCGCACCGTCGCCGAGAACGTGTTCCTCGGCCGCGAGCCGACCCGGCGCGGCCTCGTCGACCGCCGCACGATGGAGGCGCGCACCGCCGAACTCCTCGCCGAATTAGGCGAGTCTGGCATCACCCCGCGCACCTACGTCCGCGATCTGCCGGTCGCGCGCCAGCAGACCGTCGAGATCGTCAAGGCCCTCACCTCCGACGACGCGCCCGCCCGCGTCCTCGTCATGGACGAGCCGACCGCCCCCCTCGCCGACCACGAGGCGGCCCAACTCCAGGCACTTGTACGACGGTTGGCTGCTCGCGGCCTCGGCATCCTGTACATCTCGCACCGCCTGCGCGAGGTCTTCGACCTCTCTCAGCGCATCACCGTCCTCAAGGACGGCCGGCACGTCACGACCGTACGCACCGAGGACACCGACACCGACCAGGTCGTCCGCGCCATGGTCGGCCGGGAGCTCAGCGCCTACTACCCGCCGCGCGCCCGCCCCGGCGAGGCGGGCGACGTCCGGCTGACCGTGCGCGGCGCAGGCAACGCACGCCTGCGCGACATCGACCTGACGCTGCGCTCGGGAGAGGTCACCGGCATCGCGGGCCTCCAGGGATCAGGACGTACGTCCCTGGCCCGCGCCCTGTTCGGGGCCGCGCCCTTCACCACCGGCGCCATGACCGTGGGCGGGCGCGATCTGCGCCCCACGAGCCCGCGCCAGGCCATCCGCGCCGGGATCGCCCTGGTCACCGAGGACCGCAAGGCCGAAGGACTCGCCCTGCGCCAGTCCGTGCGCGACAACGCGCTCCTCGTCACCCGGGCCGTCCCCGCGCGCGGCCGCCCGCCCGCGGCCCGCGACCTCACCGCCCTCCTGGAGCGCGTCCGGCTGCAGGCGCGCGGCGAGGACCAGCAGGCGCAGTTCCTCTCCGGCGGCAACCAGCAGAAGGTCGTCATCGCCAAGTGGCTCGCCGCCCGCCCGCAGATCCTGCTCTTCGACGAGCCGACCCGGGGCGTCGACGTCGGCGCCAAGGCCGCCATCCACACCCTCGTCCGCGACCTCGCCCGCGAGGGCCTCGCCGTCCTCATCGTGTCCTCCGAGCTGCCCGAGCTCATCGGCATGAGCGACCGCGTCCTCGTCATGGCCGAGGGCCGCCTCGCCGGCGAACTCCCGGCCGGAGCGAGCGAGGAGGACATCATGCGCCTGGCCACCAGCGGCGCTCCGGCAGACCACCCGCCCGCCCCCGCGGAAGGAAGCGCATGACCGGGACCGCCCTCGCCCCGCCTACCGTCGCGAAGTCCGCCCCGCCGCGCAGGGCCCGCCTGACCGACCCCGCCGTCGGTGTCTGGCTGGCCGCCGCGGCCGTCACCGCCGCCGGGTGGATCGTGGTGGCCGCGCGCGGCGGGGACTTCCTGACCCTCGCCAACGTCGTCGGCATCCTCCAGAACTGCGTGGCACTCGGACTCGTCGCCGTCGGGCAGACCGCCGTCATCCTCACCGGCTCCCTCGACCTCTCCGTGGCGTACCTCATCAGCCTCGGCACCCTCGTCGCCGCCACCACGATGGAGAACGGCGGCGTCCTCACGGCCGTCCTCGCCGTGCTCGCGCTCTCCGCGGCCGTCGGCCTCGCCAACGGCCTCGTCGTCACCGGCCTCAAGGTCAACGCGTTCATCGCGACGCTCGGCACCGCGTTCATCCTGCGCGGCTGGATCGAGGACAACTACACGGGCCCCGCCGGCAAAGTCCCCGCCTCCTTCCAGCACCTCGGCTACGACCGCGTCGGGCCCGTCCCCGTCTCCCTGTTCCTGCTCGCCGCGGTCGCCGCCGCCCTGTGGCTCGTCACCCGCCGCACCCGCTTCGGCCACCACCTGTACGCGACCGGGGGCGACGAGCACGCGGCCCGCCTCTCCGGCGTCCGCACCCGGCGCACCGTCGTCGCCGCCCACGTCCTGTGCTCGCTGTGCGTGGGAGCCGCCGCACTCTTCCTCGCCGCGAGGCTCGGCGCGGGCGCCCCCTGGGCCGGCACCGAGGCCCGCTACGACCTCGAGTCGATCGCCGCCGTCGTCCTCGGCGGCACCGCGCTCGCGGGCGGCCGAGGGGGAGTGGCGGGCACGCTCGGCGGCGTCCTGGTCCTCGCCGTGCTCGACTCCGTGTTCAACCAGCTGGGCGTCGACCCGTTCTTCAAGAACGTCGTACGCGGCGTCGTCATCATCGCCGCCGTAGCCCTGTACGCCCGGCGCGGCACAGGGAGGACCGCATGACCACGGCGAACCCAACAGTCAGCCCACACCGGCGAGTTACCCGCACCCTGGGGACCGGCGCCCCCGTCTACGTACTCCTCGCCGTACTCCTCGTGGCCCTCGCCGCCACCGACCCCGGCTTCTACGAACCCGACCGCTTCCTCGCCTTCGTCAAACGCGCCGCACCGCTCGTCATCCTCGCGGCGGGCCAGTATCTGGTCATCGTCTGCGGGGAGTTCGACCTCTCCGTGGGGGCCGTCGTCACCGCCGGTGTCGTCGTCGCGGCGGAACTCTACGGCTCGTACCCGGGCGCCTCCTGGATCGTGGTGACCGGCGGGCTGCTCCTCGCCGGAGCGCTGACCGGCCTCGTCAGCGGGCTGATCACGACGAAACTGCGCGTGCCGTCGTTCATCACCACGCTCGGCATGATGCTGATCCTCGAAGGCGCCGTCTTCTTCTGGACCGGCGGCTCCCCGCACGGATCGCTCCCGGAGGAGTTCCGCCGGCTCGGCCGCGGCACGGCGGGCGGCTGGCTGCCCTGGGCGGTCCTCGCCTGCCTCGTCGCGGGCGCCGCCGCAGTGTTCCTCATGCGCTCGGACTTCGGCCGTACGCTGATCGCGACCGGCGACAGCGAGCGCACCGCCGCCCTCGCGGGCGTCCGTGTCCACCGGGCCCGCATCATCGCGTTCGTCCTGTCGGGCGTCGCCGCCGCGCTCGCCGCCGTACTGGTCGGCGGATTCTCCGGAGTGTCCGCGCAGGCGGGCCGCGGCTATGAGTTCGAGGCCATCACCGCCGTCGTGCTCGGCGGCGTGGCACTCGGCGGGGGCCGCGGCAGCGTCGTCGCCGCGATGGCCGGCGCCTTCTCGCTCCAGGCCCTGTTCACGCTGCTCAATCTGCAGGGCGTCTCGGGCGCCCTCGAATCCACGGTCCAAGGCGTCATCGTCATCGCCGCGGTAGGTCTCGGAGCCGCCGACTTCTCCCGCCTGCGCCGCCGTCGTACTCACCCCTCGGGAGGGACCCCCTCATGACCCGCAGACGTCCACTCGCCGTCGCCGCCGCCCTGGCGGCAGCGGCCCTGCTCACCTCGTGCTCCAGCGACATGCCGGCCGACTCCGCGGCGGGCGCGGCATCAAAGAGCGCCGCGAAGGGAGGTGCCGAGAAGCCGTCGAAGTTCTTCCAACAGGCCGAATACGACAAGCAGTTGGCTCTCGCCGAGGTCACGCCCGAGGGGCCCGCCGACAAGCCCTGGGAGCAGATGCTCGAACCCGAGATGACCGACACGGCACAGTACAAGAAGAAGGGCTCCGGCGGCACCCACCTCTGCTTCTCCAACGCCGGCGTCTTCAACCCGTGGCGCCAGGTCGGCCTCAAGGACATGAAGGCCGAGGCGAAACTCCACAAGGAGATCACCGACTTCACCGTCCTCGACGCCCAGGGCAAGGACGACAAGCAGATCTCCGACATCCAGGAACTCGCCGGGAACAAGAGCTGCGACGCCCTGATCGTGTCCCCGAACACCACCGCCACCCTCACCCCGGCCGTGAAGGAGGCCTGCGGCAAGCTGCCCGTCATCGTCTTCGACCGGGGCGTGGAGACGGACTGCGCCGTCACGTTCATCAACCCCATCGGCGGCTACGGCTACGGAGCCGTCGCGGCGGACTTCCTCGTCGACAAGGTCAAGCCCAAGGGCAAGATCCTCGCGCTGCGCATCTCACCCGGCGTCGACGTCCTGGAGACCCGCTGGTCCGCCGCGAAGCTCGCCTTCGACAAGAGTCAACTCGACGTCGTCGACGTCAAGTTCACCGACGGCGACCCTGCCAAGACGAAGTCGATCGTCGCGGACGCGATCTCGCGCCACGGCTCGGTCGACGGGGTGTGGATGGACTCGGGCGCCACCTCGCTGGCCGCCGTCGAGGCGTTCGAGGACGCCGGCGTGGACGTCCCGCCCATCACCGGCGAGGACCAGCAGGACTTCCTCCAGGCGTGGAAGGACAAGAAGCTCACCGCGATCGCGCCCACGTACCCCACTTTCCAGTGGCGTACGCCGGTCATCGCCGCCCTGCGCGTGCTCGGCGGGAAGCGGGTTCCCAAGGAGTGGAAGCTGCCGCAGCCCACCGTCACCCAGGACAACCTCGACGAATACCTCCAGGAGGGCATGCCGCCACTGCACTACGCCATGTGCGGCTGCCAGGACCTGCCCGGTTACCCGAAGGACTGGAAGTGACCTTCCCCGCCTGGGAGTTGGGCGCCAACCCCTGGATCTGGCACTCGCCGGTCACCGGCCGCGCTCTCACCGACACGCTGCCCCGGCTCGCCGCCTGGGGGTTCGACTGCGTGGAACTGCCCATGGAGAGCGCGGCCGACTGGGACCCCGGCGACGCGGCGAAGCTCCTCGACGCGACCGGTCTCGCGCCCGCCGCCGTGATCGCCGTCATGCCGCACGGCCGCGACCTGGTCGACTCGGATCCCGCCACGGTGCGCGCCACCCAGGACTACGTGCGTCACTGCGTGGACGCCGCCCAGGCGATCGGGGCACCGGTGGTCGCAGGCCCCATGTACGCGTCCGTGGGCAGGACCTGGCGCATGGACAGTGCCGCGCGCGGGGCCGCGTACGACGAGCTGCGCACACACCTCGCCCCCCTGGTCGAGCACGCCCGCGCGGCCGGAGTGCGTCTCGCGGTGGAACCCCTCAACCGCTACGAGACCAGTCTGCTCAACACTGTCGCCCAGACCCTGGACGCCCTCGAAGGGCTCCCGCACGACGGGATCGGCGTCGCGCTCGACACGTACCACCAGAACATCGAGGAACACTCCCTGCCCGCCGCCGTCCGCGCGGCCGGGGACCGCATCGTGCACGTCCAGGTCTGCGCGAACGACCGTGGCACGCCCGGGGCCGACCACCTGGACTGGAGCGGATTCCTGGACGCGCTGCGCGAGGCGGGCTACCAAGGCCCGCTGTGCATCGAGTCGTTCACCGCGCACAACGACGCGATCGCCGTCGCGGCCTCCGTGTGGCGCCCGCTCGCCGACAGCCAGGACGCGCTGGCCACGGAGGGCCTGCGCTTCCTGCGCGCCGCGACCGGCCGAACCCGCTGAACCTCTGACTTCCCCGAATTCCGGCACCCCGCAAGTCCGTCCACTGTTTCCACGGAAAGGACCACCTGATGGGATGTCATGCTCGTGACATCAGAGGCATGCGAAGAGCTGCCCTCGTGTTACTGACCGCACTGCTGCTCGCCGTCGGCTTCCTGCCGACCGGCGCCACGGCCGCGCAGAAGGCCCCCGCCTTCCGCGCCCTGCTCTTCACCAAGGCCGTCGGCTACGTCCACGGCTCCATCCCGGACGGCATCAAGATGGTCGAGGAGCAGGCCGCCGCGAACAACTTCGAGGTCGTCCAGACCGACGACTCGACCGTCTTCGACGACGCGAAGCTCAAGGACTTCGACGTCATCATCATGCTGCAGAACTCCGGCATGGTCTGGGACACCGACGGCCAGCGCGAAGCCCTGCAGAAGTACGTCCGCGGCGGCAAGGGCGTCGTCGCCATCCACAACACCCTCGACATGGGCGTCGAGGAACAGTTCCCCTGGTGGGACGAGACCATCAACGGCGGCGCCCACATGCCCGCCCACTCACCCGGCGTGCTCAAGGGCACGGCCAAGGTCGCCGACCGCGTGCACCCCTCCACCAAGGGACTTCCCGAGCGCTGGGAGCGCCCCGAGGAGTGGTACAACTTCGACAAGGACCCGCGCGGCGACGTGCACGTCCTCGTGACCGCCGACGAGACCACGTACGACCCGGGCGGCTCAGCGATGGGCGCCGACCACCCCATCTCCTGGTGCCGCAACGCCGAGGGCGGCAAGGTCTGGGCCACCGCCATGGGCCACGACACCGCCTCCTACAGCGAACCCGCCTTCCGCTCCCACGTGCTCGGCGGCATCCAGTGGGCCGCGGGCGACAAGCCCGGCGACTGCGGCGGCACCGTCTGGTCCGGCTACGAGAAGACCGCCCTCGACGACAACACCGCCGACCCGATGGAGCTCGACGTCGCCAAGGACGGCAAGGTCTTCTACGTCCAGCGCAGCGGCGAGGTGAAGGTCTACGACCCGGCCACCCACGCCACCGCGACCGCGGGCAAGCTCGACGTCTACACCGGCGGCGAGGACGGCCTGGTGGGCATGGAGCTCGACCCGTCGTTCAAGGACAACCACTGGATCTATCTGTACTACGCGCCGAAGGACGCCAAGGACGACGTCAACCGGCTCTCCCGCTTCACGGTCAAATCCGACAACACCCTTGACCTGGGCAGTGAGAAGAAGCTCCTCGACGTCCCCGCCTACCGCGACCGCAGCTTCCCCGAGCCCGGACACACCGGCGGCGCCGTCGAGTTCGGCCCGAACCGCACCCTCTACCTCGGCGTCGGCGACGACACCCCGCCCAACCTCGACCCCGACTGGCAGGGCTACGCGCCGATCGACTGGCGCCCCGGCAAACAGATGCTGGACGCCGCCCGCACCGCCGGCAACACGAACGACCTGCGCGGCAAGATCCTGCGCATCAAGCCCACCGATGCGGGCGGCTACACCATCCCCAAGGGCAACCTCTTCGCGAAGGGCACCGCCAAGACCCGCCCCGAGATCTACGCGATGGGCTTCCGCAACCCGTTCCGCTTCAACGTCGACCCCAAGAACGGCGCCGTCCACGTCTCCGACTACGGCCCCGACCGCGGCGGCCCGACGACCGACCGCGGCCCCGAGGGCCTCGTCGAGTACAACGTCATCAAGAAGCCCGGCAACTACGGCTGGCCCTTCTGCCACGGCAACAACCAGCCGTACGCCCCCTACAACCCGGACACCAAGGAGGTCGGCGCCAAGTTCGACTGCGACAAGCCGGTCAACCCCTCGCCGAACAACACGGGCCTCACCGACCTGCCGCCCGTGCAGCAGCCGGTGATCTGGTACGGCTACGGGAAGTCCAAGGAGTTCCCGGAGATGGGCGAAGGCGGCTCCGCGCCCATGAGCGGGCCCGTCTACCACTACGACGCCAAGAACCCGTCGAAGACCAAGTTCCCCGCCTACTTCGAGGGCGCGAGCTTCTTCTACGAGTGGGCCCGTGACCAGGTCAAGGAGATCCGCTTCGACCAGGACGGCAAACTCCTCAAGATCAACGACTTCCTGGACACCGCGAAGTTCGCCAAGCCGATGGACATGACCTTCGGACCCGACGGCTCGCTCTACGTCCTCGAATGGGGCAGCGAGTTCGGCGGCGGAAACAACGACTCCGGGCTCTACCGGATCGACTACGCGCAGGGACAGCGCGTACCGATCGCCGAGGCGAAGGCCTCCGTCACCAACGGCCCCACCCCGCTGGAGGTCTCCTTCTCCAGCGAGGGAAGCAAGGACCCCGACGGTGACGCGCTCACCTACGCCTGGGACTTCGACGGCGACGGCACCTACGACTCCACCGAGGCGAGCCCGAGCCACACCTACACGGCGAAGGGTGACTTCAACGCCCAGCTGAAGGTCACCGACTCCACCGGCAAGGCCGGCTACGCCAACGTCCCCGTCACCGCGGGCAACACCGCGCCCAAAGTGAAGATTGAGTTCCCCGTCGACGGCAAGCTCATCGACTTCGGCGACAAGATCCCGTACAAGGTCACCGTCATCGACCCGGAGGACGGCACGGTCGACTGCTCCAAGGTCACCGTCAACCCGGCCCTCGGCCACGACGACCACGAGCACCCCACCACGGACATCCCCGGCTGCGAAGGCACCGTCGACACCGGTGACCTGGGCGGCCACCCCGAGGGTGCGGACCTCACCTACGTACTCAACGCCAAGTACACCGACAAGGGAGGCGACGGCGTCAGCGCCCTGACCGGCTACGGCCGGTCCGTGCTCCAGCCCAAGCACAAGCAGGCCGAATACTACGACGGCCAGTCCGGCACGCGCGTCGTCGCGCAGGAGGGCGCCGAGAACGGCAAGCGCATCGGTGATGTCAGCGACGGCGACTGGGTCGCGTTCGACCCGATGAGCGTCGAGGGCATCGGACAGGTGAGCTACAAACTGTCGTCACCGTACGGCGTCGGCTCCATCGAGCTGCGCGCGGACGCCCCCGACGGCAAACTCATGTCCACCACACCCGTCCCGAACACCGGCGACTGGGACACCTACCAGGCCACACCCGCCGTCCCGGTCGACGCGCTGACCGGAACGCACAAGCTGTACCTCGTGTTCAAGTCCCCGCAGGACAACTCGTTCGACGTGGACGCCGTGCAGTTCAGCAGCCCGTAGCCCCATAGAGAACTGGAGCACACGAGGATCCGCGGTGCGCCGCTGTCCTGGCGCACCGCGGATCCCTGTCCCCTCAGCGAGTGCCGACCGCCGCACGCACGGCCCGGCGGGCCAGCTGGCAGTCGTCGTGCAGCCGCCTCAGCAGCAGCCGCTGTTCCTCGCCGGACGGCGCAGCACCGTGTGGGGCCGAGCCCGATGCCGCCGGGGTCGTGTCGTGCATCGAGCGCTGCACGGCCGTCTCGTACGTCCGGATCTCCCGCGTCAGTACGAGCATCAGGTTCACCAGGAACGCGTCCCGCGCCGCGGGACCGCCGGACTGGGCGAGCTGGCTGATCTGGCGCCGCGCCACCGGAGCGTCACCGAGCACCGACCACAGCGTCGCCAGGTCGTACCCCGGCAGGTACCAGCCCGCGTGTTCCCAGTCCACGAGCACCGGGCCCGCCGGGGACAGCAGGATGTTCGACAGCAGCGCGTCCCCGTGACAGAACTGGCCCATGCCCTGGCGGCCCGACGAGTGCGCGATGCCGTGCAGCAGCTTCTGCAGATCGCCCATGTCCCGGTCGGTGAGCAGTCCGAGGTCGTGGTAGCGGGAGATCCGGTCCGCGTAGTCGAGCGGCGCGTTGAACGTGCCGGCCGGCGGACGCCAGAGGTTGAGCCGGCAGATCGCGCTGAGCGCGGCCCGCACGTCCGCCCGCGGCGGTGCCTCGGCCGGGTGCCGCTGCAGGGCAGCGACCCGGCCGGGCATCCGCTCGATCACCAGCGTGCAGTTGTCGGGGTCCGCGGCGATCAACCGCGGCACCCGGACCGGTGGCCGGTGCCGGACGAACGAGCGGTATGCCGCTATCTCATGGCGGATCCGCTCGGCCCAGATCGGGGAGTGGTCCACTAAACACTTGGCGACGGCGGTGCTGCGCCCTGTGGTGCCGACGAGCAGCACGGACCGTCCACTGCGGCGCAGCACCTGCACCGGATTGAACTCCGGGCAGATCCGGTGCACCGAGGCGATCGCCGTGCGCAGCTGCGCGCCTTGGGGGCCGGACAAGTCGAGTCTCCCGCTGAGCGGTTGAGTGCCGACCCCCGGGGCGCGCCTTGTCCGACCGGAGCCGAGCGCTGCGGCCGCAGGTCGCGTGGGGTCGAGATACGGGCCGCTGCCGGCCGCCGGGGCCTCCCCTGCGCGGCCGTTGCCGCGAGCCGGGGGCCGGGCGTAGAGCGGCCGGGGCGGAGCGGACACGGAGGACGATGCTGCGTACATGGGCGAACAGATCCCTTCGTGTGCCTGCGAGTTGCCTGCGCCACCCGCCCCGGGAACCGTGGTGCACCCTGGGGAGTGAGCCGCGGCAACCGGGTCGGGGTGGCGCATTCCTACCTGACACCCGGTGCCCACTGGCACACCATCTGGCGCACCCTGGCGAACCCTGGCGAATAGTCGCTCAGCAACTGACAGAGGGTTACTGTCAACTCAGCCGAGAACCTGGGGGCTTGACGTGAACGGACAACCCAACACCCGCCTGAACGACCTGTTCGGCCTCGCCGGCTGGTCCAAGGGGGAGCTCGCGAGGCTGGTCAACCGGCAGGCGGCGGCCATGGGCCACCCACAGCTGTCGACCGACACCTCACGGGTGCGGCGTTGGATCGACATGGGAGAGATCCCGCGCGATCCGGTGCCCCGGGTGCTGGCGGCGCTGTTCACCGAGCGACTCGGCCGTGTCGTGACCATCGAGGACCTCGGTCTGGTCCGGCACGGGCGCACGGGGAAACGGCGTGACGACGGGGCTGTGCAACACCCCGACGGAATGCCATGGGCGCCCGAGCGGACAGCTGCGGTCCTCACCGAATTCACGGGAATGGACCTCATGCTCAACCGACGCGGCTTGGTGGGCGCGGGTGCCGCGCTTGCCACAGGATCTGTACTCAGCGGCGCCATGCATGACTGGCTGCACACCGATCCGGCCCTCGCGGCCGACGCCCCACGTTTCGAAGACCCCCTGCACGCCGACCCCGCCGGGTTCGACCGCTATGAGGCCGCCCCCATCGGGTCGCAGGAGATCGAGGAACTGGAGCGCTCCGTCGAGGTGTTCCGGGCCTGGGACGCGGCCCGCGGTGGCGGTCTCCAACGCAAGGCGGTGGTGGGCCAGCTCAACGAAGTGGGCGGCATGCTCAGCTACCGGCATCCCGACCATCTCCAGCGGCGCCTGTGGGGCGTCGCCGCCAACCTGGCCGTCCTCGCGGGCTGGATGTCGCACGACGTCGGCCTCGAACCCACGGCCCAGAAGTATTTCGTCATCGCCGCGCACGCGGCGCGGGAGGGCGGCGACCGGCCGCGCGCCGGGGAGGCCCTGTCCAGGGCGGCCCGTCAGATGGTGCACCTCGGCCGGCCCGACGACGCCCTCGACCTCATGAAGCTCGCCAAGTCCGGATCCGGCGACGAGACCCTGCCGCGGACCCGGGCCATGCTCTACACCATCGAGGCCTGGGCACAGGCGTCGATGGGCAAGGGCCAGGCCATGCGGCGCACCCTCGGCCACGCGGAGGACCTCTTCGTCTCCGACAAGGGCGACGTCCCGCCGCCCAGCTGGATGCAGATGTTCGACGAGGCGGATCTGCACGGGATGCAGGCCCTGGCGTACCGCACCCTCGCCGACCACGAACCGGCCGCGGCGAGCACCGCGCAGCGCCACGCCAAGGAAGCCCTCGAACTGCGGGCGAACGGGCGGCAGCGGTCGCAGATCTTCGACTACATCTCGCTCGCATCGGCGCTGTTCATCGCCGACGACCCGGAGCAGGCCGACCGGTACGCGCGTCTGGCACTGGTGTCGATGGGGGCCAACTCGTCCCATCGCACCTGGGACCGGCTCCGCGAGATGTACCGGCTCACCGGGCAGTACGCGAGCTACCCGAAGATCGTGGACCTGCGTGAGGAGATCAAGCTCGCGCTGCCGAAGACCCCCGGAAAGCCCACGGGAGGCAAGCGCGCCCAGGCCTGACCCCGGGGCACGCGGCCCGACTTCGACAAGTGCCCGACCTCAACACGTACCGGACCTCAACAAGTACCCGACTACGACACATGAGCTGTCTGCGTCAGGAGCCGATCCTGGCGACCAGCACACAGGCCTCGTCCGCGCGCTCGTACGCGGCGAACTCCTCGAAGACCGTCCGCACGCAGTCCTGTGCGGTGGCGGCCTCGGCGAGTCGTGGCGCGAGATCGAGGAGCCTGTTCGCCGCCGCGGCGCCGCTGTGGTGGGGGACCAGGCCGTCGGTGTGCAGCAGCAGCAGATCGCCGGCGCGGAGCGACTCCTCGGCCTGCCCGTAGGTGGCACCCGTGGTCGCTCCGAGCAGCACGCCCTCCGGCGGCGTCAGCGCGCGCCCCACCCCGTCGCGGAACAGCAGCGGGGCGGGGTGTCCCGCCTGCGCCCAGGTCAGCGCGCGCGACCGGGGGTCGTAGCGACAGCAGAGCGCGCTGCCCAGGGACGGCTGCACGGAGGTGTCGGCGAGCTGGTTGAGCCAGCCCATCAGCTCACCGGGACGGGTCCCCGTGACGGCCATGCCGCGCAGGGCGCCGAGGAGCATCGCCATGCCGGAGGTCACGGCCACGCCGTGTCCGGTCAGGCCGCCCACGCTCAGCAGGGTCTGTCCGTCGGGCAGTTCGAGGGCGTCGTACCAGTCGCCGCCGGCGAGCTCGCCCGTGGACGACGGCAGATGGCGGGCCGCGAGATCGAGGTCGTGCGGAGCCCCCTGGGAGAACCGCAGGGAGCCACGCCACGGCGGCAGCACGGCCTCTTGGAGCTCGGCCGCGAGCCGGTGTTCCGTCTGCTCGACGTGCCGCCGGCGCTGGAGCGAGTCATGGGTCTCGCGTACGGTCCGCTGGGTGCGGCGCAGCTCGCTGACGTCGCGCAGGACCGCCCACATCGAGGCGGTGGAGCCGTCGGCGTCGAGCATGGGCTCGCCCATCATGTGTACCGTGCGGGCGGTGCCGTCGGGGCGCACGATGCGGAACTCGCCGTCGATCGGCTTCCCCTCGATGAGGCAGTCCGTCACCATCCTGGTGAGCATGGCCTGGTCATCGGTGTGCACGACGGACGGCAGTTCGTCGAGGGTCAGCGGCGGTGCGCCGGGGCTGCGGCCGAGGATCTGGAACAGCTCCCCGGACCAGCTCGCCTCGTCGGTCAGGAGATTCCATTCCGCACTGCCCACGCGACTGAGCAGGGAACCGCTGTGCGGCTCGGCCGGCGCGGATCCGAGTGCCTCCGGGATCAGGGACTCCGCGGTCGGCCGCGGCGGACCGTCGCGCAGCTGCGCCAAGTGCTTGTCGAGGTCGCTGAGTTGGTGCACGGCCAGCTCGTAGAGGGCGCGCTGCCAGCGTCGCTCGGGGTCCCCGTCGTCCGAGACGGCCTCGCGGCGCACGGCGTCGACGTCACCGAGCAGCCGACGCGTCTGCGTGATCAGCGCGTCGACCGAATCGTGCTCGGGCGGCTGGGCGGCGGGGCGGTCCGCGAAGACATGGGGAGGCATGACGTACTCCGATACAGGCGCGGCACGACCAAGACTGACGGAAGGACCGGTAATGACTGTCGCACAGCCTGACAGGCCCCGTAAGAGGTTTGGCAACACCCGACGCGGTGATGCTTCTGGCATATACCTGAGTCCTCCCGGGCGTGCGGTTCAGACGCGGAGCCACACCGCCGTGTCCTGTGGGAGCCGCCCCTCGTCGTCCAAGGGACCACTGGCCAGCAGGAGACGGGCACGGGGCGGGAGCGGAGCGGCCGGATCGGCGAAGTTGACGACGCAGACCAGGCCGTCGCCCCGGGCAAGAGCCAGCACACCAGAGGGACTTGGGAGCCAGCGCATCGGCCCGTCCCCGAAGCCCGGCTCCGTACGGCGCAGGCGCAGCGCCTCGCGGTAGAGCGAGAGCATTGAATCCGGGTCGGCGCCCTGCCGCTCGGCGGCGTACGTCCCCCAGCCCGCCGGCTGCGGCAGCCAGGGCTCCCCGGCTGACCCGAAGCCGTACGAGGGTCCGTCCTGCGTCCAGGGCAGGGGCACCCGGCAGCCGTCGCGGCCCGGGTCGGTACCGCCGGAGCGGAAATGCATCGGGTCCTCGATGCGGCCGGGCGGGACCTCCGCCTCGGGCAGGCCCAGCTCCTCCCCCTGGTAGAGGTAGACGGCGCCCGGCAGGGCCAGCGACAGCAGCGCCGCCGCGCGCGCCCTGCGGGTGCCGAGCGCCAGGTCCGTGGGCGTGCCGTAGCGCTTCGAAGCGAACGCGAACGTCGTGTCCGTCCGGCCGTAGCGGGTCACCGTCCGCGTCACGTCGTGGTTGCACAGGACCCAGGTCGCGGGAGCCCCCACCGGAGCGTGGTGGGCCAGCGTCATGTCGATGGACTCACGCAGTTCCGACGCGTCCCACGGGCGGGACAGGAAGTCGAAGTTGAAGGCCGTGTGCAGCTCGTCGGGGCGCAGATAGCGGGAGAAGCGCTCGGGGTCGGGGACCCACAGCTCACCGATCAGCACGCCGTCGTACTCGTCGGCGACGGCCCGCCAGGAGCGGTAGACCGCGTGCAGTTCGTCGCGGTCCACATAGCCGCTCGTGTCGTCCGCCGCGGCATCGGCGAGCGTCGGGTCCTTGGCGAGCAGCGCCGCCGAGTCGACGCGTACGCCCGACGCGCCCCGCTGGAACCAGAACCGCAGCACCTCCTCGTGCTCGTGACGCACCGCGGGGTGCGCCCAGTTGAGATCGGGCTGCTCGGGGGTGAACAGATGCAGGTACCACTCGCCGTCGGGGACGCGGGTCCACGTCTCGCCGGAGAACTGGGACGGCCAGTTGTTGGGCGGCAGTTCGCCGTGCGCGCCCCGGCCGGGCCGGAAGTGGAACAGCTCGCGCTCGGGGCTGCCGGGGCCCGCAGCGAGCGCCGCCGTGAACCAGGCGTGCCGGTCGGAGACGTGGTTGGGCACGACGTCCACGATGACGCGGATGCCGAGGTCCCGCGCCTCCTCGATGAGCTTCTCCGCCTCGGCGAGCGTGCCGAACGACGGGTCGATCGACCGGTAGTCGGCCACGTCGTAGCCGCCGTCCGCCATCGGGGAGCGGTACCAGGGAGTGAACCAGATCGCGTCGATCCCCAGGCGGGCCAGGTGGCCCAGCCGGGCTCTGACCCCCGCGAGATCGCCCGTCCCGTCTCCGTCGCCGTCGGCGAAGCTGCGTACGTACACCTGGTAGATGGCGGCGGAACGCCACCAGTCGCCGGTGTCTGGGGTATGGGGGGCTGCCACGTAGAGGTCCTTTCGGGCAGGAGGGCGTGCCGGGGCGCGCCGTCACGGAGGCGGCGTACGGGGAGGGGCGGCGGGCGTCAGCCCTTGAGGCCGCCCGCGGTGAGACCGCTCATGATGTTGCGCTGGAACAACAGGAAGAGGATCAGGGTCGGTAGCGAAGCGATGGTGAGGGCGGCGATCAGCCAGTTCTCGGGAACGCCGCTGGCCAGCGAGTAGATGCCGACGTTCAGGGTCTGCTTGCCGGGGTCGGGCAGCGTCAGCATCGGCCAGAGGAAGTCCTTCCACACGCCGACGACCGCGAAGATGGAGACGACGCCCAGGATGGGCCGCGAGATGGGCAGCACCACGGACCGCAGGGTCCGCAGCGCGGACGCCCCGTCGATGGACGCCGCGTCCAGCAGCTCCTGCGGGATCGAGTCGAAGAACCGCTTGAGCAGGAAGATGTTGAAGGCGTTGGTGACGGACGGCAGCCAGATCACCCAGGGGCTGTTGAGCAGATTGCGCTCGAATATCGGCACGTCGAGGACCGTCAGGTACTGCGGCACGACCAGGACCGTGGCCGGGATCATCAGCGTCGCCAGCATCATGCCGAGGATGGCCTTGCCGAACAGGGGACGCAGCTTGGACAGCGAGTAGGCCGCGGCGACGTCGAGGACGAGCTGGAAGGCGAGAGCGCCGAACGCGTAGTACAGCGTGTTGCCGAGCAGCTTCGCCAGATCCATCACCCGCCACGCGTCCCCGTAGTTGCCCGGGTGCACGCTGGTGGGTACGAGCGTCGGCGGGCTCTTGACGAATTCCTGCGTGGTCTTGAGGCCGCCGCTGACCATCCAGTACATCGGCCCCAGGAAGACCAGCGTGAAGAGAACCATCGCCAGGGCGAAGACGACCCAGTAGATGACCTTGCCGCGCCGCCTGCCGAGCTGGGCCGGCGAGATCAGGGTCCGGGGGCGCATCGTGTCGGTAGCCATGTGAACTCCCGTGCCGGTCAGTCTTCTTGGGTGCGGCTGAGGCGTACGTACACTGCCGAGAACCCGGCGAGCAGGACGAGCAGAACGAGGCCGAGCGCCGCCGCGCCGCCGTAGTTGTTGAAGTTGAAGGCGTACTGGTAGATGAGGTAGACGACGGTCATGGTCGAGCCCTCGGGGCCCGCGCCGTTGGTGAGCAGGAACGGCTCGGTGAAGACCTGCATCGTGGCGATGATCTGCATGAGGAACATCAGCGAGAGGATCAGCCTCGTCTGAGGGATCGTCACATGCCAGATCTTGCGCCACAGTCCGGCGCCGTCCAGCTCCGCCGCCTCGTACAGTTCGCCGGGGATGCCCTGGAGCGCGGCGAGATAGATCAGGGTCGCGCCGCCCATGTTCATCCAGGTCGCCGCGATGACCACGGAGATCATCGCCGTACTCGTGGACTGCAGCCACTGCTGGTCAGGTATCCCGAAGATGCCGAGGATCCGGTTGAACAGGCCGTAGCCGGGGTCGTAGAAGTATTTGAACAGCAGGACCGAGGCGACCGGCGGAAGCATCACCGGCAAGTAGACGAGCATCCTCAAGTAGCCCTGGCCGTGCCGGAATTCGTTGAGCAGGACCGCCACGAGGAACGGCACCGCGAACCCCAGCACGAGCGCGAGCCCTGTGAACAGGAGGGTGTTGCGCCAGGCCTGCCAGAAGGCCGGGTCGTTGAAGACGTAGGAGAGGTTGGACCAGCCGGCCCAGGTGGTCCGGCCGTCCTTGTTCTTCTGGAAGGCGAGGAGGAACTCCCTGACCATCGGATACCAGGAGAAGAAGGAGAAGCAGAGCACCGCGCCGATCAGGAAGCCGTGGGCGGAGAGATTGCGCTTCACCAATGGCGCCAACGCGCCGTGTTGTGCCGGGAGTTGATGCGCCGCAGGGGCGGTCGCCAGGGGGCTCGTGGGCAGCGTGGGGGCCGACATGGTCGCTCCTCGGGGTGCAGGTGCCGGTGGGCTACTGGTTGGCCAGCACCTGGTTGACCTGCTGCTCCGCGGTGGCGAGCAGCTTGTCGATGTCGGCGTTGCGGTTGGTGAGGACGCCCGACATCACGTTGTCGAGGACCTTGTAGACCTCCTGCGCCTTCGGCGGCTCCGCCTTGCCGGGCACAGTGTTGGCCAGGAACGGCTTGAAGTTCTCGACGGGCATCGTCGCGTTCTGCGTGCGGGACGCGAGGTCCTTGGCCTTGGTGTCACCGGTGAAGAAGTTCGGCTGCGGCAGGCCCACGGGCAGCTTGTCCGCCTTGGTGCGGTCCCACTGGAACTGGCCCTTGCCCGGGGTGAGGTTCTTGAAGTTCAGCCAGGCGATGGCCGCCTTGACCTTGTCGGGCGACGAGCCTTTCTTGATCATGTAGTCGTTGCCGCCGAAGAGCGTGGTCTTGCCTCCGGGGATCGGTCCCATCCCGAAGTTCTCGTAGTCGGCGCCCAGTTGCTGGACCATGTACGTGATGTCGTCGGGCGCGGCGAGGAACATGCCGAGCTTGTCGGAGGCGATCTGCTTCTGGAGGTCACCCCACTTCAGCAGCTGCGTCTTGCCCATGCTGTCGTCCTTCCAGCGCATGTCGTGCAGCTGCTGGGCGACCTGCTTGCCGGTGGCGTCGTTGAACGCGGCCTTCTTGCCGTCCGCGGAGACGACGTCGGCGCCGAGGCCGTACATCGCGGCGGTGAAGTGCCAGCCGCCGGTGTTCTCCGCGCTGTACTCGCCGTAGCCCGAGATGCCGTTTCCGAGGCCGGCGATCTTCTTGGCGGCGGTGCGGACCTCTTCCCAGTTCGTCGGCGGCTTGTCCGGGTCGAGCCCGGCCCGCTCGAAGAGCTTGCGGTTGATCAGCAGGCCCATCGTGTAGTTGCTGGTGGGCAGGCCGTAGAGCTTGCCGTCCTTCTTCAGGACTCCGAGGACGTTCGCGTCGATGGAGTTCAGGGCCGGCACGGTCTTGGGGGTCACGTAGGCGGTGATGTCCTCGGCGCCGTTGTTGTCGAGCACCTGCTGGACATCGGTGAAGTACGTGTAGAAGACGTCGGGTTGGGACTTCGCCTTGAGCTGGGCGGTGAAGCGGGCGGGCTCCTCGCACTGGCCCGGCGTCGACTTCCCGCTGATCGTGACGTTCGGGTACTTCTTGTTGAACTCCTTGACGTCCTGCTTCCACTCCTTGAGCTCGGCCGCCTTCGCCGCCGGCGGCATGCAGTCGATGGTGAGCGTGACCTTGGTCTTCGGATCCAGGGGAGCCGATACGTCGGCCTTCGAGCCGCCGCCCGACCCGCTGTTGTCGTCACTGCTGCTGGTGCCGCAGGCGGCGAGGGAGGTCAGGGTGAGCACGGCGGCGACCGTGGCCGCGGAGGTGCGGCGGGTAGGGCGGAACCAGGAGCTTCTCATCGGTGGTCCCCTTCGGGCATGAGCATGGAGGGCCCACGGCTGACGACAACCGCAGGAAGGCCTACGGCTACCGCGTAGCCGGGGCGCGGCATACTCAACCACCGCGAACAGGTGCCCGCAAGATGTCGTGCAGACTCCGCAAAAAATTGACTATGCCACGGTTGTGCGGGGCGGCGCCTGCGCCGTGGAGCCGCGCACCACCAGCTCGGGCTCGAACAGCAGCTCACCGGGTGTCACCGAGCCGCCCTGGATCTGCGTGACGAGCAGCTCGACCGCGGCCCGGCCCATCGCCTCGATCGGCTGGCGCATCGTGGTCAGGGGCGGCTCCGTGCAATTCATGAAGGCGGAGTCGTCGTACCCGACCACCGAGATGTCGTCCGGCACGCGCAGGCCCTCGCGTCGAGCGGCCCGCACCGCGCCGAGAGCCAGCGGGTCGCTCGCGCAGATGATGCCCGTGACGCCGCGACGCATGAGGCGCGCCGCCGCCGCCTGGCCGCCCTCCAGGGAGAACATGGCCCGCTCGACCGCGTCTTCGGGCAGCGTCCCGCCGGCCGCCCGCGCCACGCTCCGCGCGGCGGCGAGTTTGCGCATCGACGGCATGTGGTCGTCCGGGCCGAGCACGAGCCCGATACGTTCATGGCCCAGCGAGGACAGATGCCGCCAGGCCTGCTCGACGGCGACGGCATCGTCGCACGCGACGCAGGGGAATCCGAGGTCCTCGATCGCGGCGTTCACGAGGACCACCGGGACCTTGCGTTCCGAGAGCAGCCGGTAGTGCTCGTGCCGGGCGTCCGCCTGGGCGAACAGGCCGCCCGCGAAGACCACCCCGGACACCTGCTGCTGGAGCAGCAGTTCCACGTAGTCCGCCTCGGAGACGCCGCCATTGGTCTGGGTGCACAGGACGGGGGTGAGGCCCTGCTGGGCGAGCGCGCCGCCGATCACGTCCGCGAACGCGGGAAAGATCGGGTTCTGCAGCTCCGGCAGGACGAGCCCGACCAGGCGCGCGCGCTCGCCGCGCAGCTGGGTCGGCCGCTCGTAGCCCAGGACGTCCAGGGCCGTGAGCACGGCCTGCCGGGTGGCCTCCGAGACGCCGGGCTTGTTGTTGAGCACCCGGCTGACCGTCGCCTCGCTGACGCCGACCTTTTGTGCCACCTGAGCAAGTCTCCGTGTCATGGAACGCAAGATTAGCGCAAGGCTTGCAGTCTGCTTGCGTAAGTTCGGTGAACGGATGCCCAGGGCGCGGTGCGCGGGTTCTGAGAGGTGCTGACAGGCGCCCTGGGCCCGGGGTCCATCCGTCCAGAGGATGTTCGGACGGCTGTGGGTCCTGACGTCAGCGGACGTCGCCCGTGGCCGGATCGACCACCTTCTCCACGAGGAGTTCCAGGACGCGGCGGTCCTCGTCGGCCGTGGCGCGCGCGGTCGGGTCGCCCGGGTAGGTGTCGAACAGCACGTGCGTGGTGCCGAGTTCGGCCAGCGCGTGCAGGTCGGCGCGGATCTGGTCGACGCTGCCGTGGCCGAGCGGGCGGTCCTCGGTGTCGGGCCGTGCCCCGAGCGCGATCTGCAGCCGCGGCACGAGCTCCGGCACGGGCCGCCCGGCCTTCTCGGCCTCGGCCGCCACGACCGGCAGCTTCGCGCGCAGGCCCTCAAGGGTCGGCATGAAGGGATGCCACCCCTCGCCGAGTCGCGCGGCCCTGCGCAGTGCGGCGGGGGAGTCGCCGCCGACCCAGACCGGCAGCTGAGCGGCGGCCGGCGCGGGGGCCGTCCGGATCCCCTCGTACGAGACGTAGCGCCCCTCGAAGCCGCACGGGTCCTGCGCCCAGGCGGCGCGGATCGCGGCCAGGTACTCGTCGGTGATGGCGCCGCGCTCCTCGAACGGGACGCCCAGCGCGCGGTACTCGGCGGCCGACCAGCCCACGCCCGCGCCGAGGATGAACCCGGCGTCGTTGAGCTGGTCGATGTTGGCCGCGAGCCGCGCCGTCTGAAGCGGATGCCGGTACGGGATGACGGTGATGGTGGTGCCGAGCTGAAGCCCCGGGACCCGCCCCGCCAGATGCGCGGCCAGGACGAACTGGTCGTAGAACGGGGCGGGATACACCTCGTGCACGTCAGGGGTGACGGCTATGTGGTCGGAGATCATCGCGAACGTGAACCCCAGCGCGCGGGCGTCCGTCGCCTGGCGCTCGAGGGTTCGCGGGGTCGTGCCGGGGCCGAAGTTGAGAAGGTTCACGCCGAATCGCATGATCCGCAGTCTTGATGATCATGGGTGGGCTTGTCGAACCGGGGTTGCCGAAGCGGGCTTGTCGAACCGGGGGTGGGCTCGGGGTGAGCGAGAAGGACGTTTCGGTGGGGCGTCCGGTGCGGCGCGGCGACGGCGCGCGTCGGGGCGCGGGCTCGGCTCGCTGGCCGCTGTCGTGATCCTCGCGGCGGCGTTCTGGCTGCGCTCGGCCCGGCATCCGGTACCCATCGTCGAACTGCCGCTCCTGCGCATTCCCGCCTTCGCGTTCGCCACGCTCGCCGCACTCCTGTTCACGGTCGCGTTCGCCGCGATGCTGCTCACCTCCGTCCTGTGGTGCCAGCAGGTGTGGGGCTACTCCGCGATCCGGACCGGACTGGCCATCGCGCCGGGCCCGCTGGTCGTCCCCGTGCTCGCCGTCGCGTCCGGGCCCGTCGTGCGACGCCTGGGTGCCGGCCGCACGGCCGCGACCGGCTGCCTCCTCTTCGCGGGCGGTCTCGTGTGGTGGGCCCTCGCGCTGGGCGCGGCGCCGCACTACGCGGCCGCGTTCCTGCCCGGCATGCTCGTCACCGGCGTCGGCGTCGGGTTCGCCCTGCCGACCCTCGTGGGTGCGGCTGCCACGGCGCTGCCACCGGGCCGGTTCGCCACCGGATCAGCGGTCACGACCATGGCCCGGCAGACGGGCTCTGTCCTCGGAGTGGCCGTGATGGTCGGTCTCATCGGCGAGCCCCGTACGGCGGAAGGCGCCCTCACGGCGTTCCGTCACGGCTGGCTGACCGCCGCGGCCGTCGGGGTGTTCGCGGTGGCGGCGGCCCTGGCCCTGGCCCGTACGGCGCCCGCCGCGGCACCGGGGAAGGCGCCTGCCTGACCTTGTCCGCACCTTGTCCGCCGGGTCACCTTGGGCCTCTAGTCTGGATCATGCCGGGCTCGCGGGGGCTGGTCCCTGATCCGGCCTGATCCAAACGAAAGAGCCTAGAGTGCGCCGGGTAGTCACAGCGCCGGCGGAGGGACGTACATGTCGCGGTATCGCGAGTTCAAGTTCAGGGCCGTGACGTCGTTCCAGCGACGCATCGGGAATCCGTTCCTCTCTCGGCTCCCCGGCCAGATCCTGCTGGAGACCACCGGCCGCACGTCCGGGCTGCCCCGGCGGACCCCGGTCGGCGGCCGCCTGGTCGGGAGCGAGTTCTGGTGGGTGTCCGAGTACGGCGACAAGTCGCAGTACGTGCGCAACATCCAGGCCGACCCCAGGATCCGCGTACGGATCAAGGGGCGCTGGCACACCGGTACGGCGCACCTCCTCCCGGACGACGACGCCCGCGCGCGACTGAAGCGCCTGCCGCGGTACAACAGCGCCGCCGTGCGCGCCCTTGGCACGAACCTGCTGACGCTGCGGGCCGACCTCACCGACTGAGGCGCGCCGTGCGCGCACGGGCGCCCATGCAGCGCGGCGAGGGCGGCGGCCCTCGGTGCGGATGCGTGAACTGGTTCGTGCGAGCAGGAAGTTGACGACCTCGGGGCGGCGGAATCCGGTTGGACGGATTCGGTGACAATCGGTTACCGGTCGCGTGCGACTGGCTACACTTGCGCGGCGCGACACGTCGGGCAGTACGTCCGGCCGCACCCCGGAAGGTCCCTGCATGGCTGCCCGTTCCCAACCGGTCTCTCCTCTCCCCGAGCGGGTCGGCACGCTGCGTGTCAGTGCCCGGCACCTGGCGAACGCCGCCGTCGCGCCGGTGGAGAGAAGCCCCGCGGGAGCCGGTGGCGACATGTACGGCGCCCTCGAATCCCCCTACGGCACACGCCTGTTGATGGGTGATGTCATGGGCAAGGGTCGCGCCCTCGCCCGCACCGCGGACAGCGTCTTACGCGCCTGGCGCGATCTCGCCTCCTGTGAGGCGCGGTTGGAGGCAATCGCCGTACGGCTGCACTCGCTGATCGCGCGCTCGGACGAACCCGACCGCTTCGTCACGGCCACTCTGCTCAGCGTCGAACCCGACGGATCCGCCCAATTGGTCTGCTGCGGACACCCGCCGCCCGTCCTGCTGCGCGACGGCGCCGCCGTCCACGCGGCGGTCCCCGCGCCCGCGCCGCCGCTCGGCCTGCTCGACCTGCACTCCGGCTGGTGCGCCGCCCAGCCGGTGCCGGCCACCGCCTGGGAATCCATGCTGCTCTACACGGACGGAGTGAGCGAGGCCAGGGACGCGCGCGGAGCGTTCTACCCGCTGGCGGAGCGGGCCGCCGCCTTGGAGAACACGGCCCTCGACGATTTCACCGACGCCCTCGTCGCCGACCTCCTCCGCCATGCGGAGGGCCGGCTCCAGGACGACGCCTCGCTCCTTGCGGTGCGGGTCGCGGCCTAGGGCCTTTCGTTTGGGTCACGCCGGGCTCGCGGGGTCTGGCACCGCACCTCGCGGCGTTGTCGTCACTCGCCGACGCTCCGTGTTGGGGCGGGAGGAGTCACACCTTCAGGATCCCCGCGCCGTCGGACTCGGCCAGGACCTCGTCCGCCAGAGCCCGCGTCGGCTGCCACAGGGTCGTCACCGGCTCCCAGACGCGCAGCCCGCCCGGCGCGGCGAGCGCGGCGGCGGTGAATTTCCGGCCGTGGTGTTCCGGGTTCGTCGACACCATGACGTAGCCGACCGACCGGGCGTCCTTGTCACCGCTCGCGGACAGGGATCGCACGACGGCGTGGGCCGTCTTGCCCGCATCCAGCTTGTACGCGGCGCTGCCGGAGAGCGGGAACGGAACGGCCGCCCCGTCCAGATCGCCGTACGTGACCAGCGGGACGCGGTCCACGAGGCAGGCCTGCGAGGAGTGGTTCTTGACGCTCAGCCGCAGGACGTGGTCCTGGCCCGACGCAGTCGCCCGCAGCGTCAGCGCGTTCTCCGCGCAGGGCTTGAGGGCGGCGGCCGGTGCGGCGGCCGGGTTCTTGGGGCGGGCGTCGGCCGGCGCGGCGGAGGCGGACACGCCGGTGGCGGACACCAGCAGCGCGGTGGCGGAGGCGGCAAGGACGGTGCGAGTGAGCATCAGTCTGGTCTCCCGGCAAACGTGGCTTTCGCAATTCACCCGAAACAATGCCTAAGGAGCGTATCTCGGATGAATGACTCTGCCCACGTCACCGCCCGGATCCCTGCCATAACCGCAGATCCGTAAGCCAGGAAGGGGCGTAGGCCCGTAGGTGCAGTGCACGCAAAGATTGCAGTGTGTGCAAGAATCTTCCGCGTGATGACATCAGGCACCGCGACGTCGGCGGTCCGCGAGCAGGCGCCGGCCGAGGGGCTGCGCGCCCGGCGACGGCGCCAGACCCGGGCCGAACTGCACGCCGCCACGGTCCGCCTGGCCCGTGAGCACGGCCTCGAACACGTCACGGTCGAGATGATCAGCAAGGAGGCCGGCGTCTCCCCGCGGACCTTCTTCAACTACTTCCGCACCAAGGAGACAGCGCTCTTCGCCTGGCCCGGCGGTCTGACGGAGGCCGAGGCGGAGCAGTTCGTCTCCGCGCCCGGCCGGGACCCGGACTCCGTGCTGCGGGACCTCGGCGACGTGTTCGCCGCGCACGTGGACGAGATGGCGCCCGGCGCCGGAGCGTTCGAGGACGTCTTCGCCATCGTCGAGAAGGTGCCCTCGGCGCTCGGCGCGTTCCTCGCCGAGTGCGACGCGCTCGAACGGGACCTCGCCGGCGCCATCGCCCGCCGCACCGGAGCCGCCCCCGACGGGCAGACCGTCGCCCTGCTCGCGGGGATCGCCATGACCGCCGTACGCAACGGCCTCATGCGATGGGCCCGCGACAAGCAGCACCCCGACGGTCCCGCGGCCTCGGTGCGCGACTCCTTCACCGCCCTGCGCGGCCTCCTCTCACCGGCGCACTCCCCACACGCCACCACCGAACCGGAGGCCTGAGGCGCGGCTCCCGAAGCGCGACCCGGCAGCCGCCCCCACGGCGCCGGTGCGAGCGCTCCCCGCGCAGGCCCCCACGAGACCCCCCACCCCAGCCCCGAGCATTCCCCGAGCACTCCCCGGACTCCTCGGGCGGCGACCGCTCGCGCGCCGCGCATCCCATCCCTTCACGTACGGAGACCTGAGCATGACCCACGCCCCCGCACCGGCGGGCACCGATCCCGCCCCTGAGGACGGCATAGCCAAGCCGCACAACTTCGGGCTGATCTTCGGCGCGCTGATGCTGACGATGCTGCTCGGCGCGCTCGACCAGACCATCGTCAGCACCGCCCTGCCGACCATCGTCGGCGAGCTCAACGGCATCGAGCACATGGCGTGGATCACCACCGCGTACATCCTCGCCGCCACCATCGGCATGCCGGTCTACGGCAAGCTCGGCGACCTCATGGGCCGCAAGAACATCTTCCTCGCGGGCATCGCGCTCTTCCTGGTCGGCTCCGTGGTCTGCGGGCTCGCCCAGAACATGGGCACGCTCGTCGCCGGCCGCGCCCTCCAGGGCCTGGGCGGCGGCGGCCTCATGATCACCTCGCAGGCGATCATCGCCGACCTCGTACCGCCCCGGGAACGCGCCAAGTACATGGCCCCCATGGGCGCCGTGTTCGGTCTCTCCTCGGTCGTCGGGCCGCTGCTCGGCGGCTGGTTCACCGACGAGCACTCGTGGCGCTGGGCGTTCTGGGTCAACCTGCCGCTCGGCATCCTCGCCTTCTTCGTCGCGGCCGTCGCGATCAAGCTGCCGCGCAAGGCCGTCAAGGTCACCCTCGACTACCTCGGCACCGCCCTCATGGCCGCGGCCGTCACCTGCACCGTGCTGTTCGCCAGCTGGGGCGGCACGCAGTACGAGTGGTCCGACCCGCTGGTCGTCGGGCTCGGCATCGGCGCGGTCGTCGCCTGGGTGCTGTTCTTCGTCGCCGAGAAGCGGGCCGCCGAGCCGGTCATCCCGCTGCACCTCTTCCGCAGCCCGATCTTCAACGTCGCCACGCTGCTCGGCATGATCGTGATCGGCCTCGGCATGTTCGCGATCGTCGGCTACATGCCCACGTATCTCCAGATGGTCTACGGCAAGACCGCCACCGAGTCGGGGCTGCTGCTGATCCCGATGGTCGTCGGCATCATGGCCACGGCCCTGCCGTCCGGCGCCATCATGAGCAAGACCGGCCGCTACAAGATCTATCCGATCGTCGGCACGGTCATCATCATGCTCGTCGCCTTCCTGATGTCCCGCCTCGACGTGAGCGACCCGGTCTGGCTGGTCTGCCTGTACGTCGGTCTCGCGGGTGCGGGTGTCGGCCTGATGATGCAGACCCTCGTACTCGCCGTGCAGAACGACTTCCCGGGCGCGGAGGTCGGTACCGCCACCTCCGCGAACAACTTCTTCCGGGAGATCGGCGCGACCCTGGGCACCGCCGTCGTCGGCGCGGTCTTCGCCAGTCGCCTCACCGACCAGCTCGCCTCGCGCCTGCCCGCGGACGCCGCGTCGAAGGTCGGCGACAGCGACTCGCTGACGCCCGCCCTCGTACGGGTCCTGCCGGGCGACCTGCGCGCCACCGTCGTCTCCTCGTACCAGGAGGCACTCGTGCCGATTTTCCTGTACCTGGTGCCCGTTTTCGCGGTCGGCCTCGTTCTCGCCTTCGTCCTGAAGGAGAAGCCGCTCGCCGACAACGAGGACTGGCACGCCGAGAACGAGACGTCGCGGCCGGGCGGCGAGGAGAAGGAGCTGGAGCCTGCCGCCGCCGGCTGAGCCGGCGTGAGTGTGTGGCCCTGGACGCGCCCGTCGGAGATCTCTTCGGCGGGCGCGTTCCGCGTTCCGTATTCCGCGTTGTCGGGCTTCGGTCGTGCGGTCGTTTCGGTGGGCTCAACTCGTGGGCCGGTGCGGGCAGTTCAGTCTGCGATCCATTCGCCCTCGCGCATCAGCTCCCTGCCCGCCAGCTCGTTCGCCTCGCGCCAGGCCTGGACCCGCTGCGGCGTGACCCGGAAGTAGAGGTACTCCGACGTCTGCCGGCGCGGGTCGAACCCGGTCTTCTCCGCGAACGCGTTACCGACGTCGTCCGGGAGTCCGGCGGCCGTCAGCGTCTGTACCGTGCCCTCGATCATGACGACGTCCCGCGTCGGGCCGACGCCGAGCCGGGCCCGCCCCGTGGTCCGCAGATTGCGTCCGGTCGGGCTGGCCGCAGGGGTGGCGAGCAGCAGCGTCGAACCGTCCCACCGGAACGACAGCGGTACGAGATACGGCGTCGCATCCT
The DNA here is from genome assembly GCF_056432625.1 of Streptomyces sp. NPDC045026. Classification (NCBI taxonomy): domain Bacteria; kingdom Bacillati; phylum Actinomycetota; class Actinomycetes; order Kitasatosporales; family Streptomycetaceae; genus Streptomyces; species Streptomyces sp. NPDC045026. The sequence goes on from NZ_JBWKIS010000009.1 coordinate 210,881, forward strand.
CCCTGTCGGCCGTGGCCACCCAGACGTCTTCGTCCCGTTCGAGCCGGTCGAGGGTGTCCTGCTTGCGCTGCTTCGTGGTCCGGGCGGGTGGCATCGGTGTCTCCCTGTCACATCGTGCGGGTTCCCTGGTCACTGTTATGACACGGGCCGGCCCTGGAATGTGACCGATGGGCGAGAACCGTGTTCCGTTCTTCGCACTTCGTTCTTCGTTCTTCTCGTCTTGGTCATCGTCGTCGTCATCCGCTCATGAATGGCGACATTCGTTGTCCGGATTTCGGGTCATGCTCGAAGCCCAGGGCGTGGCACGGCGGCCCCGTCCAGCAGCAGCAAGGAGACGGCTTCATGACGCAGGAACCCGGGACCGGAAGTCCCCGGCTGGACGGCAAGGTCGCCCTCGTGGCGGGTGCGACCCGCGGCGCGGGACGGGGCATCGCCGTGGAACTCGGCGCGGCCGGCGCCACGGTGTACGTGACCGGGCGCACCACCCGCGACCGGCGCTCCGAGTACGACCGGCCGGAGACCATCGAGGACACGGCCGACCTGGTGACCGCGGCCGGCGGGCGCGGTATCGCCGTGCCCACCGACCACCTGGAGCCCGCCCAGGTCAAGGCCCTCGTCGACCGCATCGCCGCCGAACAGGGCCGGCTGGATGTTCTGGTCAACGACATCTGGGGCGGCGAGAACCTCTTCGCCTGGGACACCCCCGTCTGGGAGCACGACCTCGACGACGGACTTCGGCTCCTCCGCCTCGCCGTCGAGACGCACGCCATCACCAGCCACCACGCACTGCCGCTCATGCTGCGCAACCCCGGCGGTCTCGTGGTCGAGGTGACCGACGGCACGGCCGAGTACAACCGCGACAACTACCGCGTCTCGTTCTTCTACGACCTCGCCAAGAGCTCCGTCCTGCGGATGGGCTTCGCCCTCGGGCAGGAGCTGGGCCCGCGCGGCGCGACAGCCCTCGCCCTCACCCCGGGCTGGCTCCGCTCGGAGATCATGCTCGGCCACTACGGCGTCACCGAGGACAACTGGCGTGACGCCCTGGAGCGGCAGCCGCACTTCGGCATCTCCGAGACCCCGTTCTACGTCGGCCGGGCCGTCGCCGCGCTCGCCGCCGACCCCGAAGTGGCCCGCTGGAACGGTCGGTCGACCTCCAGCGGAGCACTTGCCCAGGTGTACGGGTTCACCGACGTCGACGGGAGCCGGCCCGACGCCTGGCGCTATCTCGTCGAGGTACAGGATCCTGGCAAGCCGGCCGACACGAGCTCTTACCGCTGACGCCTTGTGGTGTAGTGCGGCGTGGTGCGGGGGCGTGCGCGGTGCGGGCGGCGGCTTTCAGATCTGTGCTGGTTCCGGATCCGCTCTGTGCTGGTTCTAGATCTGCGCCGGCCACACCTGCGTACCGCCGCCCCGCCACTCGACCAGCTCGGGGTCGTCCAGCCGCGCGTCCTCCAGGCCCGCGCGCCGCAGGAATTCGAGCACGTCCTCCTGCCCGGTGGCCAGCCCGGCGTCCTCGCCGCGGATCGTCACACGGCGGCCGCCGGGCTGGGTGGCATGCACGACGACGGGGGGAAATCCTTCGGGTTCGTCCATAGTCCTCAGCTTCCGTGACGTGAAACGGCTCCGCACCCGGACGGGGCGCCGGCGCTGGACGCGTGGCGTTTGCGTTCACCGCGGCCGGCTGCGGGGGGTGGCTCTTCCTCGTTCTCTTTCTCGTTCTCTTTCTCGTTCCGCCAACAATGGCGGAACCCGTGCGCGTGCGGCAGCCACTTCCTGATTCAACCCAAATCGCCCTGTATGAGCACCAGTCGAGCCCCTGCTACCGGTCACCCGTGCCACAGAAGGGCCAGTTACGGTGCTGTAGTGGTGATCACTCAGCAGGACAACGGGGAACAGACAGTGACCGGGGCCGCGCTGCTCCTTGCGGCCGCCCCGGCGAACAAGAGCTGCCTCATCGACGCGACTTCCGTACTGCCCGCTCTCGCGGCCGTACCACCCAGTGCCCTGACCGGCACCGCCGCCGCGACCGTCGTCGAACTCGCCGACCCCGTCGACCCCCAGACCGTCCTCACCCGCATCCGTACGGCGGCCGCCGCGGCCGGGCCTCTCGCCCTGTACGTGACCGGGCAGCTCCATCTGGATCACCGCCAGCGCCTGCTGCATCTCGCCCTGGCCCGTACGACTCCGTCGACCCTGCGCTACACCGCTCTGCCCTGGCACTGGCTCACCGGCGAACTCGCGCTGCGGCGGCCCGAGACCACCACGGTGGTCCTCGATCTGGTGGCCGATGGCGAGGCTTGGGAGCAGGTGCGGGGCGGGGGTTTCGGTGTGGGGCCTGGGGTTCGCTTGTTCGGGCGGGTATCGCCGCCTCCTCCGCGCCGTTCTCTTGCGGTGCCTGGTTATCTCAAGACCTACGCGTCGATATGGCGCAACGGGCACCGTCCGTCGCTTGCGCATCTTCATGCTCAGGCGGCTGGGGAGGCCGGTCCCGGCGATGCGGTGTTCCTCGTGGCCGATGGTGGGCCGGGGCATGTGCCGACGGCTGCCAGGCCGGCTGTGCCGCCGGTCGCTCCGGAGGCGGCTGATCCAGTCGTCGGGCCTCGCCCTGATGCCGATCCGCACCCCGCGATCCTTGCGGCAGCGCAGTCCGGGCGGCACGGTGAGGCAGCGGCCATCGCCGCCATGGGGGAGAGCACCGCTCTGCGTACTCACGGTGTGGGGTCGCCCGAGGCGCTCCACTGGCTCGAGGTGCGTGCGGATCTTGCCCGGCTCGCGCAGGATCCAGGCCGCAGTTGCGAACTGTGGACGGCTGCCGCCGAGGCCCGGCTCGCGCGCGGGCAGGCATCGGGCGAGGAGGACGTCGAGGCTGCGGCGGACCGCGCTCATCATCAGTGGGAGCAGCTTGCCGATCCGGCGCAGGCCCGTGCGCTCGCGGCGTCTCTTACGCGATTGCGGCGTGCGGTTCCCGGTCGGCGGCCCGGCGCGCTCGATGCGATCGGCCGGCGTCTCTCGGCGCTGGAGAATGTGCTGGTCACGCCCTGACGGTGGGGTGGTGGGGTGGTGGTGGGCTCGGGTGTGTTGTCGGGTGCCGGATCGTGGGCGGTGCTCGGGTGCGTTTTTGGGTGCGGGGCCGTGGGGGCATGTACGTGCTCACTGTTCTACGGGTTCCCGCTGCCCAGCCGAATTGCCTGTACGTGGTGCTGGTGGCTCCGCGCGCGCATGCCCCCACGGCCCCTCCTGTCTCGTACGCGGCCGACGGTCCGGTGGGGCCCAGCCGGTGGGCCGTGTTTCGTGCCTGGGGCGGCGCTTTTGTGACCGTGGCGTAGTTCATAGGGCGGACTTGGGGGCTGGGGAATTCCCTTGGGTGGTCCGTCGTTAAATTAGGCGTGGACGCGGATGGAACTGTGTCCCCGGGCCTCATCTCATTTGCCTGCAAGGACGATCGTTCGGCTGAAGCCTTGTGGAGCCCCCGCCGCGAGGCGACCGCCATCCGCCGCCACCAGGACCGCCCCGGCCGTGATCCCCCGTCACGGTCGGGGCACTTTCGTTGTTCGGCATCCTTCCGCAGGACGCGCCGCCCCCTCGCCGCCCACAATGGAGGCAGAGGCCACCGCTGAAGGAGGCGACGTGGACATCGACGATCAAGGGCGGGGAGACGACGTCTACCAGCCCGACGGGTCCGAGGTCCAGGACGACGAGGGGCTCCTCGATCAGGAGGACACCCTGCTCGGCGGCGGCGTCACCGATCCGCTCGACCAGGGCTATTCGCCGCCCGAGCGGCCCTGGGGGGTGGAGCACACCGGAGTCACCTGCACCGAGCAGCGGCTCGGCGAGACGCTCGACGAGCGCCTGTCCGAGGAGATCCCTGACCTGGCCGTGCCCGACGACGACGGCATCGGCGACACCTGGGACACCGACGGCGAACCGCTCGACGACGAGGTGGGAGACACGCGCTCGGGTCGGCTCGTGGCACCCGGCGAAGGCGTCCGCAGGGACGACGAGAGCGAGCTGTTCGCCGAGGACGTCGGGATCGACGGTGCGGCCGCATCCGCCGAGGAGGCCGCCATGCACCTGGTGGAGGACGTCCGCAGAGGGCGTGATCCGCGGCGGGTCACCGACTGACCGTGCGGGAGAGGTGAGCCCGGCTTAGGGTGACGGAAGTCAGCCGACTGCATTGCACCCCTGCGGGAGAGTCAGTGACGCAAACGCAGCCTGTCATGGCGCCGCACTCGACAGCGGCCCTCTTCCTCGTCGTGACCACGGCACCCGGCGCCGAACTCCGCGTCCGCGACGAGCTCAGCAACCTGAACGGGCTGCTGCGCTCGGTCTCGTTCCGCTCCCCGGACTCGTTCCTGTCGTGCACCGTCGGGATCGGTTCTCTTGTCTGGGATCGGTTGTTCGACGGGCCACGGCCTGCGGGGCTGCATCCCTTTCGTGAGCTGAACGGCGATCGGCACCGGGCCGTCGCCACTGCGGGGGATCTCCTTTTTCATGTGCGGGCTCGGCGCATGGACCTCTGTTTCGAGCTGGCCGGCCACATCGTCGGACAGCTCGGCGACGCCGTGACCGTTGTGGACGAGGTGCACGGCTTCAACTACTTCGACGACCGGGACCTGCTCGGGTTCGTCGACGGGAGCGAGAATCCGACCGGTGACGCGGCGCGCTCTGCCGTGTTCATCGGCGATGAGGACGCCCCGTTCGCCGGCGGCAGTTACGTCGTGGTGCAGAAGTACCTGCATGACATGACTGCCTGGAACGCACTGTCGACGGAGGAGCAGGAGAAGGTCATCGGCCGCTCCAAGGCGGACAACATCGAGATGTCCGACGAGACCAAGCCTGCCAACTCCCACGTCGCCCTCAACACCATCACCGAGGACGGCGAGGAACGGAAGATCGTCCGTCAGAACATGCCGTTCGGGACGCTCGGGCGCGGCGAGTTCGGGACGTACTTCATCGGGTACGCGCGGACCCCGGAGGTCACCGAGCAGATGCTCGAGAACATGTTCATCGGCAGCCCGCCCGGCAATACCGACCGGATCCTCGACTTCTCCACCGCCGTCACCGGAAACCTGTTCTTCGTCCCCAGCGCAGAATTCCTCGACAACCTGCCGGACCCGCCCGCTCTCCGGGACGCAGCACGCGAACTTCCCGCCCCCGCCGCGTCACCGCAGCCCGTCGTCGCCCCGCCCGACGGTTCGCTGGGCATCGGCGGCCTCAAAGGAGCCCCCGCGTCATGAACAACCTGCACCGCGAACTCGCCCCCATCAGCGAAGCCGCCTGGGCGGAGATCGAACAAGAGGCCGGCCGCACCTTCCAGCGCCATGTCGCGGGACGCCGCGTCCTCGACGTCACCGGACCCGACGGGCTCGAACTCGCGGCCGTCGGCACCGGGCACCTGCGGTCCGTCACTCCTCCCGCCCCGGGAGTCATGGCGCGGCTGCGCGAGGCCCAGCCTCTCGTCGAACTGCGCGTCCCCTTCACCGTCAGCCGCGAGGCCGTGGACGACGTCGCACGCGGCTCCAACGACTCCGACTGGCAGCCGGTCAAGGACGCGGCCCGCACCATGGCTTTCGCCGAGGACCAGGCGATCTTCGACGGCTACGCCGCGGCGCAGATCCAGGGTGTCCGTGAGCGGACGTCCAACCCGGTTCTGAGCCTGCCCGCCGAACCCCGCGACTACCCCGACACCATCAGCAGGGCCCTCAGCGCCCTGCGCCTCGCCGGCGTCGGCGGCCCGTACTCGCTGCTGCTCGGCGCCGAGGCGTACACGGCGGTCAGCGAGACCACCGACCACGGGTTCCCCGTGTCCGGCCACATCGCCCGCCTCCTGGACGGCGAACTGATCTGGGCACCCGCGATCAACGGCGCCTTCGTCCTGACCACCCGTGGCGGCGACTACGAACTCCGCATCGGCCAGGATCTTTCGATCGGTTACACCTCCCACGACGCGAGCGGCGTCGAGCTGTACTTCCAGGAGACGCTGACGTTCCTGATGTACACGGATGAGGCCGTTGTGGCTCTGCGGGCGTGACGACCGGGGTCTGTTGACTCGGTGTGCGGGGGCGGCTAGGAAGATCGGATGAGTCGACCTACCGTTTGCGGGCCCGAAGGGCCTCTGCGCGCCGGACCCGCTGCGTCCGAGCTGCCCGTGCGCGCCGTTCTCTTCGACTTCTCCGGCACCCTCTTCCAGATCGGCACCTACGCCGACAGGATCAGGGCCGTGCTGGGGCCCGTCGATGAGCTGGTCATGGACGGCATCCTCGATGGACTCGAAGCCGGCCTCACCGACCCGGACGTGGTCGCCGCGCAGCTCGGCAGGGACGTGTCCGCGAAGGCCCACCGGCATGCCTTCACCACCTGGTACGCGTCGGCTCCAGAGCTGGCCCCGGTCGCAGACGTGCTGTACGAGCAACTGCGCGAGCCCGAACACTGGGTGCCGTACGCCGACGTCGAAGCGATCCTTGCCCGGCTTGTCGACGAGGGGATTCTGTTGGGCGTCGTCAGTGACGTCGGCTGGGATCTGCGAGCGACCTTCGCGCGGCACGGGCTCGACGGTTTCTTCTCCAGCTGGGTGCACTCCTATGAGCACGTCACCGAGAAGCCGGATCCGGTGCTCTTCCAGCTGGCCTGCGACGAACTCGGCGTCTCGCCCGCCGAGGCCCTGATGGTGGGCGACCACCCGGCCAAGGACGGCGGGGCCGTCGCCGCGGGGCTGCGCGCCTACGTCCTGCCGGCCGGGGCGACCCCCGGGGCCCGTCGCGGGCTCGACGCCGTGCTCCGGCTTGTCGCCGCGGGCTAGGTCACGTCCGTCCCAGTCCGGGCGCGCCCCACACCGGGAACCAGCGTTCGAGGTCCGGCTCGATGCGGAGGTCGTCTCCGACCACCGCACGTACGCGCAGTTCGAGGGCGTTGTCGCGCTTCTCTCCGGGGAGAGGGGCGAAGGGGTAGAACGTGCCCCGCTTGTAGAGGTACACGAGCGCCAGTGAGCGGCCCTCCGCGTTGCGGAAGCCGGCCAGGGAGCACAGGAGCTGAGGGCCGAAGCCGTTGCCTTCGAGCGTGGCGTTCACCGCGTGCAGATCGCCGACCAGCGCCGGGAGGTCCGAGGGGGCGCGTCGGGAGAGCAGCCACGTGTAGCCGTATTCGTCCCGGCTGAACTCCGCCGCGTCGCCCCGTTCGGCGTCGGCGTTCAAGAGCGCCCCTACGTCCTGACGGATCGTGTCGAAGGCCGTCCCCTCGACCGACGTGAAGCACACCGAGCCGAGGCCCGTCGGCGTGAACCCGGCGGCAGCCTCCAGCGTGACCGCCGCCGACGGCAGGCCGAAGAGCCGGTCGAGGTCCGGTGGGGCGGGCCTCGTGCGCCCGAGCAGGATGTCCAGGAAACCCATGTGGATCCCTTCGGGGCTCAGGCCGGGCGGCCGAGGTCGGCGGAGATCGCCGCCAGCTGGTCGAGGCGCTGTTCGAGCGAGGGGTGCGTGGAGAAGAGCCGGGGGAGCGGGGCGTTCCTCGACAGCGCGGGGATGAAGTAGAACGCATTGAACGCGCGGGCCGTCCGCAGGTCCTTGTTCGGGATGCGGGCGATGTCCCCGTCGAGCTTGGTCAGGGCGGACGCCAGTGCCGACGGCCGGCCGGTGAGCAGCGCCGCGGCCCGGTCGGCGGCCAGCTCCCGGTACCGGGAGAGCGCCCGGATGAGGACGAAGCTGATCGCGTAGACGGCGGCCGAGACGCCCACCACCACGGCGAGGACGACCAGCGTGTTCTGGTCGGTCCTGCGGCGGCCGCCGAGCAGCTCGGAGTAGAACGCGAAGCGCACGACGATGCCGGCGATCACGCCGAGGAACGAGGCCACGGTGATCACGGCGACGTCGCGGTGCGCCACGTGGGACAGCTCGTGCGCGAGGACGCCCTCCAGCTCGTCGGGCTCCAGACGGTGCAGCAGACCCGTGGTCACGCAGATCACGGCGTGATTGGCGTTGCGGCCGGTGGCGAAGGCGTTCGGCAGATCGGTGCCGGCGAGGGCCACCTGCGGTTTCGGCATGTCGGCGGTCGCGCACAGCCGGTCGATCACGCCGTGCAGCTGGGGCTGCTCCTCACGGGTCACGATCCGGCCGTGCATGGCGTACAGGGCGATCCGGTCGGAGAACCAATACTGCGACCCGAGGAGTCCCGCGGCGATCACGACGACCAGGAGCGTCGACTTGAGCAGGACGAGGAGCGCGCCGACGAAGGCCACGTACAGCAGGCCCAGCAGGAACACGGTGACCAGCATGCGTGCGGTCAGCTGCCGGTCGGCCTTGAACCGGCTCCCTCCGGCCTTCAGAGTGGTTGCCACAGCCGTCACCGCCTTCGTTCCGCAGCGACGCGCCGCCGTACGGGCCGCTCGCGCGGAGCGGGACCGGCGGTGCGCTCACCTTCCACGATGCCACTAACCGGGGCTCTTCCGACCAGTAGCGCACGGAGCCCGTCAGTTCCTCGTGAGCCCGCCTCGGTCGTCCTGCTCGGCCGCGACGAGACGCCCGCCCCCGTCAGGGCGCCCCCTCACCCCTCGTTCGTCCCCAATACCAGTACCTGGATGGCCAGGACCGCGGCGCCGCGGGCCCACTCGTGGAAGTCGGAGACCTTTGTCTCCAGCAGGACGGGGTCCGCCATGGGGTGGCGGTTGGCGAGGATCGCCTCGCGGACCACGCCGCCCGCGACGTCGGCGAGGCCCACCCCCTCGCCCGCCAGCAGGATCTTCTCCGGCATCGCGAAGTTGGCGATCTGCGCGACCAGGGTGCCCAGGGCCCGGGCCGCCTCGCCGATCACGCGTGAGCAGAGCGGGTCGCCGGACTCGGCGCCGGCCAGGATCTCCTCGTACGTCACGTCCCGGCCGGTGGCCGCGCGGACCTGGTAGCAGATGCTGGGGATGGTCAACAGAGCCATGGCGCTGCCCCGTTCGCCGTTCGGGGTGAGCGGGCCGTTGGCGTTGATGATCCAGCGCTTGCCGACGCCGTGGCCGTCCTCGCCGGTGCGGACCAGGCGTCCGCCGAGCACGAGACCGTAGCCGATGCCCGCCCCGATGGTGAGGACCGCGAACCGGTCGAGGCCGCGGCCCGCTCCGAACCAGGCCTCGGCCTCGATCAGCGCCGCCACGTCGCTGTCGACGACGACGGGCAGTCCCGTGCGCTCCTCGATCATCTCGGCGAGCGGTACTTCCTCCCAGCCGAGGAACGCGTTCGCGACGACGGTCGCCCGGTGTCTGACCTTGCCGCCCACGCCGATGCCGATTCCGGCGAGGCGCGGGAAGCTCTCCTGGAAGCCCGTGGTCATCCGATGCAGGAGGTCCGCGATCTCCTCCGGGTCGTGCGTGTCCAGGGGCTCGGAGCGGCGGGCGACGATCTCGCTCCTGAGAGTGGTGACCACGCCGTAGACCGCGTCCGCCGTGATCTTGAACCCGGCGAAATTCTGTGACCCGGCGACGATGTCGAGCGGCTGCGAGGGGCGTCCCTGGCGCAGTGAGGCCGCCGTCGTGGAGTCCTCGACCAGCAGGCCGGACTCGATGAGCGGCTTCGTCAGACGGGTGAGGCTGCCGGCGGACAGGCTCAGCCGCTTGGCGATCTCGCTGCGGGACAGCGGGCCGTGCGTCAACACCTCGATCGCGACCGCGCGTTCACCGGGGCTCAGGGGCAGCCAGCTCGCGGTACGTGCGCTCATGGGCTCCTCGCGCTGGTTGTCGAAGGGGGTGGGGTGCGGACCTGAGCCTGTCACAGCCCGTCGCGGCCTGTCGCAAAGAATTATTCCGGGGCGGAATCAATGTCAAGGCTCGATCCTGTGGGAGCGGCGCCTGAAGGAGGTCATGGAGGTCGCTGCACGCCTCTTGACGCGCTGATTGTTTCGCGTCAAAAGTAATCGGCGCGAGGACGAGTCGCGGACGAGGGAGTCTCAGATGACTGTCGCCTCAAGCAGCCCACCCACCCGAGTGCGGCTGCCTGGTGCCGAAGCAGCGAACAAGAAGACCAAGGACCGGATCAGGGAGCGGGACGGTGGAGGAAGCGGCGGGGACGGCGCCCTCGCGGCGGTGTTCATCGCCCCGGCGCTGCTCGGCTTCCTGGTCTTCCTGCTCTGGCCCACGCTGCGCGGGATCTATCTGAGCTTCACCCGCTTCAACCTGCTCACGCCCGCCGAGTGGGTCGGCCTCGACAACTACGTGCGCATGGTCAACGACCCCATTTTCTGGGGGTCGTTGAAGGTCACCGTCGAGTACGTGGTCATCAACATCGGCATCCAGACCGTCGCGGCGCTCACCATCGCCGTCCTGATGCAGCGGCTGACGAAGTCGGCGCTGCTACGAGGCATCGTCCTGACGCCCTACCTCGTGTCGAACGTCGTCGCCGGCATCGTCTGGCTGTGGATGCTCGACACCCAGCTGGGCATCGGCAACCGCGTCATCGGCGGGCTCGGCTTCGACCACATCCCCTTCCTGACCGACGAGACCTGGGCGATCCCGACCATCGCGCTGATCAACGTGTGGCGCCACGTCGGCTACACCGCGCTGCTCCTGTTCGCGGGGCTCCAGACCATCCCCTCCGACGTGTACGAGGCGGCGAAGGTCGACGGTGCGAGCGAGTGGCGGATGTTCTGGCGCGTGACGCTGCCACTGCTGCGCCCGGTGCTCGCGGTCGTCCTGATCATGACCGTCATCGGCTCGTTCCAGGTTTTCGACTCCGTCGCCGTGACGACGAACGGCGGGCCCGCCAACGCCTCGAACGTCCTCCAGCTGTACATCTACGGCTCCGCGTTCGGCCGCTTCCAGTTCGGCTACGCCTCCGCCATGTCCGTGGCCCTCCTGGTCGTCCTCAGCGTGATCACCGTCATCCAGTACCGGCTCACCCGCGCCGGACACACCGACCTCGGCTAGCGACGAGCGAGAGAAAGGAGCCATCGCCATGGCCGCCGTGACCACCACAGCGCCCCGCACCCGCGCCCGGCGCAGGATCTCGCCCGGACGCGCCCTCGCCTGGGCCGCGATGACCGCGATCGTCGTCATCACCCTGGTGCCGTTCTACTGGATCCTGCGCACCGCCCTGTCCTCCAACGCCGCGCTCACCGCCGACCCTTCGTCCCCGCTGCCCACCGGCCTGACAGGCGGCGGCTTCGCCCGGGTCTTCGGGCAGCAGAGCACGAAGGAGGCGCTTGCCCAGGGCGGCGCGGGCGGGTCGATCGACTTCTGGCGCTATCTGCTGAACTCCGTGGTCGTCTCGACCCTGATCACCGTCTGCCAGCTCCTGTTCTCCGCCATGGCCGCGTACGCCTTCGCCCGGCTGCGCTGGCGCGGCAGGGACCGGATGTTCGGCCTGTTCCTCGCCGGGCTCATGGTGCCGACCATCTTCACCCTCCTGCCGAACTTCGTCCTGATCAAACAGCTCGGCCTGGTCGACACCCTGCTCGGGATCGCCCTGCCCAGCCTGTTCATGACGCCCTTCGCGGTGTTCTTCCTGCGGCAGTTCTTCATGAACCTGCCCCGAGAGGTCGAGGAGGCCGCGCTGCTCGACGGCGCCGGCAAGGTGCGGATCTTCTTCCGGGTGCTGCTGCCGATGGCGTCGACCCCCGTCATCACGCTCGGCGTCCTGACGTACATCACCGCCTGGAACGACTACTTCTGGCCGCTGATGGTGTCGTACAGCGACAGCTCACGCGTGCTCACCGTCGCGCTGAGCATCTTCCGCGCGCAGACCCCGCAGAGCGGCACCGACTGGTCGGGCCTGATGGCGGCGACGCTCGTGGCCGCGCTCCCGATGCTCGTGCTCTTCGGCTGCTTCGCGCGGCGCATCGTCAACTCCATCGGCTTCAGCGGGATCAAGTAGAGAGGCAGGAACCTGATGCGACTGCGTGCCTTCACCGCCCTCGCGGGGGCGCTCGCCCTCTCACTGGTGTCCGGCTGTTCGGCGGGATCGTCCTCCGGCTCCGCCGCGCACACCGTGACCTACTGGCTGTGGGACTCCAACCAGCTGCCCGCGTACGAGGCCTGCGCCAAGGACTTCGAGAAGGAGAACCCGGGCCTCGACGTACAGATCACACAGATGGGGTGGAACGACTACTGGACCAAACTCACCGCGAGCTTCATCGCCGGTACCCAGCCCGACGTGTTCACCGACCACATCCAGAAGTTCGCCCAGTTCGCCGACCTGGAGGTGCTCGCGCCCCTCGACAGGCTCCCGCACACGAGGAGCATCAAGGACGCGGACTACCAGCCCGGGCTCGCCGCCTCCTGGGTCGGCCAGGACGGGCACCGCTACGGCGCCCCGAAGGACTGGGACACCGTCGCCCTCTTCTACAACAAGAAGATGGCGCGCGAGGCCGGACTGACCGCCGGCCAGCTCAACAACCTCACCTGGAACCCCGAGGACGGCGGCACCTTCGAGAAGGCCATCGCGCACCTGACCGTCGACAGGAACGGAGTGCGCGGCGACGAGAAGGGCTTCGACAAGAACCACGTCAAGGTCTACGGCCTCGCCACGAACGACGCGGGAGACGGCGACGGCCAGACCCAGTGGAGCGCGTTCGCCGCGTCCATGGGCTGGCGCTACACCGACCAGCCGGCCTGGGGCACCCACTACAACTACGACGACAAGAGGTTCAAGGCCGCGATCGACTGGTACTTCGGCCTGGCCAAGAAGGGCTACCTCCCGCCCCAGAAGGACTTCTCCCAGACCAACGGACCCGATGTGCAGTTCGGTTCGGGCACGGCGGCGACCTCGCTCAACGGCTCGTGGATGATCAAGACGTACTACGGGTTCAAGGGCATCCAGGCGGGTACCGCCGTCACTCCCGTCGGCCCCAGCGGCAAGCGCGCCACCATGATGAACGGCCTCGCGGACTCCATCACCAAGAACGCGCGCAACAAGCCGGGCGCCGAGAAGTGGGTGGCCTACCTCGCCTCCCACGCCTGCCAGCGGACGGTCGGCGAGCACGGGATCGTGTTCCCGGCGACCAAGGACGGCACGGCGGCGGCCGTGGCCGCGTACAAGAAGGACGGCATCGACGTCACGGCGTTCACCAAGCCGGTCGCCGACAAGACGACCTTCTCCTTCCCGATCACCAACTACGCGGCGGACGTGTACGCGTTGATGCGGCCCGCCATGCAGGACATCTACGCCAACGACGCGCCCGTCGGCGGCCTCGACCGCACCAACAACCAGATCAACCTCCTGCTCTCCCAGTGAAGTTCAGGGAAGTGGAGGAGTGTGCAGCAGTGCAGTTCCGTGAAGTTCTTTGACGTTCAGTGAAGTTCAGTGAAGTTCAGTCTGTGAAGGGATCCTCATGACGTTCTCCATCGGCATCGTCGGCGCCGGGCAGTTCTCCGGGCAGTTCGCCAAACTGTTCCGCGCCCACCCCGGTGTCGGCGACATCCACGTCACGGACCTGCTGCCGGAGCGCGCCGAACAGCTCGTCGCCGCCCAGCGGCTCACCGGCACCTTCCCCTCGTTCGACGCCATGCTGGAGTCCGACACGATCGACGCCGTCGCGGTCTTCACCCAGCGCTGGACCCACGGCCCGCTCGTCCTGAAGGCGCTGCGCGCCGGGAAGCACGTGTACTCGGCGGTGCCGATGGCGATCACCGAGGACGAGATCGCCGCCATCATCGACGCCGTGCGCGACACGGGCCTTACGTACATGATGGGTGAGACCAGCCAGTACAACCCGGCGACCGTGCACGCTCGCAACCAGATCGCGGACGGCGCCTTCGGACGGCTCTTCTACGCCGAGGGCGACTACGTCCACGACATGGACCTCGGCTTCTACGACGCCTACCGGTACAGCGGCGGCGACAACTGGAAGGCCACCGCCAGCTATCCGCCCCTGCTCTACCCGACGCACTCCGTCGGCGGCGTGCTCGGCGCCTGGCAGACCCACGCCGTGAGCGTCTCCGCGATCGGTGTGCCCGACGAGCACGGTGACGGGGTCTTCGACAAGGAAGTCAGCCAGTTCGGCAACGACCTGTCGAACGCGACGGCGCTCTTCGAGGTCGCGGGCGGCGGCTCGTTCCGTACGAACGAGTTCCGCAGGGTCGGCTATCCCTCGCACATCCGCGAATCGCGGTTCCGGTTCTTCGGTACCGACGCCAGCATGGAGCAGCTGGCCACGGTCAGCTTCTGGCAGGACAAGAAGGGCGTGCAGGACATCTCGGAGCTCCTCCAGCCCAAGCCGACCCTGCCGGCCGACGACCCCTCGCTCCAGCACATCGCGCCCGCCCTCCGGGACGCGTTCACCTCAGGATCGGCGCCCGTGCACGACCGCGCCCGGCTGCCCCGCGAGTTCGACCACATGCCCAACGGCCACGAGGGAAGCCACCACTTCCTCGTCGACGACTTCGTCACCGCCGTCGCCACGAGGACCCTGCCGTCGGTGAACGCCTGGGTCGCCGCCCGCTACACCCTGCCCGGCATCGTCGCCCACGCGTCGGCCCTTCGCGGGGGTGCACGCCTGGACATCCCGGACTTCGGGGACGCTCCCAACTCCCTCTGAAGCAGAGGGACGAGAGATAAGGGGGAGGCGGTTGTGAGCCTCCGGTGCGCCAGGAGTAGGGTGCGCGCACTGTCACACGGGGCGAAACACATCGCGGAGGAAAATTCTGTGGCTGAGAACAAGAAGACGTGGCGGGCATCGGGCGCTCTCATAGCGGCCGCCACGGCAGGTGCGTTCGGCGTGGGGCTCTTCGCGAGCCCGGCGCAGGCGCACACCCCCGTGTGGGAGGTGACCTGCTCGCAGGTCAGCCTCGACCTGACCAACTACGGGTCGCGGTCCGAGAACACGGTGAACGTCACGGTGGACGGCAAGGACCTCCTGCCCACCGAGACGTTCCAGAACGACTTCCACAAGAAGCTGGACCTGCCTGAGCACAGCAAGGAGCTCACGGTCCGCCTGGTCGTTAAGGCCAGTGACGGCGACCAGTACTCGCGCGACGAGGAGAAGACGGCCCCGGTGTGCGAGGGCAGCACGCCCAAGCCGTCGGACACGCCGAAGCCGACGCCGACGCCGTCGAAGCCCGCCGACACGGCGACTCCCACGCCGAGCGACAAGCCCAGCACGGCGACGAGCTCCGCTGCCGCGGTGCCCTCGTCCAAGCCGAGCGCCGACTCGGGCGACCTCGCCGAGACGGGCTCGTCCAGCGCCACGCCGCTCATCGCCGGGGCGGCCGCCGTGGTGATCGTCGCGGGTGGTGGCCTCGTGTGGGCGACGCGCAAGCGCCGTAGCGCCGCTCAGGGCTGAGAACATGTGTGGGGGCGGGCCGTTCCTGGTCCGCCCCCACACGCATGTCCGAGCACGGAGGTGAGGTGGCCATGACGGCCGTCGGCGAGGGGCACGCCCCGGAGGACCGGAGCGCTCTGGTCATCACTCTGCCCATGGCGAACCCGCTGCTCGAAGCGGCGGCGGAGGTCAACCCCGCGCTGGTGAGAAAGGGCCTGCCCGCCCATGTCTCGCTGCTCTACCCGTTCCTGCCCGCGGCGGAGCTGACGGCGGACGTCGACGCCGAGGTGCGCGACCTCGCGTCGTCACTGCCCGCGGTCGAGACGGATCTGAAGGACTTCGTGGTGGCACCGCGCTTCGTCGCCGTGCCCGTGCCCGCGCTGCAGGCCGTGGCCGATGCGTTCTGCGCACGCTGGCCGCACATCGCGCCGTACGGCGGCCGGTTCGGGGAGCGTCCCGAGCCGCATGTCACGCTGGCGACGGGGGCCACGGACGAGGAGGCGGAGCTCGTGCGGGACCGGGTGCGGCCGCTGCTTCCGCTGCGCGTGGCGGCCTGGCGGGTCGATCTGGTGGTCCGTACCGACCGGGACTGGCGGCTGCGCCTCACGGCGCCGTTCGCCGCCAGCCCCTGAACGACTACTGCTGGTACGGGTTCTGGCCGAGCGGCTGGCCCGGCTGCTGCTGACCCTGGGCCGGGTAACCGGCGGGCGCGGCGGCCTGCGCGAGCAGCGCCTCCGCCTGCTCCTTGGCGAGGTGGTGCTCGATCCCGCAGAACGTGCACTGCGAGCGGTACTTGCTCGAGATGGGGAACAGCGGCACGAAGAACAGCGTGAACTTCGTGACGTACTTGCGCAGCGCGTGCGCCGCGGGATTGCCGCAGTTGCCACAGACGAACGTGAGCATGGCGAGCTGGTACAGATATCCCCGCGTACCGAAAATGATCATTGGTGGCCCCTCCCGACCGGCGACCCGCCGGCACATGAGCGGCGGTGTCCCGCCATCGTAGAGGGAGCACACCGAGGCCGGCCGGGCGCAGTGGCCCTCAGGAGGCGTCGAGGTCCAGGGCCGTGGCCATCGCCTCCATCGCCACCACCTGGTCCTCGACGGGTACCTCCGCCAGATTGAGGTCGCCCCACTGGATCTCGTCCGCGCCCAGCTCCACGCACCGCTTCCGTTGTTCACGTGCGCCGTCGACCAGCGTGGCCACCGGGTCGGGAGTGTCCTGGGAGACCGCGAGGATCCGGATCACCACCGGACCGGCGCCGCCGGCTTCCCGGTACCAGCCGATCTGTGTACGGGCGGTGTCCCAGTCCTGCGGGAACACCACGGTGACGAATCCCGCGCCGAGCCGGGCCGCCCGTTCCACCGCGGAACGCGCGCCCGCACCGATCACCAGGGGGAGCGGGCCGTTCACCGGCTTCGGCCCGACGGTCGCCGGCGGGATCCGGTAGAACTTCCCCTCCTACCGCACCGGGTCCGGGCCCCAGCAGGCCCGCATCGCGGCGATGTGTTCCTCGAAGCCCGCGCCCCGACGGCCGGTCGGCACCCCCGTGGCCGTGAACTCCTCCGGCAGCCAGCCCTGGCCGATCCCGACGTCGAGCCGCCCGCCGGAGAGCCGGTCGAGGGTGGCGAGCCGCCGGGCAAGGATCAGCGGCGGCTGGAACAGCGCGTTGACGATTCCCGTCGCCAGCCTGATCCGGCTCGTGTGCGCCGCGGCCCAGGTGAGCGTCTCCAGCGGGTCCCACACGTACGACTCGGGCAGCCGTGCCTCGTTGTGCCAGTCGGGTCCGGCGGGGAGCAGCAGCCGCTCGGACAGGGACACGCTGTCGAAGCCGAAACGCTCGGCGGCCCGCGCCACGTCGGCGATGGCCTCGGGCCCTGCGTACGGTCCGAAGCTCGGCAGACCGAAGCCGATACGGGGGGTGTTCATCGGGAGCTCTCCTCTGTCGGGGGTGCTGCTCCGTGTATGACCGTGAGCGGGCCCGGAACTCATCGCGTGAGCGCGGGAGCGACCGGACGCGGGACGATCTCGCCCGATTGCATGTTTCGGTGCGAACAATGGATCGCTGGACGTGTCCTTGACAGGAGAGTTTGCCGCAATGAGCATCGTTGTGCTTTCACCAGCCGGTGAAGGTCATCCGAACGATGGAGGGGGTTTACGAATGTCCGCGATCGTTTCCACGCTCAAGCACACCAAGTACGTCATGGGTTCGCTGGCGGCGGTGCTCTTCACCAACTGCCCCAGCTGACGCGGCGACGGGGCGGGCGGCGACGGCCGCCCGCCCCGTTTCTCTGCCGCGTTTCAGGGGGGGGCACGGTTCACGGTGCGCGATGTGTCGGAGGCGGGGGAGGAACCATGTTCGACGCGGGGATCCGGCAGTTCCGAATGGCGTTGGCGATGGTGCTCGGCCGCCCCATCGACGTACGCTCCGCCGAGCGGCTGGTCGAGGACGCCCTGGCGACGATCGCCGAGTTCGGCTCGCCGGGAGAGGATGTCGAGCAACTCCTGCGGGGTGCGGCCGCCGACCCGCAACTGCGCGCCGACCTGACGAACAAGGCCCTGCGCCGCACCGCCAGGCGCCTGGCCGACAAGTCACCCTTCTACGCCGAGCACTTCGAGGCCGCGGGCGTCGACCCCGCCACGCTGACCATCGAGACCATGGGCCGCGTCCCTGTCACCACGAAGACGGACCTCGTCAAGCGGTCCCGCGACTTTCTGTGCGGTGAGCCGTTCCTCGCCTCGCGCACCACCGGCACGACGGGCCGCCCCGCCGAGGTCTGGTACTCCCGATACGAGGAGCGGCTGTGGCCTGCTCTGGTCGCTCTCTCGCAGGTCCTGCGCGGCAATGTACGCACTACGGACCTCGTCCAGTTCAACGTCAGCTCCCGCGCCACCGGCACCGCGTACGCGGAGATGCAGGTGGCCCGCATGGCCGGGGCCGCGATCCGCATGGTCGGCCTGGTGCCCCCCGCCGAGACCCTCGACCTCACCGTCGGCACCGACGCCCCCGCCCCGACCCTGATGGCCACCTACCCGAGCTACCTGGGCCAGTTGGTCATCCTCGCGCGTGAACGGGGCCTCGGTCCCGCCGACTTCCGGCTGCGGCGCATCAACGTGGGAAGCGAAGTCCTGTCGCCGGCCCTGGCCTCGGCCGCCGAGGAGACCTTCGGCGCCCCGGTCCACGACGGCTACGGCATGACCGAGGTGACTCCGGTCGCGGGCGCGATCTGCGCGCAGCGGCATCTGCACATCGACGCCGGGATCGGCCTCGTCGAGGTGTGCGACCTGGAGACCGGTGAGCCGGCCGAGCCCGGTGCGCTCGGCACCATCGTCGCGACCCCGTTCTACCCGTACCGGGAGTGCATGCCGCTCTTCCGCTACGACACCCGCGATCTCGTGCGGCGCCTGCCCGACGCGCCCCTCACCTGCGAGATGGCGAACGTCCCGGCCACCTCGCACATTCTCGGCAAGGCGGACCACGTGCTGAGCACCCGCGCCGGGGCCGTGATGCCGCGCGACATCATCGAGGTCCTCGACGCGCTGCCGGGCGCCCGGTGGCCCATGCGCTACCGGACCGATGTCACCGACGGCCGGCTACGGCTCGAACTCGCCGCCTCGTGCGCCGCGGACAACAGCCCGGCCGACATCGCCGGCCGCCTCGCCGCGGCTGGCATCGACGCGACCGTCGCCCTCACCGACGCCGAGGGGCACCAACTGCGGCGGTACCGCTGCGACTTGGTCGAGCACAGCTTCGCCGGGAGGGCCTCGTGACCGCCGCACAGTCCGTGTTCTTCACCCTCGTCACGCTGGGCATCGCCCTGGGCGTCTCGCTCGCCGGCGTCGCGTATTTCCGGCTCGTCACCCTCCCGCGGCCGGCAGTCGGAGCCTTCAACGGCAACGACATGGTCATCATGATGGGCTTCGTCATCGCCCTGCCGTTCCTCTATCTGGCCCTGCCCGGCGCGCTCCTGCCGCCCGTGCTCGGCCTCACCCTGGCGGGCGGCCTCGCCGTCGCCTACGGGCCCGTGGTCCGAAGCGCCCGGCTCCGGTGGCTCCTCATCGCCGCGCTCCTCGCGGCCGACTGGTTCGCCGCGCGCACCGCCGAACACGACCCGACCCATGCGCTCCCGTACTGGCTGATCAACAGCACCGTGATCATGCTGATGGCGGTCGGCGCCGCCAATCTCAATGCCCAGGGCGGTCTGCGTCTGCGGCACGTCGCCCGGTTCGCGCTCGCCCTCGCCGCGTACGACCTGTTCTTCGCCACGGCCGTGCCCATCACGCAGCGGCTCTTCGACGCCGTGCAGGGCTATGCCTTCGCGCCTTCCGCGGGCCTGCGGGTCGGAGACCTCGGCGCGGTGCTCGGCATGGGTGACCTCCTCGTGTACGCCCTCTACAGCACCGTCGCGTACAAGGCCTACGGGCGCTCCGGTCTCGCCACCGCGCTCGGCCTCGTCGCCGTGTTCGGTGCGCTGCTGCCGACCCTCGCACCGGTCACGGTCGAGGCGCTCACCGGGCATCTTCCCGAGATCGTGCCCGCGCAGATCTTCTTCGGGCCCGCCGCGTTCGTCGGTCATCTGGTGCTGCGGCGATGTGGCCCGGAGCGCCGCATGGCGGACGTCCGCCCGCCCGCTCCAGTGCCGGCCTCCGTGGCCGCGTAGAGCACCGTCGGACCTGCGCGCCCGGCCGGCCGGCCTCGACGTCGCCTCCGCCCGGGTACTGAGGGGCGCGTCGGGCCTCGCGCCTGTCGATGAGACACGGAACAGATACCTCCCCGAGCGCGAACCAGGTATGTAACGTCTATTACATCTAGCCATCGTGAACATTGATGTGTAACTTCTGGGACGTCGGCGGCGGTGATTCCGCGCGCTTCGGACGTCCGAGAGGGAACGACGTTGATGTACATCTCTGTGCCCCGCCGCGGGGCGACAGCCGTGCTGGCCTGCACGGCTCTGGCGGTGGTCTCCGGCTGCGGCTCGAGCGGCTCCGGCGGGGCTGAGCCGGCGTCCCGGGACAAGATCGCCGGGGCCACGGTCACGCGGGACGCGGCACTGCACGAGGCCCTGCCCGAGCGGATCAAGAAGGCGGGCACCGTGCGCGTGGCCACGGACGTCCCCTACCCGCCGTTCGCGATGTTCGTCACCGAGGGGGAGAGCGAACTGACCGGCCTGGACTACGACCTCGGCCAGGCCTTGGGCGCGAAGCTCGGCGTCAGGTTCGCCTTCACCCCGACGAAGTTCGACGGCATCGTGCCCGCCCTCCAAGCCGGCAAGTTCGACGCCGCGATGTCGGCCCTGACCGACAACAAGGAGCGGCAGAAGGTCGTCGACTTCGTCGACTACTCGCGTTCCGGCTCGGGAATCCTGGTGACCGAGGGCAACCCGGCGAAGATCAGCACGCTGGACGACCTCTGCGGCAGGAAGGTCGGCGTCCAGGCGGCGACCAACCAGTACAAGCTGCTCGAGGCCCACCAGGCAACGTGCAGGGCGGCCGGCCGGAAGGCTGCCGACATCCAGACCTTCCCCAAGGACTCGGACGCCCAACTCGCCCTGCGCTCGGGCAAGGTGACGGCCGAGGTCGTGACCAAACCCGCCGCCGGATGGTCGGCCAAGACCGCCGACGACGGCAAGGCCTTCGACCTGGCCGAGGACCCCGAGGCGCCGGCAGGCTACCGCGCCTCACCCAACGGCATAGCGGTCTCCCGGCAACTTCCGCAACTGACCGACGCGATCCGGCGGGCTCTCCAGGCCCTGATCGACGACGGCACCCTCACCAAGATCTGCGACAAGTACGGCGTCGCCTCCATCGCCGTGAAGGAAGCCACCAAGAACGCGGCGGTGGACTAGAGATGGCCACCACCACCCCCATGGGGACGCCGCGCATGGGCGAGACCCCCGCATCCGACGCCTTCGAGATCGTCCCCGTCCGCCGCTGGGGCCGCTGGATCTCCGCGCTGGCCGCGGCCGCCGCGCTGGCCGGCCTCGTCGGCTCGCTCGCGAAGAACGGCAACCTGCACTGGGACGTCGTCGGCCACTACCTGTTCGCCGGGCTGATCTTCGACGGTCTGGCCACCACGTTGTGGCTGACCGTCGCCGCGATGACGCTCGGCCTCGTCCTCGGCACCCTCGTCGCCGTCATGCGGCTCTCCGACGACCCGGTCCTGTACGGCCTTTCGTCGCTGTTCGTCTGGGTCTTCCGCGGCACCCCGCTGCTCGTACAGATCATCTTCTGGGGATACGCCGGAGCCCTCTACCAGCACGTGATGGTCGGCATCCCGTTCACCGGCGTCACCTTCTTCCAGGCCGACACCAACACCCTGCTCACCCCGGCCGTCGCCGCCCTGCTCGCGCTCGGCCTGAACGAGGCCGCGTACGCCTCCGAGATCGTCCGCGCAGGGATCCGGTCCGTCGACGCCGGACAGACCGAGGCGGCCCACTCACTCGGCATGCGCCCGGCGCTCACCATGCGGCGGATCGTGCTGCCCCAGGCGATGCGGGTGATCATCCCGCCGCTGGGCAACGAGACGATCAACATGCTCAAGATGACCGCCCTCGTGTCGGTGATCGCGGCGCACGATCTCATGTCCAACATCCAGGACGTGTACGGGCAGAACTACCAGGTCATCCCCATGCTCGTGGTGGCGTCCCTCTGGTACCTGGCTCTGGTCAGCGTCCTGAGCGTCCCGCAGGCGTGGCTCGAACGCCGCTACGGGCGCGGCACGGCCCGCGGAGCTGCGGTCTCCCCGCTGCGGCGCCTCTGCGCCGGATCCCTCACCGCCCTGCGCGGCCGCACACAGAAGGAGGCGGGCCGTTGAACGCGCCCATGGTGCACGCCGAGGGCGTGCGCAAACACTTCGGCAAGCTCCAGGTCCTCAAGGGCATCGACCTGACGGTCGAACGCGGCCAGGTGTGCTGCCTGTTGGGGCCCTCGGGGTCCGGCAAGTCCACCTTCCTGCGGTGCATCAACCATCTGGAGAAGACCGACGGGGGCCGCCTCTCCGTCGACGGTGAACCGGTCGGCTACCGGCCGCAGGGCACCCGCCTCCACGAGTTGCGTGAGCGCGAGGTCGCCGCCCGGCGGCGCGACATCGGCATGGTGTTCCAGCGGTTCAACCTCTTCCCGCACATGACGGCCCTGGAGAACGTCATGGAAGCCCCCGTCAAGGTCGCGGGCGCCGCCAGGGACCAGGCCCGCGACGAGGCGAGGGCTCTGCTGGACCAGGTGGGGCTCGCCGACCGGGAGGGCCACTACCCGGCCGAGCTCTCGGGCGGCCAGCAGCAGCGCGTCGCCATCGCCCGCGCCCTCGCCATGAAACCGAAGCTGATGCTGTTCGACGAACCGACGTCGGCACTCGATCCCGAACTCGTGGGTGACGTCCTTGACGTCATGCGCCGGCTCGCGGACGACGGTATGACCATGGTCGTCGTCACGCACGAGATCGGCTTCGCCCGCGAAGTCGGGGACCTGGCCGTCTTCATGGACGAAGGCGTCGTCGTCGAATCCGGTGACCCCCGACGGGTCCTGGCCGCACCGGAGCAGGAGCGCACCCGCGCCTTCCTCTCGAAGGTCCTGTGAGCGCCCCGCCCCGGCAGCAGCCCCTCGACGAGGCGCTGCTGGCCCTGTCCCACGCGCACCAGCCGCGGTACCTCGAAGACCTGGCCGAACTCGTCGCGATCGACTCCGGCTCGTACAGCTCCGACGGCGTCAACCGGGTCGCCGACCTGGTCCGGGCCAGCCTCGAGCGTCTGGACTTCTCCGTGGAACGCGTCCCGCTGCCGCCGACCCACGGACACCGCACCGGAGACGTGCTCATCGGGCGCAGACAAGGTCGCCTCGCCGTCGCCGACGGAGGCCGCAGAATCCTGCTCGCCGCGCACATGGACACCGTCTTCGACGACGGGGCCGCCGCCGAACGCCCCTTCTCCCTCAACGGATCCCTCGCCCACGGACCAGGTGTCAGCGACGACAAGGGAGGCCTGGTCGCGGGACTGGCCGCCCTCGAGATCCTCGCCCGGGCCGGCGTCGAGGACTACGCGGAACTCGTCTTCCTCGCCACGCCGGACGAGGAGATCGGCTCACCCGCCAGCAGACCGGTCACCCGGCGGGCCGCCGAGGGGGCGCACTACGCCCTCGCCCTCGAATGCGCCCGGGAGAACGGCGACCTGGTCATCGCCCGCAAGGGCGTGGCCGACTTCAGGCTCACCGTCACCGGCCGCGCCGCACACGCGGGCATCGAACCCGAACGCGGAGCGAACGCGGCTCTGACCGCCGCCCACCTCGTCATCGCGATCCAGGCGCTGAACGGCATGTGGGAGGGCGTCACCCTCAACGTCGGCGTCGTTCGCGCGGGCAGCCGCTTCAACATCGTCTGCCCCGACGCGGAACTCCTCGTCGAGATCCGCTCGGCCACGGACAGCGGGATGCGTGACGCCACCGCCGCCATCCAGGAGGCCGCCGCGCGGCCCGTCGTCCCCGGTACCCGCGTCACCGTCGAGGAACTCGAATCCTGCCCGCCGATGGAGGCTACCGAAGCCTCCCGCCGGATGTTCGACCGGGCCAAGGCCATCGGCATACGCCTGGGCCTGTCCTTCGGGGCCACGGCGACGGGCGGCGTGGGGGACGCCAACACCATCGCCGGCACAGGGGTCCCGACGCTGGACGGCCTGGGACCGGTCGGTGGCGCCGACCACACCCCCGAGGAGTGGCTCGACGTCAGTACGGTCCCGGCCCGGGTCGCCCTGCTCGCCTCTCTCATCGCCGATCTCGGCGACAGCCGCAGCGACTGACGCTGCCCCCGACGCTCCCGCACCGGTTCATCGCGCCGTTGCCCGGTGCGGGAGCTCCCGTCGTGGCCACGGGGCGCGGCGACGGTCGGGACCACAGCTCCGAAGATCGGCATTAGGCTCGGCCCGCGGGCCCACGCCCGCCGACGACCGAGGAAGGAACCCGCGATGGCCTCCGGCGCACTCGCCGACGTGATCCGGCACAAGCTGGGCGACCTCAGCCCTGCCGAGCGCAAGGTCGCCCGCGTCCTCCTGGCCAATTACCCCTCCGCCGGCTTCGAGACCGTCGCCGTCCTCGCCGAGCGGGCGGGCGTCAGCGCCCCGACCGTCATCCGCTTCGTCAACCGGCTCGGCTACCGCGGCTTCCCCGACTTCCAGACCGCCCTGCGCGAGGAACTCGACGAACGCAACGCGTCGCCCCTGTCCCTGTACGAATCCGCCGGCCGCGCCCGCACCGACGAGGCGGCGGACGGCGACGCGTCCCTTCTCGGGCAGGCCGGTCGGCTGTTCAGCTCCGCCGTCGCCCAGACCCTCACCGAACTCCCGTCGCACGACCTGGAACACGCCGTCTCGCTCCTGGCCGACGGCAAGCGGCGCATCACGCTGGCCGGCGGCCGCTTCACGCATCTTCTCGCCCAGTACCTCGGGCTGCACCTCATGCAGTTGCGCGATGACATCCGGCTCCTGCCCGAGGGCGACGTCGAGCGGACCGCGGTACTCGGCGCGCTCACCCGCCGCGACGTCCTGATCGTCTTCGACTACCGCCGTTACGAGCAGGACAAGGTCACCATGGCCCAACTCGCCCTGGAGCAGGGTGCGAAGGTCATCCTGTTCACCGACAGGTGGCTCTCCCCGGTCTCCGCGCACGCCGAGGTCGTGCTGCCCAGCCTGGTCACGACGCCGTCGCCGTACGACAGCTTCGTGCCCACCCTCGCCGTGGTCGAGACCGTCGTCGCCGGAGTCGTCGCGGCCCTCGGCGACGACGCGGCGGCGCGCCTGCGGCACACCGAGGAGATCGCGCGGCGTATCGGCCTGCAGTGATGCCGGGCATCGGCCCGCGGTGACGCGGACGGTCGGCCCGCGATGCCCTGTTGGGGCACCGGGTTGCCATGTACTGTTCAATCACGCGTGGTCCTCCCTCTTCACCGTCGATGTTCTACGCGCGCAGACTCGACGCCCGCACCGCCTTCTCCCACCCCTCACGGAGGTATGACGGATGCTCGGATCCAGACGTCCCCGCCGCCGCGTCGCCTGCGCGGCCGCCGTCCTCGGAATGCTCCTCACCGGTGTGACGGCAGGTCAGGCAGCCACCGCCGCCACCCCGTCCGCCGCCGCGACGCCCCACCGCGTGCTCTTCGACAACACCAAGGCCGAGACCGCCGGCAACGCCGACTGGATCGTCGGCACCAGCCAGCCCGACCCGCTGGGCCAGGACGCCACCCCGTCCGCCGAGAACGACTGGACGGGCGCGCTCTCCGCATGGGGCGTGGGCCTCCGGAAGACCGGCGACTACGCGCTCAAGACACTGCCGGCCGGCAACTCCATCACCTACGGGACCTCGTCCGCCCTGGACCTCAAGAACTTCGACACGTTCGTGCTGCCCGAGCCGAACGTGCTGCTCGGCGCGGCGGAGAAGACCGCCGTCATGAAGTTCGTCCAGAACGGCGGCGGCCTCTTCCTCATCTCCGACCACACCGGCGCGGACCGCAACAACGACGGCAACGACGCGGTCGAGGTCGTCAACGACCTCATGACCGGCAACTCCGTCGACTCCACCGACCCGTTCGGCTTCTCCGTCGACACCCTGAGCATCAGTACCGACGACCCGAAGGCCATCACCTCGACCACCGACCCCGTCATCAACGGGTCGTTCGGCAAGGTCGGCGGCAGCATCATCCGCAGCGGCACCACCGCCACGCTCAAGCCGGCCGACAACTCCTCGGTCAAGGGCCTCGTCTACCGCACCGGCTCCTCCGGCAGCACGGGCGCCTTCTTCGCCACCAGCACGTTCGGCAGCGGCCGCGTCGCGTTCTGGGGTGACAGCTCCCCGATCGACGACGGCACGGGCCAGTCCGGCAACACGCTCTACGACGGCTGGAACGACCCCGCGGGCACGAACGCGGCGCTCGCCCTGAACGCCACCGAGTGGCTCTCCGGAGCCACCGGCAGCAGCGGGGGAGGCGGCGGCACCTGCACCGCCGCCCAACTGCTCGGCAACCAGGGCTTCGAGTCGGGCAGCACCAGCTGGACCGCCTCCAGCGGCGTCATCACCGACGACACCGGCGAACCCGCCCGCACCGGCACCTACAAGGCATGGCTGAACGGTTACGGCTCAGCCCACACGGACACCCTCTCGCAGACGGTGAACATCCCTACCGGCTGCGCGGCCACCCTCAGCCTCTACCTCCACATCGACACGGCCGAGACCACCACCACTACGGCGTACGACACGCTCAAGGTGCAGGTCCTCAACAGTGGCGGCACGGTCCTGTCGACGCTGGGCACGTACTCCAACCTCGACGCGGCCTCGGGCTACGCGCTCAAGAAGTTCGACCTGGGCGCGTACGCGGGGCAGTCGGTGGCCGTGAAGCTGACCGGCACGGAAGGGTCCACCCTCCAGACGTCGTTCGTCGTCGACGACACGTCGGTCAGTGTGAGCTGACCGGCCGCAGGTCACCCGCCAACCATCCGTACTGACAAGCGAGTTGCTGTGGCAGACTGCACGGTCATGACGGCAGAGACACCATCCAGCCCCCGGATAGACACCAGCAAGCCCCACCCGGCCCGTGTCTACGACTATCTCCTCGGCGGCAAGGACAACTATCCCGTCGACGAGGAAGTGGGGGAGCAACTGCCGCCCCAGGCACGGGACGGGGCGCGCCAGAACCGTGAGTTCATGCACCGCGCCGTCGCGTGGCTGGCGGGCACCGGTGTCGACCAGTTCCTCGACATCGGCACCGGGATCCCGACCTCGCCGAACCTGCACCAGATCGTCCAGGCGATCCGCCCCGAGTCCCGCGTCGTCTACACGGACAACGACCCCATCGTGCTGCGGCACGCCGAGGCCCTGCTGGTCAGCAGCCCCGAGGGCATGACCGATTACGTCCAGGGGGATGTGCGCGCGCCCGGGGAGATCCTCGACCACGCCCGCAAGCTCCTCGACTTCGACCGGCCGATCGCGCTCTCACTCATCGCGCTCATGCACTTCCTGCCCGGGGAGCAGGAGCCGTACGACATCGTCTCCACCTTGGTGGAAGCGCTGCCCTCCGGCAGTCACCTCGTGCTGTCGCATGCGTCGTCCGACATCTTCCCGGAGCTGTCCGCGCAGGTGACGGCCGAGTACGCGAAGGGCGGGATCGAGCTCGGGTTCCGCTCGCGGGACGGGGTCGGCCGCTTCTTCGAGGGGCTCGAACTCGTGGAGCCGGGCCTGGTGACGGCGACGGACTGGTTCCGGGGCACGGACGCACCGCGGGCGGAGAACGGCGGAATCTACGCCGCGGTGGCGCGCAAGCCGTAGGCACCTCACAGCGGACACCGGTGCAGCGTCCGGCGGGAGCGACCTCCCGGCGGGCGCTGCATTTGTCGTTCGCGCAATTTATCGTTCGCGCATGGCTGTGAATGTGGAGAAAAAAGGGGAATTGCTCAGCACCCTGCGCGAGCGGCTCAAGGAGCGCATCTATGCCGCGATCACGATGCTCGCGGTGGTCGTGGGTCTCGCGCAGAACCCGGACACCGGACACTGGACCGCTGCCGCCTATGTGACGGGTACCGCGGTCGGCCTGTGGCTGGCCACGCTGGTGGCGGACGTGCAGTCGCACCGCGTCGTGCACCAGCGATTCCCAGGGCGCGCCGAGGCGCGGCACATGCTGTACGTCAGCAGCCCTCTCCTGTCGTCAGCGGCGGGCCCGCTCGTGATGGACGCTCTGTCCGCGACCGGCGCCGTCGACCTCAACACCGCCTTGTGGATCGCGGCCGGCGTGGGCCTCGCCGGCCTCGCCGCCTGGGGCTTCGAGGGCGGCCGCCGGATGGGCGGCGGGCTGCTCGCGTCGAGCCTGGCGGCCGTGGTCGACGCGGTGATCGGGGCCGGCGTGGTGGGGGTGAAGCTGCTCGCGGGGCACTGACCGCGAGCCCGCGCGGGCCCTGACGCACCGGCGCAGGCGTCCCGTTCCCGTAACGCATCGTGTCCACGACGGAAACACCCGGAACCTACCGTCCAAGCGACAGGACGGTATACCAAATTTCCGGGGAGGATCCGTGACCACCACCACGACCGCGAGCAAGGCCGCCCGGCCGCCGCACAGTGACGGCGGGCCGCTGGGCGAGGAGTTCGAGCACGAGCCCGTGCCCCCGCACGCGCGCCGCTCACTCCTGTCGGTGTCCGCCGTCTGGTTCGGCTTCCCGATGAACCTCGGCAACGCCGTGTTCGGCGGTGTCATCGTCTTCAACCTCGGCTTCGCGCGAGGAGCCGCCGCGATCCTGCTGGGCAACCTGGTGCTTTTCGGTTACGTCGGCGCCCTGAGCTGGCTGGCGGGCCGCACCGGAGAGAACTTCTCCCACCAGGCCGCCCGCACGTTCGGCACCCTGGGCAGCCGCATCCCGGCCGGGTTCCTCTCCACGGTCGTCATCGGCTGGTACTCGTTCCAGATCGGCCTGAGTGGCACCACACTCCAAGAGGCCCTGGGCTGGGCGCCGTTGCTGGGTGCGCTGGCCGGCGGGGCCCTCTACACCGTGCTGACCGTCATCGGGATCCGGGCGCTCGCGCTGATCGGCCTGATCGCGGCCCCGCTGTTCGTCGTCCTCGCGGGCGTCGCCGTCTGGTTCGCGCTCGGCGAGGGCGGCGCCTCGCTCGGCTCCGCCCTGTCGTACGACGGCGCGGGGCACACCCTGTCCTTCGCCGCGGCGACCAGCATCGTCGTCGCCGGGTTCTCCGACTCGGGCACGATGACGGCCGACTTCACGCGGTGGGCCAGGAGCGGCAGGGCGGCCGTCGCCGCCGCGAGCTGCGCGTTCCCCCTCGCCAACAGCGTCTCGTACCTGATCGGCGGGCTCGTCGTGGCCGTCGGCGGCGCGGTCGACCCCGCGGTCAACGGCGGTGGATTCCTCGGCCTGCTCACCGGCCACGGGCCGCTCCTCACCGCCGTCGCCGTGCTGTTCGTCTTCGTCAACCTCGGCTCGGTCGCCTCGCACTGCCTCTACAACGGTGCCGTCGGCTGGTCCGCGATCACGCCGCTGCGGATGCGCCCGCTCGCGGTCGTCCTCAGTGCCATCGGACTCGCGGCGGCGCTGACGGGTGTCTGGAGCCTCTTCCTCGACTGGCTGAACCTGCTCGGCATCTTCGTCCCGCCCATCGGCGCCGTCCTCATCGCCGACCAGGTGTTCCTGCGCCGCCGCACGGCCGGGCGGGCGCCGCGCGCGTTGCGCCCGTCCGCCCTCGCCGCCTGGGCGGCGGGAGCCTGCGCCGCGACGCTGGCCCACTACCTTCTGCCGGGCTCGGTGGACGCGGTCATCGGCATGGCTGTCGCCTGCGGTGTGTACGTGATCTCGGAGCGTCTGGCCGCCCCGCTCGCGCTCCGCACCGCCTGACCCGCACGCCGGAGGAGGACCCACCCATGGACCGCGCCGCCCGCAACGAGCTCTGCCGCCTGCCCGCCACCGAACTCGCCGCCCGTATACGGAAGTTGGACGTATCGCCGGTCGAGGCCGTCGACGCGGCACTCGACCGCATGGCGGACCTCGACACCACCCTGCACGCCTTCTGCACCCCCGTCCCCGATCAGGCACGCGAACGGGCCCGCCGCATCGCGGAGCGCCTGGCGCGCGGCGAGGACCCCGGCCCGCTGGCCGGCGTACCCATCGGGGTCAAGGACCTGATCACCACCCGGGGCATCCGCACCACCTCGGGCTCCGTCGCCTACGAGCACTTCGTGCCCGACGAGGACGACATCGTGGTCGAACGCGTCCTCGCCGCGGGCGCGGTCGTCCTCGGCAAGACCAACGCCACCGAGTTCGGCTACAGCGCGGTGGGCCACAACCCGGTCTTTCCCGCTACCCGTAACCCCTGGAACACCGCCCTCACGACCGGCGGTTCGAGCGCCGGGTCGGCCGCCGCCGTCGCCGCGGGCCTCGGCCCGGTCGCGCTCGGCTCCGACGGAGGGGGCTCCGTACGGGTGCCCGCCGCGCACTGCGGGCTCGTCGGGTTCAAGGCAGCGATGGGCCGGGTCCCGGTGTGGCCCGGCTGCCGCGACGAACGGTATCCCGGAGTCTCCGGCTGGGAGTCCCTGGAGCACATCGGCCCGCTGACCCGCACGGTCGCCGACGCCGCCCTCATGATGTCCGTGCTCGCCGGCCCCGACCCGCGCGACCGGCACTCCGTCCCGTGCGGCGACGTCGACTGGGCCGCGCAGCAGGAGGAGGGCGACCTCGCCGGTCTGCGCGTCGCCTACAGCGCCGACCTCGGCTATCTTGCCGTCGACCCGGAGGTGCGGCGCGTCGTGGGTGAGGCCGTCGCCGTCCTGGAGAAGGACCTCGGCTGCCGTGTCGACGCCGTCGACCCCGGCTGGGACGACCCGGCCGAGGCGTTCGCGGCGCTCATCGCCGCCGAGACCGACCTGACCGGTATGCGCCGCCTCGTTGGCCGGCACGGCGAGCGGATGTCGCCCCACCTCGTGGCGATGATGCAACGCCCTTGGACAGCGGAGGAGTTCACTGACGCCAACATGGTCCGCAAGTCGGTCGTGAACCGGACCGCGCGCCTCATGTCCACGTACGACCTGCTCGTCACGCCGACGGCGGCGGTGCCGCCCTTCGAGATCGGCGTCCAGGGGCCCGAGCGCATCGACGGTCGCGCCGTCGCCGACACGGCCTGGACCGGCTTCACGTTCCCCGCCAACCTGACGGGCCAGCCCGCGGTGAGCGTCCCCGCCGGATGGACCAGGGACGGTCTGCCGGTCGGGCTGCACATCGTCGGCCGCCACCTCGCCGACGCCCAAGTCCTGCGCGCCGCCGCGGCGTTCGAGCGGGCGGCGCCATGGGCCCACCGCTGGCCGGTCGGCTTCGGAGCTCAGTAGGTGTCGGGCGCCTCGAACAGGAGGCGCAGCGCCACCTCTCTGTAGTGGCGCACATGCCGGAGCGCGCACGCGGCCGCCGCCTCGGGGTCGGCCGCGGCGATCGTCTCGTACAGGCGGCGATGTTCCTCCCACACCGACGTGGGGTCGTCGATCTGGTGGAACAGCCAGCGCAGGCGGCCTTCGAGGGGTTCGAGGGTCGCGGCGAGGAGTTCGTTGCCCGCCGTCTCGACGATGTGGTGGTGGAACGCGGTGTTGGCGCGTGACACGCGCTCGGGGCGCCCGGCGAGCGTGGCCTTGCGGGCGCTCTCCAACAGGCGCTTCAGCTGGCGGAGTTGAGCCTCGTCCGCGTTCTCCGCCGCGCGGCGCGCCGCGAGCACCTCCAGGGCCTCGCGCAGGTCGAAGAGGTTCGCCACGTCCTGGCGCGACAGCTCCTTGACGACGATGCGCCGCGGGGAGAGGGCCTGGAGGAACCCCTCGCTCATCAGGATGCGGATGGCCTCGCGCACTGGGATGCGGGAGACGCCGAACTCCTCGGCCACGTCCCGCTCGACGAGGCGGTCGCCCGGCTTGAGCCGGCCGCCGATGATCTGGTCGCGGATCCCCTCGCAGACCTGGTCGCGCAGCCACCCCGTCCCGCTCTGGGACGTGGCGTCCCGGGTCTGGCCCTGTGTCATGTGTCCTCCCCGAAAAGTTGCCCTTACGGTATACCAAACGCTTGACGGGGCCCTGGGGTTCCCTTCATTGTTTGGTATGCCATAGCGCGGAAGTTGCACGTCAGCACGTACCCGAAGTCCGCCGAATCGAGGGTCCGCCATGTCGCAGGTCAACCCCGTACGCAGCACAGACGAAAGAACCGGGGCCGGCGCGGGGCCCGCCCCCGCCGCCCGGCCCACCCGTACCCGCTGGAAAGTGTTCGTCCTTCTCCTGGCCGTCGTGGCCCTCAACTACATCGACCGCGGGTCCGTCTCCGTGGCGCTGCCCCTCATCACCGAGGACCTCCACCTCTCCAAAGAGGTCACCGGCTTCGTCCTCAGCGCGTTCTTCTGGACGTACGCCCTGATGCAGATCCCCAGCGGCTGGCTCATCGACCGCTTCGGGCCCCGCTACATGGCGGGTGGCGCCTGCGTCGGATGGGGCGTCGCGACGGGACTCACCGGCGCGGCCACCGGCGTCGGCTCCCTCCTCGGGTTCCGCCTGCTCCTGGGCGCCGTAGAGGCGCCGGTCATGCCCGCCGGCGGCAAGCTCAACGCCAACTGGCTGCCCGCGAAGGAACGCGGCCGCGGCGCCGTCCTCATGGACGGCGGCGCACCGCTCGGCTCCGCACTCGGCGGCATCGCCATCTCCGGACTCATCGCCTGGACCGGCAGCTGGCGCATCAGTTTCGTCGTCGCCGGTGTCCTCACGACGGCCATCGGCTGCTTCGCCCTGTGGTTCCTGCGCGACACCCCGCGCGCCCACCGCCGCGTCAACGCGGCGGAGGCCGACTACATCGAGCGCGCCCACGCCGCCGAGGACGCCACCGCAGGCACCGACCGGCGCGCCCGCCTCGGCGCCTACCTCAAGTACCGCTCGTTCTGGGGCATGTGCCTGGGCTGGATGGGCTTCAACGGCGTCTTCTACGGCATCCTCACCTGGGGCCCGCTCTACCTCTCGGAGACCAAGGGCTTCGACATCAAGACCATCGGCTGGTCCACCCTCGCCATCTTCGGCGCGGGCTTCGTGGGCGAGCTGACGGGCGGCTGGATCTCCGACCGCTGGCAGGCCACCGGCGCCGGAGCCAACCGCGTGATGCGCACCCTGATGGGCATCGCCGGCGCCGCCGTCGTCGCCGGGCTTCTCGGCGTCGTCCTCGTGCCCGACGCCCTGACCGCGGTCGCGCTGCTCTCCGTCGTGCTCTTCTTCCTGCGCTGGGCCGGCCTCTACTGGTCCCTGCCCACGATCCTCGGCGGCCGGGCCAACGCGGGCGTCGTCGGCGCCGCCATGAACCTCTCCGGCAACATCGCCGGAATCGTCACGCCCATCGCCGTCGGATTCATCGTCGGCGGCACCGGCTCCTACACCTGGGCCCTGCTCTACTTCGTCGGCGCCGGCGTCCTGTTCACCGTCTCGTCCCTCGTCATCGACTACTCCAGGAGGCTCGCCACCCGATGACCAGTCACACGCCGCCCCGCCTCGGGATGCTGACCCCGTCGTCCAACATCGCCCTCGAGCCGGAGACCTACGCCCTCCTGCACGGCACCGATGTCGCGACCGCCCACTTCGCCCGCGTCCCGGTCACCCGGATCGCCCTCGACGGGGACAGTGACGCCCAGTTCGACCCGGCCCCGATGCTGGCCGCGGCCCGGCAGCTCGCCGACGCCAAGGTCGACGTCATCGCGTGGAACGGCACCTCGGGCTCCTGGCTCGGCATCGACCACGACCGCGCACTCGCCGCCGCGATCACCGCCGAGACCGGCATCCCCGCCACCACCTCCACGCTCGCCCTCCTCGACGCCTGCGCCGCGTACGGCGTCACCGAGCTCGGACTCGCCCTGCCCTACACCCGCGACGTGTGCGAGCGGATCGTCGACACGTATGCGGAGGAGGGGCTCGCGTGCTCCTTCGCGGAGCCGTTCGGCGAGGACGACAACGAGGCCTTCGCCCGCATCCCCGCCGCCGACGTCGCCCGGCAGATCGAACGGGCCGCCGAGGGCGACACACATGCCGTGGCCGTCCTCTGCACGAACGTCCACGGCGCCAAAGAGGCCGAACGGCTCGAACAGGCCCTGCGCATACCGGTGTTGGACTCAGTCACCGTCACCCTCTGGAAGGCCCTCGACCTCGCGGGCGCCGCACCCCGGCTCACCGGCCACGGCGACCTGCTGCGCTCGGGCAGCCTGCGGGCCCTGATCCAGGACACCCTGACCGGCCTCCTCGCCGCGACCGGCGCCGACCGCACCACGTTCCGCGTCGACCTGCCCGGACTCGGCCTCCACGTCGACCGCACCGCCGGAGAGGCGCTGCGCCCCGGCGTCCGCCCGATTCGCCGCGACGCCTCACTCGACCAGCGCAACCTGAACACCGTCGCGTGGCTCGAACACCACCGCAAGCCTCTGATCCAGCCCCACTTCCAGGCGGACCCCCACCCGCCGCAGGCCCTCGTCGACGTCTACGGCGTGCGGGCCCAGATGCTCGCCCCCGTGGAGACCGGCGGAGCCATGACCGGCTGGATCTCCGTCCACAGCCTGGCCGAACGCGACTGGACGCCCACCGCCACCGCCGCGCTCGACGACGCCGTCACCCGCATCCGTACCGCCCTGTGACCTAGGGCCTCTCGTGTGGATCATGCCGGGCTCGCGGGGCCTGGCACGCACTCCCCCAAGCTCTCGGCTTCGCTCGAGCAGGGGGGACCCCCATCGCGTCGCCTCAATCCTCCGCCTTGCAGCTGCACGCACCAGACCCCGCTCCCTGACCCGGCCCGACCCAAACGAAAGACCCTAGGAGCCGCCCCATGAAGGACATCAAGATCGCCCTCGGAGTTGACGTCGACGCCGTCGCCGGCTGGCTCGGCAGCTACGGAGGCGAGGACTCCCCGAACGACATCCAGCGCGGCGTCTTCGCCGGCGAGATCGGCACCCCACGCCTGCTCAAGCTGTTGGAACGCCATGGCATCCGCACGTCGTGGTTCATACCCGGGCACTCCATCGAGACGTTCCCCGAGCAGACCCGCATGATCGTCGAGGCGGGCCACGAGATCGGCGCGCACGGCTACAGCCACGAGAACCCCATCGCGATGTCCCCGCAGCAGGAGGAGGACGTCCTCGCCAAGTCAGTCGAGCTGATCGAGAGCTTCACCGGCCGCAGGCCCAAGGGCTACGTAGCCCCTTGGTGGGAGATGTCCGAGTCCACCGCCGCGCTGCTCCACAAGTACGGCTTCTCCTACGACCACTCCCAGAACTACCGCGACTTCACCCCCTTCTACGCCCGCGTCGGCGACTCCTGGACGAAGATCGACTACGCCGGTGAGGCGAAGGACTGGATGAAGCCCCTCATCCACGGGCACGAGGTCGACCTCGTCGAGTTCTGCGGCAACTGGTACGTGGACGACCTCCCGCCCATGATGTTCAACAAGCACTCCCACAACAGCCACGGCTATGTGTCGCCGCGGGCGCTCGAACAGGACTGGAAGGACCAGTTCGACTGGGTCCACCGCGAGCTCGACTACGCGGTCATCCCGGTGACCCTGCACCCGGACGTCTCCGGGCGTCCCCAGGTGCTGCTGATGCTGGAGCGCTTCATCGCCTACGTCTCGGCCCACGAGGGTGTCTCCTTCTGCACCCTGGAGGACGCGGCGGACGACTTCCGCCGCCGCTTCCCGTTCGAGTCCAAGGAGCGGCCCGCCGACATGCGGTGAGTTCCGCGGGGGCCGACAGTCAGAGAGACGACCGTCGTGCGCACGACGGTCGCACAGAAGACGGACGGTCCCATCGTGGAGGGTGCACCATGACCACGTACGTGTTGATCCCTGGAGCCGGCGGCTCGGCCTGGTACTGGCACGGGGTCGGTGACGAGCTGATGCGCCGGGGGTGGGACGTCGTCTCCGTGGACCTCCCTGGAGACGACACCCGGGCAGGTCTTCCGGAGTACGTGGACACGGTGGTCGACGCGGTCGGTGACCGGACCGACCTGGTGGTCGTGGGGCAGTCCCTCGGCGGGTTCACCGCGCCGCTGGTCTGCCCGCGCCTGCCCGTGTCGCTCCTCGTACTCGTCAACGGGATGATCCCCCGGCCCGGCGAGACACCGGGGGAGTGGTGGGCCCACACCGGGCAGGAAGAGGCCCGTCGCGCGAACGACGTGCGCGAGGGCCGCAACCCCGACGCCGAGACCGACCTGGAGACGTACTTCCTGCACGACCTGTCGCAGGCCGAGATCGACGCGTCGGCGGAGCACGCCACGGAGGAGTCCGAGGCGGCCTTCGCCACGCCGTTCACCCTCGACGTGTGGCCGGCGGTGGAGACGCGGGTGGTGACCGGCCGCGACGACCGCTTCTTCCCCGCCGACTTCCAGCGCCGGGTGGCGGAGGACCGGCTCGGCATCACGCCCGACGAGGTGCCGGGCGGGCATCTGGCGGCGCTGAGCCACCCGATGGAGCTCGCCGACCGGCTGGAGGCCTACGCCAAGGAGTGCGCCTGACGCCCGCCGGCGCCCCGGTGGCGTGACTCACCTTTCAGCATGAGCACACGGTCGACTCACCCGTTCCGCCCAGCGCCCTTCCACCCGCTGGGCGGAGCACGCACGGTCGTGATCGCCGTAGCGTCTATGCCATGACGCAGACTCTGTACGGCCGGGTCTACCTCACGGCCTACGACACCGCCGCCCACGCCCTCTACGACCGCACGAGGACCGGGTTCCTGCTCCGCGCCGCCGTTCTGGCCGAGCTGGCGATCCGGGGGAACCTGGTCGGCTCCGGCGGCGATGTGTCGGTCGCGACGCCGGGACCCACCGGGGACCCGGTCCTCGACCTGACGCTCAGCCACGTCGCGAGTGACCGGCGCGGCTGGAAGTCCTGGATCAAGCGCGACCGCAAGGAGACGCTGCACGCGGTCGAGGATCGGCTCGCCGCCCAGGGCGTGCTGGCCGTGGAGGAGAAGAAGTCCTTCGGCCGGTCCCGGCGCGAGGTGACGGTGCGGGACGCCTCCGCCGTCACCTCGCTCCAGGCCACGGCGGCCGGACTGCTGCACGGCACCGGGCCCGCCGCGCGGATCGCGCCCGAGGACGCCGCGCTGGTGGCCCTGGCCGCCGTCGGCGGCATCCGGTCGGTCGTCTCCCGCTCGGACGCCCACGCCCGCAAGGACCGCATCGAGGAACTGACCGGACGGCTCGACGCCGTGGCCCCCGGTCTGGGCAAGGCGGTCGGCGGACTCGGCATGACGATGGTGGCCGCGCAGGGCGGGCTGGGCGGCGGCTGAGTCGGCTCCTCAGCCACGGTCCGAAGGGGCGCGCCGGTCGAATTGCCTGCGCCTGTGCCCGCGCCCGTGCGACGACTGGGCCACCAGCCCCTTACAGACGCTCACTTGGGAATGGAATGGCCTATGACTGCGGCGGCTGATTGATCGAGAGCCGTTCACCGGCGCGGACGATGTACTTCGCGAGATAGGCCGCCCGGCCGCCGTGCTGTGCGGTCTGGGTCAGGATGAGCAGCGGAGCCGAGGGGGCCAGGGACAGCAGGCGTCCGCGCGTGGCCCCCGCGACGCCCGCCGTCATCGCGCACTCGCCCGGTCCGAAGACGGGGCCGAGTATGTCCGTCATCACGGCGAACAGGGTGCGGCCCGGATCCTGGGCGTCGCGCAGGCGCTCGGCGAGCAGCGGGCTGATGTCGCGCAGGTCGCGCCCGGCGGGGATGTGTTCCTGGACGAGCGCCACCGGCTCGCCGTCGCGCGTGAGACGGGTCTCCCAGAACCAGGTGTTCGCATCGGGGTCCAGCTTGAGGCCGCCCGCGACGAAGTCCGTCGCGTGCTGGATGGTCGCCTGGAGGTTCTCCACACCGACGGTCTTGCCCTGGGAGGCGAGCACCTCTTCGAAGGGCCGCAGCCGTTCGAGGCCCGCGCGGGGCAACTCGGGCGCCACGAAACGGCCGACACCGCGCCGAGTGTGGATGAGGCCGTCCTCCTCCAGGAGCATCAGGGCCTCCCTGACGACCGTGCGGCTGACGCCGAGGCGGGTGCCGAGGTCACTCTCCTTCGGCAGGAGCGAGCCGAGCGGGAAGACCTGCGCGCGGATGCCGGCGGCGAGGCGTGAGTAGACCGCCACACGTCGCGGCTGCCCCAGGGGAACCGTCAAGGGCTGAGCGAAGAAGTCGTCGAAGTTGTCGACGGTCGCGACCACTGCACCTCACTAGGCCGTGCTGCTGGATTGGGGGACCAGCGTAGCCGCAGAACCACGGCTCTGGACGCATGTCGGACCGAGAGGTATAACATCACACATCAACCGGGCGGCGACGCTACGAAATCAAGGTGTCCAACATGGTTACTCACGGTGTGCAGAACAGGGAGAGCGCCGGCCTCGAAGCCGCGTCCGACGCGCCGCCCCTGCGCGGTGCGCAGGTCGTGGGCCTGGTCGCCACACTGCTGCTCGGCGTGATCTCGTTCCAGCTCAACGCGAGCATGGTCACGCCCGCCCTGCCGGACATGGCCCGGAGGCTCGGCGGCAGCCTGGACGACATAGCCCAGGTGTCCTCGCTGTTCTTCCTGGCCGGCGCCATCGGTGGTGTCGTCCTCAGCCGGATCAGCGACTTCGTGGGCCGGCGCAAGGTCCTCGTCGCGGTGCTCACCGTCACGGCGATCGGCACCCTGATCTGCTTCCTGGCCCCCAACCTGCCGGTCCTGCTCATCGGCCGGGTCCTCCAGGGCGCGTCCAGCGCCGCCTTCCAGATCGCGTACGTGATCCTCAACGAACGCCTGAGCGCGAAGGTCTTCGGCGCCGCGCTCGGAGTCCTCACCGCCATCAACGGCGGCGTCGGCGGCGTCGACGGATTCTTCGGCGGCGCCCTCTCCGACCGCTACGGGTTCCGCGCCATCTTCGCCGTGATCCTGGTGGTCGGTGTCCTCGCGGCCGTCTGTGTCGCGCTGTTCATCCCCAAGGACCGGCCGTCGGTCACCCAGGGCCGCATGGACTGGTGGGGCGCGGGCGCGCTGTCCGTCGCGCTGTACTGCGTCACGTACTTCGTGTCGCACGGTTCGTCCGACGGATGGACGAGCCCGAGCACCCTCGGCTACCTCGCCGGGACCCTCGTCTCCGCCCTCGCGTTCGGCCTCGTCGAGCGCCGCCGGGCCACCCCGCTGGTCTCCCTGGCCCACCTCAAGTCCCGCCGCATGTGGCCGCTCGTCACGACGACGGTGCTCGTCCTGTCCGGCGTCTTCGCCGTCATCAACTTCACCGTCGTCGTCATCAGCCAGAACCCCGACACCGGCTTCGGCCTCTCGGCGACCGACTCCGCCCTGCTCTTCCTCACCCCGGCCGCGCTCATCGGTCTCGGGGCCGCGCCGATGGCCGGATGGCTCGCGGGCAAGCAGGGCTGGCTCATCACGCTGCGCGCCGGCCTCGTCCTGAGCATCGTGGCCCTCTGCGCCGTCGCGGCCTTCCCGCTCGACAAGTGGCTCGTCCTCGGGGCGGTCGCGTTCCTCGGCATCACGTACAACGGCCTGGTCCTCACGACGCTCAACGGGCTCGGCGTCCTCCTCTCACCGAAGGACGCCCCCGCGGCGCTCCCGGGTCTGAACGGCGCCGCGTTCGGCATCGGCGCGGGTCTCGGCATCGGCATCGTCGCCCCGTACGCGGCCCGCGCCACGGCAGGCGGCTATGCCACCGCCCTGTGGATCTCGGTCGCCATCACCGTCCTCGCCCTCGGGACCAGCCTGTTCATCGCGGCGCCCCGCACCGACCGCGACTGAGACCCCGAGCTCCCCGAACTCCGCACCGACCACCGCTGAAACCCTGACCTCCCCGAACCCGCACGTACACAAGGAAGCCGAGAACCACATGAACAACGCGCCCCAGCCGCTCTACTTCGACTGCGACACGGGCATCGACGACTCGATGGCCCTGGCCTACCTCCTCGCCTCGCCCGAGATCTCCCTCGTCGGCATCGGTACGGTCAGCGGCAACGTCGAC
Source organism: Streptomyces sp. NPDC045026 (assembly GCF_056432625.1). Classification (NCBI taxonomy): domain Bacteria; kingdom Bacillati; phylum Actinomycetota; class Actinomycetes; order Kitasatosporales; family Streptomycetaceae; genus Streptomyces; species Streptomyces sp. NPDC045026. The sequence goes on from NZ_JBWKIS010000009.1 coordinate 250,606, forward strand.
TCGACGCAGGCCGCCCGCAACACCCTCGCGCTCCTCGAACTGGCAGGGCGGCCCGAGATACCCGTCGCCGTGGGCGAACACGACCCGCTCGCGGGCACCTTCCCCGGCGGCGTCCCCCACATCCACGGCGTGAACGGCATCGGTGACATCGAAGTGGCCGACGCCCAGGCCGCACCCGAGGCCGAGAGCGGCCCCGAGATGATCGTCCGTCTCGCCCGCGCCCACGGGGGCCGCCTGCGGCTCCTGACCACCGGCCCCCTCACGAACATCGCGGCCGCCCTCAAGCTCGACCCCGAACTCCCGTCCCTCGTAGAGGACATCACCATCATGGGCGGCGCCGGACTCGTCTCCGGGAACGTCACGCCCGTCGCCGAGGCGAACGTCTACAACGACCCCGAGGCGGCCAACGCGGTCCTCTCCGCGCCCTGGGACATCACCCTCGTCCCCCTCGACGTGACCCTCTCGCACACCCTCGAAGAGTCGCACCGCACGCAACTCCTGGAGTCGGAACGCCCCCTGGCGCGCGCACTCGGCGAGATGCTCGACCTCTACTTCGCCTTCTACGTCCAGACGTTCGGCCGCCCGTGCTGCGCCGCGCACGACCCGCTGGCCGCCGCCGTAGCCACCGGCGGAGTCGTGGCGAGCCTCGCCCCGCGCGTGCACGTGAGCGTGGACGACACCGACGGACCCGGCCGCGGCCAGACCATCTGCGACCTGCGCGGCGCCCACCAGGGCTTCCCGGACCAGCCGGGCGCACGCTGCCGCGTCGTCCTCGCCACGGACGCCGACGTGGCCGCCCACCTCACCGAGCGCATGCTCGCCCTCTGACCACCGCGGGATACGTCATGCTGATCAACCTGCACACCCACCTGGAAGGGCGGGTCCGCCCGTCCACCGCGGCTGAACTGGCCCGGCGCGCCGGGCTCGTGGAACCCGAGCAGGGCTGGGAGACGGCCATCCGGCTCGACGGCCCCGCCGACCTGACCGTCTACCTGGCGAAGGTGGCGGCCACGTACCCGTTCTTCGACACCGGAGAGACCCTGGCCCGCATCACCCGTGAGGCCGTCGAGGACTCGGCGGCCGACGGCCAGGACTATCTGGAACTGCGCTTCGGGCCGGCCACCCACGTCCGGCCCGGCTTCGGCCTCGACGACGTGATCGCGGCCGCCTGCCAGGGGCTGCGCGAGGGCGTCACCGCCACCGGGATGCCCGCCGGGATCGTCGTCGCGGCCCTGCGCCACCACGGGACGGAACTCAACGAACAGGTGGCCCGTGCCGCGGCCCGCCACGCCGGCGACGGCGTCGTCGGCTTCGATCTCGCCGGCGACGAGGCCCTCCACCCCGACGTCCGCGCCTACGCGGGGGCGTTCGCTCCCGCGGGCGCGGCCGGTCTCGGGCTGACGTGCCACGCCGCCGAGGCGGGCCCGGCCTCCGCCGCGCGCGAGGCGGTCGAGTACCTCGGCGTCAGCCGCATCGGCCACGGAACCCACATCGCGGACGACGCCGAGACCATGGCGTGGGCGGCGGGCGCAGGCATCACCGTCGAGGTCTGCCCGACATCCAACTGGTATACGGGCGCGACGAGTTCACTCCTGCACCACCCCGCGCCCCGCTTCCGCCAGGCCGGGATCCCTGTCGTGCTCGGCGACGACAACCCCATGCAGACCCGCTCGCTCCTGAGTGACGAGTACCGGCTCCTCGCCCGCGACCTCGGCTTCGACGCACCCGCGCTCAGGGCCGTCGGGCTGGCAGCCGTCGAGGCCGGATTCATGGACGACGGGACCCGGGCCGCGCTGCGGCGTCGCTCGGATCGGGACACGGCAGCCGGCGCCCGCGCTCAGGCAGGCTTCGCGTCGTCGGCGGCGAACCGGGCGTAGTGCACCAACACCGGCCGCAGGCCCCGGCGTTCGTAGAGGCGCTGCGCCCCCGTGTTCGCGGCCAGTGTGCCGATGAGGAGGTCGGCGACGCCCATGCGGTCCAGTTCGGCATCGACCAGGTCGAGCAGGAGCGTGCCGATGCCGTGGCCGCGCTCGGCCGGCAGGACGGACAGTGTCTGGAGCTCTGCGATGCGGGTGCCGGTCACCCAGGTGTCGTCGGGGCCCTCCTCGATCTGTACGAAGGCGTAGCCGACGGCCTGCCCGTCCCGTTCGGCGAGGAGCACGAACGAGCCCTCGTCGAGGATCCAGCGCCGGTAGCAATCGCGGCGCAGCTCCCAGGAGTCCGCGTCGGGGAAGTAGGTGAACCCGGGCTGCACGGACCGGTGATGGGCGTGCAGCGCGAGCCACAGGGGCGCGAGGCCGTCGATGAACTCGGCCCCTCCCTTGCGGACCGTGATGTCGCCGTCGGTGTGCAGTGCCTGGCTCGTGTCCACGGATTCTCGCCTCTCGTCCGATCGCCGCCGCCATAGTAGAAGGACCACCACGGACAGCCGGAGTCGCGCACATCGGCACAGGTCACGGTGACGGGTGACAAGTTCACGCGCGACGGCTGAACACGTCACGCGGGCGGGGCGGACACGACCCTCTAAGGTGGAGGCCATGTCCGCCCCTGAACTGATCCGAATCGTCTCCCGCGACTCGCCCATGGCGCTGGCCCAGGTGGAGCGCGTACGCGCCGAACTGGCCGCCCTGCATCCGGAAATCCGCACCACGGTCGTCCCCGTCAAGACGACCGGCGACAAGTGGATGGGTGACCTGTCCCTGGTCGAGGGGAAGGGGGCGTTCACCAAGGAGGTCGACGCCGCGCTGCTCGCCGGTGAGGCCGACCTTGCGGTGCACTGCGTCAAGGACGTGCCCGCCGACCGGCCCCTGCCCGCCGGAACGGTGTTCGCCGCGTTCCTCAAGCGGGACGACATCAGGGACGCCCTCATCCACCCGGACGGCCTGACGCTCGACCAACTCCCGTCCGGCACCCGGATCGGCACCTCGTCCGTGCGGCGCATCGCCCAGCTCGCCGCCGCGTATCCGCACATCGAGTGCGTGCCGATGCGCGGCAACGCGAACCGGCGCCTGGAGAAGCTCGCGGCGGGCGACGCCGACGCGCTCCTGCTTGCCGCCGCCGGCCTCGAACGCATCGGACGTACGGACGTGATCACGGAGATCCTTTCGCCGGAGGTCATGTGCCCGCCGATCGGCGCCGGGATCCTGGCTCTTCAGTGCCGTGAGGGTGACACCGACCTGATCGACACGATCTCCGGTCTCGGTGACCCCGGAGCCCACCGTGAGGCGAGTGCGGAGCGCATGTTCCTCCATGTGCTCCAGGGACACTGCAACAGCCCCATCGCCGGGTTCGCCAGGGCGGAGCGCAGCGGTGATCTCTCGCTGCGGGCCTGTGTGTTCACCCCGGACGGGAAGACCGTGCTCAACGCCCACGAGTGGGCCGGCCCTCTCGACCCCGCCACCCTCGGCACCTCGGTCGCCGTTGCCCTGCTGCGGCAGGGAGCGCGTGAGCTGATCGACTCGATCGCGCACTGAAACGCCGGCCGACGCGATCGGCCTCGCCCGACCGTCAGGCGGCCTCGGCGGCCACGTACCGCCAGAAGTCGCGCATCAGCGCGGGATGGGTGGGGCCGGTCATTTCCACCTGCGTGAGCAGGATGCTGACCGCGCCCGTGGACGGGACGAGATACGCCGCCGTTCCGGTGCCGCCGACCCAGCCGTAGCGGCCCATGACGTTCCACGGATTGATGGGCGCCACGTCGACCGAGCCGCCGAAGCCCCAGCCCTGCCCCTCCGTGAACAGGCCGCTGGCCTCGCGCTGGGCAGGCGTCAGATGATCCGTCGTCATCTGCCGCACCGCGTCGGCCGACAGAAGGCGCCGGTCGCCCGCGACCCCTTCCGCGAGCAGCATCCTGGCGAAGGCGAGCCAGTCGTCCGCGGTCGAGACGAGCCCGCCCGCGCCGGACGGGAACTCGGGCAGGCTGCTCCACTGTCCGTCGGGGGCGTCCGCCTGCTCCAGGCCGCCCTCCGGGCGGGGGCGGTAGGACGTGGTGAACCGGTCGAGCTTGCCGGCCGGCACCATGAACCCGGTGTCGGTCATGCCGAGCGGCTCGAAGACCCGCTCGGCCAGGAAGTCCGGCAGCGCGCTCCCCGTCACCCGCGAGATCAGCACCCCCTGGATGTCGGAACAGGTGTTGTACAGCCACGCCTCACCCGGCTGGTTGAGCAGCGGGATACGGGCGAGGTGCGCCATCCACTCGCCGGGCGGCGGGACGAGCTGAGGGGAGAGTCCGTTCTTCTGGAGCCCGAACAGTGACTGGACCGCCGGCAGCGAGAAGTCGGACGGGAAGCCCCACCCCGCGCGGAACGTCAGGAGATCGGCCACCGTGATCGGCCGGGCCGCGGGGACCACGTCGTCGGCAGGAGCCTCCGGCGTGCGGACCACAACAGGCTTCGCGATCTCGGGAAGCCACTGGTCGACCGGGTCGTTCAGCGCGATCCTCCCCTCGTCGACCAGCATCATCACGGCCGCGGCGACGATGGGCTTGGTGACCGAGGCGATCCGGAAGATCGAGTCCCGGGCCATCGGTACGCCGCCTGCGAGGGCGGTCGAACCGGCGGTCTCCACCTCGACCCGGTCACCACGGGCCACCAGCGCCACCGCCCCCGGCAGCGAACCGTCACGGACGTGCGGCGCGAGAACGTCCTGCAAGCTGGTCATCGATCCACCTTCTTGAGTGTGGGGTGTCGGAGGGGAGACTCCCCACACGGCGCGGAATCATCGGTCGGGGCGCCGTCGACGCACCCGAAAGGCGGCGGTGAGGAAGCCGGATGACCCAAGAGGCGACAACGATGAGGCCCTGGCGGTTCGTGGTCTGGTTCGGGACGGTCAGCCTCCTCGCCGACTTCGTCTACGAAGGCGCCCGCTCGGTGACCGGCCCCCTCCTCGCCTCGCTGGGCGCCTCCGCGGCCGTCGTCGGCGTCGTGACGGGCGCGGGCGAGGCCGCGGCGCTCCTGCTGCGCCTCGGCTCGGGACCGCTGGCCGACCGCAGCGGCCGGTTCTGGGGGTGGGCGATCGCCGGTTACGCGCTGACGGTGGCCAGCGTCCCCGCGCTCGGCGTGACCGGAGTGCTGTGGGCGGCGTGCGCGCTCGTCATCGCCGAGCGGGTCGGCAAGGCGGTGCGCTCACCCGCCAAGGACACGCTGCTCTCCCACGCGGCGGCGGCCACCGGGCGCGGCAAGGGCTTCGCGGTGCACGAGGCGATGGACCAGGTGGGCGCGCTGCTGGGCCCGCTGACGGTGGCGGGGATGCTGGCGCTCACGGGTGACGACTACGGGCCCACGCTCGCGGTCCTCGCGGTGCCCGGCGTCGCCGTACTCGTCCTGCTCGTATGGTTGCGGCGCCAGGTCCCCGACCCGGCGGCCTACGAACGCGCGGTCACACCCAAGGCCGAGGAGCCGCAACCCGGCGCCCGACTGCCGCGCGCCTACTGGGTGTACGCGTCCTTCACCGCCGCGACGATGGCAGGCTTCGCGACGTTCGGTGTGCTCTCCTTCCACCTCGTCGCGCGCGGGCTCGTCCCGACCGCCGCCGTCCCCCTGCTCTACGCGGCCGCCATGGCCGTCGACGCGCTCGCCGCGCTGGCGACCGGGTGGGTGTACGACCGGGTCGGGCCCCGTGTCCTGATCGTCCTGCCGGTCCTCTCGGCGGCGGTGCCCGCGCTCGCGTTCACCGACTCCCTCGCCCCGGTCGTACTCGGGTCTCTGGTGTGGGGCGCGGCGACCGGTGTGCAGGAGTCCACCGTGCGCGCCGTCGTGGCCGATCTCGTCGCGCCGGGCCGCAGGGCGACGGCGTACGGTGTCTTCGCCGCGGTCGTGGGCGTGGCCGCGTTCGCCGGAGGGGCACTCACGGGTGTGCTCTACGACGTCTCGATCCCTGTGCTGATCGCCGTGGTGGCCGCGATCCAGGCCGCGGCCCTCCTCCTGCTGGCCGTCACCGGCATCAGCCTCCGCCGCACATGACAGCCCCCAACAGCCCAGCCAACACCTCGGCGGGGCAGGTCAGTTCGGACGGAACGCCGCCCCCGGACCCGGGATCCGCGACGCGCGAGGTCCTGATTCGGCCGCACGTCTCGGCGCGCGGAGGGAGTTGCGCATAGGCTTCGCGCCATGCTGCGCCTCGTCGATGCCTGCTCGGGCCTTCCTGTCGCTCCGGTGATGCACCGGAGCGTGGTGCGCATCGGCGTACCCGTGGCGCTTCCCGAGGGTGGTGAGGCGCTTTCCGACGTACGGGCGATGCTCGTCGCCGACGTCCTGACCCGCGTACTGGAACTGTCGGGAACCATCGCGTACACGGGGCTGATCTGCCCGGACGGGGCCGACGAGCGGCGGGCGGCGCTCCAGGCGCGGGCCGCCGAGCTCGGCATGCATCCGGCCGCCGCGCACGGCGACGAGCGGGGCGTGGAGGGTGAGCTGGGCGGGCCGTTCGCCGTCCGGGTGAGCCGGAGCGAGGAAGCACCGAACGACGTGGACGGGGACGTCATCCGGCTCGCCGTCGGCGACGCCCATGCCGCCGACGTCGTGGAGAGGGCCGACGACCCCCTGGCCCTGCGCCTCGCGCTGCTGACCGAGCCGCGCACCGAGCCGCTCCGCCTCGCGCCCGCGTCGGTGGCCGCCGCGCATCACACGCTCCTGCGCTGGCGGCACGCGGTGGCCACCTGGGCGGACAGCCCGTCCCGGCCGATGCCTGGCCCCGCCCGCGACAGCATCAGCGACTGCCTCGAGGACAACCTCGACCTGCCCGGGGTGCTGCGCACGCTGCACCGCCTCGAGCACTCCGGGGACGCCCCGGCCGGAGCGCTCTTCGAGACCTTCGCGTACGTGGACCGGGTGCTTGGCCTCGACCTCGTACGCGACGTCGGCAGAGGACCCGCACCGCCCCGGCCGCTGACCTAGGTTCTTTTCGCCGGGGCGGCCCACGAGGGGCGTTCACATGTTCTTGGCGCCCGTCCTGATGGCCTCGCGGATCCGGGTGTACGTGCCGCAGCGGCAGATGTTGCGGATCTCGTCGAGGTCCGCGTCGGTGATGTCGCGGCCGGCCTCCGCCGCTTGCCGGACCTTGGCGACCGCCGTCATGATCTGGCCCGGCTGGCAGTAGCCGCACTGTGCGACGTCGAGGTCGAGCCAGGCCTCCTGCATCGGGTGGAGATCCTTGCCCACGGTGGCGGGCAGACCCTCGATCGTGGTGACCTCGTCGTCGGGGCCGATCTTCGCCACCGGCACCGAACACGGGTTGAACGCCTTGCCGTTGATGTGCGACGTACAGGCCTGGCACACGCCGAGGCCGCAGCCGTACTTGGGTCCCGTGACGCCGAGCAGGTCACGCAGGACCCACAGCAGCCGCACGTCGTCCTCGGCCTCGACCGTGATCTGCTCGCCGTTGAGCTTGAAGGTGTGACTGGGCATGACAGGGCTCCTCAGAAGGCGCGGTCGAGACCGTCGGTGGGGGACTGGGGCGTGGACGGTTCGAGCGGCAGCGGGTCGAAGGAGAGAGTGGAGTGGTTGATCGGGAAGCTCGTCGGCAGTGTGCCCGTGGCGCGGGCGTAGGCGCAGGCGATGGCGGCGAACGCGGGCGCGACACCCAGCTCGCCCGCCCCTGACGGTTTGTCACCCGTGGCCGGCATCACGATGACGCGCAGCTCGGGCGGGGTGTTCCACTGCCGCGTGTAGAAGTAGTGGTCCCAGCTGCCTTCCAGCGGGATGCCGTCCTTGATGTGCAGGCTGGAGGTGAGTGCCATCGCGAGCGCGTCGTTCATGCCGCCCATCATCTGGGCTTCCAGACCACGGGGGTTGATGGCGAATCCGGCGTCGACGACCATCAGTGCGCGGGTCACACGCGGGCCGGTGACACCGTCCCGGACCTTCCGGTTCACCGTTTCGGGCCGGCAGTCGATCTCGACGAGCGAGGCGACCGCGCCGCGGTACTCCGTGTGCAGGGCGATCCCCTGGGCGACTCCGGCGGGCAGCGCCCTGCCCCACTCCCCGGCCTCGGCCGCCCTGTCCAGGACGGCGCGCAGTCGCTTCTCCTTGAGGAACTCGCGGCGGAACGCGACGGGGTCCTTGCCCATTTTCGCGGCCAGTTGGTCGACGACGAGTTCGCGCGCGCACGCCACGTTGGGCGAGTAGATGTTGCGCATGCTGCCGGTGTTGAACTTCAGCGGCACCTCGTTGAGGAGCTGTGTCGTGACACCGAAGTTGTACGGCGTGGACTGGGTCAGCTGGAAGATGGTCTCGGCGAACGTGAGGTTGCCGGCCACGGGGAGCTTCGCCGCAGTCGACGTGATCATCTCTCCGAGCCCGTGCCCGAAGTCGGTCTGCGAACTGGTGTGACGCTGCTCGTAGCTCACGACATTGCCGAGCGCGTACGTGGCGCGCACCCGGGAGACACACATCGGGTGGGTCCTGCCCTGCCGGAAGTTGTCGGTCCGCGACCACGACAGCTTGACCGGCTTGCCCATCTTCTGCGAGATCTCCGCGGCCTCGGCGGCCACGTCATGGAAGAGATGCCGCCCGAACGAACCGCCGCCCTCCACCACATGCACCGTGACAGCCGTCTGCGGGAGCCCCAGCCGGTCGGCGATGTCGCGCTGCGCCACGATCGGAACCTTGAGGCTCGCCCAGATCTCGGCCCGGTCGGAGCGCACGTCGGCGATCGCGTTGTCCGGCTCCAGCGGGCTGTTGCTGGCGAACGCGAAGGTGAACTCGGCGTCGATCTTCTTGGTGAGGAGCGGCGGTACGACCATGGGCAGCGCCGCGGCCCTGAGCTTGGCGAGGACGGTGTCGTCCGACTCCTTGTCCACGGTGCCGGGGCCCCAGGTCACGTCGAGCGCCCGCAGCGCGTCGATGCACTGGCCGAAGGTCTCGCCGCGTACCGCGACACCGTGCTCGACGGTGGCGACGTCGGTGATGCCCGGCATGTTCCTGACGGCGTCGGCGTTCGCGACGGAGACCACCGTGCCGTTGACCGTGGGCGGCCTGCGCACCATCGTCGGCTTGGCGTCGGGCACGTGGAGGTCCATGCCGAACTTCTTGGCGCCGGTCACGATGTCGCGTGCGTCGACGCGGTTCTGCGGCGTGCCCAGGATCGTGAAGTCGGACGTCGCCTTGAGGAGGGCGGAGGCGGTCACGGTGCGCGTGCTGGCAGCGGCCCCGGCGAGCGAGCCGTACGTAATGCTCTTGGCGGTGCCGTGCGTGATCACGCCGTCCCGGGTGGTCAGTTCGGACTCCGGTATGCCCCATTGCTGTGCGGCCGTGGCGACGAGGCGCTGCCTGGCGACAGCCGCGGCCGAGCGGACCGGGAGGTAGATGCTGCGCATCGAGTTGGAGCCGCCCGTCAGCTGGTTCATCAGGAGTTCCGGGCGGGCGTCGGCCAGCGACACCCGCACCTTCGCCAGCGGGAGGTCCATCTCCTCGGCGATCATCATGGCGACCGCGGTCGTCATGCCCTGGCCCACCTCGGCGCGCGGAACCGCGAACGACGCCGTCCCGTCGGCGTGCACCTGGACGGAGATCAGACCGGACGTGGGCGCCGCCGCCAGGTTCTGCATGTCACCGAGGTCGAAGAGCTCCTCCGGCTGCGGCAGGGAGGGCACCGCGGCTTCTGCGGACTCACCGCCCACGGCGTCCAGGCCGATGCGCGCACCGACCGCCAGCGTCGGTGCGGCGAGCAGATAGGCGAGCACCCGCCGCCGTCCGGGACCGCCGGGGCCATCGGGTTGTGCGGGTTCGCGTGGCGAACGGCTCTGTTCTGCCATGGGGTGCCTCCCGGCGCACGGATTGAGGTGATCAACCGGGGAGCCTAGGGCGCGGGAGGCGGGCGGTGTACACGGTGCGGGCAAGCTCCACATGAACGCCACACACTCGCGTATGCGGGCCGGTTGAGCCTCACGGCTCGCGACTGCGAGAGGGGCGGGCCGCCGGGCCCCGCCCCGCCCGGCCGGTTTCAGCCCAGCGGCACGTCGAGCCGGGCCTTGCGGTGGCTGAACGTCGCGATGGAGTGCGGGCCGTGGTAGTTGCCGAGACCGCTCTCTCCGACGCCGCCGAACGGCAGCTCGGGGATGCGGAGATGGGCCATCGGCAGCCCGAATCCGATGCCGCCGGAGGACGTCTCGTCGGCGAGGCGGCGCCGGGTGTCCTCGCTCTGCGTGAAGCCGTAGAGGGCGAGCGGCTTGTCGCGGTCGTTGATGAATTCGATCGCCTCGTCGAGCCCGGCGACCTCGACGATGGGCAGGACGGGACCGAAGATCTCCTCCTGCATGACCGGCTCGTCGGGCTTCACACCGGTGAGGACGGTCGGCGCGATGTAGGTGTCGTCGCGGTCGGTGTGCCCGCCGAAGGCGGTCGTCCCGGAGTCGAGCAGCGCGGACACCCGGTCGAAGTGCCGCTCGTTGACGATGCGCCCGTACGCGTCCGAGGACTGCGGGTCGGTGCCGAACATCGCCTCGACCGCCTTGGCGAGTGCGGCGGCGAGCGCGGTGGCGGTCTGCGGGTCCGTCAGTACGTAGTCGGGGGCGACGCATGTCTGCCCGGCGTTGCGGAACTTGGCTCCCGCGAGGCGCTCGGCGACGCGGTTCAGATCGACGTCGCGGTCCACGAACACCGGTGACTTGCCGCCCAGTTCGAGGGTGACCGGGGTGAGGTGCTCGGCGGCGGCCCGCATGACGATGCGGCCGACCGTGCCGTTGCCGGTGTAGAAGATGTGGTCCCAGCGCTGGGCGAGCAGCTCGGTGGTCTCCGGGATGCCGCCCTCGACGACCGCGACGGCCTCCTGGTCGAGATACTCGGGCACCAGGCGTGCGATGAGCGCGGACGTCGCCGGGGTGACCTCGCTCGGTTTGAGGACGACGGTGTTGCCGGCGGCGAGCGCGCCGACGAGGGGCACGAGCAGCAGCTGCACCGGGTAGTTCCACGGCGCGATGATGAGGACGGTGCCCAGCGGGTCGTACTGCGTTCCGGCCGCCGATCCGTCGGGCAGGCCCGCGAGCGCGCCGGAGGCCACGGGACGGGGGCGCAGCCACTCGTCGAGATGGTTCAGCGTGTGGTCGATCTCCCTTACGGGGAAGTCGATTTCGGTGGCGAAGGCATCGGCGCGCGGCTTGTGCAGATCGGTGTACAGGGCGTCCGCGATGTCACCTCGGTGCTCGGTGAACATGGCGCGCAGCCGGGTGAGCTGCTCCTTGCGCCAGGCGAGCGGCTTGGTGCGGCCACTGACGAACGTGGCGCGGAGGCGGGCGACCAGGTCTTCGATGTCGGTCACGAGGGGTCTCCTGTGGAGGGGTGCTCGGCGGGTGTCGAGCAGGAGGTCAGGGGTGGGGGGAGCGTCCGGCGGTGGCCTGGGGACGGGGGGCACAGTCTCGTCGGTCACGCGGGGCCGGGCGCGGATCCGGGCGGCGCCCCGCCGGGCGTTGTCACCCGCGAGGTGCACACGGGTACGGGGCTGAGAAGGAGCACGCCCCTGGCGGAGGCGATGTCGCCGTCAGGCCAGCTTGTCGAGGAGCTCGGCCGCGAGCGGGGCGGCGGAGGACGGGTTCTGGCCGGTGACCAGGTTGCGGTCGACGACGGTCTTCGGGGCCCAGGGCTCGCCCTCCTGGAAGTCCACGCCCGCGTTGACGAGCCGGTCCTGGAGCAGCCACTTCGCCTTGTCGGCGAAGCCGGCCTGGGTCTCCTCGGTGTTGGTGAAGCCGGTCACCCGGTACCCGGCGAAGGCGTTGCTGCCGTCCTCCTTGATCGCGGCGAGCATGGCTGCCGGGGCGTGGCAGACGATGCCGAGCGGCTTGCCCGTCTCCAGGGCGAGGGTGAGGAGCCTGCCCGAGTCGGCGTCGGCGGAGAGGTCCTCCATGGGGCCGTGGCCGCCGGGGTAGAACACCGCCGCGTAGTCGTCGAGGTGCACGTCCTCCAGCTTGACCGGGTGCTGGAGTTCGGTGAAGGAGGCGAGGGCCGCGGCCACCTGGTCCGCGCCTTCCTGGCCGCCGTTGAACTCGGGCGCGAGGGAGCCCTTGTCCACGGTCGGGACGACGCCGCCGGGCGTGGCCACGACGATGTCGTGGCCCGCGGCCTTGAAGGCTTCGTACGGGGCGACGGCCTCCTCGGCCCAGAAGCCGGTCGGGTGCAGGGTGCCGTCGGCCAGCGTCCAGTGGGTGGCGCCGGTGACTACGAAAAGGATCTTCGACATGGTGGGTGCTCCGAGGGTGCGGGCCCGCGGGCCCGGAGGGCGGGTTCGGATCGCGGAACGTCTGACGCTCTGTGCTCGGATCGTCAGCGTGGCGATGGCACCGACCGTAGGACGGGTCTCCCCGTTCGTCCTCGTCGCCGCGCCCGGCCGGCCCGCACGCGGTGGCGGCGTGGCTACGCGCCCGCGGCCTCCTGCCGGATCCGCTCGAACTGCGCCCCCATGGCCTCGGAGAGGGCCTCGGCGCCGGACAGGGGGCGCACCATGACCGTGAGGTCGTCGATGAGTCCGTTCTCGTCGAGGTGGATGAAGTCGCAGCCGTTGACCTCGCGGTCGCCGACGCGGGCGACGAAGACCAGGGCGTGGTCGCGGCCGTCGGCGCTGCTGATCTCCCGTACGTAGTGGAAGTCCTCGAAGACCCGCGTGACGCCGCGGAGGATCGCGGCGGTGATCGCCTTGCCCGGGTAGGGGCGGAAGGCGACCGGGCTGGTGAACACGACGTCCTCGGCGAGGAGCGCCTCGACGGCGTCGGGGTCGTTCGCTTCCACGGCCTTGCGGAATGCCTGCATGCGCGCGCTCCATAGTCAATTTGTTGAGTAGGTGCGGATGAGATTAGTCGCGCTGGTGTTAGCGTGTCCAGATGTCTCTGAAGCACGCGGTTCTCGCGGCCCTCCTCGAGGGCGAGGCGTCGGGGTACGACCTGGCCAAGGTGTTCGACGTGGCGGTGGCCAACTTCTGGTCCGCGACCCCGCAGCAGCTCTACCGCGAGCTGGAGCGCCTCACCGTGGACGGCCTGGTCGAAGCGCGGGTCGTGCCGCAGGAACGCAGGCCGAACAAGCGGATGTTCACGCTCACCGACGCGGGACGTGCCGCCCTGGACGACTTCGTGGTCGCCCCTCCGAGGCCCACCGCCATCCGCGACGAACTCATGGTCAAGATCCAGGCCTCGGACGGCGCGGACCCGGACGCCGTACGCGCGCTCGTGGAGGAGCGCATGGGGTGGGCGCGCGGCAAACTGGCCCGCTACGAACGCCTTCGGGAGCGGCTCCTGAACGGGCGTGACGAGGACACGTACCTGCGCGAGGCCGAACGCATCGGCCCCTACCTGACCTTGATGCGCGGCCGCTCCTTCGAGGAGGAGAACCTCCGGTGGGGCGAGCGCGTCCTGGACATCCTGGCCCGCCGCACGTCACGTGCAGGCCGCACCTGAACTCCCGTACGCAGAGGGGTGTCTAGCGCAGCCGCATGTAGGTGTGTGCCGGATCGGCGGGTGCGGTGAGCGGGTTGCCGTCGACCACCACGTCGGCCCGCTCGCGCGTCCTGTCCTGGGCGAAGTGCTCGTCCTCCGCGGCCATCCACCGGCGCCATTGCGGCAACGCGTCCTCACCGTCACGGGCAAGGCCCCTGCGCAGACGCACCGTCCGACCCGTCTCGACCCACACGGCGCAGGTGAGACGGTCGGCGACGGCGTGGCGCGCCGTCGACACACCTTCGAGGACGACGGTGTGGCCGACGGGGACGTCGTGCCACTCGGCGAGTTCGCGGCGAACCCAGTCGTAGCGCTGGAACCGGCCGGCCACCCCGCTTCCCAGTGGCTGGAGCACCTGCTCCTCGAGGCGGGGCCACCAGCCCAACGGGTCGTCCCACGACGCGAAGTCGTCCGTGTGCACGATGCGCGCGCTGCCGAGTGCCCCGGCCAGGCGCTCGGCGAACGTGCTCTTGCCCGCCCCCGACGGGCCGTCGACGGCGACGAGCCTGACCGGGCCGCACCGCGGCGGCGCCGCCTGGATACGGGTCGCCAGCGCTGTGTACGTCTCAGGGGTGGGTTCCATGAGGGCGCACGATAGCGGCGATTGTCCGGCGGCCACCGGGATTTTCGCAGGCACCGCAGGCACCGCACGCACCGTAGGCATCGCACGCACCCACCTGGCGCCTGCCATGCTGTCTCAGGCGTTCGCCGGTGCGTCCTTCTTGTCGGCGTCCTCAGGCTTGGCCGCGGCCGGAATGGCGGTGTAGAACACGGACTTGTTCTGCTTGGTGCGCTCGGCCTGCCCGCGGGCGACCAGCGATTCGAGGGTGTTGCGCACGACCGTGCCGCCGGCCTTGCGCTCCGGGTGGGTCTCGGCGAGCGTCGTGGTGACCTCGGCGGCCGAACGCGGCTCGGTGCTGGCGGTGATGAGGTTCAGGACCAGTTCGCGCAGGGTGGGTGAGCCGGGTGTGCGGGGCTGCGCCACGGAGGGTGCCTTCTTCGTGGCGGCCTTCTTGCCGTCGGCCTTCTTCGCGCGCTGCTTGGGTGCCGCGCTCTCGCCCTTCGGCTTGCGTGCCTTGGGGAGTTCGACCGGAGGCGCCGCCTGCGGCGTGACCGGTGCTTCCCCGGCCACTGCTGCCGCGCCTTGAGTGGAGAGCGCCTCGCGCATCCCCACGAGCAGGGTGCGGTCGTGGTCCAGTGTCTGGAGCTGCTCCTGAAGCGCGGCCAACTCGGCGGCGACGCGCTCCTGTTCCTTGGCGTTGCGCTCGAGGTCTGCCTCTACCTGGGCGGAGTATTGGGACTTGAGCGTGTTGCTGTCCGACATGGCTGCCCGCTTCCTGTGCTGTGGGGCTGTGTGTTGGTGCCGAAGGGTACTCACACCACACACACTTGTGCACGGTCCTTCGGTGCATTGCCCCTGAGCAGTGTTGGTGGGATGACACCATGTAAGGCCGTGCGGGGCGCTTCGAGGCGTGCCGGGAGCGTGTCGGAAGGGGTGTGCGTAACACCAACACCCCTATGTGGCCCGGCAGTTGCTCGCTGCGGGTGGGCGTGGCACGCGCGGCACCTGTGCATTGGCCGTCAGGGGTGACATTTGTACCGGTCGGGTGACGACATCTCGCTCTGCCGCGTGCCGTCCGCCGCCGGAGATGCTGAGGTCGGCCGCCGCGCCGGCGGCGACGAGACCGATGGAGGTCATGGTGGCATCGCGAGTGGGAGAACATCCTGTGCCCGAGAGCGGCACGTACGAGATCGATCCTGCGGCGTCGAGCGTGAACTTCCGTACGCGCACGGTCTTCGGGCTGTTCCCGGTGCGGGGCAGCTTCCGGATCACGCGGGGACGTATCGACGTGGTCGGACCTGTCGAGGAGTCCACGGTGGACGTCAGGATCGGAGCGGACACGTTCGAGTCGGGTGTGGCGCGCCGCGATGAACACGT
The DNA here is from genome assembly GCF_056432625.1 of Streptomyces sp. NPDC045026. Taxonomy (NCBI): domain Bacteria; kingdom Bacillati; phylum Actinomycetota; class Actinomycetes; order Kitasatosporales; family Streptomycetaceae; genus Streptomyces; species Streptomyces sp. NPDC045026. Next base: position 265,959 of record NZ_JBWKIS010000009.1, read on the forward strand.
CAGGTCGGCCGACTACCTCGATGTGGCCACCCACCCCGAAATCGTGTTCCGCGCTGAAGGTGTCGAGGTGGGGTCCAACGGGCCGGTCCTGGCAGGGGAGTTGACCGTCCTGGGTGTCAGCCGACGGGTCGACGTCACCGTGGAGAGTGTGACTGTCGAGGGCCGCCGACTGTCTGTCGTGGGGTCGGCCGTCGTGGACCGCTACGCCTTCGGCATGACCACGGCGAAGGGCATGACCGGGCGTCGGCTGACCGTGCGCCTGGACGTCAGGGCGACGCGCTGACCTGCCGTGACAGGCGGTTCCGGGTCACGGGGTGTCGGCGGTGGACGGCCTCGGAGTGTGCGGCATCCCGTTGATCAGCACTCGCAGGCCCCAGCCCAGGCGGGCCTCGCCCGGCCCGGACAGGAGTTCGTCACCCAGCGCCGCGAGGCGCGGGTGGGTGGTGGCGGACACGTCGTGCAGTGCGGTGGTCAGCGCGTCCCAGTCGCCTTGGGCGTCCTCGCCCCCGTTGCGGGTCGACTGCTCGGCCGCGGTCGAAGTGGCGTACTGCAAAAGGGCGTCCACGCCCCACGCGGCCTGCGCGTCCGGGACGCCGCCCTCGGCGAGCAGCGCGAGAAGGGCTTCGAGCAGGTCGAGATAGTGCTCGCCGAAGGGCATCGCCACCAGCGCCGACCGGGCCAGGCTCGGATGCTCGAACAACACCGCGGTGTAAGAGGACAGGATCCGCACGAGACGGTCCTGCCAGTGACCCGGAGCGGTGGCGGGGGAGAGGTCGACCGCTCCGAGCAGCTCGTCCAGGATGGCCGCGTGCAGCTCGGCGGTGTTGCGCACGTAGACGTAGAGCGAGGCCGGGCCCGTGTCGAGCTCCTGTGCCAGACGGCGCATGGTGACGCGCTTGAGGCCCTCGGCGCGCATGATCGCGACCGCGGTCGCGACGATGCCGTCCCGGGTCAGGGCGGGCTTGGCCGGGCGCTCTCGGCGGCTGCGGGGTGCTGCGGGCTGGGGGGACACGGTCTCACCGTAACGATCCAGGTTCGTGACGAACAAGTTCGTCACGAACCTGTTCCCGCGGCTTCCGCCTCCTCGCGGAACGACGCGAACATGTCGAGCAGGCCCTGGGGTGCGTCGGGACGGAAGATGACGTCGAGGTTGTCGGCGGACTCGGCCGCGGCGTGCTCGCTGCGGGGGAAGAGCGCCTCCTCGTAGACGGCGAGGGCCTTCTCGGTCTCCCCGGGGTGCGCCAGGATCGCGGCGGCCAGCTCCGCGCCGTCGAGCATCGCCAGGTTGGCGCCCTCACCGGCGAACGGCGACATCAGGTGGGCGGCGTCGCCGAGCAGCGTCACGCCCGGAACCCGGTCCCACCGGTGTCCGACGGGCAGGGCGTGGATGGACCGCGGGACGAGCGCGCTGTCGGCGTCACCGATGAGCCCGCGCAGCCGCTCGTCCCAGCCGTCGAAGGACGTGAGGATGCGGGCCTTGGCCGCCTCGGCGTCGGTGAAGTCGACGCCGCTGGTGCTGAACCAGTCGGCGGGCACCCGCAGCGCGCAGTAGATGTGCAGTCGGCCGTCGCTCTCCCGGTGGGCGAGGAAGCCCTTCTCGTCCCCGAGGGCGAACAGCGATCCGCCACCGACGACGACGGCGCTCTCCGGGTGCCGGGTGTCCGCGTCGTCGAGGTACGCCTCGACGAAAGAGATGCCGCAGTAGGCGGGGCGTGCGTCGGAGAGCAGCGGGCGGACCTTGGACCAGGCGCCGTCGGCGCCGACGAGCAGATCGGCGGTGAAGGTCTCGCCGGACGCGAGGGTCACCTCGTGGCGGCCCCCGGTCAGCGGGCGGACGCCGGTGGCCTTGGCGCCCCAGCGGATGGTGCCCTCGGGCAGCGAGGCGAGCAGCATGTCGCGAAGGTCGTGTCGGTTGACCTCCGGCCGGCCGTCGGTGCCGCCGTCGTCGCTCTCCTCCATGCGCACGGCGCCGTGCTTGTCGATGATCCGCATGGCCTCGCCGCCCGGGTGGATGGCGGCGAGGAACTCCTCGTAGAGGCCCGCGGCGCGCAGTGCGGCCTGGCCGGACTCCACGTGCATGTCGAGCATGCCGCCCTGGGGGCGGGCGGCCGCCGAGGCCTCCAGGTCGTAGACGGCCGCTTCGACGCCGCCGATGTGCAGGACGCGCGCGAGGACGAGGCCGCCGAGGCCTCCTCCGACGATCGCGATGGGGTGATGGGTGGTGGTGGTCATGGCTGCTCCTCGGGGCGGGGGTGGCGCCCGCTGTTCCGGGGCCTCGCCACGACCGTAACGAACATGTTCGTTACGAACAAGTTTTTAACGAACGTGTTCGTGAAATCTCGCGGGGAGCCGGGCCCGGGGGATTACGAAACGTCCCGGCCGCGCCTCGCATAAGCTGCGTCGATGAGCATTCTTGATGACGCCCGCCCGGGTATGAACCCCGAGATCCGGCCGCAGGACGACCTGTTCGGCCACGTCAACGGCCACTGGCTGGACACCGAGCCGATCCCCGAGGACCGCTCGAGCTGGGGCCCCTTCGTGCAGCTCGCCGACACCGCCGAGGAGCAGGTCAAGGCGATCATCGAGGAACTCGCGGCGGGAGCCGACGCGACCTCGGCCGACTCCGGCGAGGCGCGCAAGATCGCCGCGCTCTACGCCTCCTTCATGGACGAGCAGGCCATCGAGGCGCTCGGGCTCGCGCCGGTGCGCCCGCTGATCGACGAGGTCGCGGCCATCGCCGACCTCCGGGGCCTCGCGACGTTCCTCGGCCGCTTCGAGCGCGTCGGCGGCTCCGGCCTCTTCGGGTCGTACGTCGACACCGACGACCGCAACTCCGACCGCTACCTCGTCAACGTCGTACAGGGCGGCCTCGGCCTGCCCGACGAGTCGTACTACCGGGACGACAAGTTCGCCGAGATCCGCGACAAGTACGTCACCTACCTCGCCGACCTCCTGAAGCTCGCCCAGCACGCCGACCCCGCGGCCGCCGCGCGGACGGTCCTCGCCATCGAGACCAAGCTGGCCGCGGGCCACTGGGAGCGGGCCGAGACCCGTGACGTGCAGAAGACGTACAACCTCACCGCACTGGACGAACTCAAGGCCCTGACACCGGAGTTCGACTGGCACGCCTACACCGTCGGCATCGGCGGAACCGAAGCGACCATCGCCGAGACCTGCGTCCGGCAGCCGTCGTACTTCGCGCACCTCTCCCAGGTCCTGACCGAGTTCCCGATCGAGCAGTGGCGCGACTGGGTCCTGGTGCGCGTGCTGCGCGCCTCGGCGCCGTACCTCTCGGACGCGTTCGTGCAGAACAACTTCGACTTCTACGGGCGCACGCTCAACGGCACCCCGGAGCTGCGCGCCCGCTGGAAGCGCGCCGTCGCGCTCGTCGAGGGCGCGATGGGTGAGGCCGTCGGCAAGGAGTACGTGGCCCGGCACTTCCCGCCGGCGTCCAAGGCGATGATGGACGAGCTCGTCGCCAACCTCCTCGAGGCCTACCGCCAGTCGATCGCCCAGCTCGACTGGATGACCGACGAGACGAAGGAGCGGGCGTACGAGAAGCTCGCCACGTTCCGTCCCAAGATCGGCTACCCGGACAAGTTCCGCGACTACTCCAAGCTCAAGGTCACCGCGGACGACCTGCTCGCCAACGCGCAGGCGGCCGCGGCGTTCGAGACGGACCGCGAGCTCGCCAAGATCGGCTCGCCGGTCGACCGTGACGAGTGGTTCATGCTGCCGCAGACGGTGAACGCGTACTACAACCCGGGTACCAACGAGATCTGCTTCCCCGCGGGCATCCTGCAGAAGCCGTTCTTCGCGCCCGACGCCGACCCGGCGGAGAACTACGGCGGCATCGGTTCCGTGATCGGCCACGAGATCGGCCACGGCTTCGACGACCAGGGCGCCCAGTACGACGGCGCGGGCAACCTCAACGACTGGTGGACCGCCTCCGACAAGACGGCCTTCGAGGCCAAGTCGAAGGCCCTCATCGAGCAGTACGACGGCTTCTCGCCGCGCAACCTGCCCGGCGAGACCGTCAACGGCGCGCTCACCGTCGGCGAGAACATCGGCGACCTCGGCGGCCTGACCATCGGTCACAAGGCGTACGTCATCTCGCTCGGCGACACCCCGTCGCCGGAGCACGGGGCCACCACCGGCTCCCAGCGGCTGTTCCTCAACTGGGCGTACTGCTGGCGCACCAAGCGGCGCAAGGAGCAGGAGCAGCAGTACCTGACGATCGACCCGCACTCGCCGCCGGAGTTCCGCGCGAACATCGTGCGCAACCTCGACGAGTTCCACGACGCGTTCGACACGTCGGACAGCGACGGTCTGTGGCTCGATCCGGCGGACCGCGTGCGCATCTGGTAGCGCGCCCGTGGTGCGTGGCCCGTACCTTCCAGGAAGACGTCCAGGCAGACCTTTCAGGAAGGCACGGGCCACGGCTGGTTCAGGAGGCTGTGACGCTGAAGTCGGCGTGCAGTCCGCGGGTGTGGTCCACGGCCCGTACGGGCCCGGTGAGCGTCACCTTCGCGGTCAGCCGGAGGTCGGCGCTGGACGCGCCGAGGCGCAGCTCCAGCTCTCCCGGCTCGACGATCCGCCTCCCGTCCCGCCCGGTGAACGACGCGAGGTCCGCGGGCACCGTCACCCGGACCCGCGCGGCCTGCCCGGGAGTGAGCGCCAGGCGCACGAACCCGATCAGCCGCTGGACGGGCTGCACGACCGAGGCGACCGGATCGTGCAGGTACAGCTGCACGACCTCGCTGCCGGTCCGTTCGCCCGAGTTCCTTACGGTGAAGGCGAGTTCGGCCTCGCCGTCCGTCCCGGCCGTCGACTGCTCCACGGTGAGGTCGGACCAGTCGAACGAGGTGTACGTCAGGCCGTGCCCGAAGGCGAACGCCGGCGTCGGGTCGATGTTCGACACCCCGCTGACGTGCCCGAGCCGCGCCGCCAGATACGTGGACGGCTGGGCCCCCGGGCCGTTCGGGATGCTGACGGGCAACCTTCCCGACGGGGCGACCCGCCCGCTGAGCACACCGGCGATGGAGGGCGTGCCCTCCTCGCCGGGGAAGAAGGACTGGACGACGGCGGCCGACTCCCGCACCGCGCGGCCGAGCGCGTAGGGACGCCCCGCCAGGAGCGTCAGGACGACCGGTGTGCCGGTGTCCAGGAGCGTGTTCAGTAGCTGCTCCTGCACGCCGGGCAGCGCGAGCGTGGCGGCGTCGCAGCCCTCGCCGCTGGTGCCCCGGCCGAAGAGCCCGGCGCGGTCGCCCAGCGCGAGGACGACGACGTCGGCGCCACGGGCCAGCTCCACGGCCTCGGCGAAGCCGCCGGTGCCCGTGTCGTCGATGTCGCACCCGGGCGCCGTGACGACGTCGCTGTCCGGGAACTCCGCCCTCAACGACTCGACCAGGGTGGGCAGTTCGATACCGACCGGAACCTCGGGGTGCCGGGCACCCACGTGCACCGGGAACGCGTAGCAGCCGAGAACGGCCGTCGCGGTGTCGGCGGTCGGGCCGACGACCGCGATCCTGGCGGGCCGGGCCAGGGGGAGTGTGCCGTCGTTGCGGAGCAGGACGACGGCCTGCTCGGCGACCTCCCGCGCGAGGGCCCGGCGGTCCGCCGTGTCGAGTGCCACCGTGCCGCGCAGCGCCTGCGGATCCCCGAGGTCCGAACCGGCCAGCGCCTGCGGCACCGCGTCCCAGCCGGTGTCGAGAAGGCCCAGCTGCGCCTTCTGTACGAGCACACGGCGCAGCGCGCGGTCCACCACGGCCTCGGACACCCGGCCGTCCGTGACCGCGTCGAGGAGCGGTTGCCCGAACGCCTTGACGGTAGGCAGTTCCACGTCCACTCCGGCGGCCAGCGCGGCCCCGGCCGCCTCGCCCCAGGTGCCGGCGACACCGTGCAGGGTCTTGAGGAACCCGACACCGAAGTAGTCCGCCACGACCGTCCCCGTGAAGCCCCAGGTGTCCCGCAACAGTCCGGTGAGCAGCTGTTCGTCGGCTGCCGACGGGACGCCGTCCGTGTCGGTGTAGGCGTGCATCACCGAGCGGGCGCCGCCCTCCCGCAGCGCCATCTCGAACGGCGGCAGCATCACATCGGCGCGCTCCCTGGGCCCCATGCCGACCGGCGCGAGGTTCCGCCCCGCACGGGAGGCGGAGTAGCCCACGAAGTGCTTCACGGTGGCGACGATCCCGGCGGACTCCAGGCCCTGGACGTATGCGGTGCCGAGGGTTCCCACGAGGTACGGATCCTCGCCCATGGTCTCCTCGACGCGGCCCCACCGCGCGTCGCGCACGACGTCGAGTACGGGGGCGAGACCCTGGTGCACGCCCACCGAGCGCATGTCCTGCCCGATGGCCCGGGCCATGCGGCGTACCAGCGCCGGATCGAACGTCGCGCCCCACGACAGCGGGACGGGGTAGGCGGTCGCGCCCCAGGCGGCGAAGCCCGCGAGGCACTCCTCATGGGCGAGGGCCGGGATGCCGAAGCGGTTTCCCGCGGCGATGCGGCGCTGGGTGCGCAGCAGGGACAGCGCGCCGAGAGCCGGGTCCACGGGGGCGGTGCCGAAGGGCCTGGTGAGCTGCCCGAGACCGTGCGGCAGCAGCGCGTCGAGGTCGACGGCCTCTTCCATCTCGTGCTGGTGCGGGGCGACGTCGCCCCCCTCGTCGGACGCCCCGACCCAGACGCCGAACAGCTGGGCGACCTTCTCCTGGAGGGTCATCTCGGCGATGAGGGCGTCGGCGCGCGTCTCGTGGTCGAGGGTCGTGTCACGCCACAGGGGCGTGGTGGATTCTGTCGTTACGGCCACGTTGTGGGTCACTTTCCTCCCACGCCCATGAGCCCCTGGACCAGGGTGCGCCGGGCGAACAGGTAGACGAGCAGGACGGGCACCATGGACAGGACCACGGCGGCCAGCAGCCCCGGGACGTTGATGCCGTACTGGGTGCGGAAGTTGTAGAGCCCCAAGGTGATCACCTTGGTGGAGTCGGACTGGGTGAGCACCAGGGGGAACAGGAAGCCGTTCCATGCCTGGAGGGCGGAGAAGACCGCGATCGTCGAGAGCCCGCCCCGCGACAGGGGGAGCACGAGCTGACGGAACACCCGCCACGAGGAGGCGCCGTCGATGGCCATCGCCTCGTACAGATCCGGGGTGATGTCGCGCATCACCCCGGTCAGGACCAGGGCGCACATGGGAAGCGAGAAGGCCGCGGTCGGCAGGATGACGCCGATGAGGTTGTCGTAGAGCCCGGCCTTGCTGATGACGTAGAACATCGGCACGATCACCGCCTGCGCGGGGATGGCGAGGCCGAGCAGGAAGAGGCGGAAGACGGCGGTCGTGACGCGGCCGCGGCTGCGGACGATGGTGTACGACAGCGGCGGCACCACCACGAGGACGATGGCGACCACGCACACGGTCACGATCACCGTGTTGAGGAAGTACCGGCCGAAGCCGGTGGAGAAGTCGTCGATGTAGTTGTGCAGCGTGAAGTGCCGCGGCAGGCTCAGCGGGCCGCTCGCGCCGTAGTCCGCGCGGGACTGCACGGACGCAGAGACCAGGACGTAGAGCGGTGCGCCGACGACGAGCAGCCAGACCACGGAGCCCAGGCCGGCCAGGTAGTTGGGGCGTTGCTTGCTCACAGGCCCTCCACCGAGCTGCGCATCTTGTCATAGCCCGAGACCCGTACGACGACGAGCGAGATGACCGTCGCGACCACCACCAGGAGCAGCGCGATGGCCGAGCCCGCGCCGAAGTCGAAGCTCTTGAAGGCCTTTTGGTACATGTAGTAGGCGCTGATGGTGGTGTCCGTGCCGGGACCGCCCTGGGTCAGGATCAGGACCGTGTCGAACGTGGTGAGGCCGCCGACGACCATGAGGATCATCGACGTGATCATGGTGTTGCGCAGTTGCGGCAGCGTGATGTGGAAGAACTGGCGCACTGTGCCCGCACCGTCGATCTGCGCCGCCTGGTAAAGGACTTGAGGGATGGCCCGCGCCGCGCCCTGGTAGATCAGGGTGTGGAACGGGGTGAACTGCCAGGCCCCCACGAAGACGAGCACCCCGATGGCCCCGCTCTGCATGCCGAGCAGATTGCCGTCGCCGAACAGCCACTTGGCCTGCGACGGCACTCCGAAGTTGGGGTCGAGCAGGGTGCGCCACAGGACGGAGACCGCGGTGGCGGACAGCAGCAGCGGGACGAAGTAGATCGCCGACAGGATGGCGCGGTTGCGCTGGCGGCCCGCCGCCCAGACGCCGAGCAGGATGCTCAGCGGCGTCTGGACCAGCACGCCCAGGACGGTGATCAGCACGCTCAGCCAGAGGCTGTTGAGCATCACCGGGTCGTCGAAGAGCTTGGTCCAGTTGTCGAGCCCGGCGAACCGGGGCGGGCCCAGACCGTTCCAGCTCGTGAAGGACAGCACGGCGACCAGGACGAGCGGGACGACGGCGAACAGGACGAAGAACGCGGTGGCGGGCAGCGCCCAGGCGAAGCCCGGGCGCCCCACGCCTCCCGCTTGCCGCTTGACGGGTCGCCGTTCGGCGACGACCGCGGCCTTGGTGACGGTGGTGGTCATTTCGGTACCAGGTCTCACGCGGTGGGCAAGGCCTGCATGGCCTTGATGAAGCCGTCGGTGTCGAGCCCGCCGTTGAAGAACTGCTGGACCGCCTGGTGCATGGGCGTCGAGGCGGACTGGGGGTAGGCCTGGTCCCACGAGAGCTGGAACGACGGGGCCTTCTTCACGAGGTCGAACTGGTACTTCGAGTACGCCGGGCTCGCGGAGGCGCCGAGGAACTTCTCCGTGTTGGTCGTGGTCGGCAGGTTGCCGATGCCCAGCTGCGCCTTCACGAACTCGTCGGAGTACTGGAGCTTCAGGAACGCGGCGACGGCCTCGGGGTGCTTCGTCTTCTTCATCACGGAGTAGAAGTTGTTGGTGTTGCCGACGAGGTTGCCCGCGTCGCCCGTGCCGCCCGCGACCGTCGGGAACGAGGAGTAGCCGAGGTCCTTCTTGGCGAACGCGGGGTGGGAGTCCTGCTGGGTCGAGAACTCCCAGGAACCCATGAGCTCGAAGCCGGCCTTGCCGCTGGCGAGCAGCGTGGGCGAGCCCTGGTCGGTGAACTTGACCGAGTCGTAGTTGGTGCCGAACGCGCCCGCGTCGACGAGCTGCCTGATCATGCCCAGGGCCTTCTTGCTGCCGGCGCTCTCCCAGGCGCTCTTGTCACCGCCGAGCGCCTTCTGGAACACCTCCGGGCCTGCGACACGGTCGTAGAGGTACTCGAACCACATCAGCGTCGGCCACTGGTCGCCGCCGCCGAGCGCGATCGGGGTGACGCCCTTGGCCTTCAGCGCCTTCACCGCGCCGAGCAGGTCGTCCCAGGTCTTCGGCGGCGTGACACCGGCATCGGCGAGGACCTTCTTGTTGTTGAAGAGCAGCACGGGCTGCGTGCCGCGCATCGGGACGCCGTACGGCTTCCCGTTCACCGACGCGCTGTCGAAGACCGACGGCAGGAAGCTGGACTTGAGGGCCGGGTCGTCCTTGATGAAGCCGTCGAGCGGCAGCAGGAGGTCGGCGTCGACGAAGGGCTTGATGCTGCCGCCGCCCCAGTTGAAGAAGACATCCGGGGCCTGCGGGGTACTGATGATGGTCTGCAGCTTCTGCTGGTAGTCGGCGCCGGGGATGGTGTCCAGGACCGCCTTGACCTTCGACGTCTTGTTGAAGGTGGCGACGAGCTGCTTCTCGACCTTGTTGGCCGCGTCCCCGTACACCAGCACGTGGATCTTGTCGGAACCCCCGCCGCCTGCCGAGTCGGAGGAGCCGCCGCCGCAGGCCGACAGGGTCAGACCGAGGGTGAGCGCCACACCTCCGGCGACGGCGCGGGAGATCCGTGCGGGTGTCTTCATCTTTGGAGCCTCTCGAAAGTGTCGGTCAAGAGAGCGAAATGTATTGAGCGGTGTGACGCTAAGGCGCGCCGAGGAGGCGGTCAACCCTCGGCGTAGGGGTTTCCGAAGCGTTATCGGTTCGGGCGCCCGGCGCAGGTCGAGCCTTGCGGCAAACGGGCACGACGGCGAGACGGCCCCGGTTCGGGCCGCCATGGAAGGCGCGGACAATGCGCTCCGACAGTTTCGAAGACCGCGGCAGAGCGTGATGACTGATGAGCGTCGCGGCGAGGGGGCGAGGCCTACCGCTCGGCGGGCGCCGCTGTGCTGCTCCGTACGACGAGACGGGTTGCCAGGTCCATACGCAGCGTCGGGGGCTTCCTGCCCCGCGCCAGGTCGAGCGTCAGTCGTGCTGCCGCCTCGGCCATCTCGACCAGGGGCTGGCGGACGGTGGTCAGCGGCGGCCCGACCCAGCGGGCCAGGGGCAGATCGTCGAAGCCCACGACGCTGAGGTCGTCCGGAATCCGCAGGCCCAGTTCGCGGGCCGCCTCGTAGAGGCCCAGCGCCTGGAGGTCGTTTCCGGCGAACACGGCGGTCGGCCGGTCCGGCAGGCCGAGCAGTTCGAGACCGGCCGCGTGTCCGGACTCGTGGTGGAAGGTGCCCTCGCGGATCAGCGTCGGGTCGAAGGCGACCCCGGCCGTCTCCAGGGCCGCCCGGTAGCCGTCGATCCGGGCACGGCTGCACATCATCCCTGTCGGGCCGGCGATCACACCGATCCGGCGATGCCCCAGCTCCAGCAGGTGCCGCGTGGCGGCGAGCCCGCCCTGCCAGTTCGTGGCGCCGATCGCGGGCACGTCCTCGCCGGGGTCGCCGGCCGGGTCCATCACCACGAACGGGATGTCGCGGCTGGTGAGCTGCGCCCGCTGGGCGGCGTCGAGCCCGGACAGGACGAGGATCACGCCGGTGGGGCGGCGGGCGAGGACCCCGTCGACCCAGGACTGGCCGATGCTGAGCTGCCCGGCGTGCTCGGACAGGACCAGGCTGAGCCCCTCTTCGCGGGCGACGTTCTCGACCCCGCGGATCACCTCCATCGACCAGGAGCTGTCCAGCTCGTGGAAGACCAGTTCGAGGAGGGGGATGGCCGTGGTGTTGGCCCTGCGGCGCTGGTAGCCGTGACGGCGGAGCAGTTCCTCGACCCGCTCGCGGGTCGCCGGAGCCACATCGGCCCGGCCGTTGAGGACCTTCGAAACAGTCGGAGCGGAGACTCCCGCTTCGCGGGCGATCTCGGCGAGCGTCGCCGTGCCGGCCTCGGGGGCCTCCTTGGACGCCGGCGTCTGCTTCTTCTGCACCGCTGAGGAGTTCACGGTACGGATCGTAACTTCTTGGGGGTGAGGCAGGGCAAGGGGATCTGCGCGCCATGGTGCCTTGACGCACCGGCAAGATCCTTCTAGTTTTTCGCAACATGCGCCTACAGTGCCGAAATAGTTGAAGGCGAACCCCGAACACTGAACACCGAACCCCGAACACCGACCCCTGAACCTCGAACTCCGACCCCCTGAGAACGGACATGCGGATGCCCGCGACCGACACACCACTGCGGAACTGGGCGGGAAACGTCACCTTCGCCCCGGCGCGGATCCACCGTCCGACGTCGGAGGCCGAACTGCGCCGGACCGTCGCCTCCGCCGAGAAGGTACGGGTCCTCGGCAGCGGCCACTCGTTCAACCGCATCGCGGACACGGACGGCGACCTCGTGCTCATGGACGGGCTCGCGCGTCAGGTGCGGGTGTCCGAGGACCGCGCCACCGTGACCGTCTCGGCTGGCATGCGGTACGCGGAGGTCGCCTCGGCGCTCCAAGGCCAGGGGCTCGCTCTCGCCAACCTCGCCTCGCTGCCGCACATCTCGGTCGCGGGATCCTGCGCCACCGGCACGCACGGTTCAGGGGACTCGCTGCGTGGTCTGGCCACCGCAGTGACCGGGATCGAGCTGATCGGCCCCGACGGCACGCGGACGACGCTGGACCGCGCGTCCGACCCGGACCGCTTCCCCGGCGCCGTCGTGAACCTGGGCGCGCTGGGCGTCGTCGTCGCCATGACACTCGCCGTGGAGCCCGCCTTCGACGTCGCCCAATGGGTGTACGACGACGTGCCGCTGGGCCGGATCGCTGAGGACTTCGACGCCGTGTTCGGTGCCGCGTACAGCGTCAGCGCGTTCACCGACTGGCGCGCGGACACCGCCACGGTGTGGCTGAAGCGCCGCACCGACCGGCTGCCGAGCGGCACCCCGGGGGAGAAGTGGATGGGCGGCGGCCTTGCCGACGGCCCACGCCACCCGGTCCCCGGCATGCCACCGGTGTCCTGCACCGGACAACTGGGCGTCCCCGGACCGTGGCACGAGCGCCTGCCGCACTTCCGGCCGGACTTCACCCCCAGCAACGGCGAAGAGCTCCAGTCCGAACTGCTGTTGCCGCGCGAGGCCGTGGCCGACGCCATGACGGCCCTGCGCGCGCTCGGAGACCGGATCGCCCCGGTACTCCTCGTCTCGGAGATCCGCACGGTCGCCGCGGACGACCTGTGGCTCAGCCCGAGCCACGGCCGAGCATCCGTCGCCTTGCACTTCACGTGGGCGCCCCGCCCCGACGACGTACTCCCTGTCCTCGGTGCCGTCGAGGAGCGGCTGCTGCCGCTCGGGGCGCGCCCGCACTGGGGGAAGGTGACGACGGCAGCCCCCGGCAGCGTCGCCGCACTCTATGAACGTGCCCCTGACTTCCAGCGGCTACGACAAGAGCTGGACCCGGCAGGGAAGTTCAGCAACTCCTTCGTGACGGAACTCTTCGCCGGTCACTGAACGTGATCCCATGCGCGGAGCTCAGGGCTGGTCCGTTCGGCGGCGCCCGGGTCGCAGCGGTCCGGGGCCGAACCTAGCGTTCCCACAGGCACGGGGTATTTCTGTCTGGAGGGTCCACTGTGCGTTCCGTAGGTCTGGCTTCCGCAGCACTGCTCGGCGCTGCCGCGCTGATGTCCGTGACCGCACCGGCGTCCGTGGCGGACGACGCTGTCGACACCACCCCCCTCGTCGACGCCGGCGGCATCACCCCCCTCGACGCCGGTGGTACCGCGCCTCTCGGCGCCGGCGACACTGCGCCGCTTGACGCCGGTGGTAGCGCGCCCCTCGGCGCCGGCGACACTGCGCCGCTTGACGCCGGTGGTACCGCGCCCCTCGGCGCCGGCGACACCGCGCCCCTTGACGCCGGTGGTACCGCGCCCCTCGGCGCCGGCGACACCGCGCCCCTTGACTCCGGTGGTACCGCGCCCCTTGACGTCGGCGGCACCACCCCGCTTGACGTCGGCGGCGCCACCCCCCTCGACGGTGGCGACCCCACGCCCACTTACGAATCCGACAGTGGCGCCCGCTCCGACAGCGGTACCGACCTCGGTAGCGACGGCGGTGGTGGCGGAGACGCCGAGGGCGGCACCGACGGTCGTACGGATGGTGGTGGCACCAGCGGTCGCACAGACGGTGGTGGCGCCGGTGGTCGTACGGATGGTGGCGGCACCGACGGTCGTACGGATGCTGGTGGCACCGGCGGTCGTACAGACGGTGGTGCCCGGCCCGCCTCGCCCTCCGTGCCGGGGGGCGTAGAGGCCGGAGCCGGCGGCAGCCCCTCCAAGCTCGACGCCGTGCAGCTCGTGGCGGGCGCCGCGCTGGTGGCCGGCGCCCTGGGCGGCGCGGGCGTGAACGTCGCCAGGCGCCGCTCCCGCTCGCAGGACTGAGACGGGCCGCTCACGCTCGGACGCGCACCGCTGAGGACCTCCGCCCCGCCGGGGTCGCACGTTCGCGTGCCGTCCTCGCGGCCTCGCTCACCGAGCCGTGGTGGGCCGGTCCGTGCCCGGGCAGCAGCATGTCGCCCGCGAGTCTCTCGTACACGCTCAGGGAGTCCCGGGTGCGCTCGCGGTCCCCGTCGAACATGGTCGGCAGAAGCCCCGGCCCCCGTGTGCGCGAGGTGGGGTGGCCGGTGACCAGACCGTCGCCGGAGATGACGATGCCCGCGCCAGGGAGGTGGTAGGCACAGTGGCCCGCGGTGTGTCCGGGGGTGTGGACCGGGACGGGGCGGCCCGGCAGGTCGAGGGCACCTTCAGCGGGAAACGGTTGGGGCTCCTCGACACGGACGTCCGTGGTCCCGCCGGAGCGCAGGGCATGCACGGCCCAGGACAGGACGCCAGGACGCCAGCTGTTGCGCAGGACCCGGCCGACCGAGACCTGGTCCAGGAACTCGCGGCGGGCGTGCGGGACTTCCGCCTCGTGTGCGTACACCGGGACGTCGAAGGTGCGGCTGAGATACTCGGCGGACCCGAGGTGGTCGTTGTGCGCGTGGGTGAGCAGGATCGCCGTGACGGCCTCGGGGGAGTGGCCCGTGTCGGCCAGTGACTCCAGGACCTGCTGCCGGTCGCCGGGGTAGCCGCAGTCGATGAGCGTGACGGCGTCGCCCTCGCTCAGGATGACCCAGTTCGTGTTGCTGCCGTGGACCAGATGAACGCCGGGGGCGGCGTGAACGAGGGTGCCTTCGCGCATGACGGACCGCATCTCTTGAGGTATGCCACTGGGGCCGGGAAGCACGGGGGAGCCGGGGTACCGCGGTGACCGGCCTGCTGTAGCGGTCGCAGGCAGGGTAGTCGATCGCCTCTCCCGCCCGGATGCCATCGATGGGGGGCATCGGGCAGCCGATGCGTGCAGCATCCCTTGACAGTCATCCGATGAATTTATAGCTTCCGTGGCCAGACGCTCCTCAATTGAGCCAACTGTCCATCAAACGTTGGATGTTCGGTCCGTAGATCGATGGTCAATCCCGACCTGCCCGGCCTCAGGAGTCCCCGTGCGTACCGTCCCAGGTTTCCGCAAGAGCCGAAGATCCCCGTTCCCCGGTCTGCTCGCCGCGGCGGTGGCCGTCACGTTGGGCCTCGGCGCCGCCACCGCGCCCACCGCGTCGGCGGCCGCGGGTGGCGGCAAGACCGTCACCCTCCACGTGGCGCCCACCGGCGACGATCACGCCAACGGCTCGGCGGCCAGGCCGTTCCGAACAGTGGAGCGCGCCCAGGAAGCTGCTCGCAAGGAGGTGCGCAAGCACCGGCCGCGACCCGTCGACGTCGTGGTGCACGCGGGCACCTACCGCTTGGACCACACCCTGACGTTCGGCCCGAAAGACTCCGGCACGGACCGCGTCCCGGTCCGCTACCTCGCCGCACCCGGTGAACGCGTCGTCATCAGCGGCGGCCGATCCCTGCGGCCCGAGTGGAACTCGTACAACGACACCGTCAAGGTCGCCGACGTAGGCGCGGGTCTGGACTTCGACGGTCTCTTCCTGGACGGGGAACGCCAGGTCCTCGCCCGCTACCCCGACTACGACCCCAAGACCGCGATCCTGGGCGGCTACGCGGCGGACGCCATCTCGGCGCAGCGTGTCGCCCGCTGGAAGAACCCCACCACCGCGCTCGTACGCGGCCTGCACCAGGGGGAGTGGGGCGGTAACTCCTATCGGGTCACCGGGCTGAAGGCCGACGGCACCCCGCAACTCGACTGGGTGGGTGACAACAACCGCGGCAGCGGCCTGCACGCCACGTACCGCATGGTGGAGAACGTCTTCGAGGAACTCGACGCCCCCGGCGAGTGGTTCTACGACAAGGCGGCAGGCAAGCTCTACTTCTTTCCTCCGAAGGGCGCCGATCTCGCCTCGGCGCACGTCGAGACCGCCGAGCTCGACGAACTCATCAGGGTGCAGGGCGGCGGACCGGACGACGCCGTGCACGATCTGAGCTTCTCCGGCCTCACGTTCGCCCGCACCCACCGCACCCTGTTCGACCAGCCGTACGAGAAGCTCCAGCTCGGCGACTGGGCGATCGCGCGCGCCGCGGCGGTCCACCTCAAGAACACCGAGAACGTCGCCGTGCGCGACTCGCTCTTCGACCAGGTCGGCGGCAACGCCCTCTTCGTCGACGGCTACAACCGCGAAGACACCGTCACCGGGAACGAGTTCAGCCACTCGGGCGCCTCCGACGTTGCCGTGGTGGGTAACCGCGACGCGGTACGCGAGCCGTCCACCTGGGACAGCATGCGCAAGACCATCACGGACACCGCACCCGGCCCGAAGTCCGAGAACTATCCGCGCGACATCCGTATCAGCGACAACTACATGCACGACAACGGGCAGTTCGAGAAGCAGACCTCCGGCGTGCAGATCTCGATGAGCCGGCGCGTCACCGTCGACGGCAACACGATCCACGACGGACCACGCGCCTGCGTCGACATCAACGACGGCACCTGGGGCGGTCACGTCATCGAGAACAACGACATCTTCAACTGCGTCAAGGAGACCTCCGACCACGGGCCGATCAACGCCTGGGGCCGCGACAGGTTCTGGCCGCTGACCGCCGACGACGCGACGAAGAAGTCGTACGCGAAGCTCGACGCGATGGACACCACCGTCATCCGGCACAACCGGATCCGCCACTCCTCGCACTGGGACATCGACCTCGACGACGGCAGCTCGAACTACCTCATCGAGGACAACCTCCTCCTCAACGGCGGGGTGAAGCTCCGTGAGGGCTTCCACCGGACGGTGCGCAACAACATCTTCGTCAACGGCGGCGCTCACTTCCACGTCTGGTACGCGGACAGCGGCGACACGGTGGAGAAGAACATCTTCGTCACCGGCACCCCGTACAGCCTGATCCAGGCCGACATGGCGAAGAGCAGGCCGACCGTCGACAACAACCTGTTCTGGAACAACGGCAGGCCGGTCACCGGCGTGACCGACGCGTGGCGCGCCCTCGGCCTCGACACGCACTCGGTGACGGCCGACCCCGCGTTCACCGGAGCCTCGCCCTTCACCGACCCGAAGAAGCTCGACTACACGCTCCAGGCGGACTCCCCGGCCCGAGCCCTCGGCTTCCGTCCCTTCGCGATGGACGGCTTCGGGAGGGCCGGCAGCCCCACGCCGCCCCCGCTCGAATGGGTCGACGACACCCCCACCGACACGCTCGACGCGTTCCAGGAGCCGCTGCTGGGGGCATCGGCGACACGTATCTACTCCGACGCGGTCAAGTCGGCGACGGGTCTGACCGACTATGACGGTCTGTATGTGCCCACCGTCCCCACCACGTCGGAGGCATACCGGCAGGGCCTGCGCACGAACGACGTCATCCGGGAGATCGACGGCAAGAAGGTCACCGGCCGCGACAGCTTCTGGAGCGTCTACAACCGCTCGGCCCCGGGCGCCGACGTCCCGCTGACGATCTGGCGCAGCCAGGCCTCCAGTCAACTCACCGTCCATAAGCCCGAGTCGGGCGAACAGATCAACAACACGTCCGGGGTCGTGTACGCCGGCTCGGGCTGGGACTGGAAGAACGCCTCGCGCGGCGGCGCGGGCGGCTGGGCCGACGACGTGCACGCCACACAGAACAAGGGCGACTCCTTCGAGCTCACCTTCAACGGCACGGCGATCGACGTCATCACCCAGATCAACAGCGACGAGGGGCAGGTCGACCTGTACGTGGACGGGCAGCCGGCGGGCACGATCGACAACTCGAGCCCCACTCGGCAGCATCAGCAGACCGTGTTCACCAAGTCGGGCCTGACGCCGGGCGAACACACCATCAAGGGCGTGATGAAGACGGGCGCCTATCTGATCGTGGACAGCTTCAAGGTCCGCTAGCCGCCGTCGGGGGTTCGGTCTGCCCTCCGGGCGGGAGCCGCGTCCTCGTCGAGCAGGGGGAACAGCCGCGCGACGGCCGCGACCGCCACGGTGTCCGCCGGGCGCGTCGCGGCCGCGTCGTGACGCGCCTGGAACTCTGTCATCAGCTGGCGTATGGACGCGGCCAGCTGGGCCGTCTCTTCGGGGCTGAGGCGCAGCACGGCGCTGAACGACTCGTCGTGACGCCACGCCGCCGGTGCCTGTTCCAGGTGAGCGAGTCGGTGCCGGTAGCTCTCGTCCTCCAGGCCGTGGGTCGGCGCCGTGAACTCCACTGCGCCGGCCTGGTCCGTCAGGTGGCCGGGCTCCCAGCGCAACTGCCACGGACGGGCCCGTCCGTCCATGGGCGGCGCCTCCTCGATGAGGCCGTAGCGCGCGAGCTGGCGCAGATGGAACGAGCAGAGCCCGGAGCTGTGGCCGAGGCGGGCGGCGGCCTCGGTGGACGTGACCGTGCCGACCTCGGCGAGCAGGTCGAGGAGTGCGATCCGGACCGGATGGTCGGGCAGGGTCCGGCGCGCTCCGTGCGACGGGATCCACGGGCCGGAGCCGACGTCAGGGCCGGGGCCGGTGGGAGCTGTGGGTCGTTCCTTCTCGCTCATTTTGCAAAGAGTGCTACTTTGCAAAGCAGTTGGTCAAGTCGGTCAAGTCTGCCGAGCCGGGCCGGGGGATGCGCCCCCGGTCCTCCTCCGGCCTGCTCAGGAGGCGTCAACACCCATGTCTTTTCGGCTGAGTGACGAAACATCACAAGACCTCAGGGTGCGGGTGCAGGGTGTTCCGGTGGACTCCTACCCGGCCCTTCCCCCGGAGGTCGCGCGCGGAACGGTGCGCCGCGTCACCGTCGTGGGGGAGGAGATCCTGCACCGCCGCTGCCGCGAGGTGACACAGTTCGGAACCCCCCAACTGGCGCGCCTGATCGACGACATGTTCGCCACGAACGCTGTCGCGGACGGCGCGGCCATCGCCGCCAACCAGGTCGATGTGGACCTCCAGCTGTTCGTTTGGGACATCACTGACGACTGGGGCGTGCGTCATGTCGGACACATCGCCAACCCCGTCCTCGACGAACTGCCCGCAGCGCAGCGCGTCCTGGCCGAGGAGTCGGAGGGCTGCCTGTCGGTCCCCGGCCCCTACAAGCTCGTGCCCCGACCGGACCACGCAGTCGTCAGGGGCCGCGACAAGGACGGCAATCCGCTGGTGATCGAGGGTCGGGGCTACTTCGCGCGCTGCCTGCAGCACGAGACGGATCACCTCTACGGCCGCACGTACCTGGACCGGCTCGCCCGACGCGAACGCAAGGCGGCGCTGAGCGAGATGGAGGACACGAAGGACAGCGTGTTCGCCCGCCGAGCGGCCCGCGCCGCCGAACTGGGCAAGTGACACACCGGCCGGTCTGCGGACGGCGGCGCCTAGGATCGCGGCCATGGCAATGTTCGTGCACCTGACGCCCCAGGCCAACGCGGCGCGCATCAGGCGGGCAGGTATTCGGGCCGTCGGCAAGCACCACGACGGCGGGCGTGGGGTGTTCTGCTTCCCCGTGCTCGCCTCGTACACGCTCACGCACCAGTGGCTGCGGGAGCTGGCACGGCACGGCGGGCCGCGCGGGCTTGTCGCCGTCCAGGTGCGGCTGCCCGACGACGAGCCGGTCACGGTGGGCCGGTACAACCGCGACCCGCTGGCGACGACGGCAAGTGACGCGGTGCGCCGCGTGGCCGCGATGGACGACCCGCGCGGGTGGGAGGTGTTCGTCCCCCGGGCTGTTGCCAAACGCGAGGTGCAGCGCATTCGCGCCGTCCGGCAGGTGACCGGCTGGCGCTACTTCCCCAACGCGCACGGCGTCGTGCCGTGCACGTGCGCGGGCTGCCGGGTGCGAGGCGAATACGGGTCCCGGCGGCTGCGTGAACGCAGGCCGCACCCGCACGACGGCCCGCCGCCCCCGGCGCCGGTCCTGCTGCGACGCGTGGAGACGGCCGGAGATCCGGGCGACGCCAAGGCGCTGTGCGAGGCGCTGCACTGGTTCGGCCTGCGTCGGCGGGGCCCGGTGGAACGCCTCTCGCGGCTCGCCGACCACCCGGAGCCGGCGGTGCGCGAGGCTCTCGCCGACGCGGTCGCCGGCTGGTCGACGCCCGGGGTCGACGCGCTCCTCGACCGCCTCGTGGCCGACCCGGATTCCGACGTACGGGAGCTGGCGGCGGCCGTCGTCGAACGGCGGGAGGAGAGACGCGCGCATCGATGAGTGGTGGTGGGAACACCAGAGCTCGGGTCCGCCACAGGCCGGTACTTCGACCGCTTCACGGACGCGCGGCACCGCGAACCGGACGTCGATGTCCCGGGGCGGCGGCGGGTCCGTAGGACACCGGCCGCCCCGGGACATCGCCCCCCGTCTACTGGGTGGTGACGTGGACGTAGTCCACGACGAGCTGCTGGGGGAAGCTCGTGCTGCCGTCGGGGTCGCCCGGCCAGTAGCCGCCGACTGCGAGGTTGAGGATCAGGAAGAACGGCTTGTTGAACGCCCACTGGTTGCCGCCGACATCGGCGGGTGTGCGGGTCTGGTAGACGTTGCCGTCGACCGACCACTTGACGGAGTTCGGGGCCCAGTCCACGGCGAACGTGTGGAATCCGTCGGCGAAGGCCTGCCCGCCGGGCAGCGTGTACGCCGCGCCGATGCCGCCCGATCCCGAGTATCCGGGGCCGTGCAACGTGCCGTGGACCGTGCTGGGTTCGAAGCCGACGTTCTCCATGACGTCGATCTCGCCGCTGGCCGGCCAGCCGACGCTGCCGATGTCGGAGCCGAGCATCCAGAACGCGGGCCACATGCCCTGCCCGCGCGGCACCTTCATGCGGGCCTCGACGTGACCGTAGGCCTGGGTGAACTTGCCCGAGGTGTTGAGCCGGGCCGAGGTGTACTCGCAACGCCCGTACCAGCACTGGTAGTTGCCCGGGTTCTCCTTGCGGGCCGTGATGACCAGGTTGCCCTGGCCGTCCAGCGCGGCGTTGCTGTTGCCCGCGGTGTAGAACTGCCGTTCATGGTTGTTGACGTTGTCGCCGGTCTCGATCTGCCACTTTCCGCCGTCGACGGCCGAGCCCGCGGCGCCGTTGAAATCGTCGGTGAACGTGGCCGCGGCGGCCTTCGCCGGAGTGCCGATGGGCGCCGGGGCGGCGGATGCGCCGGTGGGCGTCGCCGCCAGGCTTGCGGCGCAACAGGCCAGGGAGGCGGCGTACAGGGAGGCGCGGCGGCGCCAGGATGAGCGCACGGTCATCACATCGCTTCACGTGGGGGGTCGTGTGGGGGGTCGCGTGCATGACAAAGAAGCGAACGAAGTATCCGGAAGTGAACGCCGACGGCGGCCACTTGGGGCACTTCCTTCACTTCTTGATTTAAAGGAGTGCCCATCGTGGCGTCAAGGCATTGGCGTGTACCAAGTGCAAGCCGCGACCCCGCAGGAGCCGTGACCTGTGGGGTCGCGCGGACCGCCGTGCCCGAACCGGGCGCACGTGCGGGAGGTGCTCGACGAGGAACCCGCCACGCCCCTTACATCGGCTTCGGTGCCACAGCCTCCAAGGCGTCCACGGAGCCGGACATGACGGTGCGCACGTGCTCGGTGAGGTGCTCGGCGGGCCAGTCCCACCACGCGAGGGCGAGCAGGCGCTCGACGTCGTCGTCGCAGTAGCGGCGGCGGATGAGTTTCGCCGGATTGCCGCCCACGATCCCGTAGTCGGGCACGTCGTCGACGACGACGGAACCCGAGGCGATGATCGCCCCGTGCCCGATGCGCACGCCGGGCATCACCGTGGTGCGGTAGCCGAACCACACATCGTTCCCGACGACCGTGTCCCCCCGGCCGGGCAGCCCGCTGATGAGATCGAAATGGTCCGCCCACGAACCTCCCATGATCGGGAAGGGGAACGTCGACGGGCCGTCCATGCGGTGGTTGGCGCCGTTCATGATGAACCGCACGCCCTCGCCCAGCGCGCAGAACTTGCCGATGACCAGCTTCTCCGGCCCGTAGTGGTACAGCACGTTGCGCGTCTCGAACGCGGTCGGGTCGTCCGGATCGTCGTAGTACGAGAACTCACCGACCTCGATCAGCGGCGAGGTGACAAGCGGCTTGAGCAGCACGACCCGCGACTGTCCCGGCATCGGGTGAAGCACGGTCGGATCGGCGGGCACGAGCGACATGACAGATCAACTTCCTTACGCTGCAGGGGATGATGACGGATGGTCATGATCTCAGAGGCGTGGGCGTTGCGTATGTGCGTGGGCCGGGGTCTCGGACGTACCGTCGTGCACGTCAGGGCCATACCGTCAGGGCCATACACGCGTCTCACCGAAACGGCAGGAACGCTCCATGAGTACCACGCACTACGACGTCGTCGTCCTGGGCGCCGGGCCCGGTGGCTACACCGCGGCCGTGCGCGCCACCCAGCTGGGACTTCGCGTGGCGGTCGTCGAGGAGAAGTATTGGGGTGGTGTCTGCCTGAACGTGGGCTGCATCCCGTCCAAGGCGCTTCTGCGCAACGCCGAGCTCGCGCACATCTTCACGCAGCAGGCCTCGACCTTCGGCATCCACGTCGACGGGGAGGTCAGCTTCGACTACGGCGAGGCCTACCGGCGCAGCCGCAAGGTCGCCGACGGCCGGGTCGCCGGCGTGCACTACCTGATGAAGAAGAACGACATCACCGAGTACGACGGGCGCGGCACGTTCACCGACGACCACACGCTCCGGATCGACCTCAGCGCCGGCGGCACCGAGACCCTCACCTTCGGGAACTGCATCATCGCGACCGGCGCCACCACCCGCCTCCTGCCGGGCACGGCACTGAGCGACCGCGTGGTCACCTACGAGGAGCAGATCCTCTCCGAGACTCTCCCCGATTCCATCGTCATCGCGGGCGCCGGAGCGATCGGCGTCGAGTTCGCGTACGTCCTGCACAACTACGGCGTCAAGGTGACCGTCGTCGAGTTCCTGGACCGGATGGTGCCGACCGAGGACGCCGACGTGTCCAAGGAACTCTCCCGCCAGTACCGGAAGTTGGGCATCGAGGTGCACACCGGGACGCGGGTGGAGTCCATCGACGACAGCGACCCGGCGGCCAAGGTGCGCGTCACCGTCTCCAAGGACGGGCAGCAGCGTGTGATCGAGGCCGACAAGGTCCTCCAGGCGATCGGCTTCGCGCCGCGGACCACCGGATACGGGCTCGAGAACACCGGCGTACGGCTCACCGAGCGCGGCGCGATCGACGTGGACGGGCGCGGCCGCACCAACGTGCCCCACCTCTTCGCGATCGGCGACGTCACCGCGAAGCTGATGCTGGCGCACGCGGCGGAGGCCATGGCCGTGATCGCCGCCGAGACGATCGGCGGCGCGGAGACCATGGAAGTCGACTTCACCATGATCCCGCGCGCCACGTACTGCCAGCCGCAGATCGCCAGCTTCGGCTGGACCGAGGCGCAGGCCCGCGAGCTCGGCTTCGACGTGAAGGTGGCGAAGTTCCCGTTCTCCGCGAACGGGAAGGCCCACGGCCTCGGTGAGCCGACGGGCTTCGTCAAGGTCATCAGCGACAACCGGTACGGCGAACTCCTCGGCGCGCACCTCATCGGCCCCGAAGTCACCGAACTCCTCCCGGAGTTGACGCTGGCCCAGCAGTGGGACCTGACCGTCCACGAGGTGGCCCGCAACGTGCACGCCCACCCGACGCTCGGCGAGGCCGTGAAGGAGGCGGTCCACGGGCTGGCCGGACACATGATCAACATGTGACGGTCGTCCGGGCGGCGCCTCCTCCGGTAGCCACGCTCCCTCCGGTAGCCACGTTTCCTCCGGCGGTCACGTCTCCTCGGTCAGGTACCGATCGGTTCCCGACGTCACGCGGTCGCGAGCGAGACCTCGGTCGACTTGATCAGGGCCACGACGGAGGTACCGGGGGCCAGGGCCAGGTCGGTGACGGCGTCCTTGGTGATGGCGGACGTCAGTTCGCCGCCCGGGACGCTGACCTTGACGGAGGCCATGGCGCCGCCCGTGGCGATGTCGTCGACCGTTCCGGGAAGCTGGTTGCGGATGGACAGGCCCGCGACCGTGCCGGTGGCGAGGGAGACCTCCGTGGACTTGACCAGGGCGCGGACCGCGGATCCCTCGGCGAGGCCCAGGTCCTTGACGGCGTCCAGGGTGATCGCCGCGGTGATGTCCTGGCCGCCGTCGAGGCGGACCTTGACCGTCGCCATGGCTTCACCCGTGGTGATGCCCGTAACGCTGCCGGGAAGCTGATTGCGGATGCTCAGGCTCATACGGAACGCCTGACGGAAATGGTATGGAATGTCAGGCTTTGGGCCTGCGTGGGCATCACGGTAGTCGGAGGGAGTGCGGGTGTGTGTGAGGCCCGTCGCATCTGCGAGGTGAGGGGGCGTGAGCGCCTGGCAGATCGGAGGCGCCCGTTTCATTTCGGGATCCCCGGGGCCCGGAGCCTCGGTCAGGCCGGGTACGCGTGCGTCTGCGTCGCCTTGACCGCGGCCCAGACAGGGGCCCCCGGGTGCAGGTTCAGTTCGGCGGCGGCGACCGTGGTGAGGTCGGCGGCGAGCTCGAGTTCACCCGTCAGGTCCGCGCGGATCTGGTCCCCGTGCGTCTCGAGCCCGGCGACCTGGCAGCGCCACAGATTCCGGGCGCTGGCGCCCGTGGGCCGGTCCCGGTACAGGGTCACGGCGATGGGCGGGAACGCCACGAAGGCGGGTCCCGACAGCTCCTCGCTGGTCGCGATCTCCGGCCCGGAGTCGACCCGCACCACGCGCCCGTCGGCCTGCCCCTTGTAGAGGTTGAGGCCGACCAGTTGGGCGATGTAGTCCGTACGCGGATGACGGGCGATGTCGGCGGGGGCGCCCTCCTGGACGACGCGGCCGTGCTCTATGACGACGAGCCGGTCGGCGAGCACCATCGCGTCGAGCGGGTCATGCGTGACCAGTACGGCGACCGCTTCGAAGTCGGCCAGGTGGCGGCGGAGTTGGGCGCGCACGTCGAGGCGGGTGCGGGCGTCGAGCGCGGCGAGGGGCTCGTCGAGGAGCAGCAGCCGGGGGTGGGTGGCCAGGGCGCGGGCCACGGCGACACGCTGGGCCTGGCCGCCGGACAGCCGTCGCGGCTTGGCGCCGTGGTGGTCGGCGAGGCCCATGCGGTCCAGCCACTTCGCGGCCTGCTCGCGCGCCTCGGCCTTGGGCACACCGTGGCAGCGCGGTCCGAAGGCGACGTTGTCCAGGGCGCTCAGGTGGGGGAAGAGCAGGTAGTCCTGGAAGACCACGCCGACCGGCCGCGACTCGGGCGCCGTACGGTCCAACGCGGCGCCGTCGAGGTGCAGATGGCCGCCCGTGAGCGGCGTGAGTCCGGCCAGGGCGCGCAGGGCGGTGGTCTTGCCGGCGCCGTTGGGCCCGAGGAGCGCGACGACGTCTCCGGGGGCGACGTTCAGTGCGACGCCGAGGCGGAAGGTGCCCCGGTCGACGACGAGGTGGGCGTCCAGCCCTTCGGCGCGGGTTCCGTCGGCGGGGGCGCCACCGGTGACCTGGTCGATGTGCGTCATGAGGCCGTCATCCGGTGGTCGGACGGTCCGGCGAGGACCGTGAGGGGGCGGGCGGGGCCGGTCATGACGCCGTCATCCAGCGGTCCCGCAGCCCTGCGAGGACCGCGATCGACACGGCGAGCAGCACCAGGCTGAGGGCGATCGCGGCGTCCGGGTCGTTCTGCAGCGCCAGGTACACGGCCAGCGGCATGGTCTGCGTACGGCCGGGGAAGTTGCCCGCGAACGTGATGGTCGCGCCGAACTCGCCCAGCGCGCGGGCCCAGGCAAGAACGGCACCCGCGGCGATGCCCGGCATGATCAGAGGCAGCGTCACCCTGCGGAACGCCGTGAACCGGGAGGCGCCCAGCGTCGCGGCGGCCTCCTCGAACCGCGGATCGGCGGCGCGCAGCGTGCCCTCCACACTGATGACGAGGAACGGCATCGCCACGAACGACTCCGCGACCACGACCCCCGCCGTGGTGAACGGCAGCGTGATCCCGAACCACGAGTCCAGCAGCTGCCCGACGACACCGTTGCGGCCGAGGGCCAGCAGCAGAGCCACACCGCCCACCACCGGCGGCAGTACGAGCGGCAGCGTCACCAGGGCCCGGACGAAACCGCGCCCGGGGAACTCCGTGCGGGCGAGCAGCCAGGCCAGCGGCACCCCGAGGACCAGGCTCACCGCCGTGGCCGCCGTCGCGCAGATCAGCGACAGCTGGAGGGCCTGCCAGACCTCCGTACTGGACAGCTGTTCCGGCAGGCTGCGCCAAGGGGCCCGTACGAGCAGGGCGATCAGGGGCAGCAGCAGGAACGCGAGGCCGACGAGGGCGGGCAGCAGAAGCGGCAGCGGTACGCCGCGCCATTGAGTGCCGGCCCGCAGACGCCGACGCCGCGGCCCGGCCCCACGGGTGTCGCCACCCGTGAGGACCTCGGCCGCGGCGCTGGACTTGTCGAGCTCGGTCACGGCTTGAGGAACCCTGCCGCCGTCAGGACCTTCTGGCCCTCGGGGGACTGCACGAGCGCGATGAACTCCTTCGCCGCCTCGGCGTTCGGCGCGTCCTTCAGGAGAGCGATCGGGTAGTCGTTGATGGCCTTGGCGGACTCGGGGAACTCCACGCCCTCCACCTTGTTGCCCGCGGCCTTCACGTCGGTCTTGTAGACGACGGCGGCGTCGGCCTCCTTCAACTCCACCTTCGTCAGGGCGCTCTTGACGTCCTGCTCGTACGAGGCCGGGGTGAGCTTCAGCTTGCTGGCGTCCAGCGCCTTCTGCGCGGCGGCGCCACAGGGCACCGTCTTGTCGCAGAGCACGACCTTGAGGTCGGACTGGGTGAGGTCCTTGAGGGAGGCGACCTTGTCGGGGTTGCCCGGCAGGGTCGCGATCTCCAGCTGGTTGCGCACGAACGTGGACGGGGCACCGGACGCGTCCTTCTTGTCCGTCACGATCGCCATCGTCTTGGGGCTGGCGGCGGCGAACACGTCGGCCGGCGCGCCACCGGTGATGCTGGCGGCGAGGGTGTCACTGCCGCCGAAACTGAACGTCACCTTCGTGCCTGGGTGGGCCTTCTCGAAGTCCTTGCCCAGGGTCGTGAAGCTCTCCTTGAGCGAGGCGGCCGCGAAGACGGTCACCGTGCCCGTGAGCTTCTTGGAGGAGTCCTTGGACGCCGAGGCGGAGGAGTCCTTCTTGGACGACGAGTCCGAGCCGGAGGAACAGGCGCTCAGCGCCAGCAGCGCGGCGACGCCTATGCCGGTCACCTGCAGGGTCCGGCGGGTCCGGCGCGTGTAACGGGTCATCACGGGGTTACTCCCTAGGGCTCTCTTGAGGAGAATCGGGCTGATTCTCCGCGAAGCGTCCGGCGGACACTTCAAGGACTCTCGACGACCACGTTGGTCGATTTGATCACGGCAACGGCAGGCACGCCGGGTTCCAGCTCCATCTCCTCGGCCGACTCCCGGCTGACCATGGCCACCACCCGGAAGGGTCCGGCCTGGATCTCCACCTGTGCCGACACATCCCCGAGGATCACCTCGGTGACGATGCCGGACAGCCGGTTGCGCGCCGAGGATCCGTTGTTCGTCCGCTCGGCGCGGTGCAACTCGCGAGTGAAGGACGCCAGGTCAGGCCCGGGGATGATCCGGCGGCCCACCTCGTCACGCTCGGCATGCAACTTCCCGCCGTCGACCCAGCGCCGAAGGGTGTCGGCGCTGACGCCCATCAAGGCGGCCGCCTCACCGATCCGGTAGGTGCGCATGCACGGATCATACTGCCGCAGATGCGAGGGAGAAGTCTCTTGTCGCATCGCATGAGCTGGATCATGCGCGAATAGGGCACGCATGTGCGTTTGTATGAGAGTGCTGAGGCTGTAGCCCGGGTACGGTCCATCGGGAGGTGGTAGTCCGTGCGTCAATCTCTTACGGCCGCCGGTCCGGTGGCAGAGCTCGCGCTGACCGGCGACGTCGCGCGCCCGGCCCGACTGACGGTGCCCGATCTGCTCGACTGGCCGCAGCACACGACCCGGGTCAGTTTCGAGTGCGCCACCAGCGGCATCCAGGAGCACAGCTTCGCGGGCCCGCTGCTGCACGACGTCCTGCACGACGCGGGACCCGGCTTCGACCCCGCACGGCGCAAGGACCGGCTGCGGTTCCTGATCGCGGTGACCGGAGCCGACGGCCATCACGCCCTGCTGTCCTGGGCGGAGATCGACCCGGACTTCGGGCAGGCCCCCGTCCTGCTCGCCGTCACCATCGACGACACGCCCCTCGACCGGGCCGGACCCCAGCTCGTCCTGCCCCAGGACCGCTGCGGTGCGCGGCACATCAGCGGCATCAACGCGATCCGTGTGGACGGCCGCTACACGTCGTGGGCGTGACACGGCGAGAGCGCCACCGGCACCACGGACCTCCCGAGGGCGCGCACTCCTGCGCCACGTCGACGGGCGAGTCCCGAGCCCGATGAGACGGCCGCCGCCCGCAGGCGTTCAGGCGCGGTCGATGTGCACGTTCGTCGACTTCACGCGGGCGGTGGCCTCCGCACCGACCTCAAGTCCCAGCTCCTCCACGGCCTCACGGGTGAGCAGCGACACCAGCCGGTGGGGGCCCGCCTGGATCTCCACCTGGGCCGCGACATCACCCAGCTTCACGGCGGTGACGATGCCCGGGAAGGCGTTGCGCGCGGAGGTGTAGGAGATGTCGTCCTCGACGTCGGTCCTTGCGATCTCGACGGAGAGGGCGGCCAGGTCCCGGCCGTCGATGAGGCGCCGCCCGCCCGCGTCACGATGGGTGGCGACTCTGCCCGCATCGGCCCATCGGCGCGCGGTGTCCGGGCTCACGCCGAGGAGCCGGGCGGCCTGGCCGATCGTGTAGGACTGCATACGCGCCAAGATAGACGAATCCTCAGGTGAGCCCGTTCTCGGCGAGTCGCATCGTGAAC
Source organism: Streptomyces sp. NPDC045026 (assembly GCF_056432625.1). Taxonomy (NCBI): domain Bacteria; kingdom Bacillati; phylum Actinomycetota; class Actinomycetes; order Kitasatosporales; family Streptomycetaceae; genus Streptomyces; species Streptomyces sp. NPDC045026. The sequence continues at coordinate 294,535 of NZ_JBWKIS010000009.1, forward strand.
CACAGTGCGGGGTCCTCCGGCAGCACGTATCGCTCCACTTCCACGAACCCGTGCTTCTCCGCGAACCGCACCCCGGCCACGTTGGACGCGAGGACGACCGTCTCGATGACTGCGGCGTCCAGTGTGCGCGCGTGCTCCAGGCCGTGCCGGTAGAGCACTTCCCCGAAGCCCTGCCGGCGGTGGTCGGGGAGCACGCGGGCGATCACCGTGGCCGTGGCGGTGTCGTCCGTCGGCGGGCGCACCGTCGTGCAGCCCACGAGGGTGTCGCCGAGATAGGCGACTGCCAGATGGTTGCGCCCCACCCGCTCACGCACGTCGTCGAGGGACAGCGGGTCGGCCGGGATGATCAGGTTGTGGACGTGACGCCAGTCCTCGATCAGGGCGTCGCCCTGCACCTTCTCCATACGCAGATCAGTCATCGCAGCAGGAAACCGTGGGCGTCGTCGCACGTCAACTGCATTAGTCCTGGAGGGAATGCGGCGATGCGTCAGCGCGTCGATGCGTCAGCGGTCGGTCCAGCGGTCGGTCCATCGGTCGGGTCGTCGGCCTCGGAGCCCGGTTCGCCGGTGAGGGACTGCTCGGCCCAGATGATTTTCCCATCGAGGGTGTAGCGCGCTCCCCAGCGCTGGGAGAACTGGGAGACGAGGAACAGGCCGCGCCCGCCCTCGTCGGTGGTCCGGGGATGGCGCAGATGCGGGGCGCTGGCGCCCGCGTCGGACACCTCGCAGATCAGCGCCCGCTCGACGATCAGACGCAGCCGGATCGGCCCGGACGCGTACCGGATCGCGTTGGTGACGAGTTCGCTGACGACGAGTTCCGTGGTGAACGCGAGTTCGTCCAGGCCCCATTCGGCCAGCTGCCGGGTGACCTTCTTGCGCGCCTCGGCGACGACCGCCGGATCGCTCTCCAGGTCCCACGAGGCGACCTGCCCGGTGCCCAGGCGGTGGGTGCGGGCCAGCAGCAGGGCCACATCGTCGTTCGGGCGTGCCGGAACCAGTGCGTCGACGACGGCCACGCAGCGGCCGTCCAGGGACGGGGTGCGCAACTCCAGCACGTTGCGCAGGCGTTCCCTGCCCGCGTCGAGGTCGGGCTCGCGGCCGGGTTCCCGTCGGTCCACGGCGAGCAGCCCGTCGGTGTGCAGCGCGAGCTCGGTGCCCTCCGCGAGGCAGAACTCGGCCGCCTCGAAGGGCAGGCCGCCCGTGCCGAGCGCCGGCCCGATCGGAATGTCGGGGAAGGAGACCGTGCCGTCCGGAGTGACGAGCGCGGGCGGGGGATGCGCGGAGCTGGCCATGGCGCACTGGCCGCTGACCGGGTCGTACACCACGTACAGACAGCTGGAGCCCACGGCTTGGACCGCGCTGGGAGCGTCCTCCTCGCGCGCGCCTCTGATGACGAGGTCGTCGAGGTGGGCGAGCACCTCCTCCGGCGGGAGGTCCAGATCGGCGAGCGTCTGGACCGCGGTGCGCAGCCGTCCCATGGCGGCGGCGCCGTCGATGCCGTGGCCGGGGACGTCGCCCACGACGAGGGCGACCCGGGCGCCGGACAGCGGGATGACGTCGAACCAGTCCCCGCCGAGGCCCGTCAGCTCGTCCGCGGGCCGGTAGCAGGCGGTGACGTCCACCGCGTCCTGGTCGGGCAGGTGGCTGGGCAGCAGACTCCGCTGGAGCACCAGCGCGGCGTCGCGTTCGCGGGTGTAGCGGCGGGCGTTGTCCACGCAGATCGCGGCGCGGGCGACGAACTCCTCCGCGAGCTCCAGATCGTTCTCGTCGAACGGGTCAGGGCGGTCCCGCCGGAAGAAGCTGGTGATGCCCATCGTGATGCCGCGCGAGCGGATCGGCACGATCATCATCGAGTGCAGCCCGAGCTCCACGAGGGAGGCCGCCGAGCGGTCGAGGCCGGTGGCGGTCCAGTCCATGGCCCGGGGATCCACCTGCTCCTCGTACCAGGACTCGCCGCTGGTCAGGACGCGGACGGGAGGTGATTCCGCTTGGTAGCGGGCCGTCTGCCCGATGCGGATGACGGTCTCGGGGACGCCCTCCCGCACCGACTGGTGGCCCGCGCGCCGCAGCGTGACCACCTCCGAGTCGCTCGGCGTCGGCTCGGCCCCTTCGAGCACCGAATCCAGCAGATCCACGGCGACGAAGTCCGCGAGGCCGGGCACCGCCACGTCGGCCAGTTCCTGCGCGGTCTGCATGACGTCCAGACTCCGGCCGATGTGCTCGCCGGCCCGGTTCAGGAGGGCGAGCCGCTGCCGGGCCAGATAGCGCTCGGTGATGTCCATGGCCGTGTAGTACACGCCCAGGGGGTGCCCGCTGTCGTCGTGGAGCCGCGTGAACGACATGGCGTGGCAGCACTGACGGTGCGGGGCCGACTGCACGCGGCCCACCTGCTCGTATCCGACGACCGTTTCGCCCGTCTCCAGTACCTGGCGCATCATCGCTTCGAGCCGCTCGGAGTCGAGCCCGGGCTGGATGTCCGCCAGCCTGCGTCCGACACGTTCCTGCGCCGGGCCGCCGCCGAACTGCGCCAGCGCGGCGTTCGACCACACGTACCGCAGGTCCGTGTCCACGATGGCGATCCCCAGGGGAGAGCGCGTGGCCATCTGCTCGAGGACGGAGCGGCTCATGGCCCATCCCTGTGCCCCCGCCAGGTCCGTCAGGAGCATGATCCAGCGCTCGGACCCCTGACTGTGCTGCGCCGCGTCGATGCGCACCATCAGGGCGACCGGGTGTCCGTCGCGGTGCCTCGCCGTCAGGATCCCGGACCAGCCCCCGTCCCTCTTGCACTGCTCGCCGATCGCGGGAATCCGGGCCGCGTCCGCGGGCAGCAGCAGTTCGGCCAGCTTCCGGCCCACGACCTCTGCGGCCGCGTACCCCAGCAGCTGCCCGCCTCCGCCGGACCAGCCGGACACCATCCCGTGTGCGTCGAGCAGCACCGGCGCGGCGTCCGCCACGTCGAAGCGCTGCTCGGTGGCATCGCTGTGCTCGCTCGTCCCCACGGCGCCCCGCTCCGTCCTGAGAGTGGCTTCCCCCTCTCGTCCATTCTTCACCTGGTGCGAGGATGACGGCGGCTCTTCGCCTTCCGCGCGAGCCCACGCCGGGAAAATCCGGGGCGCCCGCCCGAGTTCCTTGCGAGGATGGCCGCCCGTCGTGCCCGCTTCGAAGGGAATCCACGTGCCCCGCGCAGTGTCGCTGATCCGCTCGTCCTCGCTGTCCGACGTCGCCGAGTACGCCTACGCGGCCACGGCGCCCGCCGAAGCGCGGCTGATCTTCCTCGCGGGGGCCTGTCCCCTGAACGAGGACGGTTCGACGGCGGCCGTCGGCGATTACGCCGGACAGGCGGCCAAGGCGGTGGAGAACATGCGGACGGCGCTCGCCGAGTCCGGTGCCACGCTGGGCGACGTCATCAGTACCCGGGTCCTCGTCGCGTCCACGCGCCAGGAGGACCTGGTGACCGCGTGGGAGGTGGTGCGCGACGCGTTCGGCGACCACGACGTACCCAGCACGTTGATGGGGGTCACGGTGCTCGGGTACCACGACCAGCTCGTGGAGATCGAGGGCGTCGCGGTGGTACTGGACTCCTGACGGGGGCGGGCCGGTCGCGGGTGGCCGCACGGGCCGGTTCCGCTGGTGGCGGCCACGCCACTAGAGTGCGTCCATGCCCGGTGAAATGCTGCCAGACCGCCGCGAACTGCGTGCGTCGCACGAGGAGCGCGACCAGGTCGTGGAGCGGCTGACCGTCGCCGCCGGTGACGGCAGGCTGACCGCGGACGAGCTGGACGAACGGCTCGGGGTCGCCCTGACGGCCCGTACCCACGGTGAGCTGGCGGCCCTGCTCGCCGACCTGCCGGACGCCGGTCCCGCGTGGGCCGCGGGCGTGGCGGCCGCCACCCCGAAGGACATGTCGCGGATCGTCGTCGACAGCGCGAGCGCGAGGCGGGACGGCGGCTGGGTGGTCCCGAGGCGTCTGGCGATCGAGTCGAGGAGCGGTTCCGTCGTTCTCGACTTCACCCAGGCCGTCATCGCGGCGCCCACCCTGGAGATCGAGGTCGCGGTGCGCAGCGGTTCGGTGACGCTGCTCGTGCCGCCGGACGTCGTCGCCGACGTCGACGACGTGGCCGTACGCGGCGGCAGCGTGCGCCATCAGGCGCGGCCCGAGCCCGCGACACCGGTCAGGCTGCGCATCCAGATGACGGGTGAGGTGCGCAGCGGCAGCCTGACCATACGGCCGCCCAGGCCGCCCCGCCGCGGCTTCTGGGCGTGGCTGCTGCGGCGCCCGCGCCCCGTGGCGGCGCTCCCTCGCTGACCGCGGACCCGCGTGGGACGTACGGCGTGTGAGACGTGCGGCTCTGGGACGTGCGGCTCTGGGACGTGCGGCGCCACGGGCGCCTCCGGTTCGGCTTGATCATGGTCCGGTCCCGCGGGCTAGGGTCTGCCCGAGCGTTCGCTGCGCGCGAGGAGGACCGGTCATGGAAGCCGCCGATGTGAACACCCCTGCCGAGGACGGCCCACCGGGACGGGCGGGCTACCGGCGGTCGGCCGGGTCGCCGCGCGGCGAGGCCCGGCGGCGGGAACTCCTCGGCCTGGTCACCGGCGACCTCGAGGTCAACGGACTCGTGGACTTCTCGCTCCGGCGAGCGGCGCGAGCGGCCGGCACCACGCACAAGGTGCTCCTGTACCACTTCGACGGGGCCGACGACCTGCTCACGCAGGCGATCGTCCAGCTGCGTGAGCGGCGCATCGCGAAGGCGCTGGCCGCCGCCACCGAGGGCCACGACCGCAGGACGCTCGCGGACTGGGTGCGCGCGGTCTGGCCGATCCTCGTGGGGGAGGAGGCGCGCGTGCTCGACCAGGCCATCGGGCTGGCGATGTACGACCCCGACCGCCACGCGGCGCTGGGCCGTGAGGCGTCGCAGCAGTATCTGCCCACACTGCTGTCCGTGTGCCCCGACCAGTGGTCCGACCGCCGCAAACTCGAGGTCGCCGAGATGGTCCTCGCCACGCTCCGGGGCTTTCTGGTGGACGCGCGCACCAGCGGTGACGCCGAGGGTGTCGCCGCCGGGTTCGAGGCGCTGGCCCGCGCGCTGGAGCGGGAGGAGGCCGCGGGGGAGTAACCGCGGCGCCCCGGCGGCGACCCGACCTGGCCGGACCCCGTGCCCGGAGCCTGTGGTCAGACCTCATGGCCGGCCCCCCGTGGCCGGAACCCCATGACCGGCCCCGTGGCGGAGCCCGTGGACAGTTTGCGAACCACGTGGTTCACTTTTTTGTGAGGGTGCTTCTCATCCACTCGGATCCACGTGGGTCCACTCGGAGGCCGGTCATGCGGATGTCCATGGAGCGGGAGAAAGTCCGTTTCCCCAGCGGCGGCACCGACTGTGCTGCGTGGCACTACCCGGGGACCAACGGCGCGTGTGTGGTCATGGCGGCGGGCGGCGGGGTGACCAAGGAGCCGGGCACCGACCCCTTCGCCGCGCGCTTCCACGCCGCCGGGTTCAGCGTCCTGGCCTTCGACTACCGGCGCCTCGGCGAAAGCGGGGGCACGCCGCGCCAGATCCTGAACATCAAGGAGCAACTCGCCGACTGGCGGGCCGCGATCGCGTGCGCCGCGGCCCTGCCGGAGGTCGCCCCCACCCGGGTCGCGGCCTGGGGGTTCTCGGCATCGGGTGGTCACCTCTTCGAAGTCGCGGCGCGCGCACCGCAGTTGGCGGCGGCGATCGCGCAGACGCCGCTGGCCGACGGCCCCGCGGCGTCGCGCAAGGCGATGGCGTATCAGACGCCGTGGGGCATGCTGCGGCTCACCGTCAGGGGCCTGATCGACGCTGCCGGTGGTCTGTTCGGCCGTAAGCCCTTGCTGATGGCGCTCGCCGGTCCGCCCGGGACGGTGGGGATGCTCACCACGCCCGACGGCAACGACGGGGACCGGGCGCTCAACCCCGGCAACCGTTACCCGGAGTGGCAGCAGGAGGTCGCCGCCCGCTCGGCGCTGAGCCTCAGCCTCTACCGGCCGGGCCGCCAGGCGTCCAAGGCGCGGTGTCCGCTGCTGGTCGTCGTGTGCGACCAGGACCGGTCCGCCCTGCCGGGGCCGGCCGTCGACGCGGCACGACGAGCACCGCAGGCCGAGGTGGTTCACCTGCCAGGGGGCCACTACGCGCCCTTCATGGAGGCGCACGAACCAGCCGTCGAGGCCGAACTCGCTTTTCTGCGGCGCCACTTGCTCGACGAAGCGCCCGCCGGCCACGCTGCCGCCGCGACCGCCGATCTCGTGACTGCTGATCTCGCGATTACTGATCCTGTAACTGCTGATCTCGCGGCTGCCGACCCTGCGACCGCTGATCCCGCGACTCGGAGCCGGTCATGAAGGAGGAGATCGAGCTGTCCGCAGGGACCATCGAGTACGAGGAAACGGGCACCGCGGGTCCCACCGTCGTCTTCCTGCACGGCTTGATGATGGACACCTCGCTCTGGGACGGGCCGATCGCGGAACTGGCCCGCGAACACCGGTGCGTGGCGCCGACTCTGCCCCTGGGCGCGCATCGCCGCGCGGTGCGCGACGACGCCGACCTGTCGCTGCCCGGGGTCGCCCGGCTCGTGGTCGAGTTCCTCGACCGTCTCGACCTGCGCGACGTCACTCTCGTCGGCAACGACACCGGCGGAGCGCTCGTCCAACTGGTCATCTCCGAAGGTGCCGCCGACCGTGTGGGCCGCGTGGTGCTCGTCTCGTGCGAGGCATTCGACAACCTGCCACCCGGGCTGACCGGCAGGACACTCGCTCTCGCGGGGAAGCTGTCGCCGCGGATGTTCGGGCTGTTCATGCAGCAGATGCGGCTCGGCGCCGTGCGGCGGCTGCCTGTCGCGTTCGGGTGGCTGACCAAGCGGGGTGGCGCTACGACAGGCCGGTGGATGAGGCCGGTCATCGCGCGGCCGGAGATCCGCCGCGATGCCGTACGGATGCTGCGCGCGGTCTTCGCCGACCGGCGCGTCCTGCTCAGGGCGGCGGAGGGCCTGCCGGGATTCGACCGCCCCGCCCTCGTCGTCTGGGCGCGCGAGGACCGCGTGATGCCGCCCGCCCATGGCCGGCGCCTCGCCGAACTGTTCCCGCACGGACAGCTGGTCGAGATCGGGGACAGCTACACCCTCATCCCCCTGGACCGCCCGGCCGAACTGGCTTCAGCAGTAAGGGAGTTCACGCGCGTTCCCGATCCGGATCCTCACTAGGTGTATTGCCCTGAAGCGTTGTTTGCGCGGCTGATGGGGGGCTTGCCTGCGAGTGCGGTGTGGCATCGGTGGTGGTTGTAGGTGTGGAG